>DATIOC010000012.1:0-54264 GCA_035473555.1 Solirubrobacterales bacterium
AAAGGACGGCGTCGAGAAGATCGCGGTGATGATGTCGATCGTCTCCAACACCCGCGTCGACATCGTCGCCCGCGGCGTGATCAAGGCCTGCCTCGAGCTCGGCAAGGACCCCGGCGAGACGATCGCGATCTTCCGCATCCCGGGCGCCTGGGAGGAGGAGGGCTTCAAGATCCTCGACAAGTACGGCGTCGAGTACTGCGACCGCTCGGTCTCGATGTGGGAGGCCGCCGGGCGCGCCGTCTCGAAGATCCAGGGGGCAGCGGCCTGATGAGCATCCTGCTCGACAAGGACACGACCTTCATCGTCCAGGGGATCACCGGCCGCGAGGCCGTGAACCTGACCCGCGAGTGCCTCGACTACGGCTCGAAGATCGTCGGCGGCGTCACCCCCGGCCGCAAGGGCCGCGAGGTCCACGGCGTGCCGGTCTTCGACACCGTCGGCCAGGCGGTCGAGCACCACGGCGGCCCGATCGACGGCTCCGTCGTCACCGTCCCCCCCGCCTTCACCAAGGACGCCGTCCTCGAGGCGATCGAGAACGGGATCAAGCTGATCGTGATCGTCACCGAGCGGATCCCGCGCGGCGACGTCGCCGAGATGGTCGAGCTGGCGGACATGCGCGGTGCCCGGATCATCGGCCCCAACTGCCTCGGCCTGATCGTCCCCGAGGTCTGCAAGATGGGCGGCATCGGCGGCCCCGCCAAAGACGCGGCGAAGGCCTACCAGCCCGGCCGCGTCGGGGTGATGAGCCGCTCGGGCGGGATGACCACCGAGATCTCCTCCTCGCTGACCGCCGCCGGCCTCGGCGTCTCCACCGCCGTCTCGATCGGCGGCGACGCGATCATCGGCTCCACCTACGCCGAGCTGATGCCCTACTTCGAGGCCGACGAGCAGACCGAGGCGATCGTCATCTACACCGAGCCCGGCGGCCGCATGGAGGCCCAGCTGGCCGAATGGGTCAAGGACAACAACTCCCGCCTGCCGATCGTCGCCTTCATGGCCGGCAAATTCATGGACGACGACGAGATGAAAGGCATGTCCTTCGGCCACGCCGGAACGATCGTCGAGGGCAAAGAGGACACGGCGACCGAGAAGATCTCCCGCCTCGAAGCCGCCGGCATCCGCGTCGTCGAGCGGATCGACGAGATCCCGGACGTCGTCAAGGAAAAGATCGGAGCGAGCGCCTGATGGCCGAGACCCTGAACCCCGGATCAAGGAACAGGATCTTCATCGACGTCGAGGTCGACGACTCGATCAAGAACGACGCCGCCCTCGCCGCCAAGCTAGAAGAAGTCTGCCCCGTCGACATCTTCAAGGACGCCAACGGCAGCGTGGAGATCGTCGCCGAGAACTGCGACGAGTGCGTCCTCTGCAAGCTCTGCATCGAAGCCGCCCCCGCCGGCACCGTGCACGTCAAGAAGCTTTACGACGGCACCGAGCTCAGCTAGCCCCGCACTTCACAGCCCCAGAATCACGAAGACCCGCCGAAGCGGGTCTTTTTCGTGCGGGGGAGCTACCCCCGGACCGTCTGACAATCGTAAGTCGAGGGTAGTCCGTAAAAAACTATTCGTCAACCGGGGGAGAACTCTCCGCTCTGTGGCCTTGTAGTCATGGAGGACGAAGCGGCGAGGCGCCGCGACCGTTTGACAATCGGGAGTTCGGAGTAGCACTCCGGATGGGGTTCGAGTCCCCCGTCCTCCTCACAATCTGCTGCTGGGCATGGAATTCCTGGCGAGGCCGCAAAGTCAAGCGGTCGATGAGTAGCTCTCGTCTCATCGATCAGCCCCATGCCCAGCGGTCGAATCGACTTCTGAGACCTGAATCACGAAGACCCGCCGAAGCGGGTCTTTTTCGTGCGGGGGAGCTACCCCCGAAGCGTTTGACACTCGTAGGTCGAGAGTAATCCGAAGCGCCTAAGTCGTCAACCGGGGGGAGAACTTTGCCGCCTCAGAGCTTGTAGTTCTGGAGGATGAAGCGGCGAGGCGCCGCAAGCGTTTGATACTCGCGAGTCCGGAGTAGCACTCCGGATGGGGTTCGAGTCCCCCGTCCTCCTCACGGTTTGCCGAAGGGCACGGGATCACTGGCGGGCTGCAATCTCACGCAGCCGGTGGGTAGCTCCCATCAGATCGACCAGCCCAGGCCCTTCGGCTCATCCGATCTCTGTGGGATGGATCACGTTACGCCTATATAAATTTATATTCGGGTAATGTCTACACCGATGGATGCATTGGTTCGCACAAGGCTCTCGCGGGACGACCGCATGGAGCAGACGCTGGAGGTTGCGCACGGGCTGTTTGCCGAGCGGGGCTACGCGGCGGTGACGATGGACGAGATCGCTGCGGCGATCGGCGTCACCAAGCCCCTGCTCTACAACTACTTTGGCAACAAGGAGCGGCTCTACATCGCCTGCATGGAGCGGGCTGGCGATGCGCTGATCGCGACGATCGCGACGGCGGTGGACGAGACCGCTAACCCGGGCGATGCGCTCGGAGCCGGCGTCCGCGCCTTCTTCTCCTTCCTCGACACCGACCGCTCGGCCTGGGCGGTGCTCTTCGACGAGACCCTCCCCCAGGCCGGCGAGGTCTTCGACCGCGTCGCCGCCTACCGCGGCCAGATCGTCAACCTCGTCTCCGCCTCGCTGCTGGCCCAGCTCCCCGAGCGCAGCCGCGACGCGGCCAAGGTCGAAGTCGAGGCTCTCTCCACCGCCCTGCTCGGCGCCTCCGAGGCGCTCGCCCGCTGGTGGCTGCGGACCGAGGCGATCAGCGCCGAGGACGCCGCCGACCTTCTGATCTCCACCGTCGAGCCTGGTCTGCGCGAGCGCTCGACCCCCACTCCGACTTCCAATTCCCCCCAAGGAGGACCCTCCCCGAAATGAACGCCAAAACCCGCAAAGTCGCCGTCGTCGGCGGCAACCGGATCCCCTTCGCCCGCTCCAACAGCGTCTACTCGCACGCCAGCAACCAGGACATGCTGACCGCGGCGCTCGACGGGCTGATCGACCGCTACGGCCTGCAGGGCGAGACGCTCGGCGAGGTCGCCGGCGGCGCCGTCCTCAAGCACTCGCGCGACCGCGACCTGACCCGCGAGAGTGTGCTCAGCACCCGCCTCGCCGCCGAGACCCCCGCCTACGACGTCCAGCAGGCCTGTGGAACCGGCCTGGAGACGACGATCCTGGTCGCCAACAAGATCGCCCTCGGCCAGATCGACTCCGGCATCGCCTGCGGCGCCGACACCACCTCCGACGCGCCGATCGCCCTCAACGAGGGCCTGCGCGAGACGCTGCTCGAGGCCAACCGCGAGCGCTCGACCGTCGGCAAACTGAAGCAGCTGACCAAGGTCCGCCCCGGCCACATCGTCCCCGCGATCCCCCGCAATGAGGAGCCGCGCACCGGCCTCTCGATGGGCGAGCATTGCGCGATCATGGCGACCGAATGGGAGATCGGCCGCAAGGAGCAGGACGAGCTCGCGGTCAAGAGCCACAAGAACCTCGCCGCCGCCTACGACCGCGGCTTCTTCGACGACCTGATGACCCCCTACATCGGGCTCGACCGCGACCAGAACCTGCGCCCCGACTCGAGCCTCGAGAAGCTGGCGAAGCTGAAACCGGTCTTCGGCGGCCCCGAGGGGACGATGACCGCGGCCAACTCGACCCCGCTCTCCGACGGCGCCTCGACCGTGCTGCTCGCCTCCGAGGAGTGGGCGAAAGAGCGCGGCCTGCCGATCCTCGCCTACATCACCGAGGCCCAGACCGCCGCCGTCGACCACGTCCACAAGCGCGAAGGCCTGCTGATGGCGCCCGCCTACGCGATGCCGCGGATGCTCGACCGCGCCGGCCTGACCCTGCAGGACTTCGACTACTACGAGATCCACGAGGCCTTCGCCGCGCAGGTGCTCTGCACGCTGAAGGCCTGGGAGGACAAGGGCTTCTGCTCCGAGAAGCTCGGCCGCAGCAAACCGCTCGGCTCGATCGACCGCAAGAAGCTGAACGTCAACGGCGGGTCGCTGGCGGCCGCCCACCCGTTCGCCGCGACCGGCGGGCGGATCGTCGCCAGCCTCGCCAAGCAACTGAACGAAGACGGCAAAGGCCGCGGCGTGATCAGCATCTGCGCCGCCGCCGGCCAGGGTGTCGTCGCGATCCTCGAGGCCCCGGGAGGTGCCAAGTAACCATGGCTGACCGTTACTCGCAGGTCGTCAACGCGCCGCTCGTCGGCACGATCGCCAAGCAGCTGGGCCTCCCCCAGCCGGTCGCCCTCGACCGCTACAAGGAGGGCCAGCCGGTCGTCGCCGGCCCGGTCCTCTCCGGCGCCGCGCCGGAAGGCCGGCTCGGCAAGGCGGTCGCCGCGGTCCTCGACAGCGTCAAGGCCGAACGCGCCGGTGCCGAGGGCAAGGCGAAGGCGCTCGTCTTCGACGCCACCGGGATCGCCGACTCGACCGAGCTGGTCGAGCTGCAGCGCTTCTTTTACCCCGCCGTCGCCCGCCTGCAGCGCAGCGGCCGCGTCGTCGTCCTCGGCACCTCGCCGGCGCAAGCCGGCTCGGTCGAGGCCCACATCGCCCAGCGGGCGCTGGAGGGCTTCACCCGCTCGCTCGCCAAGGAGATCGGCGGCCGCGGCTCGACCGCGCAGCTCGTCTACGTCGAGCCCGGCGCCGAGGACCAGCTGGAGTCGACGCTGCGTTTCCTCCTCTCGCCGAAATCGGCCTACGTCTCCGGCCAGGTCGTCCGTATCGGCAAAGGCGTCGCCCCCGAGCCGAAGCTCGACCGGGACAAGCCGCTCGCCGGCAAGGTGGCGCTCGTCACCGGCGCCTCGCGCGGGATCGGCGCCGCGATCGCCACCACCCTCGCCCGCGACGGCGCCGAAGTCGTCGGCCTCGACATCCCGCAGATGTCGGCTGACCTCAAGGCGGTCACCGAGGCGATCGGCGGACGCGCGATAGAGGTCGACATCACCGCTGAGGACGCGCCGGAGAAGATCGCCGCCGAGCTGTCCGACGGGGTCGACGTCGTCGTCCACAACGCCGGCGTGACCAAAGACCGGACGATGGCGAAGATGCCCGAGGAGCGCTGGGCGCAGCTGATGGAGATCAACCTCTCCAGCGAGGAGCGGATCAACGAGGCGCTGCTGGCGAAGAAACTGTTGCGGCCGAACGGGCGGATCGTCGGCGTCTCCTCGATGGCGGGGATCGCCGGCAACAACGGCCAGACCAACTACGCCGCGTCGAAGGCCGGCGTGATCGGGATGGTCGAAGCGATGGCCCCGGAGCTGGCGAAGCGCAAGGCGACGATCAACGCCGTCGCCCCGGGATTCATCGAGACCCAGATGACCGCGGCGATGCCGATCGGCCCGCGCGAAGCCGGCCGCCGGCTCTCCAGCCTCTCCCAGGGCGGCCTGCCGGTCGACGTCGCCGAGACGATCGCCTGGTTTGCCAGCCCGGCCTCGACCGGCGTCAACGGCAACGTCGTCCGCGTCTGCGGCCAGAGCCTGCTGGGGGCCTGATGGCGAAGACCCTCGACAGCAGCCCCAGCATCCTGCCGCTCTACGCCCGCGCGGCCCTGCCGATGATCCCCGGCGCCTCGCACCTGCCGTTCGTGCCCGGCGGCGGCGGCGAGATCCCCGACGGCCTCGACCTCGAGCTGGCCGGCGTCACCGCCAAGCCCGAGGACGTCGCCGCCTACGCCAAGGTCTGCGGCTTCGCCCTCCGCGACACCCTCCCCCCGACCTACCCGCACATGCTCGCCTTCCCGCTGCACATGGCGGTGATGAGCGACGGCTCCTTCCCGTTCGGCGCGGTCGGCCTCGTCCACGTCGATAACTCGATCGTCCAGAAGCGGCCGATCGGGATCGGCGAGGAGATGACGATCCGCGTCCGCCTGACGCCGCTGCAGCCGCACCCGAAGGGCAAGACCTTCTCGCTCGAGACCGAGGTCCTGGTCGGCGACGAGGTCGTCTGGGAGAGCGTCAGCACGATGCTGCGCCGCGGCAAGGGCGACGAGAGCGCCAAGCCGGAGCGCGGCTTCGAGTCGCTGCCCGCCGAGGCGCCGGCGAGCGCCGAGTGGAAGCTCGGCGGCGACCTCGGCCGCCGCTACGCCAGCGTCTCCGGGGACCGCAACCCGATCCACATGCACTCGCTGACCGCCAAGCCGCTCGGCTTCCCAAGCGCGATCGCGCACGGGATGTGGACCAAGGCGCGGGCCCTCGCCCAGCTGGAAAGCAAGCTGCCCGACGCCTTCGAGGCCGACGTCCGCTTCCGCAAGCCGGTGCTGCTGCCGGCGCGGGTCGAGTTCGCCAGCCGTGAGCAGGAAGGGGAGATCCTCTTCGCCGTCCGCGACGCGAAGAAGGGCACCCCCCACCTCGACGGCCGCGTGCGGCCGCTGAGCGCGAAAGCCAAACCGAGTTCCAAAACCTCCAAAACCGGAAGGAAGACCAAGTGAGCACCACCACTACCGACAAGCAGGGGGTGGCGGAGCGCAGCATGGGCTACGGCCTGCGGGCGCTGAACCGCCTCGCCGGCTCCGACCTGCTGGACCGCATCCGCATCCGCAAGCAGGTCGAGAAGGCCCTCTTCCAGGGCACCAAGAACGGGTTCAAGGGCGCGACCGCAGCCGGCCGCACCTTCAAGGCCGCCCAGCAACTGGGCAAACCGGCCCGCCAGAAGAAGGGCAGGTCGAAGGGCCTCTTCGATCTCTCGCCCGACGACGAGCAGCAGATGTTCCAGGAGGCCGGCAGGGAATTCGCCGCCGACCAGGTCCGCAAGGCGGCGCTCGAGGCCGACGAGAAGCGCGAGACGCCGAAGGAGATCCTCGACCAGGCGAACGAACTCGGCGTCAACATGCTCGGCGTCCCCGAGGAGCTTGGCGGCGTGATGACCGAGCAGTCGGCGGTCACCAGCGTCCTGATCGGCGAGGCGCTCGCCCACGGCGACATGGGCATCGCCTACGCCGCCCTCGCCCCGGGTGCCGCCGCCACCGCGATCGGCCTCTGGGGCTCGGCCGAGCAGGAGGCGACCTACCTCCCCGCCTTCACCGGCGAGGACATCCCGGCCGCCGCCCTGGCGATCCTCGAGCCGCGCCCCCTCTTCGACCCCTTCGAGCTGGAGACGAAGGCGAAGAAAAAAGGCGAGGAGTGGGTGCTGAGCGGGACCAAGTCCCTGGTCGCCCGCGCCAAGGATTGCGAGCTGTTCGTGATCGCCGCCGAGGCCGAGGACATCGGCCCGGCCCTGTTCGTCGTCGAGTCCGGCGCCAAAGGGCTCTCCGTCGAAGACGAGCCGGCGATGGGCCTGCGGCCCGCGACCACCGGCCGCCTGCTGATCGACAAAGTGAAACTGCCGGCCAGCGCGCTGCTCGGTGAGGGCGAGGCCAAGGTCAAGGACTACGCCGCCTGCGTCAACCGCTCGCGGATCGCCTGGTGCGGCCTCGCCAGCGGCACCGCGCAGGCCGTCCTCGACTACGTGATCCCCTACGTCAACGACCGCCAGGCCTTCGGCGAACCGGTCTCCAACCGCCAGGGCGTCGCCTTCACCGTCGCCGACATCGGCATCGAGTCGAACGCGATGCGACTGGCGACCCTGCGGGCGGCGAGCCGCGCCGACCGCGGCGAGAGCTTCGGCCGCGAGGCCGCGATCGCCCGCAAGCTCTGCACCGCGAAGGGGATGCAGATCGGCTCCGACGGCGTCCAGCTGCTCGGCGGCCACGGCTTCGTCAAGGAGCACCCGGTCGAGCGCTGGTACCGAGACCTGCGAGCCGCGGGCGTGATGGAGGGCGCCCTGCTCGTCTAGGCCCCGCCTGACGAGCAGAAAGGAATCAGATGATCAACCTCGAGATACCGAAGAAGTTCAAGCCGCTGGCGAGCCAGGCCAACCAGGTCGCCACGGAGGTGTTCCGCCCGATCTCGCGCAAGTACGACGAGGCCGAGCACGCCTACCCGAAAGAGCTCGACATGCTCGCCTCCCTGATCGACGGGATGAACGAGGGCTCCGACATCGGCGGCGCCGGTGCGGCCGGCGTCCGCCGCGAGAAAAGCGACGACGGCTCCAACCGCAACGGCTCCAACCTCTCCACCGTGCTCGGCATCATCGAGCTCTGCTGGGGCGACGTCGGCCTGCTGCTCTCGATGCCGCGCCAGGGGCTCGGCAACTCGGCGATCGCCTCGGTCGCGACCGAGGAGCAGCTGAAGACCTACGGCGGCAAGTGGGCCGCGATGGCGATCACCGAGCCCGAAGCCGGCTCGGACTCGGCCGCGATCCGCACCACCGCCGAGCTCGACGGCGACGAGTACGTGCTAAACGGCGAGAAGATCTTCGTCACCTCGGGCGACCGGGCCGACCTGATCGTCGTCTGGGCCTCGCTGGACCGCTCGAAAGGGCGGGCGGCGATCAAGTCGTTCATCGTCGAGCGCGACAACCCGGGCCTGAAGCTGGACCGGCTCGAGCACAAGCTCGGGATCCGCGCCTCCGACACGGCGAACTTCACCCTGCAGGACTGCCGGGTGCCGAAAGAGGCGCTGCTCGGCGACCCGGAGGTGAAGGAGAAGGGCTTCGCCGGGGTGATGGAAACGTTCGACAACACGCGGCCGCTGGTCGCGGCGATGGCCGTCGGCGTCACCCGCGCGGCGCTGGAAGAGACCCGCAAGCAGCTGAAGTCTGCGGGCGTGACGATCGACTACGACGTGCCGGCCAACAACCAGCACGCCGCCGCCGCTCGGTTCCTGGAGATGGAGGCCGACTACGAGGCCGCCTGGCTGCTCACCCTCCAGGCCGCCTGGATGGCAGACAACTCGAAGCCGAACTCGCTGCAGGCCTCGATGGCCAAGGCGAAGGCGGGGCGCACCTGCGTCGACGTCACCCTTGGCTGCGTCGAGCTCTGCGGCTCGGTCGGCTACGGCGAGAACGAGCTGCTGGAGAAGTGGGCCCGCGACTCGAAGATCCTCGACATCTTCGAGGGGACCCAGCAGATCCAGCTGCTGATCATCGCCCGGCAGTTGCTGAAGAAGACGAGTTCGGAACTTCGGTAGCCAGGAGGCAGTGATAATCCTCGGTCCGTGAACTTGATCGAGGACTTGATGGAACGATCCCCGGCCTCGCGGCTGGGGATCGTTTCTGTTGACGCCGAGGGAAATCGGCGCGACCACTACTTCGGGGAACTGGTGGCTCAGTCGGCTGGGCTCTCCGGTGCCTTTGCCGCTCGCGGAGTGAAGCGGGGCGACGTCGTTATGACCCTTGCTGGGAACCGGATTGAGTGGGTTCTGACGCTGCTGGCCTGCTGGCGGATGGGGGCTGTGGCGCTTCCCTGCAACACGATGTTGCGGCGACATGACTTGGAGCATCGGGTTGCTGCTGCTGACCCGAAGCTGTGCGTGGGTGAGGAGGACTTGCTGGCTGAGATGCCTGATGGGGTGCCGGTGATGACGATGGCCGACGTTGCCCGGGTTCTTGACGAGGATCTGCCTCAGGAGGCGCCCGCTGCGATTGAGGAGATGGGGGCCGAGGACCCGGCTTTGATCGTCTTCACTTCCGGAACGACCGGTGAGCCGCGCGGGGTGGTTCACGGCTATCGCTACCTGATGGGGCAACAGGTTCAGGCCGAGCACTGGTTCGGGTCGCGCAAGGGCGACCTCGCCTGGTGCACCACGGCGACCGGGTGGTCGAAGTCGGCTCGCAACGTCTTCCTTGCGCCCTGGATCACCGGCGCCGCGGCGGTCATCCACGACGGCCGCTTCGACCCCGCAGAGCGGCTCGACCTCGCTGAGGCGCTCGGGGTCAACGTCCTCTGCCAGGCGCCGACCGAGTACAGGATGCTGGCCCGCCGCACCGCGCTGCGGCCGCTGCCGGAGCTGCGGCGGATGGTCTCCGCCGGCGAGCCGCTCGACCCGGAGACGATCGCCGCCTTCCGCGAGGCGACCGGCCTCGAGCCCGCCGACGGCTATGGCCAGACCGAGACCGGCCAGGTCACCGCCAACCTGGTTGGCGAGCCGGTGCGATTGGGCTCGATGGGGAAACCGCTGCCCGGGATGGAGACCCGGGTCGTCGAGGGCGAACTGCAGCTGCGCGCCGCCTCCTCCCCCACCTTCTTCTCACGCTACCTCGACGGCGAGCGCTTCGAGGGCGAGTGGTGGCAGACCGGCGACCTCGTCCGCAACGAGGACGGCTACCTCTTCTTCGAGGGCCGCGGCGACGACATCATCCTCTCCGCCGGCTACCGGATCGGTCCCACCGAGGTCGAGTCCGCCCTCCTCTCCCACCCCGCCGTCGCCGACGCCGCCGCGGTCGCCGTGCCCGACCCCGAGCGCGGCTCCGTCGTCCGCGCGATCGTCGTCCTCCGGGACGGCGCGCCCGACGGCACCCCAGACGAGGCGCTCGTCCGCGAGCTGCAGGAGCACTGCAAACGCGAGACCGCGCCCTACAAGTTCCCCCGCATAGTCGAGTTCGCCGCCGAGCTGCCGAAGACCAGCAGCGGCAAGGTCAAGCGGGCGGAGCTACGACGCGGATAGCTCGGCCGAGTCGACCGGCCTGCCCAGGTGGAAGCCCTGGGCCATGTCGACGCCGTACTCCTGCAGCAGCGTCCGCGTCGCCTCGTCCTCGACGAACTCGGCGATCGTGCGCTTGCCGAGACCGCGGGCGATCTGGACGATCGCCTTCACCGTCAGCTGGTCGGCGTCGTTGCGCGGCAGGTCGCGGATGAATGTGCCGTCGATCTTGATCACGTCGAAGGGCATTTTCTGCAGGTAGGCGAAGGGTCCGAAGCCGGTGCCGTAGTCGTCGATCGCGACTTCGCAGCCGAACTCGGTCAGCCGGTCGGCGAAGCCGGCGGCGACGTCGTAGTCCGCGACCTGCGCCGTTTGAGTGATCTCGAAGGTGCAGCGCGCCGGGTCCGCCTCGCCTTCGTCGAGCCGCCGTTCGATGAATTCGAGCACCGAGAGGTCGGTGATCGAGGCGCCGGAGATGTTGACGTGAAGCGAGACCGGATTGCCGGCGCGCTGGCGCTGGCCGATCAGCTCCAGCGCCCGGGCCACGACCCAGCGGTCGAGCTCCTGAACCATCCCGGAGCGCTCGGCAACCTCGATGAACGAGGCGGCCGGCAGCAGCTCGCCGCTCTCGCCGGTCATCCGCAGCAGCAGCTCGTAGCGCTCGATGCCGCCTGAGGTGAGGCTGCGGATCGGCTGGGTCGCCAGTCGCAGCCGGTCCTGGGTGAGGGCGTCGCGGATCCGGGCGCTCGTCGTCTGCGCCCGCTGCGCGACCTGGCCGCTCTCGCCCGGCTCCGGGAAGAGGGCGATCCGGTTCCGCCCCTCGGACTTCGCCTGGTACATCGCCTGGTCCGCGGCGACAAGCACCGCCTCCGCGCCGGCGGCGTTCTTCCCGCCGAACATCGAGATCCCGACACTGATCGAGGCATGGTCGATCTCGGAGCCCTGCGGCATCCCTTCGGCGACCTGGGCGCGCAGGTCCTCGCCCAGCTGCAGGGCGCCGGCGGTGTCGCTCTGCGGCATCAGCACCGCGAACTCGTCGCCCGAGAGGCGGGCGACGATGTCGGTCGCGCGCACCCGCTCACGCAGGATCTCGGCGACGCGCCTGATCAGGGTGTCGCCGGCCTGGTGCCCGAGACGGTCGTTGACCTCCTTCAGGCCGTCGATGTCGATCACCATCACCGCGCCGCGGCCGCCATAACGGGCGGCGAAGGAGACGTACTGGTCGAGTTCGGTCCGGAAGCGGCGCCGGTTCAGCAGCCCCGTCAGCGAGTCGTGGTCGGCCAGGTAGCGCAGCTCCGCCTCGGTCTTCTCGGCCCGCTCGAGGGCGCCGCGGACGACCGCCCGGTCCTTGGGCTCGAGCTTGGCCAAAACCGCGTCCAAAGCGTGGTCCGGCTGTCCTGGTTTGTACGCGGTGTTCACAAGCTGAAGGTATTGGGTTACCCGGCCCGGGGCATCCCGTACGCACCAAATATGGCTGTACTTCCAACTTTCAGCGAGCGGCGGACGCGAATACTTGACTTGTCGGCTCTCCGGGTAGGTTCCAGGCGATGCCAAACCGCCTCGCGCAGGAGACCAGCCCGTACCTGCTCCAGCACCGGGACAACCCGGTCGACTGGTTTCCGTGGGGCTCCGAGGCGCTGGAGCGAGCGCAGGAGGAGGACAAGCCGATCCTACTCTCGGTCGGCTACTCGGCCTGCCACTGGTGCCACGTGATGGAGCGCGAGTCCTTCGAGGACCCCGAGACCGCCGCCTACATGAACGAGCACTTCGTCAGCGTCAAGGTCGACCGCGAGGAGCGCCCCGACGTCGACGCGATCTACATGGAGGCGGTGCAGTCGATCACCGGCCACGGCGGCTGGCCGATGACGGTCTTCCTCGATCCCGAAGGGGTCCCGTTCTACGGCGGCACCTACTTCCCGCCGGACGAGAGCCGCGGGATGCCGAGCTTCCGGATGGTGATGGAAGCGGTCGTCCACGCCTTCGAGACCCAGCGCGAGGAGATCCGCGAAAAAGCGCCGGTCGCCCGCGCCCGGTTGGGGGCGATCGGCGAGGTCGAACCGAGCGAGCTGCCGGGGACGGCAGAGCTCGAAGAGGCGGTGCAGCGCCTGCTGGCGGTCGCCGATCGCCGCCACGGCGGCTTCGGCGGCGCGCCCAAGTTCCCGCCCGCCTCCTCGCTCGAGCTGCTGCTGGCGCGGGGAGAGGACGAGGTGGTCGAGCTGACCCTCGACCGGATGCTGGCCGGCGGCATCTACGACCAGCTCGGCGGCGGCTTCTCCCGCTACTCGGTCGACGCCGTCTGGCTCGTCCCCCACTTCGAGAAGATGCTCTACGACAACGCCCTCCTGGCCCGGACCTACCTGCACGGCTGGCAGACCCTCGGCCACGAGCGCTACCGCCGCGTCTGCGAGGAGACCCTGGACTGGATGCTGCGTGAGATGCGAGGCCCCGAGGGCGGCTTCTACTCAGCCCTCGACGCCGACTCCGAGGGCGAGGAGGGCCGCTTCTACGTCTGGGCCCCCGCCCAGATCCGCGAAGCGCTCGAAGGGTCCGAAGGCGACGACCCGAACTGCATCAACTTCTCCACCCAGCAGGTAGACGAGTTGATTCAGTTCTACGGGGTCACGGAGGCGGGGAACTTCGAGGGCGCCAACGTGCTGCACCTGGCCCTGGGTGTCGAGGCGGCGGAGCCGGAGGGGCTTGGCGAGATGCGGCGCGCTCTTTTCGAGGCGCGCGCAGAACGGGTGCGGCCCGGCCTCGACGACAAGCGCCTCACCTCCTGGAACGCGCTGGCGATCGCGGCGCTGGCCGACGCGGGCGCCGTCCTCGGCCGCGAGGACTACCTCGACGCGGCCCGCGCCTGCGCCGAGTTCGTCCTCGGCTCGCTCCGCGACTCCGACGGTCGCCTCCTGCGCACCTACAAAGACGGCCGCGCCCACCTCGGCGCCTACCTCGAGGACCACGCCTTCCTGCTGGAGGCGCTGCTGACGCTCTACGCGTCGAGCTTCGAAACCCGCTGGTTCACCGAGGCCCAGGCGCTAGCCGAGACGACGATTGAGCGCTTCGGCGACCCCGAGCGCGGCGGCTTCTACTCGACGGCCTCGGACCACGAAGAGCTGATCGCCCGCCGCAAGGAGGTCGGCGACCACCCGATCCCCTCCGGCAACAGCTCCGCAGCGATGGGCCTGCTGCGCCTCGCCGCCCTGACGGGAGAGCGCCGCTACGAAACAGAGGCCGAGGCAGTCTTCGCCCTCTTCGCCAAGCCGGCCGTCCAGCACCCCGACGCCTTCGCCCACCTCCTGAGAGCCCTCGACTTCCACCTCTCCCCCACCAAAGAGCTCGCCCTCGTAGGCAACGACCTCACCGACCTCGCCTCAGCAGTCCACGAGCGCCCCCTCTTCCACGCCGTCCTCGCCGGCGGCCCCGAGGGCACCGAGCAGCCTCCGCTCCTCCAAGGCCGCACCACGGTCGAAGGCCAAGCATCCGCCTACGTCTGCCAAAACTTCACCTGCCAGCTGCCGGTGACCGACCCCGCCGACCTCCGCCGGGAACTAGAGAATGGGTAGGAAGTTTTCGATCTCGTACGGGGTGACCTGGACGCGGTAGTCGTCCCATTCCTGCCGCTTGATCTCGACGAACCGCCGGAACGTGTGCTCGCCGAGCGTGCGCAGAACCAGCTCCGACTCGGCCGCGAGCTCGATCGCCTCGCCGAGCGTCGCCGGCAGCTGCTCGATCCCCTGGTGGCCAAGCTCCTCCTGGGAGAGGTGGTAGAGGTTCTGCTCCATCGGCTCCGGAAGCTCATAGCCCTTCTCCACCCCTTCCAGCCCCGCCTGCAGCATCGCCGCGAAGCAGAGGTAGGGGTTGGCGGCGGGGTCGGGACAGCGCAGCTCGGCCCGGGTCGCGCCCTCCTTGCCGGGGTGGTAGAGCGGCACCCGGATCAGCGCCGAGCGGTTGCGGCGCGACCAGGCGAGGTAGACCGGCGCCTCGTAGCCGGGCACCAGCCGCTTGTAGGAGTTGACCCACTGGGCGAAGAGCGGCGAGATCTCGCGCGCGTGCTTGAGCTGGCCGGCGATGAACGACTTCGCCACCGGCGAGAGGTAGTAGGGGTCGTCCTCGTCGTAGAAGGCGTTCTTCCCGTCTTTGCTGAGCGACTGGTGGACGTGCATCCCCGAGCCGTTCTCGCCGAACAGCGGCTTCGGCATGAAAGTCGCGTGGTAGCCGTACTTCATCGCGTACTCCTTGACGACGATCCGGTACGTCATGCAGTCGTCGGCCATTTCGAGCGCGTTCTTGTAGCGCATGTCGACCTCGTGCTGGGAGGGGCCGACCTCGTGGTGCGTGTACTCGACGTGGATCCCCATTTTCTCCAGCGCCAGCACGGTCTCGCGGCGCAGGTCGGAGCCGGCGTCGAGCGTGGTCAGGTCGAAGTAGCCGCCCTCGTCGAGCACCTCCGGCACGCCGTTCTCCGGTTTCGCCGAGCGGAAGTAGAAGAACTCGAGCTCGGGGCCGATGTTGTAGGCGTCGAAGCCGAGCTCTTCGGCCCGCTTCAGCGCCCGCCGCATGATCCAGCGCGGGTCGCCCTCGTAGGGGCCGCCGCCGGGGACCTGGATGTCACAGAACATCCGCGCCACCGCGTCCTCCTCGGGCCGCCAGGGCAGCAGGGCGAAGGTCGCCGGGTCCGGCACCGCCAGCATGTCGGACTCCTCGATCGGGTTGAAGCCGGTGATCGAGGAACCGTCGAAGCCCATCCCGCCTTCGAAGGCGTCCTCCAGCTCGGAGGCGTTGACCGAGAAGCTCTTCAGCTGGCCGAGCACGTCGGTGAACCAGAGGCGGATGAAGCGGACGTCGTGCTCCTTGACGAGCTGAATCACGTCGGCGGCGCTGCGGGTTTGCTCTGCCATGCCTGCTGCCTCCTTGCTGGGGAAGGCCGCAACGATAGGCGAATGAACCGAAGAGGTGCCGAAAGACGTAATACGGGTAGAGAAAACCGATCCGGTGCCGCTTGAAAGCGTCCGCGGAACCCGGTATAACTTACGTCAAGTAAGTAAGCGGCTAAAAGTAAAGTAAAGGCCCCGTAAGCGCTCTGTAAAGCGAATTGCCGCCCCGAACGCAGAGCCAGAAGCGAGAACCGACGTGACGGTAAAAACCGCAGTAAGCAGATTCCAGATCCATGACGAGCTGACGGCGCCCGACGAGAGCGCTCCTCTGATCAAGAGCATCCAGGCCGCCGGCGGCGCGGTGACGAAGTTCGTCGGCGTGCTCGCTGGCGCCCCGGCCGTGCTTCGCGCCTACACCCGGATGCGCTCCGAGCTTCGCGGCGGCGTCCTCCCCCAGGCGACCCGTGAGCGGATCGCCCTGGCTGTCGCCGAGCACCGCGAGGACAACTACAGCATCGCCCAGCACGCCAAATCGGCGCGCCGGGCCGGGCTGGGCCTCGACGAGGTCTCCAAAGCCCGCAGCTTCACCTCGTCCGACGAGAAGGAGGCCGCGCTCCTCGCCTTCCTCAAGGAGACCCTGGAGCCGGGCCCCCCGCCCCTCCACCTCCACGAGGAGGCGCGTGAGATCGGCTGGACCGACGAGGAGATCCTCGAGGCGGTCGGGCACCTGGCGCTGAACGAGTTCCAAAGTCTGATCGCAAGCGCCGCGGCGCTGCCCCAGGACCAGGGCGGTCCCAGGGCCCTCCCCTCGGCTGCTTAGGCAGCTGAGGGGCTAGCGCCCCTCCACCAGCGTCGCCGTGTAGAGCAGGCGGGCGGTGGTGTATTTGCAGCCGTAAGTGGCGCGGGTGCCGACCTTTTCCTGCGGTTCGCCCTGGCGGATGTCCGTGGCGTTCTTGCAGGCGCCCTCTTCGCGGCTGGCGCGCCAGATGTTCTTGGCGTCGAGGTTCTGGGCGAAGGCCGGGGCCCAGGTCGGCACCGTGATGCCGATGATGTCGCCCTTTTCGGCTTTCAGGTTGGCGCTGAACTTGACCGTCTGCCCGAGGTAGGGAGTCAGCACCTTGACCTGGCCCTGGCGGCGAAGGTTGTAGCGGGGCGGGTTGGTGCCGGGCACCCGGCGGAGAATCGCCAGGCGGGCCTGTGGCGGCGTCCCGAAGAAGCCGTTGAAGAAGGTCCGCTGACTGCCGGTCGGCTGCGCCAGGGTCAGGGTCCAGGCCTTGATCGTGCCGTCGTTCGGGACCGTGAACGGCAGGCTGGTCTGGCCGTTGTTGACCTGGAAGCCGGTGACGCTGCCGATCGCCTGGCAGGGCAGCTCCGGGCAGGAGGGATCGGGCTCGGTGGCGGTCTGGCCGAGGATCACCGTGGTCCTGCCGCTCCTGGCCTCGCCATCTCCGACCGCGAGGCTGACGAGGAGCAGCAGGGCGGAGCCGACCATGCCCAGAGCCAGCCAGCGGCCTCTCCACGCACCGGTGGCGCTCAACCCACGCGAAAACCTCGACATAAACGCTGCTCCTCTCGTCTTTGGACGCTGCCTAAACACGGCAGCGTAGCCCGAGGAGCGGTTGGAGAAGCCGGATTCAGTCGCTGCGGGCGCTGGTGGCGTCGTCGATCGCGACCGCGTAGCGGACGCGTCCCACGCCTTCGAAGCCGAGCGCGTCGCTGACCGCTTTGGTCAGGTCCCAGGCGCGGCCGTCGACGTAGGGGCCGCGGTCGATCACCTGCGTGACCACCGCCCTGCCGTGGTAGACGAACTTGACCGTGGTGCCGCAGGGAAGTTTCTTGTGGGCGACGCCCATCGTCCCCGGCCGCAGCGTCTGGCCGCAGGCGGTTTTGCGGCCCCAGAGGCCGGGTCCGTACCAGCTGGCGCCGCCATAGCGCCAGCTACCGAAGGTGTATTCGCCTTCGACTTCGGTTTCGGCGCTGGGAGTCGCGGTGGAGGCGCCACCGGTCGCCGCCTGCGCACCGGCAGCGAGCCCTGCGAAGAGGGCAAAGAAGGCAGCCAGGGCAAGCGCCCAGCGCACGGAGGTTTGGTTGATCGTCGGCATCTCTTTCCAGGCGCTTGCGGGGTTAGCTGACGGGCTCGCGCTGAAAGAGCTGCGCTACGCGGCAGACGGCCGCGATTCGCCCCAACTGATTGGGCCCCCCGCTCCCCGCGGTATGTAGGCGGAGATTCAGCGGAAGTTGGCGTGAGATTAGCAAACGCTAAGACAGAATCTCGTGCAGGCGTCGTTTCCACCTTTTTCCTCGTTCCAGCGAGGCCAAAGGTGGAAACGACGCAGATATGGAAGAGGCCCCCTTGCGGGAGCCTCTTCGTTAGCGGGCCTGTAAGCCGGATCCTGTCTCGAGCGGCCATCTATCTCTGCGGCCTACCTGGACCTCGCCGAGCCGGGTCGACGGTCCTGCTTGGCCTTGCACCGGGCGGGGTTTGCCTGGCCGCCGCGTCACCGCGGCGCCGGTGCGCTCTTACCGCACCATTTCACCGTTGCCTGTACGCGACTCACGTGTGGCCGCGCCATCGGCTGTGTATTTCTGTGGCACTTTCCCGCGGGTTTCCCCGGGTGGGCGTTACCCACCGCCCTGCCCTGTGGTGTCCGGACTTTCCTCGAGGGGTTTTCTCTCCCCCCGCGGTCCGCTCGGCCCGCCCGGCGATGGTAGCTCGCAGGCGGCCTTGGGCCAATGGGGATGCGGGATATGGTGGCTGGCATGCGAACGGCAGTCGTCACCGGCGCCGGCAGCGGCCTCGGCCGCGCGATCGCCGCCGAGCTGATCGAGCGCGGCTACCGCGTCCACGTCACCGACGTCGACGCCGGGGCGGCCGACCGCGCCGCGGCCGAGCTCGGGAGCGAAGCGCGCGGATCGGCCCTCGACGTCCGCGACGAGGCGGCCTGCCGCGGCCTCGCCGACTCGATCGGCCGCACCGGCTCCCTCCACCTCTGGATCAACAACGCCGGCGTCTTCTTCAGCGGCCCGCCCTGGGAGCAGAGCGCCGAGACGCGGCAGACGATGCTCGACGTCAACGTCACCGGCCTGATGAACGGGACGGTCGCGGCACTCGGACCGATGCGCGCCGCCGGCGCCGGCCACGTCGTCAACGTCGTCTCCCTCGCCGGGATCGTCGCCGCGCCAGGCGAGGTCGCCTACTCGGCCTCCAAGCACGCGGCGATGGCCTTCACCCTGGGGACGCTCTTCGACCTGCGCCGGGCCGGCGAGAAGAAGATCAAGCTCTCGGCCGTCTGCCCCGACGGGATCTGGACGCCGATGCTCGAGGACAAGCTCGACGACCCCGACGCCGCCCCCTCCTTCTCCGGCCGGCTCCTGACCGCCGAGGAGGTGGCGAAGGAGGTCGGCAAGCTGACCGAGCGTCCCCGCCCGATCCTGATCGTCCCCCGCTGGCGCGGCCCCTTCCTGCGGTTTGTCGACCTCTTCCCGCGCCTATCGCTGCGGCTGCTGCCGCTGGTGATGCGGGACGCGCGCCGCAGGCAGCGGCGCTACAAGAAGCTGATCGAGTCGGGGCGCTGGCCCTGAGGCCGAACGCCGCCTCAGACCTTCCTGAAGACTCCGACGACCTTGCCGAGCACTCGAGCCTCGGTAGTGAGGATCGGCTCCATTTCCTCGTTTTCGGGCTGAAGCCGGATGTGGTCCTTCTCGTGGAAGATCCGCTTCACGGTCGCGTCTTCGCCGATCAGCGCGACGACGATCTCGCCGTCGGCGGCATCGTCGCTGGGGCGGACGATCACGTAGTCGCTTTCGATGATCCCGGCGTCCTTCATGCTTTCGCCACGGATCTGGAGGATGTAGTCGCCGTCCTCGCCGCCGATCACGTCGGGCACTTCGAGGTACTCCTCGATGTTCTCTTCGGCGAGGATCGGCTCACCGGCGGCGACCTGGCCGACCAGCGGCAGCCCGCCGTTGGGGCTGATCGTCCGCTTCGCCTTCTCGTAGAGCAGCTCGATCGCCCGCGGTTTCGAAGGATCGCGCTTGACCAGGCCCAGCTTCTCCAGGTTGGCCAAATGCGCATGGACGGTCGAGGAAGAGTGCAGGCCCACGGCTTTGCCGATCTCCCGCACCGTGGGTGGGTAGCCGGTCTTCGCCGCGTACTTGCGGATGAAGTCGAAGATCTCCTTCTGCCGTTTGGTCAGGTCAAGTTCCATCGTCGTTCCAAATCCCTCCGAAGCCGGGTCGCCAGGGTCAAAAAGCCGCAAATTCCCTTCGAACACTTGTTCGCAAGGCTACCGCGCCCTCCGGACGACCGCAACCACCGCCCTCCCCCTGCACGCAAACATCTAGAATCGACCGCCCTCGAGCGGCTGTGGCGGAACTGGTAGACGCGCAAGGTTGAGGGCCTTGTGGGTGGAAACACCCGTGATGGTTCGACTCCATTCAGCCGCATGAGAAAGCCCCCGCAAATCGGGGGCTTTCACGTTCTCGACCCATCCCAGGCCGTCGCCCTCATCGCCCACTTCCCAGTCCGGCACGACTCGCCCGCGACGACATGGGAAGTTCGGAACCCCGCCCACTGCAGGCGATCCACCGGAAGTCAATGTCGATGTCTCCCCTTCCGATAGACATAAGAGTTTCTTGATACTTGCTACTCGAGGGGGCAGTTTGCAGCTCAGCCAAGCGCGCGACGGATATCTCCGCTGGCTGCTTGCGACCAGGGATCTGTCTCCGCATACGGTTCGCGCCTACGAAGGCGACCTCGTGAGCTTCGAGAGGTTTGCCAACACGGGAATGCAGGTCGCAGACCTCGACCGCTCGACCCTCCTCGAGTTCCTGGAGAGCCAGCGAGCTTTGGCGCTCTCCCCAGCCTCGCTGAGGCGCAGAGCCTCAGCGCTCCGGGGATTTTCTCGCTGGCTGGTTGGTCAGGGCCTGATCGCAAACGATCCGTGGCTTGGCGCAAGCGTCGCCACAGGGCGAGGACGGAAGTTGCCGCGAGTTCTCCCCACCGCAGACCTCGATCGCCTTCTCACCTTTCTGAGACAGATCGCCGGCTTGGGCCCCGACCCCGCCCATCCCGCTCTCGTCCACGATCGGCCACACGAGTCAACCACCCTTCTCGCCGTCGCACTGATGGTGTCGACCGGGGCTCGAGTCCATGAGGTGGTCGGCTTCAGACACCAAGACGTGGACCTTTCCGGCCGCGCAATTCGCCTAGTCGGCAAGGGACGCCACGAACGGCAGGTCTTCCTTGCCAACGACTGGATCGCAGGCCTCACCGAGGCCTATCTCCAGGTGCGCACTTCCCTCGCCCTCACCCACCCCCGACTTCTATTCAACCTCCATTACGACCCGCTCACGACCGCCGCGATGCGCTCGCGGCTCGCCAAGGTTGCCAAAGCCGCCGGCATCACCCAGCACGTTACGCCGCACATGCTTCGCCACACCGCTGCCACCCAGCTCATCGAGGCAGGCGTCGACATTCGCTACATCCAGCGCTTGCTGGGGCACGCGAGCTTGAGCACAACGGAGATCTACACCCACGTCTCAGATCGGGCGCTCAAACGCGTCGTCTCCGAGGCCGACATCCTCGGAAGGCTGAGAGAGGCGAGATAACTAGGAATTAACGTCGGTGGCCGAGGACCTGGCAGGGCGTTTACGAGACTCCCTGCGGCGGCAGGAAGATCGGCTCGGCGCATCGCTCATCCTCAACCCCGTCGAGAACGTCCCCTTCGCGGATGACTTGGCCGTGGTGGCCAGCCCGCTGCACGGTCTCTACAACAGCGACAAGGCCCGCGCGCGAGCTCAGCGACTGGAGACCGAGATCCAGTTCAGCGGCCGCCAGGCCATCGAGGAGGACTCGCGGATGATCTACGCCGCTTGGGCGAATGCACTGGGCGCGGCCGACGCAACCCTGCGGGTTCTGTCCGGCCTCAATGCCCACGTCACCCTCTTCATGGCGATGGCCGAGCCTGGCCAGCGAGTGTTTCTGCTTCCCGTTGCGGCTGGTGGTCATCTATCTGGAAAGGCGATTCTCGAACGGCTTGGGCTGGAGGTAGTCGACCTACCGATCGACAACGAGAGCATGGCCGTTGACATGCCCGCCGCGTTGGAACGGGTGGTCGACGATCCGCCCGACTTCCTCTTCATTGACCGCAGCGAGGGGCTTGTCTTCGAGGACTTCAGCCCCCTAGCCGAGGTCGAGGGCCCTGTAACGATCTTTGACTCGTCCCAGTACCTGACCAACGTCATCTGCGGCGATCACCCGAACCCTTTCGCGTGGGGGTTCGACCTGATGATTGCCAGCGTGCACAAGAACTTCCCCGGTCCCCAAAAGGCGCTGCTTGCGACCAGGGAAGCCGACGAGACCTGGCGCCGGATTCTCAGCGGCGTCTCGACCTATGTCTCCAACATGCACTCGGTCAGCACCTACGCTGCAGCTCTGACGCTGACTCGACGCGAGTGGCTCGGGAACTACTCGCGCCGGATGCTGCGAGTGGCGGTGACACTCGAGGATGAGCTGGATAGGTGCGGAGTGCCGGTAGTCAAGCGGCCACGTGACCGACCTCCAACCCATCACGTCTGGATCAAGGAGACCGACCGCGAGCGCGCGTTCACAACCTACGAGTGGCTAGAGCAGTGTCTGATCCTGACCAACTTTCGGACGCTTCCCTACGGACTCGGTCCCGGGCTTCGGTTGGGCGTGAATGCCGCCGTCCGACTCGGATTGGTCGAGAGCGACATCCCGCGCCTCTCTGAACTGATCGCTGAAATCCGGAGCACCGGCCCAATTCCCTCGCTGCGAAAGGAGGCGAACTCCTTTAGTCGTGAGATCTGGTCCCGACAGGGAGAGCGCTGGACCTGAGCAGAACGGTATTGTCGTCCCGCGTGATCGTGGGGGTACCCAAATAAGCACAGTGTCAACTGAGTACGTACTGGCGTCGCCCGGCGAAATCAGCTCGCGCCAGCGCAGCTTCGGCGACGTGCCGGACGGGTGGGCGCGAGTGCGCTTCCACTACTGCGGTCTTTGCGGCAGCGATATTTCCCATTTCGAAGGGCGTCCCGGTGTCACCTACCCGATCGCCGTCGGCCACGAGTTCGTCGGCGAAGTGGTCGAGACCGGCGCCGGGGTCGAGGCAATCTCCCCCGGCGACGTGGTCACCAGCGACCTCAACTACCGCTGCGAGGAGTGTGACTACTGTCGGGCCGGCCGGTCGCACCTCTGCCGGGTCGGTCAACAAGGACTCTTCACCAACCGCGGCTTCGCCGATTTCGGCGACCTGGATGTCAGCTATCTGGTCCCCCTCAAGGCTCGCCCGAGCCCCCATCTGACCTTGGTCGAGCCGCTTTCCTGCGTTCTCCATGCCCGCGACTGGGCTGGACCGAGTGCGGAGGACCGAATCCTCGTGATCGGCGCCGGAAGCATCGGCCTCTGCATGGTGATCGCTCTTCGCAACCACCCGACACAGCCCAGCTTCGAGGTCACCGACGAGATGCCGCCCAGGCTCGAACGGTTAGCCGCGGTCTGTGGTTCTCGCGGCGAGGCCGTATCGGAGCCGGAGGGCGAGTTCGATGTCGTCTTCGACGTCTCGGGAACGGAGGCCGGGCTGGAACGCGCCTGTCGGCACGTCAGGGGAGGCGGGCGGCTCTGTTCGATGAGTCACCCGAACGGCAACCCGGTTTCACCTTTCCTCGTCGGCGCGATCCTACGCAAGGACGTCACCTTTACGGTCAGCTATCTGAACGGCGAGCGGGTGACGATGCTGGAGGCGGCACGGCTGCTTGAACACCACTGGGAGCCCAGTTGGAACGAGCTGATCGAGCTCATTCCGATCGCGAACCTGCAGGAGGCATACGAGGGCCGACGACAATCGCCCTACTGCAAGACGGTGATTGCGGTCCACGGCGACTAGTCCATGAGGTACTCGCGTATCCGGGTCGTCACGCCATCCGGTTCCTGCCACCCAACCTCCGCCGCCCTCCGCTCGAACTCCGCCGCGGTGCGGATCAGACACGACGGCGCCACGGTGAGGTGCGCGTACGTGCCGAGGGAGTCGACTGAGCGCTCCAGTTCGCCGAAGGCTGCGTCGGCGGCCTCGTCGCGACCAGCCAGGGCAAGCGAGAGCGCCTTGGCCTGTAAGGCAAAGGCATTTCCAGCTGGATAGCCGACTCTGTCCGCTTGGCGCTGGGCCGCGACGACCGCCTCGTTGGCCTCTCCAAACCTTTCCAGCTTCGCCAGCGCGATCGCTCGGGCCGCCTCGCACTTTGCCAACTCGATCCGGTTGCCGAGCCGTTCGTTGAGCTCGGTCGAGTTTCCGACGGCCTGAAGCGCCAGAGTGGGGTCGCGCCAACATCCAGCCTCGGCGAGGTTGGTCCAGAGCTTGGCCTCGAGGGCCCGCATGCGCAACTCCGTCGTCGCCCTCATCGCCATCTGGTACAGCTCGGTCGCGGTCTCGAAGAGAAACGAGAAGCGCAAGGCATGGCCGCGGTGCCGCACCAGTTCAGCCCAGTCCGCCTTCGAGAGAAGCTCCGATTCATAGGTTTCGAGCAGTCGCCTGGCGCCCACCTCTAGTTCCCCGTCCATCGTCTCCATGTCCGCCAAATAGAGCCGCGATCGAACATGCTGGCGACTGGTTGCATCGAACCGGTCGATTCTTCTCTCGAGTTCGACGAACTCACAACGGGCGGATGGATAGTCGCCACCCAGCTCCTTCAGGTAAGCCGCCTCCAGCGCGACTGATCGTCGATGACGTCCGAAATCGGAGACCCGGCCTGTCAGCTTGCCGAACAGCTCGAGAGAGCGATCGACCCCAACCGTTCGCCGAGCCGATAGGGCCGCGAAGAACTCCGCAGCCACCGCCACCGGATGGTCGAGATCGTCACCCTCGTTCAAGGGCAGCGAGCCGATCTCCTTCCAGTAGCCAGCGTCATAGAGCAGGTACCCGGCATCGATCAGGCTCTCGACCGCGCCGACAGGAGGATCGGGCACCGAGTACCACCCGGACATGATCGCGGTGAAGATCGGCAACAGCGCCTCGGTGTCATCCAGGCCGTTGCGGAGGCAACGGCGGGGCAGCTCTTCGGTCGCGGCCAGAAGGGTCCGTTGCGATATCTCTTGGGTGGCGGCCCTTTCGCGGACGAACTGGGTGAGGATGTCGTGGGTCTTGTGCAGCGATGGTGGGAGGTCCTCGACATAGAACCGCTGGACGAAGAAGTCGAACTCGAAGACGTCGACCTTGAAGTGGAGCGCTTGTACGAGGGACTCGAATAACTCGCGATCGAAGACCTGGATCGTCGCCAGCGCCACCGCCAGACGTTGCTCGGACTCCCCGAGATGGGCTAGCAGGTGACCAACGGGGTCTTCGCCCGGGGACGGGAGCGCGTCGAGTCGCACCCCGCGGACCTCACTCGGGAGCGCGTCCACGATCGCTTCCAGGAAGAAGGGGAGGCACCGGGAGGTTTCGAGCATCCGCTCGACGATGCGCTCTTCGAGCCCTTCGCCGATCCGGGCCTCGATCAATTCCCGCGACTCAGCTTCTGGCAGGGGTCCGAGGGTCACGGTCTCGACCTCGTCACCGGGCGATGCCTCCTCATCCCAGGACAGCGGCTCTCGGGTGGCAATCACGTGGACGCCCGAATCGAGGCTCCTGATGAATGTGCGTAGCCACGGTGAACGGTTTCTCAGCGTCTCCGCCTTTTGATTCTCGTAGCCGTCGTAGAAGGCGAACAGGGTCTCCCCGGGTCCGAACGAGCGCTGGATGTCGAAGGCCAGGAATTCCGGGAGGCGCCGCTCGATCTCCTCAGGCGTGTCGCGAAGGAGGTCGATCGCTTCGAACTCTTCGGGGTCGTACCGCATCGCCCGCGTCAACTTAGACTTGCAGAAGAAGAACGCGTCGATGGCGAACGAGAGGGGTAGGGGAACTCCCGCCGCTCCGCCGAGCGCCTGACCGGCTTGCACCGCAAGCGAATTGCCCAGTGCGGTCGGCCCGTTGAGCCGATCGAGCTGTCCCATCGCCTGCCAATAGGTGAGCAGCGCAGTGTCGTAGAGCAAGCATTCGACCCCGACGGCACGCCGAATCTGGAGCAGCGGGCCGGCTGAAGATCCGGCAGCCTCCGCCTTCAGCGCCACTCGAACCACCTGCTTCGGCGAAGGCGCCAGTTCCAACGCTGAGTCGCGAAGCTCGGAAAGCAGGCGCGACTTGCCTGCCCCGCCTGGCCCGACAACCTCCAATACGGCGAGATCCTCCGACGATCCGACAGCGTTCGCCAATGCCGCAAATATCTGATCGCGCTCGATCTCGCGATTCAGGAATCGCACCGATTCCGGCACGGTGACCTTTGTGGCATTGCGGGGCGTACTGGCCCGATCTCGGGGTGGCACGTAGGATAATTCCTAGTTATCCGAACAGGTCATCAACGGACGGGAAAACTTAGTGCATATGACAAAGTTCTGGACCGCCCACCAGCGTGAGATTGAGCACTCGTTTACGTACCACGATGTTTTCCCTCGGAACCGCCAGCAATCCGACCGTTGCCATCGCCTCCTTTGCGGAGAGGCCGGACCTGCGAGCGGACGACGCCTTTCTGCGCGAGGCATTGGAAGCGGTTGGGGTCCACCCCGTACCCGTGGTCTGGGACGACGAGTCTGTGGTCTGGTCGGAATTCGACGCCTGCCTGATCCGCTCGGTCTCGGATTACCACCTCAAACAGGAGGCCTTCCTCGACTGGCTGAAGCGGCTGCCCGACGCGATCCAGGTTTGGAACGAGCCCGACCTGGTCGCCTGGAATACGGACAAGTCCTACCTGCACCAGCTCAACTCGCATGGGGTACCGATCATCCCCACCTGCTGGCTGGACAGGGGCAGCCGGGTCGAGCTCGCCGCGCTACTCGAGGAGCGCGGCTGGAACGACGCGGTCCTCAAGCCGACAGTTGGGCTGGCGGCTCAGCGGCTTCTCCGCACCGACGGTTCCCGGGACGAGGACCAAGTGGCCCTCGACGATCTACTGGCCGACTATGGAGTGATGGTGCAACCGTTCCTGTCGTCGGTGGTCGAACGGGGCGAGACCTCCCTGATCTTCATCGCCGGGGAGCTGACCCACTCGGTTCGCAAGCGCGCCGGGGATGGCGACTTCCGGGTGCAGGGCTGCTGGGGAGGAACGTCGGCGCTCTGCCAGCCGACCGCGGCCGAGCTCGAGGTGGCCGATAGGACGATGGCCTTTCTCGGCGCCGCCCCCATCTTTGCCCGGATCGATCTGGTCGGAGGACCAACCAGCCCCTGCCTGATCGAGCTCGAGTTGATCGAGCCCGACCTCTTCTTCCGAGAGATGCCCTCGGCGGCAGGGCGCTTGGCAAACGCGATCGCGACGACGCTGCGACGGTGAGCAGCCGTCGCCCCTGCGGGGCGGCGGTGGGGCGTCATTGGACTGAGATCGAGACGCCCGCCCTGCTCCTGCACATCGACATCGCACGGGAGAACATCACCAGGATGGCGGCATGGGTGCCGACGCTGCCGGTTGACCTGCGCCCTCATTTCAAGGCACACAAGTGCATTGAGCTGGCGCGCCTTCAGCTCGAGGCCGGCGCGGTGGGCGTCACGGTCGCAACGGTCACTGAAGCGACTGCCCTTGTCGATGCCGGCATCGACGACGTGCTCGTCGCCAACCAAGTCGTGCAATCGAGCCAGATGACAGCACTTGCCGACGCGGCGACCCGCGCCCGTGTCTGCGCCCTCGTCGACGACGCAGCCAATCTGGAAGCGCTCGCCGAAGCCGCGCGTCAGGTGGGCAGCGAGATCGGGGCCATGGTCGAGGCCGACATCGGGATGGGCCGTTGCGGCGCCCGGGACCAGCAGGAGGCGAGCGCGCTGGCAGATCTCGCCGTGGCAAGCGCCGGGATCCGGTTCGATGGTGTCAGCGCCTACGAGGGCCACTGCACGGGCATCGTGGACCGGAGCGAGCGCCGCCGTTGCACTGAAGAGGCAATCGGCACGCTCGGTGACCTCCTCGCCGCAATCGAAGCGGACGGCCTTGCCATCCCAGCGGTCTCGGCGGGCGGCACCTCCACCTTCGATGTCACCGGCAGCGACCCACGAGTGACCGAGTTGCAGCCTGGTGCCTACGCCCTGATGGACCTCTCCCGGCGACGACTCATTGCCGATTTCGAGATCGCGCTCACCGTCGCCGCCACCGTGATCAGCCGTCATGGCAGCCGGGTCGTGCTCGACTGCGGACTCAAGGCGGTCAACTCCAAGCAGCGACTGCCCCAGATTCACGGTCTTCCGGGAGAGGTCGACTTCGTCGACGAAGAGCACCTCCGCTTCGATGCGACCACGTCCGTACCATGCCGCGGTGACCGGGTCGAAGTGATCCCAGGCTACGGACCCCTCACGATCAATCTTTACGATCGCTTCCACGTCATCTCTGCGGAAACGGTGGTAGCCGAGTGGCCAGTCGCAGCGCGCCGTTGACCTGAACGGGATAAACGACCCACCGCATTTACCCACGGACTGAAGATGGCCCCCCGGTAGAACCGGCTCTGCGGCCGATATTCGGACGAAGTTTCTTTACTACATCAGGTTTCCTAAGTACGGTCGCCCATCCTGCCTGTGGACGAGCCACGCGACAGCGCAACGTTCCGAATGGCGGTCGCAGGACTGGGCCTGAGCCTCGCGATCGCGCTCATCGGCATCTGCGTGATCCTCGCCTTCGGTCCGGAGGAGGTCGACAGCCTCGGCGGGCGCGTAACTGTCGAGAATCATGCGCCCGGCGCTCTCTCAGGGGAGAGCCCACCCACGAAGACACGGCTCCGCCCAACAGAGCCCAAAGGCCGCGACACAGATACAGACAAGGAGTCAACGACCGACTTCACTTACTCGAACTCGAGCTCCGACGGCCCGGCCGTCCCCGCAGAGCTGTGGCTGATCGTCGGGGGTCTGTTCGGAGCGCTTCTGGGGCTCCTGCTGCCAACGCCGCGCTGGATACTTTGCAACTGCCTGCTGATCGTTGTCCTGGTGATTCTCGCGGTCATTGCTCTGGGGATAGCGATCTGGGGCTCCGCTTCCCAGCAGTGCGTGGTCGCAGCCGGCGGCGCAGCCCTCGCTGCCCTTTTCATCCCAACGCCAGCTCGCTACGACCGAGGTGAGACGTGACGCCGGCGCAGACAACCGATGGTGACCTTCACGGACTGATCCAGCACTCGTTCGCCATGCGGGTCCCGCCAGAGATGCACCCGTGGTATTCGCGAGAGGGAATCGGGGACTCCCGCAGCCTGCTTAAAGGGATCTTCGAGGCGGGTCACTTCTCCCTGGGCGAAGGCAAAATGACGAATGGCTGGACTGATGACATGGGCGGCGCCTGGGAGCACAGCCTCATGGTCGCCACGCGACGGACCAATGTCATCCCCCTGCGCCTGCCTTTCAAGGAAGACAACGAACTCCCGGGACTGTTCCGATGGGCTTTCGATGAATCCAACTCTGGAACACCGCCACCGGACCCAGAGGATTGGGAGGCGTTCGCCTTCGGCGGCACCGATCTGCCGCGGGGCAGCACACGTAATGATTTTCTCCTCGAAGAGACAAGCCCTCGCGCGGACGCCGATAAGGGCGTCTCCCAATTTCTCTGCCAGTTGCTCGCCCACCGGCGCTCCCAGCTGTTCGGGCTCCCCCTTACCCGCAGCACTTTCAACGTGCTCCTTCCTCACGCAACCCTGATGCCCACAAGCGAAGAGCGCTCCGGTGCGTGGCTGGTCCAACCCGTGACCTCGTTGTTCCACGTCTATGCGCGGCGCAGATTCAGGCCGGTCTTCTCGTTCAGCCTGTTCTTGATCCCCTGCACGCAGCCTGGCCCTGAGATGAGCGCGAGAGAGATGCGCGCAGAGGAAATTCGCGAAACGGTGAAATGCCAGTGGCCACTTGCGAGCGCCTACGATCGCCCCCGAACACGACCGGCATTCGAGGTCGAAGGGCCACTCGCCACCTACCTCGAGGCCATCGCAGAGCCAGCGTTGGCCGGCCTCGATCTCTCGGTGTCAGGGGGAAAGTTCGAGAAACTGCTGACCCTTCGCATGTTCACCGAGGCGACGCTCTTCGCGACCGCCACCGCGATGACCGGCGGCCCGGGGGCCATGCTCGGGAAGACAGCGAAGCGGACACTCGGCGACCGGATCGTGACCAGCCTCTCCGCATCGCGGGTCTCATCGGTGGCGGTCATCGGTCCCGACTGCGCCGAGGCGATGGAGGGGACAGAGACAACGGCAGTGGAAAAGGGCGAGGAAACAATGCTCGAAAAGTCACTTGCATCGCTTGCCACAGACATCGTCAAACCCCTGAAGTGCAACGACGAGACGCTGAGCACATACCGTCTCGACGAGTTCCTCTTCGACCGCCCCGGATATGTATCCGCCGTGCTCCCCGACGATCGGTGCATCGTCACCATCGGCTCACCCCGGGTGCAGAAAGGACTCGAGACCTCGCTGCTCCTTGAAGCCGGATGGACCGCCTACATGGTGATCGGCGCGGCGACGGCCACCGGGCTGATCCGCAGCGTCTTCCGGGAGATCGCGGTCTCGGATCGGTCCAGGCCGGAGCTGATCGCCGACATCGAGCGCGAAGCGATAGTCGACCTGCACGAGACCTACGACATCGAAGTCACGGTGGAGGCCTATCGCAAGCATTACCGCCTGCTCCGGAAGTACCTCGGAATCGCCAATGAATACAAAGCGCTCAGCGCCAAGCTCGAAGCACTGCACAGGGAGACGAGCACCCGTTACGAGGCCCGCTCGGAGCAGCGGCTCACGCTGCTGACCTGGGCGATCGTCATCCTCAGCGCCTTCATTCTCGTCGGAACCCTGGTGCTGATCTTCAAGCCAGGCGGCTGACCCGCCGTGGCCCGCGTCAACCCCCGCCGGATTCCAGATCCCGCTCCATCTCTGCGGCCAGCGCCGGATGCCTGTAGGGCCCCTCCCCGCGCAATGCGGCGGTAGCTTTTTGCCGCGTCTCCTCATCTTTGTTCTGGCCCAGCTTGCGCTTCATCTCGAAGCGGTCGATTGGGATGCGGAGGCCGACGGTGCCTTTGGCGATCGGGGTCGCTTCCTCGCGGTCGAGGTGGAAGGGCTCGTCGAGGTGGCGCTCGAAGTGGTCGACGAGCCGGGTCAGCACCTCGAGGTTCTCGTCCTCGCCGAGGATCTGGGGGGTGCCGTGGAGGTGGGCGACGGTGAAGTTCCAGGTCGGGACCAGGCGCTCGCTCTCCGAGTACCAGCTCGGCGAGATGTAGCCGTGGTGGCCCTGGACGATGACGAGGATCTCGCCGCGGTCGATCTCGAGGACTTCGTCGTCGGGTCGCCCTAGGTGGGTGAGGAGGGTCAGGTCCTCGGCCTCCTCGTCGAGCATCACCGGATAGTGGGACGCGACGATGCCGGTGCTCGCCGTCGTCACCAGGACCGCCCAGGGATGCTCGCGCACCAGCTCCCGCACCAGGTTCGGGTCCTCGGAGGCGAACAGCGGGTTCGGGCGCATGGGTCATCTTCCCAAGCCCGCTGGGAGGCCGCACGTCTTCGCGCGGCCTCCCGCTGGATCTCAGCGCGGAAAGACGCTGTTGGCGACCGCCGGATCGCCGAGCGAATCGAAGGCGACGAGCTTGCCGTCCCCGTTGTAGGTGAGGACGTCGGCGTCCTCGTCGCTTTGGCCATCCAGCGTAACCGTGGTCAAAACCACGACTTTGTCGCCGTCGGCGATGAAGTCGTGCGGGTCGGTCTTCAGCCCTTTCTCCGCGAGTTTGGCCCAGAGGACCGCGATCTCTGCTTTGCCCGTGTAGGTGCCGCTGAGGGAATTGTCGCCGCGGGTCTTCCAGACCACGCCATCGTCCATGTTCTCCATCGCGCCGGCGGCATCGCCGTTGGCGAAGGCACGGTAGGCGGCTTCGGCCGTCTCCTTGTTTGCCTGTGCGCTCATGCTTCGACCTCCTATTTGGCTTGCACCGACGCTAGTCCGCCGGCTCGGCAAAAGGCAAAGGCCCGCCCGGCCCAAACAGCCGGGTTCATTTGTTCAGGTGGTCCTACTCCCCCACTCCTCCTCCAACATCCCGTACACGACGCTGTCGAGGTAGCGGCCGTCGAGGAGCTCGGTCTCCCGCAGGCGGGCTTCCTCGCGGAATCCGAGGCGCTCGGGGATCGCGCGGCTGCGGGCGTTCTCGGGGGCGCAGTGGATCTCGACCCGGTGCAGCTCCCACTCGTAGAAGGCGTGGTCGAGCAGGGAGCGTACGACGGTGGTCATCGTCCCCTGTCCCTGCGCCTCGGCGGCGAGCCAGTAGCCGAGGCTGGTGTTGCGGTTGATCCAGTCGATCGAGTGGAAGCCGACGACGCCGACGATCTCCCCCTCGGGCGCGACCCTCGCCTGGAAGCCGTCGTCGCGGGCGAACTGGGCCTCGGCCTCGGCGAGGAAGCGGTCGGTCCCATCCCGGTCCTGCCCCGCCGCCCACGGCATCCAGCGCGCCAGATGGATGCGGTTGGCCTCGACCAGAGCGTGGAGCTCGGCCGCGTCCTCGGTCTCCAGCGGCCGGACCCCGAGGGAGTCGAGCCGCGGCGAGAGCATCACTCGACCGCGGACCCGAGGGCCTCGTCGATGAACGGCCCCATCAGCTCGGCGACGTTGCGGGCCGCGTCCTCGACTGCCTCGCCGGGGGTGGTGACGTAACTGATTGCCAAACGGACGAGGCTCTCGGTCAGCACCTTGACGTCCCCCTCGGGTGCCTCGGGCCACCCCTCTTCGATCACCGTGGTCAGCCGCGAGGCCGCCCACTGGACGATCGGCAGGCCCTGGGTGGTGACGAAGGGCAGCATCCCGCCGGTGCCGTCGTCGCTGAGCAGGATCTTGATCAGCGGGTCGTCGCCGGCGGCGCCGAGGAAGTACTCCAGCGCGGCGAGGACGGCCGCGCGCGGCTCGTCGAAGTGCTCGCGGACCGCCTTTTCGACCCCGTCCATGAACCGTTCCGCCTCGTGGATGACGAAGGCGAAGCCGAACTCGTTGCGGTTGCCGAACTCGTTGTAGAGGGTCTGGCGGCTGACGCCGGCGCCGGTGGCGATGTCGGCCATCGTGACCTCCGACCACGGCTGGCGCCCCAGCTGGTCGCGGGCGGCGTCGAAGACCGTCTGCCGCAGCAGCTCCCGCGCGGCCTCCTGATAGGGGGTCCTCCCGGTGGACACGGCCCCTATCGTCGCAGCGCCGGCGGTCAGGCGTCGCTCAGGCGTCAGCGGTGACGGGCTCGAAGTCGACCTTGTCGCGGACGCCGCAGTCGGGGCAGGGCCAGTCGTCGGGGACCTCGGCCCAGGCGGTCCCGGCCGGGAAACCCTCGCGCGGATGGCCGGCCTCCTCGTCGAAGACGTAGCCACAGCTGGGGCAGCGCCAGGCGCTCATACCGCCGGCCGCCCGTAGCGCTCCAGCACCCGGCCGAGCTTGCGCGGCTGGATGTTGGCCCTGGTCACGTCGCCTTCGTAGTGGTCGAGCAGGCGCGGGTCCATCACCCGGCGCCAGAGCGGCGGGAACCAGGCGAGGACGATCATCCCCGCGTAGCCGGTCGGCAGCTGCGGCGCCTCGTCGACGTGGCGCAGCGCCTGGTAGCGGCGGGTCGGGTTGGCGTGGTGGTCGGAGTGGCGCTGCAGGTGGTAGAGGAGGACGTTGGAGGCGACGTTGTTGCTGTTCCAGCTGTGCTCCGGGCGGCAGCGCTCGTAGCGGCCGTCCTCGCGTTTCTGCCGCCGCAGGCCGTAGTGCTCGAGGTAGTTGACGACCTCCAGCAGCGAGAACCCGATCACCGCCTGGACCAGCAGGTAGGGCAGGACGACCGGGCCGAAGACGAGCGCCAGGCCGCCGAAGAGGACGACGGTCATCGCCCAGGCGCTGAGGACGTCGTTGTGGATGCTCCAGTGTGACTTGCCGAGGCGGTCGAGCCTGGCGGTCTCGATCCCCCAGGCGGAGCGCAGGCTGCCGGCGACGGTGCGCGGCAGGAAGGCCCAGAAGCTCTCCCCCAGTCGCGAGCTCGCCGGGTCCTCGGGGGTCGCGACTTTGACGTGGTGGCCGCGGTTGTGCTCGATGAAGAAGTGGCCGTAGCCGGTCTGGGCGAGGGCGACTCGACTGAGCCACTTCTCCGAGCTGGCCCGCTTGTGGCCGAGCTCGTGGGCGGTGTTGATCGCGATCCCGCCGACCACCGCCATCGTCAGCGCCAAGCCGATGTCTTCGATCAGCGAGAGATCGCCGCTCGACCACATCCAGCAGGCGAAGAAGAGCCCGGCGTACTGGATCGGGATGAAGACGTAGGTGCACCAGCGGTAGTAGCGGTCCTGCTCGAGAAACTTGAGGACGCTGTCGGGCGGGTTGGTCCGGTCGAGCCCGATCGCCATGTCGAGCACCGGGAAGAGGCCGAAGACGAGAGCGGGACCGAGGAACCACATCCCCCCGAAGCCGGTGACCGAGACCCAGAACCAGGCGAGGAACGGCGAGAGCGGAACGATGATCCCCAGCAGCCACGCATAGCGCTTGCCATCCGTCCAAGCCGCCGGACTGACCTCCACGTGCTCGTGATGGTGGTGATGATGCGCGTGCTCCGCGTGTGCCTCCATGCCCTCTCCTTGTCAATCGCCCAACGTTCGTCACCCATCTTTACACAAACAGCGGACGTGTCAAGCGCACATACAGAGCAGCACCCTTTGTCGCGCGATTAATCGCGTCCGCGTAGGGACGGAGGGGGAACCCGGAGGAGCCTCCCCAAATCTGCGACGGAGGGTTCCCCCTCCGTCCCCCAGAAGCGCTAGATCTTCAGCAGCAGGAACGTGTTCAGCGCGAAGATCACAGCGAAGAACACAGTCGCGCGATCCAGATTCTGCTCGACCATCGAGCCGCCGCCGATGCTGCTGCCGCCCCCGCCGATGCCGAAAGCACCGGAGAGCCCCGCGTCTTTGCCCGAGTGCAGAAGCACGAGGAAGATCAGGACGATGGCGACGATCACCTGGATGATGCTGAAGAACGTAAACATGAACGGGGGATTCTAGGCGATCTAAGCGCGATCGACTTTTTCCGGCTCGGTGGGGTGCGCGCCGTTGCCGTTGCCGTTCCCGTTGGTTGAACCGTTCCTGCTTCCGTCGAGGATCTCGAGCGCCTCGCGCCGCAGCTCGGCGTCGAGCAGGGCGAAGTCCTCGTCGGAGAGCTTGCCGGTCGCGTGGTCGAGCTCGGCGTCGCGGATCTCGCGGTACTTCGCTTCCTTGCGGGCGTCGGCTTCGGTGCGGACGAGGGCGCCGCGACGGCGGCCGCGCGAGGGCCAGAGCGCGATCAGGGCCCCGGCGAGGGCGATCAGCCCGCCGATCCACATCCAGGTGACGAGCGGGTTGATGATCACCTTGAAGGTCGCGGGGGCCTTGGAGGTGAGGAAGGTGTTCGCCACCCGCGCGGCCGCCAGGCCCTGGAGTTTCGAGATCTGTTCCAGCGCCTGCGCGCGCAGGCTCGGGTTGGCGGCGGCGGCGCGCATCAGCGCCCCCAGCGCTTTGCACTGCGGCGGCGTCCCGGGGGCTCCCGCGACGCACGCCTGGAAGCCTTTGTCGGCCAGCCGCGCTCCACGCTGGACCGAGGCCACGTTCGGTTGCTCGGCGATCCAGAGGTCGTGGCCGGGGCCCGGCCGCAAGCCCACCTCGCTGGTCGCCTCGCCGCTGAAGTAGGTGCTGATCGTCCCGGTTTCCTGGCCGGTCGGCCGGAAGAACTGGCGGTTCGGCCGCAGGGTGTCGACCACCTTGCCGTCTTCTTCGATCCGCAGCACCGAGCCGAAGGTGAACTTCTCTTCGTCGACAGCCACGGTCGGCTTCACGTAGGTGATCGTGCGGCCGTCGACGACGGTGCTCTCCCCCGGCCGCAGCTCGACGTCGCGGTTGGTCTGAAAGCTCGAGGAGGCGGCGACGCCGATCAGCAGGACGATGACGCCGACGTGGACGATGTAGCCGCCGTAGCGGCGACGGTTGCGGCTGACGAGACCCACCAGCGCCTGGGGGCCCGACTCGCCACTGAGCTTTTTGCGGGCGGCGGCGCCGGACCAGAACTCCTGCGCCAGGCCGGTCATCGCGAAGGCGGCGAAGACGAAGAGCGCCAGCGCCCAGAGCTGTTCGGCGGCGTCGGTAAACAGGACCAGCCCCAGTGCCGCCACCGCAGCCACGATGAGCGGCAGGCGGAAGACCCGCTTCGCCGACTCCCAGCTGACCCGGCGCCAGGCGAGCAGCGGCCCGATCCCGGTGAAGAGCACCAGCAGGATCGCCAGCGGCGTCGTGTAGCGGTCGAACCAGGGCGCCGCCAGCGAGGCCTTCTCGCCGGTGAAGAGTTCGGATATCAGCGGGAAGAAGGTGCCCCAGAAGATCACCAGGGTCATCCCGACGAGGAGCAGGTTGTTGACGAGGAAGACCGACTCGCGCGAGGCGAGCGAGTCAATCCGCTTCGGCGAGCGGAGGTCGTCGAGGCGGCTGACGATCAGCGCCGTCGAGCCGATCAGGACGACGCCGATCAAGCCGAGGATGTAGGGGCCGACGGTGTTGTCGCCGAAGGCGTGGATCGACTGCAGGACGCCGGAGCGAACGAGGAAGGTGCCGAGCAGCGCCATCGAGAAGGTGCCGACGATCAGGGTCGCGTTCCAGACTTTCAGCATCCCCCGCTTCTCCTGGACCATGATCGAGTGCAGGAAGGCGGTGCCGAGCAGCCACGGCATCAGCGCCGCGTTCTCGACCGGGTCCCAGGCCCAGTAGCCGCCCCAGCCGAGCTCGGTGTAGGACCAGCGGGCGCCGAGCAGCAGGCCGAAGCCGAGGAAGGTCCAGGCGATCAGCGCGAAGCGGCGGGTGGCGCGGATCCACTCGGCGTCGAGGCGGCGGGTGACGAGCGCCCCGACCGCGAAGGCGAACGGCACCGTGAAGGCGACGTAGCCCGAGTAGAGCATTGGCGGGTGGATCATCATGCTCGGGTGCTGCAGCAGCGGGTTGAGGCCGACGCCGTCGGTCGGGGTCTTGCCCATCAGCAGGGGCGCCTTGGCGAACGGGTCGACGTCGGGCGCGAACAGCATCAGGCCGGTGAAGAAGGCGGCGACGCCCATCATCACCGCGGTCGCCCAGGGGACCAGCTCGCGCAGCTTGTTGCGCGTCGCATACAGCGCGGCGCTGGCGGCGATCGAGAGGACGAAGGCCCAGAGCAGCAGCGAGCCCTCCTGGCTCGACCACATCGCCGCCAGCTTGTAGCCGGCCGGGGTCTCGATCGAGGAGTGCTGCTGGACGATGTTGAAGGAGAAGTCGTCGCCGGCGAAGGCGATCTCGATGATCACCACGCAGGCGGTGAGCAGCCCGCAGAAGGCGTAGACGGTGCGGCGCGAGTAGCGGAGCCAGCGCTCGTCGCCGTTGCGGCCGACAAGCGCCATCGCCCCGGCAGCCAGTGCGGCGAGGAAGGCAAGGCCCAGCAGGGCGCTGCCGAGGCTAGCCATCAGATTTGGTCGTGAACTTCGACGGGCACTTCGTGATCAGGGTTTCCGGTTCGCCGACGAAGACGCCGCTTTTCGCGATCGCCCCGGTGAGGACGATCTCGCGACCACCGCGGAAGGGGTCGGGGACGGTGCCTTTGTAGGTGACCGGCAGGGCCGGGCCGGCGCCGTCGCGGTCGACGACGCGGAAGGCGATCCCGTTGCCGTCGCGCTTGATCGAGCCTTTGACGACCTTGCCGGTCATCTCGTAGGTCGTTCCGGGCGTCGCCGCGAGCAGCTGCGATGGCTCCTTGGCCTCGGTCGAGGCCGAGAAGGAGGTGTAGATCAGCGCCACCGAGAGCAGCACGGCAACGCAGAGCGCAACGACGAGCCGGATCTTCCGCTTTCGCTGAGGGTCCACAGGCAACGGGGATTATCGCAAGTGCGAGAATGCGGCCAATGGCCGACCCCGTTCTCCTTATCACCGGCGCCAGTAGCGGCATCGGCGCGGCGACCGCCCGAGCGGCCGCTCCGAGCTACCGATTGGTGCTGGCGGCGCGGCGCGAGCAGGAGTTGCAGAAGCTCGCCGAGGAGCTCGGCGGCCCTGAGCGGGCGATCGCCGTCCGCTGCGACGTCACCGAGTGGGACGAGGTGCAGGCGCTCGCCGCGACCGCCCTCGAGCGCTTCGGCCGCATCGACGCCGTCTTCGCCAACGCCGGCTTCGGCGCCACCCGGGGCTTCCTCGAGGAGTCGCCCGAGCACTGGCGCTCGATGGTGCTGACCAACGTCTACGGCGTGGCGCTGACGATCCGCGCCACCCTCCCCCACCTGCTCGAGCGCGGCGACGGCCACTTCCTCGTCACCAGCTCGGTCGCCGGCCGGCGGGCGCTGCCCGGCTCGCTCTACTCGGCGACGAAGTGGGCGGCGACCGCGATCGGCGAGGGCCTGCGGCAGGAGCTGCGGCAGATGCACGACAACCACGGCATCAAGGTGACGCTGATCGAGCCGGGCATGGTCGACACGCCGTTCTTCGACAACAGCCCGGGCGAGTACGCCCTGCGCGACGACGACATCGCCCGCGCCGTGATCTACGCGCTCGAGCAACCGCCGGGCGTCGACGTCAACGAGATCCTGATCCGGCCGACGAGCCAGCCGATCTAACGCGCTTCCGATTCTTGGCACACCAGCGTGTGTCGAAAATCGGCTACGGCAGCAACAGGCGCACGAGCCGCCAGTAGCCGCGCAGCAGGAGGCGGGCCGGCAGCGAGCGGGCCAGCGGGGAGATCAGGTCGGAGTCGAGGTCCGGGGTGAGCCAGGAGGCGAACTCGGCCGCGCTGACCGTGCGCCGGCCCTGGATCTGACGCCGCTCGCGCAGGAGCCGCGGCAGCCAGCGGAGGAAGGCGAGGTTGGCGCGCAGCTTCTGTCGCCCCCAGCCGCCAGTGGCCGAGACGGCGAGGAGCGCGAGCTCGGTGGCGAGCAGGGCCGGCGCCAGCAGCGCCAGCAGCGCGCCGGGATAGGTGCGGACCAGGAAGGCGAGCCGGTTGCGCTCGAGCCAGAACCACTTCTCGGCGTTGGCGCCGAACTCGTAGTCGTGGGCGACGATGGCCGACGGCTCGATGCCGACGGCGTGCCCTTCGGCCCGCAGCCGGATCGAGAGGTCGACGTCCTCGTGGTAGAGGAAGAACTCGGCCGGGAAGCCGCCGACCTGTCGCCAGTTCTCCGCCGGGACCGCCAGGCAGGCGCCGGAGGCGATCGTTATCTCGCCCGCGGGCGGCGCCTGGTCGAGCGGCCCGCCGTGGCCGCCGGCCCAGGTGATGCCGGTGAAGTGCAGGGGGTTGCCGGCCGAGTTGACGGAGCGAAGCTCGCCGTCGGCAACCAGCGCCTGCCAGGCGCCCCATCCCCTCTCGTCGATCCAGGGCCGGCGGATCGCCGCGCCGAAACCGGCCTGCGGTGCTGCGTCGGGATTGAGGATGACCAGCAGCTCGCCGGTTGCGACCTCAGCGCCGGCGTCGATCCCGGCGGCGAACCCGGCGTTGCCGCCCATCGGGGCGATCCGCGCCTGCGGGGAGAGCTCGCGCACGAGCTCGGCGCTGCCGTCGCCGGGCTTGTTCTCGACGACGATCAGCTCGTCGCCCTCGCCGAGCTCAGGCAGCAGCGCTGGAAGGGTCTTGCTGAGATCGCCGCGGTTCTCGTAGGCGACGATCAGGACTGAGAGCGTCGGGCGCACCGGCGCGGAGGCTATTCGGCCATCCGCGCCGGCGCTTGCGACGTGCGTTGAATCCGGCTCCTACTTCTTCTTCTTGCCGCAGGAAACGACGTTCAGCTTGAACTTGTTGTTGTCCTTCTTCTTGCCGTTCTGGCCCTTCATCTTCACGATCGCCCGCTGCGTCTTGTCGCAGAGGTCGGTCGAGTTGACGAGGAGGCTCTTCTTGCCGCCCTTCATGTTGAGGACGAACCGCTTGACCGGCACGTCGGGCACTTTCCGGAAGACCGTCTTCAGGCCCCCGGTGCTGCCGCTGCTGATCACGCCGCGCAGGTAGACCTCCACCTGGCCGCGTAGATCGACGAGCAGATCAGGCAACTCGTTGTTGGAGGACACGAGGTAGACCTTGCCCTTCAACTTGTCCTTCAGAAGCGGCGACTTCGCTTCCGCCGACCCGTAGACCGAAGCCTTCGGGCAGCTATGGCTGGCCAGCTGCGGCCTCGTGCAGACGGTGCCGATGTGGCCCTGCTCGAGGAACAGCGAGCGGGGCATCGTCACCGCGGTGCGGCCGATGTTGGCTTCGCCTTCGGCGGCCGTGAGAACGGCCTTCAGACGCGGGTTCTTGGTCCGCTTCGTGCCGCCGTACAGCTGAATCTTCAGCTTCGGCTTGAAGCCGAGCTTGTTGCACCCGGTCGCCTGGAACGGATCGTTGACCGCGTAGGAGCTGAACGTGGCCGGGTTGGCCGGATCAGCGCCGCCGCCGTTGATCGCTCCGGTGGTCGCCTGGGCATCGCAATTGGTCGGGTTGAGCATGAACTTCTTGCGATAGAGGTTCAGGTCGATCGACCGGATGTCCAGCTTCGCCCCCCCGTATACGTCGGGGATCGGGTCCGATACGGCGTGGACCTGGGCGGTTTCCGGGTCGATGAACAGCGCGACCCGGACGACCACGGTGCCGAGGTCGAACGGCCCCGCCAGGGCGGGGGTCGTCACGACCAGCGAGACCGGAGCGCCCTTGTAGGGACCCGCCAGCCAGACGTTGCCGAGAATCTGCAACGGGTGGGCGCCGGTGCCCGAGGTGGTCTTCGCCGTGCCGAGGAACGAGTGTTCGTCGCAGCTCGGTTTCGCCGCCTCTTCCTTGCCGCTCTTGGTGGCGGCCGCGGCGATCGCAGCCTCCGAGCAGTAGGGGATCCCGGCGAGCTTGCCGGTAAGCCCCTTCGGCAGGGTGACGTCAACGACCTTCAGCTCCTGCTCGCCGTCACGACGCCCGATCAGGACGTGGAACGGGGAGTAGGCGCCGCCCTGGGTGCTCTCCGGTGCGGCTTTGTAGGTCGGAGTGAACTTCCGCTCCGCCATCGTTTTCGGACAGGCACCGCCGGACGGATCGGTGCTCAGGGTGACCGTCGAGCTGACCGGCTTCAGTTCCCCGGGGCGAGCCCACGGTTCGAACCGGCTGGTCCCAGTCGCCGAGCAGATCGGCGGGCTGGTGAGCACCTCTTTGGAGCCGTCGAAATGAATCCGGATCTCTTTGAACGGCACCTGCGGCAGGCCCGACGGCAGCTGACCGAAGAACTCGCTCGAGAGCTGATCGTCAATCACTGCGTTGAGCTGACCCGTGGTCTTGTTGGCCTTGACGTGGCCGATCAGACGAGCGTCGATCCCCTCGACTTTGCTCTTCGCTTCGAGCAGAATCCGGAACTCTTCGCCGGATTCGGGGTCGCGGCTCTTCTGTTCGCCGACGTAGACATTGCCGACCAGCGTCTCAGCCAGCGGCGCCGACTCGACTTCGACGGTGCCGATGTTGGAAGCGGCCGGGCATTCGTTTTCCGTCACCCGAACGCCCTTCTTGAACTGGGCGTCGGTGCAGGCGACGAGGTTCTGCGCCCCAGAGGGGTTCAGGCCCATGCCCTGCGGCATCACGATTTCCGCCTTGCGGACATGGGACTGCATCTGCCCTTCGTTGCCTTCGGTGGCGGGTTCGAACGGCAGTTTCGTCGTCACCGTCGCCGGTGCCGGAGAGTCGACGTTGGTCGTGCCCGCCGCGACGTCGACAGACGGATCGAATGGAACCGTGTCGCAGCCGGTCTGCTGGATTCGCGACCCGCCGACTTTCGGCGGCTTGGCCTCCACCGGGGTGGAACCGTGAGGGAACGTCGAATTCGGGGCCCCATAGCTCTCGGCGCGGAACCAGGTCGAGTAGAGGTGTTCGTACGTCGCATCGTTCGGGTCGAAACAGGTGGTGGGGTTGGTCAGGTAGGTCCCGTCTCCCGACCGGCCTTTGCTGACCAGGCGACTGATCAGGGTTGAAAGACCGCTGACTTCCGCGGTGTTCAGGAGTTTGATCGTGAAGCTCTCGTGGAAGTCGCTCTCCCACGCCACTTCGGTTTCGAGGAAGACCGGAACTTTTTTCCCGATCACGAAACCGAGTTTTGCCGGTTCGCCTTCTTTGGGCTCGAGGTTGTAGATCGACACGAGGGTGTTACCCGGAGTCGGCGGAATCACGAAACCCTTAGGCGGTTTGAAACCCGGTGCGATTTCGACTTCGTTTTTGTTCGTCACCAAGGTGACCTTCTCTTCACCGGTGATCGTCTCCGGATCACACGCAGGTTCGAAGATCCCAGGTGAGGGGGAGTTGAGGAATTCGCTCAGTTTGCATCGCGAGGGCGTTGCCTCCGGGTTGACGGTCAGGCCCGGCGGCAGGTCGCTGCGCAGGGTTTTGATCGTCCGCAAGTTGAGCGGTTCTTCTATTTCCGCCAACAGGCTGCCTGCCGGGAAAGGCGGCGACGGCAGGCCAACGAATGGTTTGTGCTTGATCGTGTACTGGGTGAAGCCGATCGGGGGGTGGCCCGCTGCCGTCGTGTAATAGATCGTCGGCGTTTCGACCGAGCAGTTTTTGCCGGCTTCCTGTTCCTGCGTGCAGGTGCCCGCCTGGAACCCTTGGTCCGACGTTTCACTCTGCGGTTGGATGATTTCCGGGGTGTCCGCCTGGGCGATCACCGGAAGGACCATCAAGACCCCAAGACACATAAGAAGCAATGCGACCAAGCGCTTCGCCATTCAATTTCCTCCTCGTTATTTCCCTTAACGAGGACGCCCCCTGTGACGCCCACGAACTTCTCTCCCGCTGAAGACATTACACATCGGCGCAGGCGGGTCAAGTGCGTCGGGCTGTTACTACCCAGGTAACCGTGTCACCAAACGGTGACGTGACACTTTTTGGTGAACAGGTTCCTCAGCCGTGCTTTTTGGAATGCTTTTTCTTCCCATTACAGGGAGTGCGCAGCTTCGGCTTGCTGTTCCGCTTGCGGCCGTTATGGGCTTTGATCTTGATGATCGCTCTCACCGGCTTGACGCAGAGGCTGCGTGAGTTCACCAGCAGCCCCTTCTTACCGCCCGGCAGGGTGAGGACGAACTTGGTCACCGGCACGTCGGGGACCCGGCCGAAGGTGGTGCGGATGCCGCCTTTGAAGCTGTCGATGCGGCCGACCAGGTCGATGTCGACCTGACCCGCGAGGTGGGCGACCATGTCCGGCAGGGTGTTGTTCGAGGAGCGCAGATAGACCGGCCCTTCAAGCGGTTTGCCGAGCAGCGGCGTGAAGGCGCGGGCCTTGCCGTAGATCGACTTCTTCGGGCAGTTTTCGGCGGCGAACTGGACCCGGGTGCAGACTTTGGCGAGGCTGGCCTGGTCGAGGAAGAGCGCGTGCGGCAGCGCCACCGAGGTCTTGCGGATGTTGGCGTCTTTGCCGCGCGCCTTCAGCACCGCGCGCAGTTTCGGGTGCTTGGCGCGCTGCGTCTTGCCGAACAGCCTGACCTTCAGCTTCGGGCGGAACTTCAGCGGCTTGCAGCCGGTCGCCTGGAACTCGTCGGCGACCTTGAAGGCCGAGTAGGCGCCGGGGTCGAGCGGGTTGGCGCCGCCGCCGTTGATCACACCGGCGGTCGCCCCCTTGCGGCAGTTGGTGCCGTTGAGGGTGAATTCGTCGCGGTTGATGTTGAGGAAGACCGAGCGGACGTCGAGTTTGGTGCCCCCGTAGACGTCGGGGATGGCGCTCGTCCGCGGGTGGATCTGCGCGGTTTCGGGGTCGAGGAAGAACGGCACCCGGACGACGACGTTGCCGAGGTCAAAGGGCCCGGCCAGCGCCGGGGTGACGACGACCACCGAGAGCGGCGCGCCTTTGTAGCGGCCGGCGAGGTAGGCGTCGCCGTCGATCTTGAACGGCGAGGGCCCGGTCCCGGCCTGCACGGTGGCGACGCCGACCTTGCTCTCCTTCGGACAGGCGGGGTCTTTCTTCTCCGCCGCTCCCGACCGGTTTTCGGTTTTCTCGATCGCATCTGGCGGGCAGTAGGGAACGCCTTTCAGCTTCGCGGTGGCGCCTTCGGGCAGCACCAGGTCGAGGCCTTTCAGCTCCTGCTGCCCGGGCGGGCGGGAGATGTTGGCCGAGAAGGGCGTGAAGGTTTTCGCCACGTCGGTTTTCGGCTTGGCGTTGAAGCCCGGGGCGAACGGCCGCTCCCCCATCGTCTTCGGGCAGGCGCCGCCGCTGGGCAGCGAGGCCAGATCGAATTTGCTCGAGGGGGTCGCCGGCGCGTTACCCGACCACGGCGCCAGCTGGCTGGTGGTGGTGTTCGGCCCGCAGGTGGGCGGGCTGCTGAGCGCCGCTTTCGGGCCGCCGTCGATGCTGAGCTTGAAGCTGGTCAGCGGCACTTGCGGCAGGCCGCTCGGTAGGTTGTCGGCGTTGCCGCCGCGGAGCACGTTCGTTTTCGCCGCTTCGTCGAAGACCGCGGTCAGCCGGCCCGTCTTGGCGTCGGCGACGACGTTGCCGACGAGGCGGACCGAGATCCCGTAGCGGGACGACTCGGCGGCGACGAAGATCCGGTACTCCTCACCGGATTCGGGATTGCGGCTCTTCTGCTCGCCGACGTAGACGTTGCCGGTCAGCGGCCCCTCCGGCAGCGGCGGGGTGACGACGCTGACCGTGCCGATCTTCGAGGCCGCCGGGCAGGCGATCGGGTTGCGGGTCCCCTTGCCGAACTGGGCGTCGGTGCAGGCGGCGAGGCCGTTGGCGGCCGAGGGGTTGATCCCCATGCCCAGCGGCAGCGAGACCCGCGCGGACCGCATCGTCGAGGTTTCCTGGCCGGTCGCGCTCGCTTCGACCGGCAGTTTCAGCTCGGTTACCGCCCCGGCGGGCGAGTCGACCAGTTTGGTTCCCGGGTCGACCGCGACGGTCGGTTTGAACGGGATCGAGGCGCAGCCTTTCGGGCTGGTGCCGGGCGGCAGCTTCGCCTCGACGAACGGCGAGCCGTTGGGGAAGCCGGGGTCGGGGTTCTGCAGCGAGTCGGCCCGGGCGTAGGTCGAGTAGGTGTGCTGGAAGGCGGCTTGGTTCGGGTCGAGACAGGTGCTCGGGGCGCTGAGGAAGAACCCGACACCCGGGTCGGCGTGGGCGCGGCCGTTGAAGATCAGCCGGTTTTTCAGCAGTTTGACCGCGTCGACCTTGGGCACGTTGATCGTGAAGCCCTCGTGGAAGTCGGACTCGTAGGCGACGTCGGCTTCGAGGTAGATGTCGCTCGGCGGCAGCACCGGCAGAGCGGGAACCGCTTCGACGGTGAAGCCGAAGCGGGCGGGCTGGCCGGGCTTCGGTTTCAGGTTGTAAACCGGGGCGGTGATCGGCACCGGCGGCACGATCGGCAGTTCGGGCGAGACCGTGATCACGCTTTCGCCGACTTTCGTGTTCAGCGGACATTCTTTCGGGTGCGTCGCCGCGCACTGCGGGGTCGCCCCGGGGTTGACGCTGAGCCCGACCGGCAGGTCGACCCGCAACGTCTTCATGTCCACTTCCGGTTCTTCGTGGACCAGTTCGGTTTTGTGGCGGACGATGAACTGGGTGATCCCGAAGGGCGGGTGACCGGCCGCCGTTTCGAAGAACTCGGGCGCCGGGCTGTCGGGGGCGCAGGTCGCCGTGTTGCAGGTGCCCGCCTGCCAACCATCGTTGGCGTTCGGGGGGTTGTTCTGCGGCGTGAAGACGACTTCGCCTGCCTGCGCGGCCACGGGCAGCAGCAGCGCCCCGAAAAGGGCTGCTCCCACCACGAGATGTGCCACCGACTTCCTCACCTGAGCGGTCCGTACCCAGCCGGGCGGGCTGTTAATCGCCTTCAACGCTTGCCGTGCTTCCGCGCCTTGCGGCAGCCCGGCGTCCGCAGCGGCAGCTTCTTCACCTTCAGCTGCTTGCCGTTCTGGGCTTTGAAGTTGAGGAAGGAGCGATTGCGGCCGTGGCAGAGGTCGCGCGAGTTGACCAGCAACCCCTTCTTGCCGCTCTTCATGTTGATCGTGAACTTGCTCACCGGCACGTCGGGCACGGGATAGAAAACGGTCTTCAGCCGCTCCTTGGCCGAGCTGATCACGCCGCGCAGCCGCACGTTCACCTGTCCGTGGAGGTCGGCGAGCAGGTCCGGGAGTTCGTGGTCGGAGGCGACCAGGTAGACCGGGCCCTGCACTTCGTCGTCGAGCAGCGGCGTCTCCGCCCGCGCGTATCCATATATGGAGCGGGCGGGGCAGGCGGCGGCCGCGAGCTGGACCCTGGTGCAGATCGTCCCGATGTGCCCCTGGTCGAGGAACTGCGAGTGCGGCAGCGTCAGCGCCGCGCGCTTGATGTTGGCGTCGCCGGCGCGGGCGACGAGGACCGCGCGGAAGGCCGGGTGGCCGTTGCGGCGCATCGATTTCCGCCCGCCGATCAGCTTCGTGAACAGTTTCGGCTTAAAACCGAGCGCGTCGCAGCCGGTGGCCTGGAAGGGGGCGCTGACCGCGAAGCTGCTGAAGGCCGCCGGGTTGGCCGGGTCTCCCCCACCGCCCTTCAGCGCGCCGGTGGTGGCGAACGGTTCGCAGCTGGTCGGGTTGAGGGTGAAGTCGGGTCGGTCCATCTTCAAGTCGACCGCGCGGACGTCGAGCAGGGCGCCGCCGAAGACGTGCGGGATCGGGTCGGAGACCGCGTGGATCTGCGCCGTTTCGGGATCGACGAAGAGGGCCACCCGGACCACGACCGTGCCGAGGTCGAACGGCCCGGCCGTGGCGGGGGTGACCACTGCCAGGGAGAGAGGAGCCCCGTGGTAGGGGCCTGCGAGGAAGACCTTGCCGGCGATCTTGAACGGGCTCGGACCGCTGCCGGCAGCCACCGCGGCGGTGCCGACCTGGCTCGCGGCCGGGCAGCTCGAGCTGGCGTTCTCCTCGGCTCCGGCGCGGGTCGCGGCGGCCGCGAGCGCGGCCTCGGTGCAGTAGGGGATCCCGCGCAGCTTGCCGGTCATCCCCGGCGGCAGGACGACGTCGGCGCCTTTCAGCTCCTGCTGGCCGTCGCCGCGGTCGATGTGGATCGCGATCGGGCTGAAGGCGCCCGCCTTGCGGCTGGCTGGGCCGGCGCCGAAGGCCGGGCCGAAGGGCCGCTCGGCGAGCGTTTTCGCGCATTTGCCGCCGCCGGGGGCGCTCGTCATCGCGAATTTGTCGCCGGGGTGCGCCGGCGGGTTGCCCGCCCAAGGGGTCATCGTCGCCGCCGCCTGGTTCGGCCCGCAGGTCGGCGGGCTGGTCAGCACCGCGCGGGCGCCGCCGTTGAAGCTGAGGTCGAACGAGGTGAAAGGCACCTGCGGGGTTTCGGAGACCGTCGTCGTCAACTGCCCGGTCTGCGGGTCGGCGCGGACGTTGCCGATCAGCCGCACGGCGATCCCGTAGCGGTCGGACTTGGCCTCGATGAAGATCCGGTACTCCTCGCCCGAGGCCGGGTCCCGGCTCAGCTGCCTGCCGACGTAGACGTTGCCTTCGAGGACTTCTTCGGGCTGGGGGTTGGCTTGGTCTTCGAGCGGCGGCGAGGCGATCGTCGCCCGGCCGATGATCGACTGCGGCGGGCAGGCGACCGGGTTGCGGGTGCCTTTGCCGAACTGGGCGTCGCTGCAGGTCTGCAGCCCGTTGGCGGCGGAAGGGTTGAGGCCCATCCCGAGCGGCAGCGTCACCGTCGCCTGCTTGGTCTGGGAGCTGTCCTGTTCGTCTTTCCCGGCGAGGTAGTCGGGGAGTAGGTGCGGGACGTCGACGCTGACCGTCGCGCCGGCGGGCGAGTCCGTCTGCGCCGTGCCCGGGTCGACGTCGATCGTCGGGTCATACGGGATCGAAGCGCATTCTTTGGGTTCGGTCCCGGGGCCGCCGGTTTCGCTGACGGGCGGGATCGGCGACTCGAAGGCGGTGTAGCCCGCGGGGAAGTTTGGATTGGCTTCGCTCGCCCCCTCGGCCCTGAGGAAGGTCGAGTAGATGTGTCCCGAGGGTCCGCCGGGCTGTTCTCCCGGGGCCCAGTCGTCCTTGTATGCGGGGCCAAAGCAGGTGGTCGGAGTGGTGAGGAAAGTGCCGTCGCCGGAGCGGCCGTCGAAGACGAGGCGGTTTTTCAGGATCAGCCCTTTTTCGCCGCCGACCAGCCCGAGGATTCCCCCCAGCCCTTCCGGCAGCGCCGCCGGAACGTGGATCGTGAACCCCTCGTGGAAGTCGCTCGACCAGGCGACGTCGCCTTCGAGGAAGACTTCGTTGCCAGCGAGTTCGAGGCCGAAGCGGGCCGCCTCCCCCGATTTCGGTTCGACGTTGTAGACGGGGACTTCGGTCAGCGGCGCGGTCGGCGGCGAGGGGGTGCCGAGCGGCGGCAGCGAGACCGTCACCTGGCTTTTCCCCACTTCGGAGCCAACCGGGCAGCCGGAGGCGCCGGCTTCGAAGACGGTCAGTTTGCAGCGGACCGTGGCGCCGGGGTTGACGCTGAGCCCGACCGGGAGGTCGACCCGGACCGTTTTCAGTTCGTCGACCGGCGTTTCGCCCGGCGCTTCGTTCTTGATGATGAACTGGGTGAAGCCCCAGTTTGGATGAGCTCCCGCGGTGTCGAAGAACTGGTCCGGCGTCGCGATCGAGCAGAGTTCCGCCCCCGGTTCGGGCGGTTCGGCGTTGCAGGTCCCGGCCTGCCAGCCGGAGTCGACCGAGGGGTGCGTCGGGTCGCTCGGGGCGATGATGTCGCCGGTGTCCGCGGCGGCGGTTGATCCGATCGCGCAAAAGATCAGAAGTAAAGAGATCAGAAGTGCTGGTGCGTACTTGCCGGCGAAAGTCAAAATTCTCCTCCCAAGAGCTCCCGAAAGTAATTCTCAACGAAAAGACTACCCGAAATTGATGACATGAGTCAATAATTTTTGGTAATCTCTCGCTATGCCATCCCAAAACGGACATTCCCCCACCAGTCACTCCGCAAACGGCCATTCCCCTGCAAAACAGGCCCAAAATGGCAGCGGCAGCGACCGTTCCTCGGTGCCGGTGAACTGGGAGCGTCTGGCACGGGCAACTGCCCATCCCCTGCGGGTCTCGATCCTCGAAATCCTCGGAATCGACGGCGGCCGGGTCCTCTCCCCCAGTGATCTAAGCCGCGAGCTGCAGATCCCCCTCAGCAACACCAACTACCACGTCACCGAGCTGGCCAAATCCGGCCTGATCGAACTGGTCCGCGAGCGCCAGGTGCGCGGCGCCACCGAGCACTTCTACCGCCTGCCGGGCCTCGTCGCCGAGACCGAGTCGAGCGGAGAGTCGACCGAGCTTCAGGACTGGGCGATCGCCTAGCGCCGCAACCTGGGGCAGCGCTGCGAAGCGGACGACGGGGGTCGAACCCGCGACCTCGAGCTTGGGAAGCTCGCGCTCTACCAACTGAGCTACGTCCGCGTGGGTGATGCCTGATGCGAGAGCTTAGTAGGGCGCGATTCGGTGCGACCTTTCATCTGGTACCCGCAAGCGGGTACACTCGTTTCATGGCAACGCAGCGCAAACAACGCAATGACCGGGTGCAGGTCCCCCGCGACCCGGCCCTGGACCGGGCGATCAAGCGTGGCCGCGCCGCAATGGGGCCCTCGATGCCGACTTCGAAGGTCGTGCGGGAGTTGGCGCTGCGCGGCGCCGAGGCCTTCGAAGGCGACGAGGCCGCCGAGAGGAAAGCCGTGGACTTCGCGCTCAGCGTCGCCGACGGAACTTCCGGTCTCGATCTCGAGCGCCTGCGGAGCGTTCGCGAGCGCGCCTGGGGCTGGTGAACTGGCCCGAGGGCCCCTGGGTCGCCGACACCTCTGCCTGGGCGCGCGCCGGCGCCGAGGAGGTCGCGCCGCGATGGCGCGAGATGGTGAAGGCCGGTGAGCTGGTCGCCTGTGCGCCGGTGACGATGGAGATGATCTTCGACGCGCCCGACCGCGACGCTGTCGAGCGCGTTGCGGTGGCAATGGCTGGTTTTCGCCAAGCGCCGCTCAGCCGCTCGGTCACCGACGCTGCGACCTGGGCGATGCGCGAGCTGGCCCAGCGCGGCGCCCCCGGCGCCCACCGGGTCAGGGTCCCCGACGCCCTCATCGCCGCCGCTGCGGCAGAGCGGGGATTCGGGGTGCTGCACTATGACCGCCACTTCGACACGCTGGCCACCGTGCTCGCCTTCACCAGCCAATGGGTCGCGCCGGCCGGCTCGATCGACTGATCTCCGCCAGCCGGCCGTGGGATCTAGTCTTCGCCGTCCGTGAGCTTTCGCTCTGTCATCGCAGTGCTCGGCGTGCTGGCCGTCCTCGGCCTGCTCGTCGTCGGGCTGGCCAGCAAAGGCTCCTCCGGGGTCGGGCCCGGGGACCCGGTGCCGAAGGCGCCGCTGGAGCGGCTCGAAGGGAGTGGCTCGCAATCGCTTGCCGACTACCGCGGTCGCTGGGTGCTGGTCAACATCTGGGCCTCGTGGTGCATCCCCTGCCGCGCCGAGGCGCCGGACCTGGAGCGCTTCCAGCAGCAATACGGCGGTCCGAAGTTCACCGTCCTCGGGATCGACAGCCGCGACCTGACCGACGACGGCCGCGCCTTCGTCGAGAAGTACGGCCTCTCCTATCCCCAGCTGCGCGACGGCAACGGCGACGCCGCCCACGAATACGGCACCACCGGCGTGCCGGAGAACTATCTCGTCGACCCGACCGGGACGGTGCGGCTACACGCGCCGGGCCCGGTGGGCGAGGAATACCTGAGCAACGAAGTGGCACCGCTGCTGCCGAAGGCTCAGCAGTGAGCGGCCGGATCGTGGCCCTCGCGGCCCTGGCACTCGCCCTGCTGGCGCCGACCGCCGGCGCCGAGCAGGCCGCCTCGCTGACCGAAATCGAAAAGCAGGTGATGTGCCCCGTCTGCGGCACCCTCCTGCAGCTGGCCGAATCGCCGCAGGCGCAGCGCGAGCGGGTCTTCATCAACCGCCTGATCGACGAAGGCAAGACCGAAGCGGAGGTCAAGGACGCCCTGGTCGCCGAGTACGGGGACGAAGTGCTGGCGCTGCCGCCCCACTCCGGCTTCAGCCTCTCCGCCTACCTCGTCCCGATCGTCTCCTTCCTGATCGCGGTCGCCGCGCTCGGGGTCGGAGTGCTGCGCTGGCGCCGGGCGGGCCGCGACGGTCCCGAGGGTCCGGCGCCCGCGGCCGGCCCGAGCGACGCCGACTCCGAGCGCCTCGACGCCGACCTCGCCCGCTACGACCTTTAAGACCTCAGCGGTGCGCCTTATCCACCCCCTGAGGTGAAAAAAGCGCACCGATCAGGCAGAAACCGCGACGGCACCTAGCGCCGGAGCAGGCAGCCGGCGGATCGCGCTGCGAACCCCGCGACCGCCCCGGCCGCTGGCCGCCTCGGCAGGCAGCCCGGCTACCGTCACATCCGCCTGCGCGGCGACCGCCAGGCAGGCGCCCGGTTCGCCGAGCACCGGCGGGGCGAGGAGCAGGACGAGCTCGTAGGCGGAGCGGAGCTTGGCGGCCATGTGGGAGAAGCTCTGCAGCCCGAGCAGGGTCTCGGCGTCGCTTGCCGGGCGGCCGGCGCAGACGCAGACGAGCGGCTCCGCCAGGCCGCCCGCGGCCGGGCCGGCGAGCATCACCGGCTGCAGCACGTCTGGCGGCTCGGCCTCCCAGCGCAGGTACTCGTGCAGGCCGGGGCCCGCCGCGAGGCCGAGGTGCTGGGCCAGCCGCGGCTGGGCGAGGTCGCACTCGACGAGGATCGTGCGGCGGCCGGCGGCGGCTGCGGCCGAGGCGAGGGCGATCGCCGCGACCGCCGGCTCGTCCCCCTCCCCCGCCAGCGCCGCGACGCGGTGCTCCGCCAGCTGCGCGAGGGCCCCGCCGAGGGCGACGAAGTCGTCCCGGCGCAGCGACCAGCTCCGCGTCCCCTCCGCCGGCCCGGCGATCTCCGCCAGGAGCGGGAGCCTGGCGCGGCCCCGCAGCATCACATCCGCTCGGGAGCCGAGATCCCCAGCAGCCCCAGCGCGACCGCGATCGTCCGCTTCGTCGCCAAGCAGAGCGCCAGCCGCGAGGCTTCGACCCCCTCGCCCTCGGCTCCGACCACCTGGCAGTCGCGGTAGAAGGCGTGGAAGTCGGCGGCGACCGCGGTCGAGTAGGCGCAGATCCGGTGCGGGGCCCGGCGCGCCGCCGCGGTCCGCACCTCCTCCGGGAACTCGAGCAACCGCTTGACCAGGACCTTCTCGCTGTCGGCCAGCGGCGCCCGCTCGACCTCGGCGGTCGGTTCGGTCGTCGTCTCCTCCCCGGCTTTGCGCAGGATGCTGGCGATCCGAGCGTGCGCGTACTGGACGTAGTAAACGGGGTTCTCGCTCGACTGACTGCGGGCCAGCGCCAGGTCGAGGTCGACGGTCGTCTCGTGGCTGCGCCAGAGCATGAACCAGCGCGTCGCGTCGACGCCGATGTCGTCCATCAGCTCGTCGAGGGTGACGAAGTCGCCGCTGCGCTTGGACATCTGCACCCGCTCGCCTTTCTCGACGATGTGGACGAGGCTCATCAGCAGCGCCTCGAAGCGCTCCGGGTCGGCGCCGAGGGCCTCGATCGCGGCGCGCATCCGCACCACGTAGCCGTGGTGGTCGGCGCCCCAGACGTCGATCAGCCGCTCGAAGCCGCGCTGCAGCTTGTCCCAGTGGTAGGCGATGTCGGGCGTCAGGTAGGTCGCCTCGCCGCTGGAGCGAATCAGGACCCGGTCCTTGTCGTCGCCGAAGTCGGTGGTGCGCAGCCAGAGCGCGTCCTCGTGGCGGTAGGTGTGGCCGCGCTTCTCGAGCTCGCCCAGCGCCCTCTCGACCTCGCCTTTGACGATCAGGCTGCGCTCGGAGAACCAGTTGTCGAAGCTGACGCCGAAGCGCTCGAGCGTCCCCCGCACTTCGCCCAGCACCTCCTCGATGCCCCGCCGTTCGAGGGTCTCGCGGTCGGAAGGGTCGACGCCCTCCGCCTGCAGCCGCGCCGCGATCTCGGTCACGTACTCGCCGGCGTAGCCGTCCTCGGGCGGCTCCTCGCCCTGCATCCGCGCCGCGATTGAGTCGGCGAAGCGGCCGATCTGGCTGCCGGCGTCGTTGACGTAGTACTCGCGCTGGACCGCGTGCCCCGCCGCCTGCAGCAGCCGCACCAGCGAGTCGCCGTAGGCGGCGTTGCGGCCGGTGCCGACGTGGATCGGCCCGGTCGGGTTGGCGGAGACGAACTCGACCAGGACCTTCTCCGGCGCCGCGGTCGGGCTCGGTCCCAGGTTCTCGCCGGCGGCGAGCAGGTCGCCCAGCGCCCGCAGGTACCAGGCGTCGGCGAGGAAGAAGTTAATGAACCCCGGGCCCGCCACCTCGATCCGCTCCAGGCTGCCGGCGAGGCCGTCGTCGGCCTCCAGCACGCCGCGCAGGCGCTCGGCCACCGCCCGCGGGTTGTCGCCCATCGCCCCGGCGAGGAGCATCGCCGCGTTGGAGCTGTAATCGCCGAGCTCGGGCTTCGGCGGACGCTCCAGGGTCGGGGAGGGCTCGATCGGCTCGCCGTCGCGCAAGGCCCGCGCGGCACCCTCCACCGCGCCCCTCAGCGCGGCTACTGAATCGGTGGCGGTCACAGGCCAATCGTATGGACCGAAGGTGCAGGCGGGTACGCTGGCCGCTTGCGCGCAGCGGTTCTCAGCGACATCCACTCCAACCGGCAAGCACTCGAGGCGGTCCTCGCCGCGGTCGACGAGGCCGCGGTCGACCAGGTCTGGTGCCTGGGCGACATGGTCGGCTACGGCGCCGACCCCGACGCCTGCACGGCGCTGATCCGCGAGCGCTCCTCCGTCTGCCTGGTCGGCAACCACGACCTGGCGGCGCTGGGGGCGCTCGACATCTCCACCTTCTCCGAGGCGGCGGCGGCTGCGATCGAGTGGACGCGCGAGAACGTCAGCGCCGAGACGCTCGAGTTCCTCGCCTCGCTCGAGCCGGCGGCATCGCAGAACGGGGTCAGCCTCTCCCACGCGTCGCCGCGCGACCCGGTCTGGGAGTACGTGCTCTCGACCGACCAGGCCGACGCCGGCCTCGACGCCCAGCAGGAGCGGGTCGGCCTGATCGGCCACTCCCACATCGCCCTCTTCTTCGTCCGCGCCGCGGCGGAGGGCCGGGGCCACACCCAGGGAGCGCAGGCGACCGACGGGGTCGAGCTGGAGATCGCCGACGGCGAATGGCTGCTCAACCCCGGCAGCGTCGGCCAGCCCCGCGACGGCGACCCGCACGCCGCCTGGCTCGAGCTCGACACCGAGCGCTGGCTGGCCCGCTACCACCGCGTCGCCTACGACATCGAGGGAGCGGCGGCGGCGATCCGGGCGGCCGGCCTTCCCGACGTCCTCGCCGAGCGCCTGGAGGTGGGTCGTTGATCCACGATTGCAGGGGAAATATCGGCTTCGGCCCTTTGTCTAGACTCGAATCATGGCCCGGCTGAGCCCCCTTCTACTCGCCTTCCTGCTCGGCGCCGCCGCCGCGGCGGCGCTTGCATCCTGCGGCGGTGGCGGCGACGCCAAGCTGCTGCCGGGGACGACCGCGGACCAGATCGAATCGAACCTCGACCGAGTCGACGAACTGGTCGCCGAAGAAGACTGCATCGGGGCCGAAGACGCGGTCGCCGAGGTCGCCGCTGAGGTTGAAGAACTCGAAGGCGTCGACCTGAAGCTGAAGGCGGCGCTGCAGGAAGGGACCGGGCGGCTGAGCGAAGTGGTCAGCAGCTGCGACGAAGAAGCGACCAGCGAAGAAACGGAACCTTCGTTCGAAACCGATGTTGGTGCCGAAGAAGTGGAAGACGAAAAGAAGCCGAAGAAGAGCAAGCCGGAAAAGGAAGAGAAGGAACCGAAGGAAGAACCTTCCGAAGAAGGCGAAGGCCCGGAACTGCCACCCCAGGCGAATGGCAAAGGCGAAGAAAAAGGCGGCGGCGAACCGCCGGCCGAACCCGAAGCCGAAGAAACCCCACCGTCGGGCGGGGTAGGTCCA
>DATIOC010000013.1:0-46508 GCA_035473555.1 Solirubrobacterales bacterium
TTCATCCCGTGGCTGAGGTGGCCGCCGTGGTCGAGGGCGAGGCCGAGGAAGGTGTCCCCCGGTTCGAGCAGCGCCATGTAGACGGCGTTGTTGGCCTGGGCGCCGGAGTGTGGCTGGACGTTGGCGTGGTCGGCGCCGAACAGGCTCTTGGCGCGGTCGATCGCCAGCTGCTCGGCGACGTCGACCTCCTCGCAGCCGCCGTAGTAGCGGCGGCCGGGGTAGCCCTCGGCGTACTTGTTGGTCAGCACCGAGCCGACCGCTTCGAGCACCGCCTGGGGGACGAAGTTCTCCGAGGCGATCATCTCCAGCGTCCCCTGCTGACGCCGCAACTCGGCGTCGAGAACCGCGGCGATCTCGGGATCGACCTCGGCCAGCGGCGCGCTCTGGAAGTTGTCCGGCAGATCGGCCATCGAGGGCCGACGATAGCAACGGGTCGGGATAGTCTCCGGCCGGTGAAAGCCCGACTTCTGCTCCCCGCGCTGGCACTGCTGGCCCTGGCGCTGCCAGCGTCCGCCGCGGCGACGATAGACAACCCCTGCGAAGGGCCGGAGGCGAAGGAACTCCTCTGCCCCAATCTGCGGATCGGGCCGCCGAGCGAAATCTACGCCCAGAAGGTCGGCGGCCAGGTCCTCTTGCGGGCGACCAGCGACGTCCGCAGCCGCGGCCGCGGGCCGATGGAGCTGCGCGGGCACCGCGACGGCCCGGACTCGATGAGGACCAACCAGCGGATCTACAAGGTTGGCGGCGGCCACATCACCGTGCCGAGCGAAGCGAGGCTGCACTTCACCTACGTCGGCACCTACTTCGGCGGCTCCTACTGGAAGGTCCACGAGCTCGCCAACTTCGAGCTGCGCCGGGTCGGACCCGATTGGAAGGTCGGGGAAGTCGTCCGCACCAGCCCCAAGCTCAACTACTGCCTGCGCGACCTCTACCGGACCCGCGCCGGCAGCCATTCGCCTCCGAGCCGCGTCTACCCAGGCTGCAACCAGAACCCGTTTCAAGACCGGGTCAAGCTCGGCACCTCGGTCGGCTGGTCGGACATCTACCCCGCCGCCTACCACCAGCAGTGGATCGACGTCGCCGGGCTGCGCGGCTGCTTCGCCTATCGGATGATCGTCGACCCGAAGGAACACCTCTTCGAGTCGAACGAGAACGACAACACCTCCCAGCGCCTCGTCCAACTGCCCTACAAGGGCAAGCCCGGCTGCTGAAAGCGCTTCGGCTAGGCCTGGGCGCAGCCCAGGCGCTTTTATCCGAGACCGACGGAGGCGAGCTTGCTCGCCAGGTCGCCGGGCGAGAGGGCGCCGTCGCGGAGGATCCGCCAGGAGCCGTCCTCCTCGATCGAGGCGATGTCGACCACGGTCGAGGGCAGACCGCGGAGGGCGGCGCCGTCGATCGCCAGGTCGGCGCCCTCGACGATCTTCTTCGGGACGTCGATGAAGCGAGTCGGCGCCGGCTCGCCGCTGAGGTTGGCCGAGGTCTGGAAGACCGGGCACATCGTCCCCGCCAGAGCGCCGCCGATCAGGCGGATCCCGAGGCGCTCGGGGTCCTCGCGGCAGGCGAGCGGGTAGCGCCGGTCGGGGTTGGCGACGACGAGGGTGACGGGGCCCGGCAGCAGGGCGCTGACCGCAGCTTTCGTCCTCGGGCCGAAGCCCGAGACCAGCTCCCGGATCGCCTGCGGCGAGAAGTACATGACCGCCGAGGGCTTTCCGTCGTCGCGACCCTTGAGCCGGTGGATCTTGGCGATCGCCGCCGGATCGAGGGGGTCGCAGGCCAGCCCGTAGAGGCCGTCGGAGGGGAAGACGGCGACGCCACCGCCGGAGACACAGCGTTCGAGCGCCTTGCGCGCCAGGTGCGCCTCGCCGCTCTTGAGCCTGATCGTCTCGGTCATATGGATCCCTCTACCCGCCCGAACACGACCCGCTCGATCCCGGCCAGGTCGCGCCGCGTCTCGATCGCCCCGAAGCCGTCCTCCCGCATCAGCGCCGCAACCGCCTCTGCTTGCCCCTCTCCGACCTCGACGGCAAGGGCGCCGGCCCTTTGTTCCGCATAGCGGCACAAATGACCGGCGCACTCCGGAACGAAGGTGCGGTAGGCGTCCAGACCGTCGGGGCCGGCGAGGAGCGCCTCGCGTGGCTCCCACTGGGTGACCTCGGGCTGGAGGGTCGGCCACTCGCGCTCGGCGACGTAGGGAAGGTTGGCGAGGACGAGGTCGAAGCTCTCGCCCTCGGGCAGAGTGCCTTCGAGGAAGCGAACGCGATCGGCGAAGCCGAGCCGCTCGGCGTTGGCTCGCGCGACTTCCAGCGCCGTCGCCGAGGTGTCGGTGGCGGTGACCGCGCAGGCGGGGAGCTCGTCGGCGACCGCCAGGGCGATCGCGCCCGAGCCGGTGCCGACGTCGAGGACGGTCGCGGGCTGGAGCTCGACGGCTAGTTCAACCAGCAGCTCGGTCTCCGGTCGCGGGATCAGCGCCCGCCGGTCCACAGCCAGCTCGAGATCGCGGAACCCTTTGCGGCCGAGGACGTAGGCGACCGGCTCGCGCCGCAGCCGCCGCCGCACCAGCTCGCCGAAGCGCCGCCCGGCGGCCGACGGCACCTCCGCCCCACCATCAGCGATCAGCGCCGCCCGCTCGCACCCCATCGCCTCACCCAGCAGCAGTTCGGCATCCAGCCGCGGCTGTTCGACTCCCACCGCCGTCAGCGCGTCGACGGACGCGGCAAGCGCCTCGCGCACGGTCGCAGCGGTCATCGTCGCCACGATCTCAAGCTGCGGAGGCCGCAGCCTCCAGCCTCTGACGCTTCTCCTCGGCTTCCAGCGCGTCGGTGAACTCGCCCAGCTGCCCGGCGAGCACGCCCTCGAGGTTGTGCGAGGTGTGCTTGATCCGGTGGTCGGTGACCCGGCCCTGGGGGAAGTTGTAGGTGCGGATCTTCTCCGAGCGCTCGCCGCTGCCGACCTGGGCTTTGCGCTCGGAGGCGACCTTCGCCTGCTGCTCGGCCAGCTCGCGCTCGTACAGCCGCGCCCGCAGGACCCTCATCGCCCGGTCCTTGTTCTGGAGCTGGGACTTCTCGTCCTGCATCGAGACGACGACACCGGTCGGTTTGTGGGTGATCCGCACCGCCGAGTCGGTCGTGTTCACCGACTGACCACCGGGCCCCGAGGAGCGGTAGACGTCGATCTGCAGGTCGTTCTGGTCGATCTCGACCTCTACCTCCTCGGCCTCCGGCAAGACGGCGACGGTCGCGGTCGAGGTGTGGATCCGCCCCTGCGACTCGGTCTCCGGCACCCGCTGCACGCGGTGGGTCCCACCCTCGAACTTGAAGACCGAGTAGGCGCCCTCGCCCTTGACCTCGAAGGTGACGTCCTTGAAGCCGCCGGAGTCCGACCCCGACTGCGAGAGCACCTCGGTCGAGAAGCCGCGCTCGTCGGCGTAGCGGGTCAGCATCTTGTAGAGGTCGCCGGCGAACAGCGCCGCCTCGTCGCCGCCGGTCCCGGCGCGGATCTCGACAATCACGTTTTTGGCGTCGTTGGGGTCGCGCTCGACCATCGCCAGGCGGATCTCCTCTTCCAGCGCCTCCAACTGCGCCGGCGCCTCTTCGACCACCTGACGCATTTCCGCGTCCTCGCCCTCGGCGAGCAGCTCGCGCGCCCCTTCCAGGTCATCCCGCAACGTCCGCCACTTAGCCCCCAACTCACTAGCGGGCTGCAGCTCCCGGTATTCGCGCCCAACCTCGGCATACCGCGCCCGATCCGAGATCACCGCCGGATCCGACATCTGCGACTCGAGGTCGGCAAAGCGCGCCTCGATCTGCTCAACCAGCTGCTCGATCATGGTGCGAAGACTAGAGCCGCCGCGCTAGGCGACGATCTCTATATGCGGCTTTTTGGCGGCCTCCTCGGGGGTCTCCCGAGCGAGGACGGCGTTAAGAGCCGCGATAGCGACCGCCAACTGCTCTTCGTCGGGCTCGCGGGTGGTCAGGTTCTGCAGCATCAGACCCGGCCACATCACCGCCCGCACCCAGCGTTTGCGCCGGTTCTTCCCCGCCCACTTGATCACCTCGTAGGAGAGGCCGGCGATCAGCGGGATGCCGAGGATCCGCGAGAGGACCAGCCAGTACCAGGCGGGGAGCCCGATCGGGGCGAAGACGAAGATCGCCAGCACCATCACGATCAGCAGGAAGCTGGTCCCGCAGCGCGGGTGCAGGCGCGAGTAGAGCTTGGCCCGCGCGGGGACGAGCTCGTCTTCGGCCTCGTAGCAGGAGATCGTCTTGTGCTCGGCCCCGTGGTACTCGAAGACGCGCCGCAGGTCGGGCATTTTGCTGATCGCCAGGATGTAGCCGATGAAGATGCCGGTGCGGAGGACGCCCTCGACCAGCCAGAAGAGGAAGGGCGAGCCGAGCTGGTCCTTGATCAGGCTGGTGAGGCCGACCGGGACGACGAAGAAGAGGCCGACCGCGAGCAGCATCGAGATCAGGATCGTCACGCCCCAGATCCAGCCGCCGATCTCCTCTTTCTCGCCCTCCTCGTCCTCCTCCAGCTGGGCGTTGGCGGAGATCGCCAGGGCTTTGAAGCCGATCTTCAGCGACTCGCCGAGGGCGACGACCCCGCGGATCACGGGCAGGCGCCAGATCCGGTGCCGCTGCGCCCAGGGGACGAGCGGCTCGGACTCGACTTCGATCTGCCCCTCGGGAGTGCGGACGGCGACGGCCCAGACCGAGATGCCGCGCATCATCACGCCCTCGAGCACGGCTTGGCCGCCGACCGGGGCGTCGCGCTTGGCGACCAGCGCCCCGTCAGGCATGCGCAAGGGATCTCCTCCGTTGCCGGAGGAGTTTTCGTGGGATGCCAGTGCCGAGCCCGACGGCGGGCTCACGCGCTACTTCCCAGCCCTGTGCTTGGCTGCGCGGCGCTGGAAGCGCTCGACGCGGCCACCGGTGTCGACCAGCTTCTGCTTGCCCGTGTAGAAGGGGTGGCACTCGGAGCAGAGCTCTACGTGCAGATCCTCTTTCGTGGAGCGCGTGTAGAACTGGTTGCCGCACGAGCAGTGCACGTTGGCAAGCGTGTAATTGGGGTGGATTGCTGACTTCATCTCCACCAAGTCTAGAGAACCGCGCAAGCCGTGCCGATACGACTATGTGCGCAAGGCATTGGCAGCCATCCTTTTCGGCGGTGCGGCGCTGGTCGTCGCCTACGACTGGCTGGGAATCGGCGGCTCCGGCCTCGACACCGCGATCAACGGCGTCGTCTACGACTCGGTCGTCGTCGGCGCCGGCCTCGCCTGCCTGACGCGGGCCCTGCGGGGCGGTCCCGAGCGCGGCGCCTGGCTGGCGATCGGCGCCTCGATCCTGGCCTGGGGAGGCGGCGAGATCTGGTGGACCCTCTTCATCGAAGGCAACGCCGACGCCCCCTATCCCTCCCCCGCCGACCTCGGCTACCTCTCCTTCTACCCGCTGGCGATCCTCGGCCTCTGCCTGCTGGTCCGCGCCCGCGCCGCGGAACTCGACCGCCGCCTCTGGATGGACGGCCTGATCGCCGCCCTCGGCACCGGCGCCCTCGGCGCCGCCCTCGTCTTCGAGTTCGTCGCCGACCACGCAAGCGGCACGACCGCCGAAGTCGCGACCACCCTCGCCTACCCGTTCGGCGACGTGCTGCTGATCTCGCTGATCGTCGGCGTCATCGCCCTCACCCGCTGGCGGCCTGGGCGAACCTGGTCGCTGCTGCTCGCCGGCCTCGCGGTGATGGCGGTGGCGGACGTCGCCTTCACCCTGCAGACCTACGGAACGGCCCTCCCCGGCGGCGACTGGGTCGAACCGATCTACCTGATCTCGGCGGTCCTGCTCGGCGCCGAGGCCTGGCAGCCGGAAGCCGACCAGATCCTTCCCGACGCCCGCTTCGACGGCTGGCGGGAAATGGTGATCCCCGGGATCGTCGCCGTGGCGATGGTCGCCCTCGTCGTCATCCAGTACTCGAACAGCCAGGAGAGCGCCCTGACCACCCTCCTCTGGGCGACGACGATGCTGGCGGTGATCGGCAGGCTGGCGCTCAGCCTGCGCGACAACAACCAGCTGCTCGAACAGGTCCGGACCGACCGCCTGACCGGCCTCGGCAGCCAGGCGCGCCTGCAGATGGACCTGGAGGCGCGCGAACGCGCGCCGAGCAGGCCGCTGACCGTGATCCTCCTCGACCTCAACGGCTTCAAGCGCTACAACGACACCTTCGGCCACCCCGCCGGCGACAAGATGCTCGGCCTGCTCGGCCGGCGGCTGGGGGTGGCGGTCAGGGACGAGGCGACCGGCTACCGCCTCGGCGGCGACGAGTTCCTGGTCCTCGTCGACGGCAGGCTCGGCGACCGCGGCCTGAAGGAGCGCGACTCGCTCGCCGTCCGCGCCGCCGAAGCGCTCACCTCCAGCGGCCGGGGCTTCGACCTCAGCGCCGCCTGGGGCGTCGCCTCGGTTCCCGAGGAGGCCGACTCTCCGGCAGAGGCGATGCAGCTCGCCGACGTGCGGATGTACGCGCAGAAGGAGTCGCGCCGGCTGGCGGGCTCAGCCGGGACGCTCGACGGCGAAGCTGTCGAGCAGCACCATTAGGACCTCGGTCACCTCGGCCCGGCTCTGCGGCCGCTCGTCCCGCGCCAGCAGCATCGCCGCCTCGTCGAGGGCTCCCATCAGCAGGTGGGCCAGCGGCTTCAGCGGCAGGGGGCGGATCTCCCCCGCCTCGACCGCCGCCCCCAGGCTCGCTTCGATCAGCCCGAGGCCGTTGGCGGCGCCGATCTCCCGCCACCGCTCCCAGCCGAGGACGGCGGGGGCGTCGTGGAGGGCGACCTGCCGCAGCTCCGGCTTCGCGCACTCGTCGAGGAAAGCCTCGACCCCGGCCCGCATCGCGTCGAGCGGGCTGTGCAGATCGGAGCCGAGGACGACCCGGGCGACGCGCTCGGTCGATTCGGCCTCGATCCGCTCGTAGACCGCCTTCAGCAGGCTCGCCTTGTCGCCGAACTGGTGGTAGAGCGCGCCGCGGGTGACCCCGGCGGCGCGGACGATCTCCTCGGTGCCGACGTCGTCGTAGCCGCGCTCGGTGAAGAGCGTGCGGGCGGCGGCGATCAGCGCCTCGCGCGTGGCTTCGGTCCGTTCGGCCTGCGTACGCCTAGTCACGAGTGCCGCCAATTGCAGATTGAGTTACGTGCATGCAGTATGTATGTTATCGAGAGACCACCAAGAAGGAGGGCATCGTGACGGACCAGCGCAAAGAACTTCAGCTTCCCCAGGGACCGATTCGCTACCGCGAGGCGGGCGAGGGCAAGGCGATCGTCTTCGTCCACGGCTACCTGGTCGACGGGCGGCTCTGGGGCGGGGTGGTCGACCGCCTCTCCGACCGCTTCCGCTGCATTGCCCCCGACTGGCCGATCGGCGCCCATCAGGCGGCGATGAACCCCGGCGCCGACCTCTCCCCTCCCGGGATCGCCAAGCTGATCTCCGACTTCCTCGCCAAGCTCGAGCTCGGGGACGTGACGATCGTCGGCAACGACTCCGGCGGCGCGATGTCCCAGGTCCTGGTCACCTCGCACCCGGAGCGGATCGGCCGCCTGGTGCTGACCAACTGCGACACCCACGAGAACTTCCCGCCGGGGATCTTCAAGGCGATGCCGCCGATCGCGAAGCTGCCGGGCGGGATGTTCATCCTCGCGGCGCCGTTCCGGATCGAAGCGGTGGCGCGCCGCGCTTTTGCCCCGTTCGCGAAGACGAAGATCCCGGACGAGCTGGTCGCCTCCTGGATGAACCCGGCGAAGAGCGACTCCGCCATCCTGCACGACACGGCCAAGGTCACCGCCGGGATGAACAAGCGCTACACGCTGGCTGCGGCGGAGAAGCTGCGCGGCTCACAGTTGCCGATCCTGCTGACCTGGGCGCCGGGCGACAAGTACTTCCCGATCTCCTACGCCGAACGTCTCACGGGCGAAGCCGGGAACGCGAAGCTGGTGCAGATTCCCGACGCGAAGACCTTCGTCGCGCTCGATCAGCCCGAGCGGCTGGCGCAGGAGATCGCCGAGTTTGCGGCTTCCTCCTAGGGCGCAGAACGAACAAACGTTCCCAAACAATCGCAAAGAGCATATTTTTCGTCCGACGGGCAGGGGGAAACTTCACCAACCCCCTACAGGAGGACGGACTCGATGTCCAAGCAGATCTTCGACCAGGATCGCCCCCGCAGCACCATGGCCCAGCGCCTCGACGAAGCCTTCGCCGGCTGCGACGAGTGGACCGTGATCGCCGCACCCCGTCGCCGCAGCACCCTCGACTTCACCCCCAGCACCGCAGGTGCCGCGCAGATCTTCGACGGCGCGTCGCTGCTGCAAACCGAGGAAGCCGAAGCGGCTTAGTCAACGACCACCCTCCCGCACGATAAGTCGGGACATCCAACTGAGCCCCAAACCCATCACGGCGAACATCGCCACTACGGCGAGTTCGCCACCTCCTCCCAGAGCCACCACCGCCTCCCACGCCGCGGCGCTGAGCAATACGGTGGCAATCAGGACCAAGTTTGCTGCTTTTCGCCCATTCATATTTTGAGTCTAGCCCCTGAGCGCAGACAAAACAATTACTACGACAGCGGCCCATATTCCTCCAATGCCGCCCTTCACCGTCGCCTTTCGAAGTCGCTGCTCGTCAGCATTCGAGAGCGCAGGCTCGATGTGGGCGATGAAGCCCCCAACCGCGATCGCCGCCGCCGTCAATCCAGCGCCGGTCGCAGAGTCGCTCATCAAAGTCGCGAAGACCACATCGCAACCCTAGGCGGCAGACCCGCACGCGTGGCGCGCAGATCGGGCCGTTTGTGGAACGGCTTCTCTACGTCTCCTGATACAGCGGGCCGTCTCCGCCCTCGGGGAGGGTGAGGCGGCCGCCCTTGGCGGTGATCGCACCGCACTGGACGCAGTTGGAGGCGGTGACGTGGACGTCGACCTCGGCGGCGCCGCTCTCCAGCTGGTCCTCGGGGATCTCGTAGACCTGGGCCGGGCACATCGACACCCACGTCTGGGCGATCTCGCGCGGAACGTGGGTCTGGATGCGGACGTGGTTCGGGGCGTCGTCGCGGGTGGCGTTGCCGGAGAGGAAGACCGAGTCGAGCTTGTTGAAGGTCAGCTCGTTGTCGGCCTTGGGGTACATGTCCCCGGCCTTGCCGAGATTCATCTCGACCTCGGAGTCGTGCTCCTGCTTCCAGTGGCCACCAGGGAAGGCGCCTTTGGTCACGGTCATCGCCGAGACGATCGCGCCGCCCATGAAGAAGCCCTTCGAGAAGGGCTGGCGCATGTTGCGCGACTGCTTGATCTCCTTCTCGATCAGCGAGTTGCGGACCTTCTCGTCGTAGGCCTCGAAGTTGACCGAGTCGATGTCCTGCTTCAGCGAGTCGACGATCGCCTCGGCCGCGAACATGCCGGCGTGCATCGCGTAGTGGACGCCCTTCAGCGTCGGCACGTTGACCATGCTGGCGGCGTCGCCGGCGACCATCATCCCCGGCACCGCGAGGCGCTTCGGCATCGCAAAGTAGCCGCCGGAGGGGATCGTCTTCGCGCCCCAGGCGACGCGCTTGCCGCCGTCGAGCATCTTCTTGATGAAGGGATGGGTCTTCAGCAGCTGCAGAGCGTCGTGGACGCTGAAGGTGGCGTCGGTGTAGTCGAGCCCGGCGACGAGCCCGATGCAGATCTTGTCCTCGCCCATCGGGTAGATGAAGCTGCCGCCGAACTCGTTGAACCGCGGCGATTTGCGCAGCGGCCAGCCCATCGTGTGGATCACCCGGTCGAGTGGCTCCTTGACCTCCCAGACCTCTTTGACGCCGAGCTCCCAGCGCATCGGGTCGGCGCCGTGCATGTCGAAGTAGTCATAGGCGGCGTAGGTGAGGTGGCCGACGGTGCCCTCGGCGAGGACGGTCGCCTTGGCAACGACGTCGGAGCCGGGCTCGAAGTTGGCGAGCTCTTCGCCCTCCTTGCCGCGGCCGCGGTCGCCGGAGCGGACGCCCTTGACGATCCGGTCCTCGACCAGCAGTTTGGTCGCGGCGGTCTCGCTGAGGATGTAGGCGCCGGCTTCTTCGGCTTTCTCGCCGAGGAAGCGGCCCAGTTTCGAAACCGAGGTGACGTAGTTGCCGTGGTTTTTGAAGTTCGGCGGCATCGGCTTCAGGGGCAGCGCCGCCTTCGAGGTGAGCAGGTAGACGGCGTCCTTCTCGACCTCCTGGTAGACCGGCCAGTCCTCCTTCGGCAGGTCGGGGAACAGCTCTTCCATCGCCGAGGGCTTCATGTTCGCCCCGGAGAGCAGGTGCGCTCCGGCGACTTTGCCCTTCTCGATCACCGCGACCGGGACTTCGCCCAGCTTCTCGGTCAGCTCCGGCTCGTCCTCGAGCAGCTGGAGCACCTTGTTGGCACAGGCGAGACCGGCGGGCCCGCCGCCGACGATTGCGACTCCTACCTCGATTCGATCCTCGGGCGCGTCGGTCGGCGGACCAATGACGTCGTTGGAGTCGAACGGGGGCGGGAACTCACTGGGTGCGACGGCGGGCATGTCTATTCCTTTCGGTGCCTGGCGGGAGCGGACTGAGCCGGTTCGCTCAGCCGCCCTTCTTGGCCTTGATCGCCTCGGTCAGCTTGGGGACGATCTTGTGCAGATCGCCGACCACGCCGAGATCCGAGAACTCGAAGATCGGCGCGTTCGGGTCCTTGTTGATCGCCAGGATGTTCTCCGAGTTCTGCATCCCGACCTTGTGCTGGATCGCTCCGGAGACGCCGGCGGCGAGGTACAGCTTCGGCGCCACCGTCTTCCCGGTCTGACCGATCTGGGCGGCGTAGGGGTACCAGCCGGCGTCGACGACCGCGCGGGTCGCGGCGACGGCGCCGCCCATCGACTCGGCGAGCTGCTCGCAGAGCTCGAAGCCCTCTTTGGCGCCGAGACCGCGGCCGCCGCCGACGAGGATGTCCGCGTCCTCGATGTTGACGTCGGCACCGCGCTGCTCGCCGCGCTGGACCAGCTTCGCCTTGGACGACCACTCGGAGAGCTCGACGTCGACGTCGACGACCTCAGCGGTGCCGCCGGACTCCTTGGCGTCGAAGGCGTTGAGGCGGCCGATGATGATGCCGGGCTCGGAGACGTAGCCGACGTCGGCGACCTCGGAGTCCTGCAGGATCGGCCGCTCGACGACCAGCTTGCCGCCGTCGACCTTGACCGCGGTGACCTCCATGGTCACGCCGGCGCCGAGGCGAGCGGTGAGGCCGGCCCCGATCTCGAAGCCGAGCAGACCGCCGCCGAAGAGGGCGTAGGAGATGCCCTGCTCCTGGATGACCTTGGCCATCGCGTCGATGATCGGCTGGGCCAGACCCTCGGGCACGCTCTTGGCCCGGTAGACCTTGGCGGCGCCGTAGTTGCCGAGCGAAGCGCAGGCGTCGTCGGCGACCTCGCCGACCACCAGCGCAGCGGCCTCGCCACCGATTTCACCGGCCAGCTTGGCGGCCTCGGAGATCGCTCCGAGCGAGTTCTTGTTGAAGTTGCCCTCGTCGTCGTGGAGGGCGTAAACCAGGATGCCTGCCATTTAGATCAGCTTCCTCTCGTCGAGCCACGCGACGATCTTTTCGACCGTCTCGTTGGTGTCCTCGTCCTCGATGATCTCGCCCGCTTCCTTCGCCGGAGGCGGGTTCAGGGCGAGAACCTTGGTCTTCGAACCGCCCTCGCCGACCTGGCCGGCGTCGATGCCGACGTCGCCGGTCGCCTTCGAGTCAAGCGGTTTCTTTTTCGCGCCCATGATCGCTTTCAGGCTCGGGTACCGCGGCTCGTTGATCGCGTCGCCGACGCTGATCACGGCCGGCAACTCGATCTCGACCGTGTCGTAGCCGTACTCGGCCTGGCGCTCGCAGCGCAGCTTGCCGTCGGTGACGTCGATCTGGATCACCTGGGTCAGCGAGGGCATCTTCAGATGGTCGGCGACGACCGCACCGATCGTGTAGCACTCGCCGTCGTCCGACTGCTGGCCCAGCAGGACCAGGTCGGGGTTCTCCGACTCGAGCACCTTCGCCAGCGCGTAGCCGGTGGCGCAGACGTCGGAGCCGGCCAGCGCGTCGTCGGAAAGATGGACCGAGCGATCGGCGCCGAGGGCGACGGCCTTGTGCAGAGCGCGGACAGCCGAGTCCGGGCCCATCGTCACCGCCACGACCTCCTCGACCGGGATCGCGCCACCCTCCTGGATCTGCATGGCCGCCTCGAGGGCGTGCGTGTCGAAGGGGTTGAGATTTTTCTCGCCGCTGCGATCCAGCCGCATCGTGTTCGGGTCGATGCGCTTCTGGACGGCGGCGTCCGGTACCTCCTTGACCAGGACGCAGATCTTCAAAACAAAGCCTCCTTAGGGTGATTCTCAGGTCTTCGCGGGGCGCGATCTTAACGCGTGCCGGCGGTTGACTGACGAGTCAATCAGGATGATACCCGGATCGGACGGACCTATGCACCGATCCGTGTCAAATGTCACGGAGGGTCGCCGCTCAGACGCGGCCTTGGAATCCGAGGCTGGCGAATGTGGGTGTCCAGACCACCGTCGGGGTCGGCCCCCGGCGCTCGGCAGCCAGCCTCAGTCAGGGATTACTTGTCGTGGCCTTGACCGCCGCCGCGGGTCTCGGGGATCCCCACACCGGGTGGGGGAGGTGGCGGGGGGGGTGGCGGCTTCGCGCCAGATGAGGACGGCGCGGCGGATATCGGCTGTTTCGGGCGAGGTTCCATCCTGCTCAGCTTACCGCGAGACCCACCGCCAGAAAGCCGATCTCCGCCGGAGGGCGAAGCCCGCCAGCTCGAAGGCGCTCGTGAGTCGTTGAACCGTCGGATGGTTTGCTTCTCGGAATGACTGCAGCCAATAGGCCAGCCTCCGGTCCAACTCCTCGGCGTCGTCGCGGAATTCATAGAGCCGCGCCGTAGGTTTCAGGCGCGTCCAGGGCGAAGATCAGGCCGTCCTTGGGCAGCAAGACATAGATGCAAAGAACCACCGAAACGCCGAAGGCGACCAGAGCGAGGACGATCCAGAGGCTAAGCCCCTCTCTCGCGAGAGCCTGCCCGCCGAGGAAGGACGCAATCAGCGAGGCGGCGGTCAGCAACGTTCCGGTCCGCGTGCGCAACTCGGTTAGGGCTTGCTCCTGTTGACCCAATGCCTGGGCGGCTATTCGGTGGGCCTCCTGCTCCAACTTCGCCACAGCCCAAACCTATGCTCAACGGCGGTCGACACCGTTCACACAGCGGGTTGGACTCGAGTCGCGAGCCAGTCCAATATGCCGTCACTCGGCTCAGATTCTTGCTTCAGGCTTCGGCGTGGCGGGCGGTCGCCCGCTCCTGGATGAACTCGACGATGTCGTCGGTTCCGGCGCCGGGGGTGAAGACCTCGGCGACCCCGAGCTCTTTCAGCTCCGGGATGTCGTCGGCCGGGATCGTGCCGCCGACGGTGACCAGCACGTCGTCGACGCCCTGCTCCTTCAACAGCGCGACCACTTTCGGGACCAGCGTCATGTGGGCGCCGGAGAGGATCGAGAGGCCGACGGCGTCGGCGTCCTCCTGGATCACCGTCTCAGCGATCTGCTCGGGCGTCTGGTGCAGCCCGGTGTAGATCACCTCCATCCCGGCGTCACGCAGGGCGCGGGCGATGATCTTGGCGCCGCGGTCGTGCCCGTCCAAGCCGGGCTTGGCGACGACGACGCGGATCTTGCGTGCGGTTGCTGCCTCCATCCGGCCCGGAACCCTAGCGGGGGCGCAGCCGGCGCGGGGGCGGGACGCGGCGCCGGGCGGCAACTCGCGAGGCGCCGAAGCCGGCGACCGTCGCCAGGACCGTCACTGCGATCGCAACGAGCCGGCGGCCGAGGCGCTCGAAGTGGAGCGTCTGCCAGCCTTCTTCGCGGGCGATTGCGGCCAGCGGCGGGTCCGGGTTGACGGCGACCGGGTTGCCGACCGCGCGCAGCATCGGCAGGTCCGAGATCGAATCCGAGTAGGCGTAAGACTCGGCCAGCTCGATCCTGTGCCGGTCGGCGAATTCCTCCATCGCCGTCACCTTGCCCTCGCCGTAGACGAAGGGACCGTCGAGGCGGCCGGTGAAGGCGCCCTCGCCGTCGGTCTCGTAGCGGGTGCCGATGCCGCCGTCCATGCCGAGGACGTGGGCGAGCTGCTCGACGACGCCGTTGCCGGCGGCGCTGACGATGAAGGTCGGGCGGCCGGCGTCCTGGTGGACGTAGACCTCTTCCAGCATCTGCGGGAAGACCCGGGGCAGGATCGCCGCCATCACTTCCGGGCCCATCCGGTCGATCGTCCGCTCGGGGACGCCGCGGATCAGCTCGCGGGCGACCTTCAGCACCTCGGCGGTGCGCTCGTCGGTGGTGCCGCGCAGGCGGTAGCGGAAGTGCTCGAACCCCCAGCTGGCGAGCTGTCGTTTGCCGACGATCCCCTGCTTGGCGGCGATGCGGGCGAACTGCATCCCGCTCGACCCCGCCATCAGGGTCTTGTCCAAGTCGAAGAAAGCGGCAGCCCGCGGCGCCGCTTCGCTCGCGGGCTGCTCGCTCAAAGGGAGATCAGCCCCCGTTGACCTCGATGACGATCGCGTCGCCCTGACCGCCGCCGGAGCAGATGGCGGCGACACCGAGGCCGCCGCCGCGGCGACGCAGCTCGTGCACCAGGGCGCCGACGATGCGGGCGCCGGAGGCGCCGATCGGATGGCCGAGGGCGATCGCGCCGCCGTTGACGTTGACCTTCTCCTCGTCGACGCCGAGCATCCGCACGCTGTTCAGGGCGACCGAGGCGAAGGCCTCGTTGATCTCCCAGAGGTCGACTTCCTCAGCGCTCTTGCCGATCTTCTCCAGCGCCTGCTTGGCGGCGTTGGCCGGCGTTTTCGCCAGGTAGGGGAAGTCGTCGGCGACGGTGCCGTAGGAGAGGATCCGCGCCAGCGGGATCTTGCCCTCCTTCTCGGCCCACTCCTCGGAGGCGACGACGATCGCGCCGGCGCCGTCGTTTACGCCCGGGGCGTTGCCGGCGGTGTGGGTGGCGTCCGGGCCGCCGATCCCCTTCAGCCCGGCCAGCGTCTCCAGGGTGGTGTCGGGGCGGATCGCCTCGTCGGCCTCGACCGTGGTCTCCCCCTTGCGGGACCTGACGGTGACGCCGACGATCTCGTCGGCGAGGCGGCCGGCTTCGGTCGCCTCGTGGGCGAGCCGGTGCGAGCGCTCGGCGAAGCGGTCCATGTCGACGCGGGTGATCTCCAGCTCGTTGGAGACCTCGCTCGCCTCGTTGATCATCTGCTTTTCGGTGAACGGGTTGGTGAGCCCGTCGTGGGTCATCGCGTCGAGCGCCTTGACGTCGCCCATCCGGAAGCCGAAGCGGGCGCCGGGCAGCAGGTAGGGCGCCTGGCTCATCGACTCCATGCCGCCGGTGACGGCGACGTTCGAGTCGCCGGCGCGGATCGCCTGGTCGGCGAGGCCGAGCGAGCGCATGCCCGAGGCGCAAACCTTGTTGATCGTCTCCGAGGGGACCTCCTTCGGGATCCCGCCCTTGATCTGGGCCTGGCGCGAGGGGATCTGGCCCTGGCCGGCCTGCAGGACCTGGCCGAAGACGACCTGCTCGACCTGCTCGGGGGCGACCCCGGAGCGGTCGAGAGCTGCCTCGATCACCTGGCCGCCGAGGTCGGTGGCGTCGAGGGAGGAGAGACCGCCACCCATCTTTCCGAAGGGGGTACGCGCGGTTCCGAGAATCACTGAGCTGGGCATCTACTGCCTTTCCTTTCCGAAGTTCGCTGGCCTGGCCCCTGTCTGCCAAGTCCAGCGGGTGACGATACCGACAGGGCATAGACTCGCGGCCGATGAAGGTCGAGGTGAAGCAGGCGGGGCTGGCCGATTGCGGCGCCGAGCTGCTCGCGGTCGGGCTGCTCGAGGGCGCGGGGCTGCCGCCGGAGATCGCGGCCGCTGCCGGCGCTGACGATGCTCAATCGAGCTTCAAGAAGCTCTCGCTGCTGCGTCCGGACGGCTTCCCGCCGGTTCTCGTCGTCGGGCTGGGAGGGCGCGACGACCTCGATGCCGAGAAGCTGCGGGTCGCCGCTGCGCTCGCGGCCAAGGAGGCAAAACGAGTCGAGGCCGGCTCGTTGGCCTGGACGCTGCCGGAGGCTCCAGCGCCGGACGCGGCCGCGGAGGCACTCGTCACCGGGACGATCCTCGCCTCCTATCGCTTCGATCGCTTCAAGTCCGGGGCCGGGGACGACTCGCCGCGGCTGGAATCGCTGACCCTGCTCGGCCCGGCCGAGATCGAGGACGTCGCCACGGTGGCGCGGATCGCCGCCGAGGCCCAGAACCGGGCCCGCGACCTCCAGCTGACGCCCGCCAACGTCGCCACCCCCAGCTTCCTCGCCGAACGGGCGGAGGAGATCGCTGCCGGCTTCGAGACGGTCAGCGCCGAGGTCCTCGGCCGCGCCGAGCTCGCGGCGAAGGGGATGGGCGGCCTGCTCGCCGTCAGCCAGGGCGGACCGCAGGAGCCGAAGCTGATCGTGCTGCGCTACAGCGGCGGCGGAGGCGGCGCGCCGGTCGCCTTCGTCGGCAAGGGAGTCACCTTCGACACCGGCGGCATCTCGCTCAAGCCCGGCGCCGGCATGCAGGAGATGAAGATGGACATGTCCGGCGCCGCCGCGGTGCTGGAGGCCGTCGCGGCGATCGCCGAGCTGCGCCTGCCGGTCGAGATCCTCGCCGTCGTCCCGACCACCGAGAACATGCCCTCGGGTACCGCGATCAAGCCCGGCGACGTCATCACCCAGTACAACGGCAAGACGGTCGAGGTCAACAACACCGACGCCGAGGGGCGGCTGATCCTCGCCGACGCGCTCGCCTACGCGGTCGAGCTCGGCGCCGAGCGGCTGGTCGACGTCGCCACCCTGACCGGCGCGGTGACGATCGCCCTCGGCTCCACCTACGCCGGCCTCGTCTCCAACGACGACGAGCTCGCCGCCGCGGTGACCGCCGCCGGCGAGGAGACCGGCGAGCTGCTCTGGCGGCTGCCGCTCCACCCCGAGTACAAGGAGCTGATGAAGGGGACCGTCGCCGACCTCTCCAACCTGGGAAAGAAGCGCAAGGCGGGGACGATCACCGCCGCCTCCTTCCTCGAGGAGTTCGTCGGCGAGACGCCCTGGGCGCACCTCGACATCGCCGGCAGCGCCTGGGACATCGGCCGCGCCTACGTCGGCGACGACGCCAACGGCTTCGGCGTGCGGCTCCTGGTCGAGTACGCGCGCCATCTCGCTCCCTAGGCTTCCCCGAGGATCATGCAGGTGGCGACGCCGTGGGCGAGCAGCTTGCCGCTGTCGGCCGCGGTCAGCGTCGCCTCGGAAGTGGCCTGTTTGCGGCCGCGGTAGAGGACGGTCGCCTCGCAGAGGACGCGACCGGTGTCGCGGGTCAGCGGCCGCACGAACTTGGCCTCGAGCCCGAGCGAGGTGTAGGCGACGCCGGCGGGCAGGGTGGTGTGGACGGCGCAGCCGAGGGCGCTGTCGAGCAGCGTCGCGGCGTAACCGCCGTGGACGACCCCGATCGGGTTGTAGTGCTCCTCGCCGGGTTCGCCCTCGAAGACGACCCTCCCCTCCTCCAGCTCGACCGGCCGCAGCCGCATCGTCACCGCGATCGGGGGCGGCGGCATCTCGCCGGTGACGACCGCGGTCATGTACTCCATGCCGGTCATCGTCGCCCCGGCCGAAGCCGTCGCCACCGGGTCCTGCCAGGTCAGGGTGCGGCTGCGTGAGTTCTCCGGATCGGCGGCCGCGAACGCCTCGGCGACCTCCGCGGCGCTCCCCTCGGGCGCGGTGACCACGCCGTTGTCGCTCACCTGAGCTCCAGTCGCTGAACGTCGTCGGCGCTGCGGCGCGGGCGCTGCGGCTGGGCCGGGTAGTGCAGGTCGGCGCTGATCTCCGCCTCGCTGATCGCGATCAGCGGCCCCTTCGGGCGGCGGTGGTGCCTATGTCTTGGAATCAGCCTCATCTCGGGCCTCCGATCGACTTGGTTGCATCAAGCAACTCTGGACGGCCGCGAGCCTACCGCAGTCAGTTGCGTGATGCAACCAAGTGTGCGAAGCTTCACATGTGCTGCACCGCGATTACCCCGGTCTCGACTGCTCGGTCGCCAAGGCCCTGGAGGTGATCGGCGAGCGCTGGTCGCTGCTGATCGTCCGCGCGGTGATGCACGGCAACCGCCGCTTCGGCGAGATGCAGGAGTCCCTCGGCATCGCCCGCAACGTCCTCTCCGCCCGCCTGCAGCGCCTGGTCGACGAGCAAATCCTCGAGCGGCGCGCCTACCAGGAAAGCCCGCCCCGCTACGAGTACTTCCTTACCCAAAAGGGACTCGACCTCTGGCCGGCGCTGATCGCACTGCTGAACTGGGGCGACCGCTACTCCCCCAGCCCGGAGGGCCCTCGGCGGCTGATCGCCCACAAGGAGTGCGGCGGCACCGTCAGTGAGCGCGGCATCTGCGAAAGCTGCGGCAAGGTGCTGACCGCGCGGGACGCGAAGCAGGTGTCTGGGCCGGGCGCGCAAGAGCCTGCGGGTAAAGCCGCAGCGGCCGCCTGACTTTAGCCTCCGGACAGGTACCGATTGGTGAAGAGGCCCGAGATCGAGGGCTGGTCACCGATCATTCCCTGCGCGTGCATCCAGGTCAGGAGCCCGCCCGTTTGATCAGGGTCGAAATATCCGTGCGGGGACAACAGTGGCAAGGTTGCCCGCAGCTCGGCATTCGTCTGCCTCTTGCTGACGCCGCGGTAACGGGAGCCGCCGTATTCGATCAACTTCGATGCGAGCGCAGGGTTTCGTTTTGCCGCCGCGACGCCACGGCTCAGTGCCGACATGAACTTGCGAACAACCTGGGGTTCCCGGGCCGCACGATCGGCGCGGGTTATGACCACGAGTTCGTCATAGGCGGGCACTCCGAACTCCTCGACGCGCTTGATCACCGGTTTCAAGCCCAGCTCCCGCAGCGCCACCCCCTCGATGTTCCAGGAGCCGCCGAAGATGGCGTCGGCCTTGCCCGCCAGCAGAACCGGCACCAACTTGTAGTTGACGTTCTTCACCTCGACTTCGTCGGGCGCGATGCCGGCTTCTTCCAGGATCGATTCGAGTATCTCCTTCTGGTACGGGATCCCGGGCACGGCGATCGTCTTGTGCCTGAGGTCGGCGACCCCCTGGATCCCCGACTTCTTCAGCCAAATCAACGCCGCGGTCGGCTGGGAGATCAGGCTCCCCACCGCGACGATGGGCGCCCCCCTTGCCTTGCCCATCGCGGCCTGGGGCTGCTGCGTCACCGCGATGTCGTCGGTGTAAGCGGAGACGTAGCGGACCGGTCGGCGCGGAACGACCGGGACGCCGGCAGACACCGAGAGACCGACATCGGCAAAGAATCCTTTTTCCACCGCCATCTGGATGGCGACGTTGGCCGGGCCTATCGGCCCGTCGAGGCACACCCACAGGTGCCGGGGAAACGTCGGGCTGGGTTTTCCGGCGTACGACGGCCTCGTATTCCGGGCGGTCGTCATCATCGTCGTGGAGACTGCATCGTGGCTGCCCCCGCAGGCGCTGAATGCAGCGCCGGCTACGATCAGCCCCAGACAGAGAAACGCGCGCCTCACTACTCAAACTATACGGAGTTAAAAGTGCAGGAGAAGAACGCGACCAGGAGGAAACATGGCGACGGCGGCTGAGCTTCAGATCAAAGACAAGATCTTTATCGGCGGTGAGTGGGTCGAGCCGAGCGGAGCCGACCCGATCGAGGTCGTCAACCCGGCCAGCGAGGAGGTGCTGGGGACGATTCCGGGCTGTAAGGCCGTGGACGCTGACCACGCGGTCGCCGCCGCCCGCGACGCCTTTGCCGCCTGGGCGCAAACGTCGCGCGAGGAGCGCGCTCGCTACATCGCCGCGATCGCCGCCGGGCTGAACGAGCGCGGCGACGAGATCGCGGCGACGATCACCCAGGAGCTGGGGATGCCGCTGAAGCTGAGCCGGATCATCCAGGTCGGCCTGCCGGCCTCCCAGTTCGCTTCGATGCCGAAGCTGATGGAGGAGATCGCCTGGGAGGAGGAGATCGGCAACTCGCGGGTCCTGCGGGAGCCGGTCGGGGTATTGGGTGCGATCACGCCCTGGAACTACCCGCTGAACCAGATCGCGGCAAAGGTCGCCCCGGCACTCGCTGCCGGCTGCACCGTCGTCCTGAAGCCGAGCGAGGTGACCCCGCTGAACGCTTTCCTCCTCGCCGAGGTGATCGAGGCGGCCGGCCTCCCCGCCGGCGTCTTCAACCTCGTCACCGGTACCGGCCCCGTGGTCGGCGAGGCGATCGCCGCCCATCCCGGCGTCGACATGGTCTCTTTCACCGGCTCGACCCGCGCCGGTCGGCGGGTAAGCGAGCTCGCGGCCGAGACGGTGAAGCCGGTGGCGATGGAGCTCGGCGGCAAGTCGCCGAACGTGATCCTCGACGACGCCGACCTCGAGCGGGCGGTCCCCGACGGCGTCGCCAAGTGCTTCCTCAACAGCGGCCAGACCTGCAGCGCCCTGACCCGGATGCTGGTCCCGCGCCAGCGCCTGGCCGAGGCCGAGGTGCTGGCGAAAGCGGCGGCGGAAACCTTCACCCCCGGCGACCCCTTCGAGTCCTCGACCCGGCTCGGACCGCTCGTCTCCGACGTCCAGCGCGAGCGCGTCCGCGGCTACATCGCCAAGGGCACCGAGGAGGGCGCCCGCCTGATCACCGGCGGTGCCGAGCCGCCCGAGGGGCTGGCGCAGGGCTTCTTCGTCCGCCCCACCGTCTTCTCCGAGGTCGAGGCCGAGATGACGATCGGCCAGGAGGAGATCTTCGGCCCGGTGCTGGCGATCCAGCCCTACGAAGGGGAGGACGACGCCGTCCACATCGCCAACTCGACCGAGTACGGCCTCGCCGGCGGCGTCTGGTCGGGCACCGAGGAGCGGGCGATTGCCGTCGCCCGCCGCATCCGTACCGGCCAGATCGAGATCAACGGCGGCGCTTTCAATCCCCTCGCCCCCTTCGGTGGTTACGGCCAGTCCGGCCACGGCCGCGAGAACGGCCGCTACGGGATCGAGGAGCTGCTGCAGGTCAAGAGCCTGCAGCTCTGACCAGTGGAGCCTTCGCTTACGGTGAGCGCAGGCTTTCCTCGGTGAACAGTTCCGAAAGCGGTAGCTGGCGCCGGATCATGCCTTCTTCCCGCATCCACCGCTGCAGGTTTTCGACCCGGACAGGATCGACGTAGCCGGTCTTCGAAAGCAGCGGCAAGGTGGCCTCTACTTCGGCTTCTGAGGTCTTCGGCATGGCTTCCGGATCGGCTTCGTCGTCCTTCAGCGGTTTTGCCGCGGCTCCAGGATCTTCCGTGAGTGCGGCAATGCCCCGTTCGACCCCGGCCATGAAATCCCGGATCAGGTCCGGTTCTTTGGCCGCGACCTTCTTGCTGGTGAAGAACACGAGTTCGTCGTAGTTCGGGATGCCAAGGGCCGGGGCACGCTTGATCACCGGGTCGAGCCCTCGCGCTTCGAGGGTGGCGCCCTGGATATTCCAGGAGCCGCCGAAGATGGCGTCCGCGCGTCCTCCGATCAGCACCGGAAGCAAGTTGTAACCGACGCGCTTCACCTCGACGTCCCCGGGCGCCAGCCCCGCCCGTTTGAGCACCGCTTCGAGGAAACGCTCCTGGAACGGCGCGCCGGGGATGGCGATCGTCTTCCCTTTCAGGTCGGCGATGCTCCGGATCCCCGACTTCCTCAACCAGATCATCGCGATGGTCGACTGGGGGACCAGGCTGCCGATTGCAACGATCGGCTTCGCTTCTTCCCTCGCCATCAGGAGCTGGGGAAGGGGAACGATCCCGAGATCCTCGGCTTCGTTCAGCACATAAACGATCGGGCGATTGGGCCCTATGGGCCTGCCGGACGAGATTTCACGACCGAAGTCCTTGAAATAGCCCCGTTCCGCAGCCAGGCGAACGACCACGTTCGCGGCGTCGACGTTGCCATCCAGCACCGCCACGGCTTCCTGCTGACCGGCAGTTTCAGCAGACCCCGTTTCGGTGTCGGCGCCGTTGCCGCCGCATCCGCCGAGGAGAAGCGCCACGATGACCGCGAGCCAGAGCGAGCTAAGAGCCTTCATCACCAGGGCCGGCGAGTATTTCCGCTGCCGGGAAGGCGCTCTTGATCATCTTCTGCTCGTACATCCAGTCGATCAGTTGCTGAGTCCGGCTGGTGCTCGGGACGAGATCCTTCGAGAGCAGGGGGAGGGTCTGCCCGACTTCGGCCGCTCGGGCGCTCGCGGAGACTTCGAAGTTCGCTTCTCCGTCTTCTTCCAGAACCTCGATGGCCACCTTCGGACTGGCGATCGCCGTGGCCGCGCCGCGTGCCAGGGCCTCCAGGAGGTCACGCACGGACTGAGGGTTTTCCGCCGCCCAATCGCGTCGGGCCACGAGCACGAGTTCTTCGTAGGAAGGGACGCCGGAACCGCCGACGGGCTTTACGACCGGCTCGACCCCGCGGTCCCGCAGCTCCACACCCTCCACATTCGGGGAACCGCCGAAGATCGCGTCGGCCCGCCCGTGCAGCAGGGTGGGAACCAGCTTGTTCCCGACGCTCTTCACCTTCACGTCGTCGAGCGTCAGGCCGCCTGCCGCCAGCACGGTCGCCAGGAAGTCCCTTTGAAACGGGAGCCCCGGAATCGCGATGGTCTTCCCTTTCAGGTCGGCTATCGCCGTCACACCCCCTCCCTGCGGCCAAATCAGGGCTGCGGTCGGCTGCGGGACAAAGCTGCCGACGATGGCGATCGGCGCCCCCCGGTCCTTTGCGAGCACTGCCTCGGGGCCATGAGCCACCGCGAAGTCGTCCTGGCCTTTCACGACGTCCGGAATCGAAAGCTTCGGGGTTACCGGGCTCAGGGTGAGGACGTCGAGCTGATACTTCGAAAAGTAGTCCTTCGCCTGAGCCATGGGAAAGGCGAGCGCTTCGGCGTCATCCCATCCGTCCATCGCCACCCAGATTTCTCGATCCTGTGCTTGGGGCGGGAGGGCCGCGGGCAGGCGCTGGGCAGCCGGTTTTGCACCGGCCTCACCGCTGGCGTCGACTTCCCCGCTTTCTCCGGCTCCTCCCCCGCAACCGGCCAGGGCCGCCGCGATCAGCGCGAGAAGAACAGTCACGCCAAGGCTTCTCATTACTCAAACTCTAGTTTGCAAATACTTCGCAGCCATTCCAGCGGGCCATCGAAGCAGATTCAAGAAGCCGCTCTTCGGCTTGCCATCAGTCTCCTTCCATTCGCCGAATAATCGAACGCGCCATTTTGCGCGAGCGATCAGGGCGCCGGAGGCGTGGCGGTGATCTCCCCGCCTGGACGCCCCGATACCGCACCGGCGCGGCCGACCTTCTCGCCGATCCCGAAGTGGGCGCAGATCGTCAGCTCGTGCTCGCGACGCAACGGCCGGGTGGGATCGACGACCGGGGCGCTGCGGATTGCGTCCGCCTCTTGCGCGACCCAGACCCCGAAGGGTGCGCCGGCGCAGTTTGAGAAGGGGACGGCGACGAGGCGGGTGCGCCGGCGACGGCCGAGGCGGGCGACAAGCCAGGCCGGCTCGCCGCTGTCGGCATCGACGTAGAGGCCCTGGACCTGCCCCACCGAGCCACCGTTCAGCTCGGCCAACTCGCCGCCGAGCCAGCTCAGCGCCTCGGAGGCGGAGGGCCCCGCCGGCTCACTCATCGACGTGCCTCTCGAGCAGCTCGCTCGCGGCCGTCGCCGGGTCGAGCTCGCGACGCACCACCCGGTCGAGGAGCTCCGCCGTCGCCGGGTCCTCGGAGACCGTCTGTTCGAGGCGGCGGCGCATCCGCGAGGTGGCGATGCCGAGCACCTCGCTGCGCAGATTGCGGGCGCGGCGCTCATCCAGCGTCCCCGCCTGCTCGATGAACTGCCGGTGCGCGTCGATCTGCTCCGCCAGCTCGGCGACCCCCTCGCCACGCGCCGCCTCGGTGCGCAGGATCGGCACCTTCCAGCCCTGGGGGTCCTGCGAGAGGGCGAGGACGCCGCGGACCTCGCGGACCATCGTGTCGGTCATCGGGTGGTCGGCCTTGTTGACGACGATCACGTCGGGGATCTCCATCACCCCAGCCTTCAGCGCCTGGATCGAGTCGCCCGAGCCCGGCATCAGCGCCAGCACGATCGTGTCGGCGTGGTCGACGATGTCGATCTCGGCCTGGCCGACGCCGACGGTCTCGATCAGGACGTCGTCTTTGCCGGCGGCGTCCATGATCAGCGCCACCTGCAGGGCCGCCTCCGAGAGGCCACCGAGGGCGCCGCGTGAGGCCATCGAGCGGATGAAGACGCCGGGGTCGAGAAAGTGCTCGGTGAGCCGGATCCGGTCGCCGAGCAGGGCGCCGCGGGTGAAAGGGCTGGAGGGGTCGATCGAGAGCACCGCGACCTCGCGCTCGGCCTTGCGCAGCTCGCCGGTCAGGGCGCCAATCAGGGTGCTCTTCCCCACCCCGGGCGGCCCGGTGAAGCCGACGATCCGCGCCTTGCCGGTCCGCGGGTAGACCTCACGGACGAGGTCCCAGCCGGCCGGGTCGTCGGACTCGATCAGCGTGATCGCCCGCGCCAGAGCCCGCTTTTCGCCAGCGAGCAGCCGCTCGGCGAGCGGGGCGGATTTGGCGACGTCAGCCAAGGGCGGCCCAGTCTAAAGTTGCCCCGCGATGCTCCGCTTCCTGGCCCAGAACCGGATGCTGAACCCGCGCTACGCGCGGCTCTTCTGGCGCTACCTCTGGCGGCGGCTGCTGACGCCCGCCGGCCGGCGCTGGCGCTCCAGCGGGCCCTTCTTCCTCGGCCGCGGCCTGGAACTGAAGATCGAGCCCCGCGGCGAGATCCGCTTCGGCCGCTTCGTCTGGATCGGCGACGGGACCAAGATCCGCTGCCACGAGGGCATCGTCGAGATCGGCGACAAGACGGTGATGGGCCAGGAGTGCACGATCTCCGCCTACCAGCGGGTGCGGATCGGCAACGAGTGCGTGATCGCCGACCGGGCGATGTTCATCGACTTCGACCACGGGATGGTCGAGGTCGAGCGCCCGATCCGCCAGCAGGGGATCTACAAGCGCGATGTCGAGGTCGGCAACAACGTCTGGATCGGCTACGGCGCCTGCATCCTGCGCGGCGTCAGCGTCGGCGACAACTCGGTGATCGGCACCAACTCCGTCGTCACCAAGGACGTTCCCGCCAACGCCGTCGTCGGCGGCATCCCCGCCCGCATCATCAGGATGCGCGAGGCGCCGCAGGATCTGCGCTGGGAGCGACCGGTCGAACCGGACCTCGAGGCCTGGACGACGATGCAGCCGCTGCAAGAAGTCCGTCAGACCTGAAACGTATTGTCTGGCCGACAATGCGCCGTTCACGAAACAGTGTCTGCATGGCCGCTGACGGGAGACTCCGATCGGAGGAGGTAGCGCTGAAGTTCGGGCGCAACCTCTTCCGCTGCCGCCGCCGCGCGGCGATGTCGCAGGAGGAACTCGGCGCGCTGGCTTCGCTGCACCGGACCGAGATCGGGATGCTCGAGGCCGGCACCCGCCTGGCGCGGGTCGACACGCTGATGAAGATCGCCGGCGCCCTCTCGATCTCTCCCCTGGAGCTGCTCGACGGGATCCACTGGACCCCCGGCAACAGCGCCGCGGGCAGCTTCAGCATCAACGAGCGCTCGCTTGCACGACGCGGCTGAGCGCAGCGAAGCGCTTAGGGCGTCTTGGCGCCGGCGAGGTCGGCGTAGACGGCAGCCGTCTGCTCGGCGACGTCGCCCCAGTCGAAGCGGCGCAGGTGCTCGTAGGCTTCGGCGACCAGGCGGCGGCCGAGCTCGTCGTCGGAGAGGACGCGGATCGCCACCTCGGCCAGCGCTTCGGGATCGTGGGCGCGGAAGCGAAGCCCGGCCTCCTCGTGGGGGACGACCTCGCGCAGGCCGCCGGTGTCGGCGACGATGCAGGGGCAGCCGGAGGCCATCGCCTCCAGGGCGACCAGACCGAAGGGCTCGTAGATCGAGGGGACCACGGTGAGGTCGGCGATCCGGTAGAGCGAGTGCAGGACGTCGTCGCCGATCCAGCCGAGGAAGGTGCCGTGCTCCATCAGACCCAGCTCCTCCGCCTGGCGCTTCAGTTCGGCCTCGTGGGTGCCCGAGCCGGCGACCAGAAAGCGCGTCCCCGGCGCCTCTTCGATCACCCGCGGCATCGCCTCCAGCGCCAGCTGGAAGCCCTTCTCGTAGACGAGGCGACCGATCAGCAGAACCAGCTTCTCGTCGGGTGTGGCGAACTCGGCGCGCAGCCGCGCCAGCTCCGCCTCCGGCTGGGCGGGCAGGTCGTCGGGGTCGATCCCGTTCGGGATCACGCTGATCCGCCCCTCCTCGACTCCGAAGATGTCGGCGACCTGTTCGCGCATGTAGTGGGAGCAGGCGATGACGCGGTCGGAGCGGTTGGTGATCCAGCGCTCGACGCCGTGGATGTAGGTCTGCGGGTGCTTGTCGACCCAGCCCTGGTGGCGGCCGTACTCGGTGGCGTGGATCGTCGTCACCAGCGGTGCGTCGAAGCGCTTGGCGAGGTGGTCGCAGGCGTTGGCGACGAGCCAGTCGTGGCCGTGGACGAGGTCGTAGCTGTAGCGGTCGCCGAGCTCGACGCCGGCGGCAAGCATGTCGGAGTTCATCCGTTCGATCCAGGCGACGAACTCGCCGAGGTCGGTCGGCCGCTTCGGCTCGCGGATGCGGTGGATGATCACCCCGGCGCGGTTCTCGGTGGCCGGCGACTCCTCCCCCCCGCGGGTCAGCACGTGGACCTCGACGTCGCGTTCGACCAGCGCCTCGGAGAGCTTGCGGACGTGCCGGGCGAGGCCACCCTCGATCAGCGGCGGGTACTCCCAGGAGAGAATCAGGACGCGGGTCACAAGTTCGGTGGCTTCCGGGGTGGCTGGTCAGGGCTCCAGGAGCGGAGCGAGGCTGAGGTCCGGGGCGAGGGAGCGCATACGCGGATCGGTGGAGCGATCGCAGTCTATGGCCTCCAACATCGTCCGGGAGTGATCGGTGGCGCGCTGGTAGGCGTAGTCACCCGCCTGGCCGCGCTGGTCGAGGAAGGCCCAATCGCTCGCCTGGGCGGCGAGCAGCTCCCTCGCGGCGCGGGTCAGGCAGTCTCCGCGCAGGCTGCCCGAGATCGCCCGCAGCAGGCGCAGCTCCATCCGCCGCGCGCCCCAGGCGAGGTCGGCGACCGGCGGCGAGTCCCACGTCCGCAGGTCCTTGCCCTCGCCCCAGGTCGAGGCGCGCAGCGGGCGCTCGACCGGCTCGTGCTCGGCCAGCGCCTGCGGCACGGTCAGCAGCCGCACCCCCGCCTCCTCCGCACCTTCGAGGACGCCCCGCAGCCAGATCGGTCCCTCCGACCACCAGTGGCCGAGCAGCTCGGTGTCGATCGCGAAAACGAGCAGGCCGCGGTCGCCGCGCTCCTGCGCGTAGGTGCGGAGCCGGGCCGCGACCGCCTCGAGGAACTCGCCGGCCTGACGGCGTGCCGCGGCCTCGGCCGCGGCGGGGTCGTAGGCGCCGCCGCCGACCCGCCAGATCCGGATCCCGCGCAGGGATTTGCCGGCGAACTGGGCGTGGGCCGGATCGGACGGATAGCCGTCGAGCGACCAGAGCCAGGAGATCGCCTCCCAGTCGATCGGCAGCGCCGCCGGTCCGGCCGCGGTCCGCACCGGCGTCAGCGCGTCGAGGGGCGCGGCGTGCTGGCTCTGGTCGATGCAGAACCAGCGCACGCCCGCCTCGGCCAGCTGCCACTCGAGGCCGGGGACGTAGGCGCACTCGGGCAGCCAGAAGCCGCCGTCCCAGCCGAAGCGGCGGCGGTGGGAGCGGATGCCGGCGTCGAGCTGCAGCCCCAGGCCCTGCCGGGTCGCCAGCAGCGGCAGCACGGCGTGGGTCGCGCTCGAGGTCGCCAGCGCGATCCGCCCCTCGGCCGCAGCCCGCTGGAAGGGCGCGAGCGGATCGCCGCCGGCCGCGTCGAGCAGCTCCAGGGCGTGTTCGTAGCGACGCTGCTCGCCCTCGCAGGCCGCCCGGCACTCCTCGGCCACCTGCGGCAGATCGGCCGCGGCGGCGGCGATCCGCCACTCGACCAGGAAGCGGCGCAGGCGCTCGGCGGCGCCGGCGTCCTCGAGCTGGTCGGCGAGGACCGGCGTCACCGTCATCGTCAGGTCGCGCGCCATCTCCAGCACCGGCAGGTAGGAGCGAATCACCGCATCGAACAGCCACTCCTCGCCGAACGGATAGGTGCCGAAGCCCTCGACGTAGGGCATGTGGCTGTGCAGGACGATCGCCAGGTCCCCGGCGGTCCCCTCGCGGCTCATCAATCCGAGTGGCAGACCGCGAGGAAGTCGAGGGCGCGGTCGAGGTTCTCCTGCCGCAGGCTGAAGTCGGAGGCGGCGATCGCGGGGGTGAAGCGGTCGTAGAAGGGCTTGGTCAGGCGCAGGTGCTTGTGGACGCTGTCCCAGCCCAGCTTGATCGCCAGCTCGTGCACCCGCAGCTTGCGGGCGTGGAAGAGGCCGAACATCTCGACCCGGCCGAAGTGCGCCTCGCAGAGCGCCTGGAACTCCTCGGCGCGGTACTCCTTCAGGTGCCAGGGGTTGTCGGACTTCTCCGCGCCCGGGGGGGCCAGGGTCAGCAGGTTGGGGGTCGATACGAAGGCGACGCCGCCGGGGTCGAGCATCGATTTGAAGTGCTCGAGAATCGCCCCCGGGTCCTGGACGTGCTCGATCGTCTGCAGGAAGACGACGGCTTCGCAGGGCTCGGAGAACGACTCGATCAGGTCGCGCTCGAAGCGCAGGTTCGGGCGCGTGTAGCGGAGCCGGGCGTGCTCGTGCGCTTCGGGGTTGGCGTCGACGCCGACGACGCTCGCGGCGCTGCCGGCGAGCGTGTTGGAGCCGTAGCCCTCGCCGCAGGCCATGTCGACCACGCGCCTGCCACCGACCCGCGCGGCGATCCACTCGTAGACGACCAGGTGGCGGCGGAACCAGTAGTTCTCCTCGGGCACGTCGGGCAGCGTCCGCTCGCCGGTCAACGGCAGCGGCGGCACCCCAGGTGGCTGGTTCAGCTGTAGGAACTCCTCGGCGATTGGCGAACCGTATTCCTCTGGCTCCGGGACGGTCGTTTGGAGCCCGACAAGACTGGGCTGTCACAACCGACTACCGTTGTCAGCGCCTCTACAACGGCTCATGGTTGTAGGGCGCGCCTTCAGGCCCCTAAGGAGGAAGATTTATCTAGATGGATAGATCCATTCACAACCTTGAGAAGTTGTTCCCTCGATAACAACTCTCTAAGGTTGTAGAAATGTTCGCTGTCCTCACCATCGACCAGCGAAAAAGCCGAGACGCTGCGGAAAACCGAGGCGACGAATGGGCTGCGGACCTCAATGCAAGCTTCGAAGATGAACTCCTTCGCCCCTTTGCTACTACTCTCGGTGACGAGATTCAGGGGGTCACCGGGACGCCTCGAACGATCGTCGAGATTCTTCTCAGGGGGGCGAAAGAGAACGCCTGGTGGCTTGGAGTAGGTATCGGCGACGTCGAGCTACAGCAGACGGCTGCTCGGTCTCGAGGACCAGCCTTCTACAACGCGCGGGAAGCAGTCGAAGCCGCAAAGAAGTCCCACCACGGATTCGCGGTACGAGCCGAGAACTCGCGTCTTGCCTCAGACATCCAAACGGTCCTGGAGCTCCTCGCGTTCTTGATTCGCAAGCGCGGACAAGATCCGATGCGTTGGCGGGCAGTCGAAATGGCCCGCCAAGGAAAATCGACCGTGCAGATCGGTCGCGCCTTCGAAATCACGCAGCAGGCCGCTTCGAAGAGGCTACGGAACGCCGGCTTCTACGAGGAGGTCCAGGGGCGACAGCTCGCCGAGCGTCTTCTGGCCGAAGCAATGGAGCGCCGCAATGCCCGATGAGGTCGCACGCATCGCTGCCGGCCTCCCGGTGGCTTCCCTATGGCCTCTAGCGGTTCCCCACCTGGCTCAGAAGCGTTCCCGTGCTACCACCGCTGCAGCTATCTCGGCTGCATACATCCTTGCCCCCGAGCTTCCCGACATCCGTTCGCTTTCACTGCTGGCACTCGCGGCATTCACCGCCTTCGTCTTCAGCGACCCCGCAGGCCAGGAGGAACCCGCGATCCCGTCCGGCGGTACCTGGCAGCCGGTCGTTGGCCTCCTGCTCGCCTCGATCGCAGCTTGCGCAATCGGCTTCGAGCAGGCTCGAGAGGCCGTCGAAGCCGCAATCGGCAGCAACGACGTCGCCCTCGTCGTCACCGGACTGTTTGCCTGCATCTTTCTCGGAGGAAGCTTCGTCGCCTGGGTGCTCTCTCCCTTCACCGCAAAGCTCGACGAAGAAGACGAGCCCCGCTCCACCCTCGAAAATGCCGGCCGGTATATCGGCTGGTTCGAGAGAGCGGTCCTGTTCGCATTCGTGATGGGCGGCGCACCCGAGGCGGCTGCCATCGCGCTGGCGGCAAAGTCATTCGCTCGATTCCCCACTTTCCGGGAGCACCAAGAGGGATTTGCCGAGTACTTCCTCATCGGCAGCCTGGCAAGCATCGCCGTCGCCGTCGCCGTGGCAGCGGCAACCCGTGGGGCGCTGGGCATCGGACCGTTCTAGACGCCATTCCGCATAGAGTTCCGCGCCATGCCGGCCTCCCCCACCGCCACTCACGAGCACATCAAGGACGTCAACACCCGCTACCACGACGCGGCCGCCGACGAGTACGACGCCAAGTGGGGCATCGACTTCGGCGAGGTCGGGCAGCGGCAGGTGCGGCTGAAGCTGGTCAAGGCGCTCGGCGGCCAGAAGGGGCGCTCGTTCGGCGACGCGCTGGAGATCGGCTCGGGCACCGGCTACTTCTCGCTCAACCTCGTCCAGCTCGGGGTGATCGAGCGGCTGACCGCGACCGACATCTCTCCCGGGATGCTGAAGCGGCTGGCGGCGACCGCGGACGCGCTCGGCCTCGAAGACGTGACCACGGTCGAGACCGAGGCCGAGACCCTGCCCTTCGAGGACGAAAGCTTCGACCTCGTCTTCGGCCACGCCGTCCTCCACCACATCCCCGACCTCGACAAAGCCTTCGCCGAATTCCGCCGCGTCCTGCGCCCGGGCGGGATGATCGCCTTCGCCGGCGAGCCCTCCCGCTACGGCGACACCCTGGCGGCGGCGCCGAAGCGCGCCGGCCTGGCCCTGGCGCCGCTCTGGCGCCGCGCGATCGGCGCCCGCCGGCGCGCCGTCGCCGAAGGCGACCAGTCCCACGACCACTCGCTCGAGGGCGAGGTCGACGTCCACGCCTTCGCCCCCGCCGACCTCCGCCGCCTGCTGCGCGAGACCGGCTTCGAGCAGCGCCACGTCGGCGGCGAGGAGCTGCTCTCCAACGCCTGGGGCTGGGGCCTTCGCACGGTCGAGTCGAGCGCCGAGCCGGGATCGATCTCCTTCGGCTGGCGCCGCTTCGCCTTCAACAGCTACATCGCCCTGCAGAAGGTCGATACCCGGGTGCTGGAGCCCTACCTCCCCGCCGAGCTCTTCTACAACCTCCTCGTCTCGGCCCGCAAGCCGGCCTAGCGGCCGTCGATCAAGCGGCGGGCTCGCTCCCGGCAGACGTCGGCGATCGCCTCCAGTACGGGGTGCGACCAGCCCTCCCACTCGGCATCGCCGAGGCAGGCTTCGGTCGCCGCGAGAACCTCGCTCGACCAGCGCTGGACGAATCTGGGCAGCGCACCCCCCAGACCGCTTTCGGCGCCCAAGCGCTCCCAGCTCAGGAGGTCGACCTGAGACGGATCGTCCTCGCCGCCGATTGCCATCGCCAGCCGCGGGGTCAGGCCGTCGTAGACCGCAGTTGAGACGACGTCGTAGAGGGGGGCCAGGCGAACACCGGTCGCCGGGTCGTAGAGGAGCGAGAAGTTCTTCCCATGCGCGTCGCTGTTGCCGAGCAGGAAGCTGGTCAGCATCGCACGGACGAAGGCGTTGACGTCGAGAGCGATACGCGGGCTCGGCTGCCTCCGCAGCAAGGCGATCACCGACGCCACCGATGGCCCGCCCTCGGCTTCGTACTTCTGGGTCGGCAGCAGGCCAAGGGCTTGGCACATGTCCTCCTGATGGAGACGGACAGTCGCGCCATCGGCGTCGACGGTGCGATCGAAGCGCTCGCTGTACAGGCAGCGAATGCCGTCGAATTCGAGCAACTCGGTCATGGCAGTCTCGTTCCCGGCCGCCGCCGCGACTCTCATGCAGAACGCCTCGTTGACCGCCAGGCCCTCGAAGCGCTCGTGCTCCGGCTTCAGCAGGCAGTTGCTGGGCATCCCTCCGAGTGGCTGAGCGAACTCGCCGCCGGGAAGGCGGATGAGGATCAGCTTGTCCTGGACGCCGCCTAGGCTCAGGCGCACCCCCCCTGGGTCGACATCGACGCCGAGAGGGTCGCGGGGAAGGTCGCGGAGCAGCTCGGCGACCTGGCTTTCGCTGAGGGGGAAGGGCGGGCCGACCGCCGACCCTGGCGGTTGATCGGTGGGCAGCACCATCACCGCCCCGGCACAATCGGCGCCGAGCGCCGCCAGCAGGCCGAAGCCGTTGCCCTCGCTGAGCCCAAGCTTGCCGGCGACGGTGGCGCGCACCGCCCCCTCCGGCAGCAGGCCCTCGAAGAACGGGGCCGACTCACTCGGCTTGAACCGCTCCTCGCGCAGCGGCAGGGAGGCCGACAGCCTCGCCATCGGGTCGCTCCGATCGCCCTCGATCGCATCCTCGGAATACGCGAAGCGATAGCGGGAGGACCCGGTCCGCTCCAGCGATCCAACCGGTCTTCCCCGCAGAAAGACCGAGAGCGTCTGCGGCGGCGGGTTCACTCGATCCTGAACTTGAGTCCCAGCGCCGCGAGCACGGGGAAGACCGTGTCCAGGCGACTGGTCGGCTTGCCGTTCTCGATCTGATGTATCGCCCTGGTGCTGACCCCGGCGGCCAGGGCAAGCTCGTCCTGGCGCATGCCGAGCTCCTCCCGGGCGCGGCGCACGCTCTCACCTATCGAACGGGCGCCGGCTTCGGCGATTTCAAGTTTAGGATGCACAATCGTGCATCATAGCCCATTTTCAGCCGCGGAATAGGTTGTAATGCGTGATCGTGCATACCAGTCCATGAAACACCGAAAATGGATGATGTACAGATTCATATGCTTGATCGTGCATTACTCAGAGAGCCGGGCGCGGAACAGCTTCACCTTGGCGTCGATGCCCTTCATCCTCCGCTCGCCGATGTACGTGTAAGCGAAGCCCTCCCCCGCTGCCTCCTTGACCGCGGCGTCGACGACGACGCTGCCGGGGCGGGCGACGCCGGTTATGCGGCTGGCGAGGTTGACCGGGCGGCCGTAGTAGTCGCCCGACTGCGGCAGGACCGAGCCGCAGGAGAGGCCGGCGCGGAGCCAGGGGAACTCCTCGCCTTCGGCCTCGGCAGCGGCGATCAGCGCCAGCGCCGCACGCAGCATCGGCTCGGCCTCGTTGGCGACGAACATCACCGCGTCGCCGATCGTCTTCACCAGCCGCACCGGCGGTTCGGCGACGGCACTGGCCATCTCCTCCAGGCGGCCGGCGACAAGCCCCAGCTCCTCGGCCGGGATCTCCTCGCCGAGGCGGGTGAACTCGACCAGGTCGGCGAAGCAGACGGTGAGGTTGGCGGTGCCGCCGATCGCCCCGGAGGCGAGGTCGGCGGTGGCGATCACGTCGCGGCGGATCTGCTCCAGCATGTTCGCCTGCAGGGCGTGGACGACGGTCGGGCCGACCAGCGGCATCATCGCCTCAGCCGCCGCTGCGAAGCGCAGGGCGACGTCGCGCTCGCTGTCGCCGGGCCGGGTCAGGGTGCGGATCACCAGCTCGCGGTTGGCCTCGGCGATCCGCGCGGCCCCCATCCCGATCGTCCGCGCCACCTGCAGCATCCCCTCCTCCGGCAGGCCGGCGTCGAGGAAGGCCTTCATCCGGCGCGCCGCATCGAGGTCGGCCTCGGTGCCGCGCGGTTCGTCGGGGTCCGTGTAGGGGACGCCGAGCGCGGCGCTGAAGCGCCGCAGCTGCTCGAGGTCGATGCCGACGATCTCGGCGATCTCCCGGGCGGTGTAGCGGCGGCCGGTCCCGGCCAGGGTCCTCTCGACCGGCAGCAGTGCCAGCCGGCCCGCGGCGACGGCTTCGTGCAGCTCCTCCAGGGAGACGCCGTCGGCGGCGAGCTCTTCCAGCAGGACCAGCCGCGCCGCCCGCGCATCGCCCTCGAGCTCGTCGAGCAGGCCCTCCGCCTCGAAGTCGATCTTGGGCTCCAGCATCGAGAGGGGATTATGGTGTCCGGGAAGACGCCAGGGTCTGCGGAGGAGGAAGATGGCGCGGCGCAAGCAGCAGGAGGTGGAGCACGAGGAAAAGGCCAGGCAGCGGGGGCTTCCCGACCGCGTCTTCCAGCACCCGCTGCGGATGCAGATCCTCGCCGCGTGTCACCAGCGCGAGGTGACCCCGAGGGAATTCGCCGAGGAACGGAGGCTTCACGTTTCCAACGTCGGCTACCACTTCCGGGCCCTCCACAAAGCCGGCTACCTCGAGGTTGCCCGCAAGGAGCAGGCGCGGGGTTCCCAGAGACACTTCTACCGGGCGAAGCAACGAGAGGCCGGCGACGAGGAGGGTGCGCCCATGGCAGTGAGACCGGAGGGCCACCTCACCTGGACTCCGGTCGAGCTGGACGAACAGGGATGGAAAGATCTGATGGAGGAGCTGGGCCGGGCTCACCAGCGTTCCAACGAGATCGAGGCCGAAGCGCGCGAGCGCCTGCGTGAGAGCCGCGAGAAACCGATTCGGACCGTCGTCGGCCTCGGTGGATTCGAAAGACCCTCCGGGACCTCAGCCTGAACCGGAGGGGTCGCCCCTGCGGGTGACCCAGACCAGCCTGAAGAGCACGCCGACGATCAGGGTCGGCGAGGCATAGCGAGCCCATTGCCCCGGATCCATCTTCAGCAGGGCGATCGCCACGATCACGATCAAGGCAAAAAGGATCAACTGATCCAGACGCTCGCTCTTCCTGCGGGCTTCCCTCGCCCGGGTGGCCACCTTTGTTTCGGCTTCGTACCGCTCGCGTTCGGCGCGGAACCTTTGGACGGCAAGCTCCGCGCTGGGAGCGGACATCTGGGGATGGAGTGGGCTCGGCCAACGGTTGGGGGGCGGAGCTTCGCTCTCCCGCGGGGCCGCACTCGGCGGAGGAGTCCCGGAAATCAAGCTGTTTAATTTTTCAATCAAGCTCATTTGATGATCTGCAGCTGCAGTCGCCCGCGACTAGCCATGGCGTCCAACGCCCGCATTGCGGCCAACCGCAACTCATCCCCTCCTGCTTTGGCTTTCCCAAGCCGTTTCGGCACCTTAGGGAACTTCAACGGTACGTGTCAAGGCAGGCTTCGGGCACCCTTCTGTACGAGTTGTCTAAGTCTCAGAATCGGAGCAGGATCTAATACTCAGGAAATTCTTATTTAGAAGAAGCGTGGAGCGGGGCTCCGTGGCCAACTCCGTGGCATCAAGGGCTCCCGCGCCGATCCGGAGGGGTTGGCGACGGCCTCTCTCTTGAGAATTCGGCTCACCAAAGCAAAGTGGTTAAGCCGTCCAGTAGATCTTTATTGTTAAGGTATATATGCCGTAACAAAGGAGTCGCAATCCCGCCTAGCGACTCAGGTCACTAGGTCGCGTGCGCCACAGCCCCGCCGCGACGGGGGTCGCCGCCGCCGCTGAGCTCTCCCGTGGCGGGGTCGCGGGCGACGGCCTGGGTGCCGCCGAAGAAGAGGTTGAGCGATGGCCAGCGGGCCACCTTCCGCCCCCGCGCCTCGAGCCGGTCGAGCGCGGCCGGATCGACCCCCTGCTCGGCCTGGACGATTCCCTGCTCGAAGTGCAGCCGCGGCGCCTCGATCGCGGCCGCTACCGGGAAGCCCTGCTCGACCACCCGCACCACCGTCTGCAGGATTGCCGAGCGGATCCGGTTGGAGCCGGCGCTGCCGAGCGCGAGGACGATCTCCCCGTCACGGAGCACCACCGTCGGCGCCATCATCGAGGGCACCCGGCGCCCCGGCGCGATCAGGTGGAAGCCGGCGGGGTTGAGGTCCTCCTCGCCGAGCATGTTGTTGAGGATCACGCCGGTACCGGGGACCAGCACGCCCGAGCCGGAGCCGTTGGAGCAGGTCACGCTGGCGCAGTTGCCCTCGTCGTCGAGGACCGAGATGTGGGTCGTCGAGCCGAGCAGGTCGGCGGCGGCGAGGTCGAGGCCGGCCGGGTCGAGGAAGCCGATCTCCATCCCCTCCTCGTAGAGCGATTCGGCGAAGGCGAGATCGCGGCGCGAGTTGGCGCTTTCCATCGCCGCGACCAGCTGCTCGGGCCCGCTGCGGGGACCGAGCCGCTCGAGCAGGCCGAGGCAGTAGGAGATCAGGATGCCGCCGGAGGAGGGCGGCGGATTGGTGAGCACTTCGGTGCCGCGGAACGGAGCGTCGATCGGCTTGCGCTCGATCGCTTCGTAGGAGGCGAGGTCGCCGGGGCCGATGATGCCGCCGCGGCCGACGACGAAGTCGCTGATCGCCGCCGCCACCTCGCCCTTGTAGAAGAGGTCCGGCCCCTCTGCGGCGTAGCGTTCCAGCGCCTCTGCCAGTTCCGGGAAGCGAAAGTGGTCGCCTTCACCGAGGGGCCTTCCCCCGCGGGCGTAGAGCTCGCGCGTCCCCGGCATCCGCTCGTGGATCGGGGCGAGGATGTCGAGGATGTAGGCCTGCCCATGGTTGACCGGCGCTCCCTCGCGGGCGAGCCGCACGCCCGGCCCGATCAGGTCGGCAAGCGGCAGCGTCCCGAATCGCTCCAGCGCGTGGGCGAGCCCGGCGGCGGTGCCGGGGACCCCGCAGGAGGCCGGGCCGACGTAGAACGTCTGCGTCGTCTCGGCGTCGAAGCGGACCGGCACCGGGACCAGCTCGGTGGTGCGCTCGATCTCGTCGAGGCCGGGGGCGGCGACGAAGAAGTCGATCAGGGTCGTCTCGCCGCCCTGGTGGACCATCATGTGGCCGCCCGCGCCGAACCCGGTCAGCGGGCTCTCGACGGCGAAGGAGGCAAGCACCGCGCAGACGGCCGCGTCGACCGCGTTACCGCCTTCGCGCAAAACGCCGGCGCCGGCCTCGGCGGTCAGCGGATGCCCGGCTGCGACGACCCCTCGCATGGGGTCGGCTGTTAACCGGGGAGGAACTCGGGGACGTCGATGCCGAGCTCGCGGTCTCCACCACGGCCGCGACGCGAAGGCTCGGCGTCTTTGGTGCGGCGGATCGTCGGCTCGGCGGCGCGGCGCTGCGGCTGGCCCCGGCCGTCGAAGCGGGTGGCGACGACGGTGACCCAGATCTGCTCGGAGAGCTCCTCGTCGACGTTGGCGCCGAAGATGATGTTGGCCTCGGGGTGGGCGGCCTCGCCTACCACCTTGGCGGCCTCGGAGACCTCGACCAGCGAGAGGTCGGCGCCGCCGGTGATCGAGAGCAGGATCGAGCGGGCGCCCTCCATCGAGGTCTCCAGCAGCGGCGAGGAGATCGCTTTTTCGGCGGCGAGGACGGCGCGGTCGTCGCCGTAGGCCATGCCGATCCCAAGCAGCGCCCGGCCGGCTTCGGACATGATCGAGCGCACGTCGGCGAAGTCGAGGTTGATCACCGCGGGCAGGGTGACGAGGTCGGAGATCCCCTGGACGCCCTGGCGGAGGACGTCGTCGGCGACCTTGAAGGCCTCGACCATCGAGGTCTGCTGGTCGAGGACGTCGAGCAGGCGGTCGTTGGGGACGACGATCAGCGTGTCAACCTCGGCGGAGAGTTCCTCGATGCCCTTGTTGGCCTGGTTGCCACGGCGGCTGCCCTCGAAGCTGAACGGCTTGGTGACGATGCCGACGGTCAGCGCGCCGACCTCGCGGGCGAGGCGGGCGACGACCGGGGCGGCACCCGAGCCGGTGCCGCCGCCGGCGCCGGCGGCGACGAAGACCATGTCGGAGCCCTTCAGCAGGCGCTTGATCTTGTCCTGCTCCTCGAAGGCGGAGCGGTGGCCGACCTCGGGGTCGGCGCCGGCGCCGAGGCCGCGCGTCTGCTCGTCGCCGATGTGGACGGTGACGTCAGCGACACACAACTGCAGCGACTGGAGATCGGTGTTGACCGCCATGAACTCGACCCCGGGAATGCGGGCATCGACCATCCGGTTGACGGCGTTGACGCCGGCCCCGCCGACGCCGACGACTTTGATCACCGGCTGGTGCGGCTCCCCGCTCCCAGGCGGCTCATAAGCCGGCTCGTCGCGCCCATAGCGCGGGTTTTCCGGCACGAACTGGTCGCGCCGAGGCAGCGGCTCCTCGTTGAAGACTCTTTTCAACCGCTCCGGAGCGGACTCAGTCGAACCTTCGACGTCCTGGTCGTAGAGCGTCGGCGCCTCGTCCTGCTGCAGCGGGACGTCGGCGGCGGCTGGGTCCTCTTCGACGGCAGGAGGCGTGGACGGCGCAACCTCGCGCTGCTGCTCCTCCCCCTTTTGCGCCTCAGCCGGATCCTGGCGCCCGTACCTCGGCGCCTCGGGCGGATCGACCGGAGCGTCCTCTGAAGTAGACCGAAAGAGGTCGGACAGCGGCCCCTCGCGCATGCTCGCGCGCTTGTTACGCCGTGCCATTCGCCAGAACCTCCTTCGCCAGCTCCCGGTAGTAGTTCGCCGCGCTCGAAGTCGAATCGTACTTGAGCACGGAGGCGCCTTTGACCGGAGCCTCGGCGAATTTGATCGCCTTTTTGATCCGGGACTGGAAAACGAGGTCGCCGAAGTTCTCCTCGAGGATCTCCACCGCCTCCTTGGCGTGGATCGTCCGCGAGTCGAGCATCGTCGGCAGGATGCCCTCGATCCGCACGTCGGGGTTGAGGTTCTCCTGGATCATCTTCAGCGTGTTCTGCAGCTGCACCAGCCCGCGCATCGAGAGGTACTCGCACTGGACCGGGACGATCACCTTGTTGGCCGCGGTCAGCGCATTGATCGTCAGCAGGCCGAGGCTCGGCGGCGTGTCGATGCAGACGAAGTCGTAGTCGCCGGCGACCTCTTTCAGCGCTTTCTCCAGCGAGCGCTCGCGGCCGATCTTGGTGCTCATCGCGATCTCGGCGCCGGCCAGGTCGATCGAGGCGACGGCGATGTCGATCTCGCGCTTGACGATGATCTCGGAGATCGGCATGTCGTTGACGAGCACGTCGTAGAGGCTCTTCTCGACCTTGTCGGGGTCGATGCCCTGGCTCATCGTCAGGTTCCCCTGCGGGTCGAGGTCGATGCAGAGCACGCGGTAGCCGGACTCGGCGAAGGCGACGGCGAGGTTCAGCGTGGTGGTCGTCTTCGCAACCCCGCCCTTCTGGTTGGCGAAGGCGATGACCTCGGCAGTCTTCACCGGCTGCTCCGCAGCGGCCTCCTTCTCGGCCAGGAAGTCAAGACGAGTGGGCGCGATCAGATCCACAGCCCGCATCCGCGCATCGCCCTCAGCCTCAGGCTCCTCCTCGGGGACAGCGGGCTCGTCGACGATCGGGGGAGCCTCCTCTTCCTCCTCGATTTCAGGAGCGACAGCCTCGAAGACGGTCGTCGGCTGCTCTTCGGCGATCGGTGCTTCGTCGAGGGGAAGCTCGGGTACGGCTTCTTCCATACCCTGAAGCTCGTCCTCCATCGGACGCTCCTCATGGATCTCGACGGGTGCAGGCTTCGGCTTCTTGCGGCTTAGAAATCCCATTGCGCGGATATTCGTATGGGACCCCGCTTTTCCTGCCGCCCACCGAAATTGCTAGGAATCAGCCAATTCCCGAACTACTGGACAAGCGACTCGTAATCGTCACCGGCAAGGGTGGCGTCGGCAAGACGACGGTGGCGGTGGCGCTCGGCCTCCGCGCCGCCAGCGAAGGCAAGCGGACGATCGTCTGCGAGGTCTCCTCGCAGGAGAACGCCTCGCGGATGTTCGAGCACGCCGAGGTTGGCTTCCACGAGGTCGAGATGGAGGAGAACCTCTGGTCGATCTCGATCGACCCCGACGAGTCGATGCGCGAGTACGTGCTCCTGCAACTGAAGGTGCGGGCGATGCGGGACATGCTCTTCCGCAGCCGGATCTTCAACTACCTCGCCGCGGCAACGCCGGGACTGAAGGAGCTGGTCACGATCGGCAAGATCTGGGAGCTGGCGCAGGGCGACCGCAAGGTGAAGAAGGGCCGCAAGTACGACCTGGTGATCGTCGACGCGCCCGCCACCGGCCACGGGGTCGGCTTCCTGCAGACGCCGCGCACCTTCGCCTCGATCGCCCGCGTCGGCCCGATCCACTCGCAGGCCGTGACCCTGGACCGCTTCATCACCGACCACGAGAACACCGGCACCGCGATCGTCGCCCTGCCGGAGGAGATGCCGGTCAACGAGTCGATGGCGCTGGAGCGGGACCTGCGCGACGAGGTCGGGGTCGCGGTCGACCGGGTCTACCTCAACGGGCTCTACCCGGAGCGGTTCAAGAAAGAGGAGACGGAGAAGCTGGCGGCGCTGGCCGAGAACGAGAACGGCGCCGCCCGGGCCGCGGCGCGGGCGGCGCTCTCGGAGTTCGGCCGCGCCCGCTCGCAACGCCAGCAGCTCTCGCGCCTGAAGCGCGGCGTCGAGGCCCAGGTCAAATCGCTGCCCTTCCTCTTCGAGCCCGAGCTCGACGTCGAGGCGGCGCGCCGGCTTTCGAGGAAGCTCTCCTGATGGCCTCGGTCGGCGAAGTCCTCGACGGCAAATCGATCTGCATCTGCGCCGGCTCCGGCGGCGTCGGCAAGACGACGACCTCGGCGGCGATCGCCACCGGGATGGCGGCGCAGGGGCTGAAAGTCTGCGTGCTGACGATCGACCCGGCGAAGCGGCTGGCCGACTCGCTCGGCCTCGCCGAGCTGGGCAACGAGGCGCGCCGGGTCGAGCCCGCCTTGCTCGAGGAGCAGGGTGTGGAGATGAAGGGCGAGCTGTGGGCGATGATGCTCGACGCGAAAGCGACCTTCGACGAGCTGGTCGCCCGCCAGGCGCCCGACGAGGAGTCGCGCGACCGGGTGCTGAACAACCGGATCTACCAGCAGATCTCCAGCGCCCTGGCCGGCTCGCAGGAGTACATGGCGATGGAGAAGCTGTTCGAGCTGCACACCGAAGGCGGCTTCGACCTGCTCGTCCTCGACACGCCGCCGACCCGCAACGCGCTCGACTTCCTCGAGGCGCCGAAACGGCTGACCCAGTTCATCGAGGGCAAATCGCTGCGGGTCTTCATGAAGCCGACCGGGATCGCCGCCAAGGTCACCGGCCGCGGCGTCTCGGTGATGCTCAGCGTCTTCAAGAAAATCGTCGGCTTCGACCTGATCGCCGACCTGGCCGAGTTCTTCAACGCCTTCAGCGGCATGGTCGACGGCTTCCAGGCCCGCGCCAAGCGCGTCAACCAGCTCCTCGCCGACCCGGAGACCTGCTTCCTCGTCGTCTGCGGCCCGCAGGGGGAGCCGATCGACGAGGCCGTCTTCTTCCACCGCAAACTGGTCGAGGCGAAGCTCCCCTTCGGCGGCGTCATCGTCAACAAGGTCCACTACCCCGCCGACGAGCTCCGCGCCGACGTCGAAGGCCTCCCCGAGGCCCTGGCCGACAAGCTCGGCGACGCCAAGCTGGCCAAGCGCGTAGCCGACAACTTCGCCGACTACCAGGCCCTCGCCGAGCGCGACGCCCGCAACATCGACCACCTAGCCAACGAGCTCCGCACCAGCTGCGTAATCCGCGTCCCCTACCTCGACGAGGACGTCCACGACCTCCGCGGCCTAACCGAAATCGACCGCTACCTCTTCGCCACCGCGGAGGAGCGGGTCGAGATGGCGGCCGGGCGGGCCTAGCGCCTAGCTGACGCGGTTACGGCTGTACTCGAACTCGAGGTGGCTGACCTCCCAGTCGGCGTCCTCGGGGACGGGGAAGAGATGGCGCACGCGGGGGGTGTCGACCTTCTCGCGGTGCTGGAGGTCGCGCTCGGCGTCGGCCGGCCACTGGATGGTGTCGCCGCCGCGGGGGTCGGAGACCTCCTCGAGCCACGGGGTAGCGGTGATCCTGATCTCGTCTTCGGCCGGAATCGGCTCCATGATGCGGGTCTCCTGCTCCACGTACTCCTCCTCCGGTAGTTCGTCGACGGGCAGCTGAAGCTCGGCGGAAGGCTCGGGCTCGACCGCTTCGATCGAGATCTCGCCCGGCTCCGGGTCCGGTGCGAAGTCGGGCTCGGGCTCGAGGTCGGGCTCGGGCGCGCGCTCCTCGACCGAGACCATGATCTCGGCGTCGCCTTCGGCCAGGCCGCTGACGATCAGGGTCTCGTCGGCGACGGTGCTGAGGTCATTGCCGAGCTCGCCGAGCGCGGCCTCTCGCAGCAGCCGGCGGGCGTTCTCCTCGAGCCAGCCGGCGAGCTCGACGGCGCCCTCCACGGGACGGCCGTTCATCATCGACCGCTCCAGCCCGAGCACCTCCTCGACCCGTTCGCCGGCCTCGATCCGGTCCATCTCCTCGTCGCAGATCAGCGCCGCGGCGCGCAGCGGCAGCGAGGCGCCGACGGGCCCGTGGCCCTCGAGCACGGCGCGCATCGCAAGCAGGTGGTCGCTCAGGCCCTCGAGCGCGGTGGCGCGCTCGCAGCCCATCTCGAAGCGGCCGACGGCCCAGCTCAAAGCGTTGTCGGGGTCCGGTCGCGCCTCCAGCGCGGTCCCGAAGGCGATCAGCTCCTCGGCCTCCGCCTCGTCGAGGCGGTAACCGCCGGGGCGGGTCGCCGGAGCGCCGGTCGGGATCCGCCGCCAGCAGCCCTCGCCGGTCGGGGCGAAGGCGTAGGGGCCGAGGCCGATCCCGCCGCCCTTGAAGAGCCTCATCACGCTGATCAACTCGCGCAGCTGCTGCAGGGCGGTCTCCACCCCGCCTTCGTCGTCCTGCTCGGCGACGGCCAGGTACTGCGGCTCCCAGGCGGCGCGGCCCATGCCCTCGCTGCGCATCGCGTCGACCGGCGCCTCGATCGAGTCGGCGCGGACGATGCGGACGTCGTGGGGCAGCTGCAGGCGCGGCATCGGCATCCGCAGGCCGACGATCGGCGCGATCAGAATCTCGGCCTCGTCGGCGCCGCGGGCTTCGGCGTCGAGCGTGGCCAGCGCGCTCTCGAGCCGCTCGCGGTCGAGCGCGAAGCCGGCCGAGCCCTCCCAGAGCTCGGAGAAGAAGGTGATCAGCATCAGCTCGGCCCGCGCGCCCGGCTCGGCGGGCACGCCCTGGCCGCGCTCCTCCAGGTAGGGAGCGGCGACGCCGGCTTCGACCGCGGCCTCGCGGGCCGGCCCGAAGCTCGGCAGCGCCCGCAGCTCCTCGGCGTGGTCGGCGACGTAGCGGCCGGTCATCGGCACGTAGCTGTAGAAGGACGATTCGTCGGCGCGCTCGGCGGCGACGTCGAACGGGATCTCCTCCCCCATCGCAACCAGCGTGCTCAGGCGCGTCGCGGTCTCGGTCGCAAGCCGCTTGATCGATTCGTTCAGGAGGAAGTCACGCACGCCTGGGGCTTTCGCCTGCGGGCGAGCCCTCCTGCGTGTGCACGATGCCTTGCAGGAACGGCTATACGGCGGTGGGCTGGCGCTCGCCGGCTTCGGCGGCGTCGCCCAGGAGCCAGCGCATGCCGTAGCTGCGCATGTCCTCGACCAGCGGCACCAGCGCCTCGCCCTTCGAGGTCAGCGCATACTCGACCCGGGGCGGGACCTCGGGATAGGTGTGGCGCGCGACGATGCCCTCCTCCTCCAGCGCCCGCAGCCGCAGCGAGAGCGTCCGCGGGCTGATGCCCTCCAGCGAGCGCTCCAGCTCGCAGAAGCGGGCGCTGCCTTCGGCGAGGTCGCGGATCAGCAGCAAGGTCCACTTCCCGCAGACGACTTCGGCGGTCCTACAGACGGGGCAGGTCGAATTGCTCTCGGCACTCATAGTCGCTGGGAGACGGGCGATCGGGCCAATCTCACTTCAGGAAGTGTAGCTACATGGCTTCACTTACTGAAGCAATGGGGCACGAATCTGTGTCTAGAAAGCTAAAGAATCGGCTTCCGGCAGCCGATTGGGAAGCATGCGGCTCACGCGGGCTCAATCGGCGCTGCCATCCCAGGAGGACGGCTTCGCGCTGGTCGAGGTTCTGGTCAGCGCCCTGATCGCGGTGATCGTCGCCGGCGCCGTGATGACCCTCCTTCAGTCGTCGGCCCGCTCGGCGGCGGACTCGCGGAAACGCTCGCAGGCCTACGCAGTCGCCCAGGAAGACCAGGCGCGGATGCGGGCGATGCGGGTTCCCAGCCTTCACAAATACACCCAGTCCCGCACCGTCACGGTCGCCGGGGTCCCCTACACGGTCGAATCGAGCGGCAAATACATCAACGACCTCTCCGGCAGCGACCCCGCCTGCGGAACCGGCACCACGAGCGTCGACTACGTGAAGATCAGCTCGAAAGTGACCTGGCCGGGGATGCGGAGTGGCGAGACGGTGACGCTCCAGGGGCTGATCGCCCCCCCGAGCGGGACCCTCAACCCGAAAGCCGGCACCCTGGTGATCAACGCGGCGAACGCCGCCGGCACCGCCACCGCCGGCATCGGAGTCTCGGGGAGCGGCGCCGGAAGCTTCAACGGCACCACCACCTCCAGCGGCTGCCTGATCTTCCTCGAACAGGCCTCCGGCGAATACACGATGAGCATCACCGGCGTGGGAGCCGGGCTGGTCGACCAGGACGGCCTGGCGCCGGCGGCGAAACAGATCAAGGTCAGCCCGGAAGTCACGAATACCGTCAACCTCCTCTATGACAAGCCGGGCAACGTCCCGATCAAATTCACGACCCGCGGCTACGACGGCAACGTCACCACCGCCTATACCGACGCCTTCATCGCCTTCAACACCGGGATGACCACGGCAAAGCTCTACGGCACCATCGAAGGCACCGAGTTCAGCGAAAAAACTGCCAACTCACTTTTCCCCTTTACCTCGGCCGACAGCTTCTATGCCGGTACCTGCACCGCCAACAACCCGCAGTCCGGCCTGGCGATCGTCAGCCAGGTGGTGCCGAACAACGGGACCTCGCCGCAGCGGACGATCCAGATGCCGCCCCTCTACCTCAACGTCTCGAAGGAAAGCACCGCCTACAACGGCGCCGAAGTCGTGATCAAGGACAACTACTGCGAAAACGCCAGCAAACTGGAAGTGAAACGCAAATACACGACCCAGACGACCAACGGCACGGCGGGCCGTCTCGCCGACCCGGGTCTCCCCTGGAGCCAGTACTCGGTTTGCGCCTCGTTGCCGATCAAGGTCGGGCCCAACACCAACACCTACCGGGAAATCGTCAACGCGGTCAAAGTCGAAAGCACCAACGGAACGACGCTGAACATGTCGATAACGACCGCGGATGAAATAGGGGCCTGCCCGTGACCGGCCCCGGCCCCATCGGCAACGAGGACGGCTACACGATGATCGAGCTGATGACCGCATTGGCGGCCGGCGTTGTCGTGTTCGCCGGCCTGACGCTGGTGATCATGGCCACGATGCATCAATCGACCAGGACCCAGAACCGGGTCCACGCGACCCAGGAGGCGCGGCTGGTAGTGCAGAAAGTCGTCACCGAGATGCACTCCGCTTGCGTCGCGGCCGAGGTCGCGCCGGTGCAGCCCAACAGCAACGCCAACGCGGTTGCCTACGTCTACCAGACGGGCTCGGGCGCGGCGCTTACTCCGGTCCTGCACGAAGTAGTCCTCAGCGGCTCCAGCCTGAACATGCTCACCTATCCGGCGACCAGCGGCTCGACCCCGTCCTGGACCTTCTCGACCACCGCCAGCGCCACCAAAACTCTGATGACCAACGTCGCCCCCGTCTCCACCGGCGCCCCGGTCTTCAGCTACTACGCATACGGCAGTAACGGAATCGTCTCCTCGACGCCCCTCACCACCCCCCTGAGCACTACGGACGCGGCAAAAACGGTCCAGGTCAACGTCGCCCTAAAAGTCAACACCCGCGCCGCTCCGAACCCGGACCCCAACGGTGGGGCGATCGTCCAAAACCAGGCCTTCCTGCGCTTCAGCCCCCCGTCCGCCAGCTCGACCGTCGCCAACTTCCCATGCGAATGAACAGGCTCCGACAGGACGAGCGCGGTTTCACGATGCTGGCGACGATGATCGGCGCCACGGTCGTGATGTCGCTTGCTCTGGTGGCGGTGACGGCAACGCGTGGCGACATTCCCTTCACCAGCCGCGACATCGCCAACAAGAAAGCCTACGAGGCAGCCAAGGCCGGGATCGAAGACTACGCCGCGCACCTCTACACCGACAGCCTCTACTGGACCAAGTGCGCCGAAGTTCCGACCCCGAACGCGGTCAACAACACGAACTCGACGACCAAGAAACGGGCGGTGCCCGGAGACGAAAGCGCCACCTACGCGATCGAACTGCTGCCGTCGACCACCCAGA
>DATIOC010000014.1:0-60960 GCA_035473555.1 Solirubrobacterales bacterium
GACGATCGCGGCGAAGCCGCGGCCGACGACCAGTTCTTCCGCTCCAGCCCGTTCCTCGAGGCGGAGGGGGCCACTCACACGCTGCGTGTGGAGGCCGGGTCGGGCGAGCTGGTCGCCCCCCTGATCGTCCGCGAGATCGAGGGCACGGGTGAGCGCGACGCGATCTCGCCTTATGGATATCCCGGCCTGGTTTGGGGCGAGAGGCGGGGGCGTCTCCTACCGGACCCGCTCGCTTCGCTCGCTCCAAGTGTCCGTACGGAGACACCCCCGCCTCTCGATCCAGGCGCGATTGACTTTTCCGAGACCGGCCTGGTCAGCGTCTTCCTCCGGCACACGCTTGGGTCGCCGCCGCTGATTGACGCCACTGAGCGCAACGTGGTGCAGATCGCCGACCCCGCCTTGCCGCCGAAGAGCCGTCCCAGCGACCGTCGCCAGGTGCGCCGCAACCTCGAGGCCGGGTACAAGTTGGAGCTGGTCCCCGGAGGAGAGACCTCGCCTGAGCAGCGTGCCGGGTTCAACGACGTCTACGAGCAGACGATGCGGCGGACGGGCGCCGGCGAGCACTACTTCTTTGGTCTTGGCTACTTCGACTGCATCCTCTCGGCTGAACACACCTGGCTAGCTCTTGCCACTGCCGCGGATGGCACCCTCGCCGCCGCCTCGATCGCCGCCGTCAGCGACGGCTACCTCCACTACTACCTGAGCGGCAGCGCCGACTCGCATCTGCGCGACGCGCCGATGAAGAACGTCGTCACCCGCCTCGCGGAGCACTCCGCCGAGCTCGGGCTGCCACTCAACCTCGGCGGCGGCATCTCCCCGGGAGACGCTCTCGAGGAGTTCAAGCGCGGCTTCGCCAACCGCCAGCAGGCCTGGCTCACCTCCGAGCTGGTCTGCGACGAGCGCAGGTACACGGAGCTCAGCGCCGGCCGCAACGCCGCCGGCTTCTTCCCGGCCTACCGCGCCTGAACCTCAGCTGCTGGGTTCGTCGGGCTGTGCCGGCGTCGGCCCGGTGAAGGTGAAAGCTTCAACCGGCTCGCCACCGTATTTGCCCCAGGTTTCCCGGCCGAAGGCGCGGATTGCGTCGAGGGTGGCCTGGCCTTTGTAGGTCTTGCAGCCGAGCAGGTTGGTCCAAGTCGTCGCCGCGACTTCGTAGGGCATCTTGTCGTTCGGGAAGAGCAGCGTCGCCCCGTACATCGTGTCGTAGAGGCCGATCAGTTCCTTCTGCGCCTTTTCGGGCAGGTCCGGCGAGTACTGGATCGCCATCCGCCCGTGCTCGAGCGAGTGGACGACGTCGAGCTCGCTCGGTTCCGTCTTGTAGGCGCCGTCGGCCTGCTGGTACGGCGGTTCGACGTGGTTGCCCGAGGTGGGTGGGTTGGTTTCGTAGTTCGGCAGCGGCGAGTTGGGCGGCAGATGTTCGTGCCCCTCGTCCTTCAGTTTCAGTTCGACTTTGCAGCCCGCTTCCTTCGCGGCCTGGTCGAGATCGAAGACCTTGGTCTTGGCAGGCGCGATGCCCGCCCGGTCGTCGGGCTGGACGCCGTTGGTGCTGCCCATCGCCGAGTTGACGTTGATGTGGGCGTCGCCGCTTGCGCTGTCGCCACTGCCACCGCCGCTGACGAGAACGAAAACGAGGACCGCGATCGCGATCACGACCGTCGAGACGATCGCGTAGGTGATGATCAGCCGGTTGTTCCCGCTGCGGGAATCCCGTTCTTCGGCTTCAATCCGCTCCTGCCGGAGCCGGTCTCTCTCGCGCTCTCCCTTACCCATCGCTAAAGCCTATTTTGCCAGCGGTTTCCCTGCCATGTCGCTTCCCTCTCCGGGCCGGGCTTCGCTCAGTCGACGCTGGGTTCTTCCGGGTCCCGCGGGGTGGGTCCAGACACCGGGAACGCGACGACGGGTTCGCTCCCGCGTTTCCCCCACGTCGCCTTGCCGAACGCGCGGATGGCGTCGATCGTGTGTTGGCCGTACCAGGTGTTGCAGGCGAGGATTCCCCTCCAGGTCGCCACTGCGACGGAGTAGGTCATGAATTCATTCGGGAACAGGAGCGTGCCCCCGTACATCGAGTCGTAGAGCCCCTTCAGTTCCAGCTGGATGTGTTCGCGCAGGGTGGGGGCGTAGTGGATCTCTATCCGGCCGTGGTCGAGCGAGGCCACCAGGTCGATCGGTTCCGGCATGATCATGTAGGCGCCGTCGGCCTGCTGGTACGGCGGTTCCACGTGCGGTCCGGAGGTCGGGACGTAGGATTCGTACTTCGCTTCTGAGTAGTTCGGCGGGACTACTCTGCTGCCTTCGTCTTTGCGGAGGGTGTAGAGAGAGCATCGAGCCCGTTCGGCAGCCTTACGGAGGTCGGTTTGCTTCACCGGCAGAGGTGGCGTGCCCTCGCGTTCGTCCAGAGGAAGGTCGTGCGTTGACCCGGAGTCTTCATTCACGTGAGCGGACCCGTTCGCGCCGCTATCGCCGCCGCAGCCGGCGAGGATGGCGATAGCCACGACCACTGCGAGGAAAAGCAAACCCCCCTTGCCCCCTGCTTGACCCATTAGTCAATCTTATTCAAATCGTTCCAAGCTTTGCTGCGCCCCCGCCAACCCGGTCCCAGGGCCGCGATGCCCGCAGCGCCCCGAGCACGGCCCGGGTCGCCGGCGCGCGGTTCAGCGCGTAGAAGTGGATCCCCGGCGCGCCGGCGATCAGCAGCTCGGCGCACTGCTGGGCGGCGAAGGCGATCCCGAGCTCGAACTCGCGCTCCGGGTCGCCGCCGGCGGCTTCGAAGGCGGCTTCGAGCGGCGCCGGGATCGACGCGTCGCAGAGCTCGCAGATTCGCTTGGTCTGGGCGAAGCTGGCGACGGGGATCACCCCGGCGATGATCGGCACCTCGATGCCGCGCTCTCGCGCCGCCCGGACGAAGTCGAAGTAGACCTGGTTGTCGAAGAAGAGCTGGGTGATCAGGAAGCCGGCGCCGGAATCGACCTTGGTCTTCAGGTAGCGGAGGTCGGTGTCGAGGTCGGGGGCCTCGGGATGGACCTCCGGGAAGCAGGCGCCGCCGATCCCGAACTCCCAGCCGGAGGAGATGAACGACGCCAGCTCGGCAGCGCTGCCGAGGCCGCCCTCGGGCTGGACAAAGTCCTCCTGCCCGCGCGGCGGGTCGCCCCGCAGCGCGAACACGTTCTCGATTCCGGCCGCCGCGATGCGGTCGAGCGTCGTCGCCAGCCCCTCCCTGCTCTCGCCGACGCAGCTGAGGTGGGCCATCGTCTCGAGCCCGAACTCATCCTTCAGCGCCGTCGTGATCTCCACGGTTCCGTCCCGGTTCGCGCCACCGGCGCCGTAGGTCACGGAGACGAAATCGGGCCCCAGCGCCCGCAGCTCGCGCGCCGTCTCGTAGAGCTGCTCGGTCGCCTCCGCCGTCTTCGGCGGGAAGAACTCGACCGAGAAGGTCGGCTGCCGTGCGGCGATGATCTCTTCGATCCGCATCCGCTGAGGGTAGCCGGAGCGGAGCAGCTCAGGACTTGACGCGCGCCTCGAAGTAGGCCTGGATGTCCTCGAGCCGCTTGCCCTTCGTCTCCGGCACCAGCTTCCAGCAGAAGACCAGGGTGAGGATGCCGACCGCGCCGTAGAACCAGAAGGCGCCGGAGCGCCCCAGCGCTTCGATCAGCAGCAGAAAGGTAAGGGAGACGATGAAGTTGAAGGTCCAGTTCGCCATCGTCCCGATCCCAGCCGCCTTGCTGCGCACGCTGAGCGGGTAGATCTCGGCGTTCAGCAACCAGAAGATCGGCCCGAGGCTGATCGCGAAGGAGGCGACGTAGGCCATCAGGCTGGCGATCGCGACGACCGAGGCGAGGGTGCTGCCACCGCCGGCGATCTTGAAGGCGCCGCCGAGGGCGAAGAGGGAGATCGTCATCCCGCTGACCCCGATGAAGAGCAGCGTCCGCCGGCCGGCCCGGTCGAGCAGCCGCAGCGCCAGCACCGTGAAGGCGACGTTGATGATGCCCACGCCGACCGCCGCCAGGATCGACCCGGCCGAGGAGTCGACGCCGGTGAATTCGACGATCGTCGGCGCGTAGTAGATGACGGTGTTGATGCCGGTGACCTGCTGCAGGATCGCCAGCCCGACCCCGACCACCAGCGCGGCTTTGACCACCGGCTGCAGCAGCTCGCTCCACTGCCCCGGCTTCTCGTCGATGCTGTCCTTGATCTCCTCCAGCTCGCGGTCGATCGTGTCCGGGTCGTCGACCCGGATCTTCGCCAGCGTCGCCCGCGCGGCGAAGTCGTCGCCGCTCATCACCAGCCAGCGCGGGCTCTGCGGCATCCGCACCATCCCGAAGGCCAGAGCCAGCGCCGGCACGCAGCCGAGTCCGAGCATCCAGCGCCAGCCTTCGACGTGGTCGAAGGCGAGGCCGACGAGATAGGCGAGGAGAATCCCGATCGTCACCGCCAGCTGGAAGAAGCTGACCAGGCGGCCGCGGCTCTCCGGCGGCGCCACCTCGGAGATGTAGACGGGGGCGGCGGCGGAGGCGAGCCCGATCGCGACCCCGATCACGATCCGGGCGATCACCAGCACCTCGACCCCGGGCGCAGCGGCGCTGGCCAGGGCGCCGACGATGAAGACCCCGGCGGCGAGGAGGATCATCAACCGCCGCCCGTAGGTGTCCGCCGCCGGTCCGGCGATCGCCGCCCCGACCACGGCCCCGATCGGTACCGCGGCGACGACCAGTCCCTGGGCGAAGCTGCCGAGGTCGAAATCGGTCTTGATGAAGAGCAGGGCGCCGGCGATGACGCCGGTGTCGTAGCCGAACAGCAGCCCGCCGAGCCCGGCGATCGCCGCCGTCAGGACCACGTTGCGCCGCGCCCGCCGCGCGCCCGCCTCAGATCCCGTCATCGAGAGCAGAACCTATCTCCCCCGCAGGACCCTTTTTAGGTCGCTGTTTGCGGGATCTGCGCGACGCCACCCCTGGCGCCGCGAACCGCGGGGGGCTAAGTTGAATCTGCGACCGAGAGAGGCCGGTCCTACGGAAGCCAGGTAGGACGGGACCTCGAAGGTGGCGCAACGAGCTTACGAACGCGAAGGCTACGCGTGAGGCAGGCCACGAGCGTCACCCTCGGTTGCTTTTTCGTTGTCCGCGCCGGGCCCTACCGTAGCTGCCGGCCGTTGGGAGACCTGCCCTCCCAGGCCAGCGACCGGGGCGCACGCTCTGGGAGCCGGGCGTCGCAGCGAACCCCGTGAGCCGCGCCGCGACTAGCCCGCCCGCTCCCGCTTCTCCAGTCTCCGACGACCCTCCCACCTGTGGAACGATCCGTCCATGAGCAGCGAAGAGGTGCGCTACGAACGGCAGGGCGCCGCGGCCGTCCTGACCATCGACCGCCCCGAGCGCCGCAACGCGGTCGATGCCGCGACGGCGGAGGCTTTGCGCCGGGGTCTCGGGCAGTTCGAGGCCGACGAGACGGCCCGGGCGCTGGTCCTCACCGGCACCGGTGAGGCCTTTTGCGCGGGCGCCGACCTGAAGGCGATCGACCTCGACGTCGACCATCCCGGTGGGCCGATGGGCTTCACCCGGCTCACCCCGTCGAAGCCGACGATCGCGGCGATCGACGGCTGGTGCCTCGCCGGCGGTCTCGAGCTCGCGCTTTGGTGCGACCTGCGGATCGCCACCCCCGGCTCCACCTTCGGCTGCTTCGAGCGGCGCTGGGGGGTGCCCTTGATCGACGGCGGGACGCAGCGGCTGCCGCGGGTGATCGGCCTCGGCCGGGCGTTGGACATGATCCTCACCGGCCGTGCCGTCGACGCCGAGGAGGCGCACCGGATCGGGCTTCTCACCGCGGTGGCCGAGCCGGGCAAGCACCTCGAGCAAGCGCTGGAGCTGGCCGAGCGCCTTGCGGCATTTCCGCAGGAGACGATGCTGAGCGACCGCCGCGCCGCGCTCGAGGGATGCGGCCTACCGCTCGCCGAGGGCCTGGATCTGGAGCACCGCCTCGGGCGGGAGGTGCTCGACGTTGCGGTGCGGGGCGCCGCCCGGTTCGCCGGCGGCGAAGGGCGTCACGGCGAGGGCCTCTGAGCTGACATTGGCTAGGCCCGCATCTCGGTGGCCGCAGCTTCGGCGCCGAAGTACGGGAGCACGGCGAGGTACATCAACTCCGGCAGCAGCTCGCTGAAACCCTCGGTTCGCCCGGCTGCCAGCCGGGTGTGGAGAACCGCGAGGATGCCGGCGACGACCGCCTCGGCGGAGATCGCCGGGGCGACTCCGTCGCTTTCCTCGCGCGCCCGGTCCACCATCGCCGCCGCGCGCTCCATCGCCTCTGTTCGTTTTTCCACCGCCCGTCCTCCCGCCGCGTGGACTTCGACGAGCAGCGCCCGCCCGATCCCCGGCTCCTCGTCGAGGAAGGTCAGCAGGCCGCCGAGTGCCCCGCGCAGCTGGCCCCGCCAGGTCACCTCATCGGCGGCAGCCTGGCGCATCGCCAGCTCGACCCAGGCGGAGCCGGCGTCGATCGCGTGCAGGTAGCAATCTTCCTTGTCTTCGAAGTTGTCGTAGAAGGCCTGCCGATAGAGCCCCGCGTTGGTAATTGCAGCCTGAACGGTGGCCTGCTCGTAGCCCTGTGTCCCTACTGCCTCGAGCATCCCTCTGAGAATGCGCTGACGCTTTCCGGTCAAAGTCCCCGCCCGGTCTGATTTGATTAGTAAAACAGCTTGTCTACCTTTCGGTACCTAAACGGTATCCGTTCCGAGGTCTCAGCGGCCAGGAGATTCGACTCAGGTACTCTTTCGTTCGTGGCTTCCAAGTCAACAACGCGTCCACTTCCGGGAAGGCAGCAGCTTCCACGCGAGTTCATCGCCCAGCACCAGCGGGCCCGAATCATCGTGGCGCTGGCCCAGGAGACCTCTGAGCAGGGCTATCAGCAGGTCACGGTGGCCGACATCGTCCGCCGCGCCGGAACCGCGCGCAACACCTTCTACGAGAATTTCCGCTCGAAGGAGGACTGCTTCCTGGCGACCCAGGAGTTCGCGATGACAGCTGCCTTGGAGCGGGTTGTCGAGGCCGCCGGCGAGATGGACAGCTGGCCGCAGCGGGTCCGCGCCGGGCTCACCGCCTTCCTCCTCTACGTTGCCGCGGAGCCGGCCCTTGCGCGGACCTGCATGGTCGAGTCGCTCTCAGCCGGACCAGCTGCGGTCGAGTACTACGAGAAATCCCAGCAGGCCTTCGTCTCGCTCTTCAAACTTGGACGTGATGTCTCGCCCCACGGGGCGGATCTGCCGGAGACACTGGAGGAAGCGATCATCGGCGGCGTCTTCTGGATCGTCTACCAGCGCCTTGCCGCCGGCGAGCTGACGGCGATCCCCGAGCTGCTTCCGGAGCTGGTCGAGTTCGCCCTCACTCCCTACCTCGGAGCCGAGGCCGCTCGGCGGGTTGGCGCCGGCGATTCTGACGCCGCCGGCGAGCCCGCGAGAGCTGAGCTTTGAGTTCAAAAAACTGGCCAGTTAGCCAAAATGGGCTCGACGCGTCTGGATCGGTATCTTCGATTCTCTTGAGAGATCCTGCGAACCCGCCTGTCGAGTCTCCCGAGTACCCCCCCGAGCTGGCCCGCCTGCCTCCTGGGCGCCACGGCCTGCCCCGCGAGTTCGTCAGCCACAACCAGCGCGAGCGGCTGATTGCGGGTCTCGCCGAGGCGGTTGCCGAGAACGGTTACGCGGGGACGACGATCGCCCACATCACCCGCAACGCGGCTGTCTCCAGGCGCACCTTCTACGAGCACTTCGCGAGCAAGGACGAGTGCTTCATCGCGGCTTACGACACGGTGATGACCGAGTTGCGCCGGCGGGTTGCGGAGGCGTTCGACCAAGAGGACGAGTGGCCGCAGGCGGTGCGCGCTGGAATCGCGGCGATGCTCGAGTTCCTCACCACCGAACCCCATCTGGCGCGGCTCAGCATGGTCGAGGCGCTGGTCGCCGGCCCGGTCGTGGTCGAGCGCTACGACGCCGCGATCCAGAGCCTGGTCCCCTATTTCGCCGCCGGCCGCAAAGGTCTCTCGGACGAGGTGCTCGCCGGGCTCTCGCCCACCACCGAGGAGGCCCTCGTCGGCGGAATGGTCTCGCTGATCTCGCGCCGCATCTTCGCCGACCGCACCGAGGAGCTCGAAGCCCTGCTCCCGGATCTGGTCGAGTTCACGCTGACGCCTTACCTCGGCAGCGGCGCGGCAGCCAAGGTCGCTCGGGCCTAAGCCCCCGCTCTCCGCGGCCAAGAGCGGCCGCTCCCGGTCGACCAAGACCTTGAGGTTGACTCTATGGATCTATCCTGGGGAGGGTACGAACATACGTTCGTATGGAGATCGCTTGCGTCATCGACAAATGCCTGGCGACTCCGCCGCGCCCGGACCATGCCGGGGGGCCTCGGTCCGGGCGCGTCGATCTTGACGACCCCGTCACGGCGGCCGAGCAGACGGAGGCGATGGTCCGGGCGCTGGAGGCCATCGGCGCTGCGGTCGAGTCGGAGCACCCGGGCGAGGCCTTCTTTGCAATCGATGGCCTGCGCGGTCTGCACGGCGGTTCGGCGAGGGGGGTCCTCGCCGCCGCGCGCGAGGTGCTGGGAGAGGGAAGGACGATCGGAGCCGGGCCGACCCGGTTCCGCGCCTTTCTCGCCGCCGGGGAGTGGCAGCGACCGATCCCGGTAGCCGCGCTGCGGACCCGGCTCGCCGCCTCCGAGCGCGAGGCGGGCGAGCTGATCGAGGCGCTCGAGCGTCTCGGGATCGAGACCCTGGGCGCCTTCGCCCGGCTCACCGCCGGCCAGGTCGCCGACCGCTTCGGCCCTCTGGGCCTGCGAGCGCTGCGGCTCTGCCGGGGCGAGGAGGAGCCGCTGCGGCCGCGCACCCCCCACGAGGATCTGAGCGAGGAGATCGAGCTGCCGGAAGGAACCGCGGGGCGGCAGCTCGACCGGGCGCTGGAGCTGCTCGTCGACCGCCTCCTCGCGGCGCCGCGGCGGAAGGGGAGAACCCTGCTCGGGCTACGTCTCGGGGCCCGGCTCGCCGCCGGCGGCAGCTGGAGCGTCGAGCAGGGCCTCGGTCGCCCCAGCGCCTCGCCGCGGGTTCTGCGCAACGTGCTCGCCCCGCGGCTCGAGGATCTGCCGGGCCCGGCGACGTCGCTGCGGCTGCGGGCGGTTGGCCTCGGCCCGCCGGCGCGCGACCAGCTCGAGCTGGCGACCGGCGGCGCCGAGCCGCGCCGGCGGCGTCTCGGCGCCGCGGTGCGAGAGGTGCGGGCGGTGCAGGGGCCGAGCGCGCTGCTGAAGATCCTCCCGGTCGATGGTGGCTCGCGAGTGCCCGAGCGCTGGGCGATGCTGACTCCCTACCCCGAACTCTGATGCCCGGCCTCCGTCGTCTCTACGCCCCCCAGCGGGTGGCGGTTCGGACCGATCCGCGTGGCGCGCCGACAACGGTCGAGGGGGCGATGGTCGAGGCCGTCCGCGAGGAGTGGCTGGTGGAGGATCGCTGGTGGACGCCGCAGCCGCTGCGGCGGCACTACTTCGAGCTGGCGCTGGGGGGCGGGCGTGCCCTTACGGTTTTCCGCAGTGCTCGGGCGCAGCGTTGGTACCGGCAGCGGGCCTGATGTACGTCGAGCTGCATGCGCATTCGGCCTTTTCGTTTCTCGACGGGGCTTCTACTCCTACGGAGCTGGCCGCGGCCGCGGCGGCGCAGGGATACCCCGCCTTTGCGCTGACCGATCACGATGGGGTTTGGGGGTCGATGGAGTTTGCGCATGCCTGCAAGGGATTCGGTGTCAGTCCCATCACCGGTGCCGAGCTGACGGTCGGCAAATCACATCTGACGCTGCTGGTCGAGGACGAGACCGGATACCGAAGCCTGTGCCGGCTGCTTACCGCTGCCCATTCGCATACTCGGGACAACACTGGGCGGACCTCGACTCAGGCGCGGGCGACGCTTGAGGAGGTGGAGGAGCACGCCGAGGGGTTGGTTTGCCTTTCCGGGTGTGCTCGGGATGGGGCTGCTGCGGGGGCGTTCGAACGGGGGGAGACTGCCGAGGGGGAGGAGCTTGCTCGGCGGCTGCTCGCTGCCTTTGGGCGGGATCGGTTTCGGATCGAGTTGCAGCGGCCTTATTGGCGGCGGGACCGGGCTCGTAACCGGTGGTTGGCGTTGCTCGCCGAGCGGCTGGAGGTTGCTTGCGTGGCTACCGGGAATGTCCATGCTCACGATCGGCGGCGGGCGCAGTTGCAGGACGCGCTGGTGGCGATCGGGCGTTGCGAGACGCTGGAGGAGTCCGAGCCCTACCGGCGGGGGAACTCGACTTCGGCGCTGACCTCGCCGGCGGCGATGGCCGCGCGCTTCGCCGAATATCCCGAGGCGGTCGAGGAGAGCGGGCGGCTCGCCGAGCGGCTGCGATTCGACCTCACCGAGCAGCTCGGCTACCGCTACCCCGGCAGCGAGGATCCCGGCGCCGATGCCGAGCTGGCGCGCCTCTGCAACCACCACCTCGGCGAGCGCTATCGCGGCAGCGCCCGTCTGCTCGAGGCGCAGTGGCGGCTGGAGGAGGAGCTGGCGACGATCCGCAAGCTCGACCTCTCCGGATTTTTCCTCCTCCACCGCGACCTGCTGGAGCTCGCCCGGGAGGTCGCCGCTGAGGTGCGGGGGCCGGAGTCCGCTCGCGCCGTCCTGCCGCCGGGACGAGGGCGCGGCTCCAGCGTCAGCTCGATCGTCTGCTACCTCACCGGCCTCTCCCACGTCGACCCGGTCGAGGCCGACCTCTTCTCCGGCCGCTTCCTCAACGAGGAAACGACCTCGATGCCGGACATCGACCTCGACTTCCCCCGCGACATCCGCGAGGTCTTGATCCCCCGCGTGCACGACCGCTACGGCGCCGACCGCTCGGCCCTCGTCGCCGCCTTCCCGACCTACCGCCCGAAGGGCGCCGTCCGCGATCTCGGCAAGGCGCTGGGTTTGCCGCCGGCGGAGATCGACCGGGTGGCGAAGACGGTCGGCTTCCACGAGACCGCCGCCGAGATCGAGCGCGACCTCGCCGCGGCGCTCGGCGCCGAACGCGCCAAGGAGCCGCGCTGGCGGGTGCTGCTCTCGCTCGCCGGGGAGATCATGGGCCTGCCGCGGCACTCCTCCCAGCACCCGGGTGGGATGGTGATCTCGACCCGGCCGCTGATCGACGTCTGCCCGGTCGTGCCGGCGGCGATGGTGGGGCGCCAGACGGTGCAGTGGGACAAGGACTCCTGCGCCGACGCCGGCTTCCTCAAGATCGACCTGCTCGGGCTGGGGATGCTCTCGGCGGTCGAGCGCTGCGTCGAGGAGATCGGCCGCGCCCGCGGCGAGCGGCTCGACCTCTCGCGGATCCCGCTCGACGACCCCGAGACCTTCGAATCGATCCGCGCCGCCGAGACCACCGGCGTCTTCCAGATCGAGAGCCGGGCGCAGATGCAGATGCTGCCGCGGACCCAGCCGCGCGACATCGATGACGTCGTCGTCCAGGTGGCGCTGGTCCGCCCGGGTCCGATCCAGGGCGGCGCGATCCATCCTTATATAGAGAGGCGCAAGCTCCGTCGCGAAGACCCGGACTACCCGATCCCCTATGAGCACCCGCTGCTGGAGCCGGTGCTGGAGGAGACGCTGGGGACGATCGTCTTCCAGGAGCAGGTGATCGAGGTGGCGATGGCGCTCTCGAGTTTCACCTCCTCCGAAGCCGAGGGGCTGCGGCGGGCGATGAGTCGCAAGCGCTCCGAGGAGGCGATCGCCGAGCACCACCGGCGCTTCCTCGCCGGCGCCGCCGCCAACGGCGTCCCGGAGAAGACCGCCGAAAAAGTCTGGGATCAGATCAAAGGCTTCTCCGGCTTCGGCTTCCCGAAGGCGCACTCCGCCGCCTTCGGCCTGCTCGCCTACCAGTCGGCCTGGCTGCGGATTCACTACGGGCCGGAGTTCCTCTGCTCGCTGCTGAACGAGCAGCCGATGGGTTTCTACCCGCCCGACTCGCTCGTCCACGAGGCGCAGCGGCGGGGCATTCGCGTCGCCGCGCCCGACGCCAACCGCAGCCGGGTTCTCTGCCACGTCGAAACGCCGCGAGAGGAAGAGGAGGTCCGCGGCGGCCTGGTGGTCCGCGTCGGCCTTGGCTACGTCAAGGGGGTGAAGAAGGAGGAGATCGAGGCGCTGGTCGCCGAGCGGGAGCGGGGCGGCCCCTATGCCGGAATCGCCGAGCTCGCCTCGCGCTGCGGCGCCGGCCTACCGAGCCTCGAACGCCTGGCCTGGGCCGGCGCCCTCGACGGCATCCCGGTCGGCTCGGAGGGCGATCGCCGCGAGGCTCTCTGGCGTGTCGGCGTCACCGCCGCCGGCCGGCTGACCGGCGGCGGCACCCAGATGGCGCTGCCGATGGAGCCGCCGCGATCGCCCGAGCTGGAGCCGCTGGGGGAGTGGGGGAAGCTGATCGCCGACTACCGCTCGACCGGGATGACGGTCGAGAAGCACCCGCTGAAGCTGCTCCGCCCGCGCTTGGACCCGAAGCTCGCCCGCAGCAGCGATCTGGCCGGGATCGACCACGGCGCGAGCGTCGAGATCGCCGGCATGGTCACCGCCCGCCAGCGCCCCGAGACCGCCAACGGCATCACCTTCATGCTGCTCGAGGACGAGCGCGGTTCGGTCAATCTGATCGTCCCGCCCCCGGTCTACGACCGCCACCGCACCCTGGTCCGAACGGCGCCCCTCCTCCGTGCCCGCGGCCGCCTCGAGCGCCGCGAAGGCACGATCAACATCCTCGTCGCCGACCTGGCGCCGCTGGAACGGGCGCAGCCGCCCGAGCCCCAAACCACCGAGCGCCCCCACGAAGCCCGCGAGCAGGCCGTCGCCGAGCTCCGCGCCGTCGCCCCCGCCGGCCACGCCTTCGGCAGGCGCGGCAGGTGAAGATCGCGGTTCGCTAGCTTCCGACGATGCCCCGCTCCGACGCTCTCCTCGACGCCGCCCGAACCGGCGACGAAGTCGCCTTCGAGCGGTTGGTCGAGCCGCATCGCAAGGAGCTCCATGCGCACTGCTACCGGATGCTCGGCTCGCTCCACGACACCGAGGAAGCGATGCAGGAGGCGATGCTGCGGGTCTGGCGCGGGCTCGATCGCTTCGAGGGGCGCAGCTCGCTGCGATCCTGGCTCTACCGGATCGCCACCAACACCTGCCTCGACACGATCTCCCGCCGCAAACGGCGCCTCCTCCCGGAGGAGTACGGGCCCAAGGCCGACCCCCACGCTCCGCCCGGGGAGCCGGTCGCCGAGGGGGTCTGGATCGAGCCCTACCCCGATGAGATGCTCGCGATCGAGGACGGCTACGCCTCGCCGGATGCCACTTATGAGGAGCGCGAGGCGGTCGAGCTCGCCTTCGTCGCCGCGATGCAGCACCTGCCGCCGCGCCAGCGCGCGGTCCTGATCCTGCGCGAGGTCCTCGGCTTCTCCGCCAAGGAGGTCGGCGAGACGCTCGAGACCTCGGTTCCCTCGGTCAACAGCGCCCTGCAGCGGGCGCGCAAGATCGTCGAGACCCGTCTCCCCGAGCGCAGCCAGCAGGTCACCCTGCGCTCGCTCGGCGACGCCCGGATGAAGGAGATCGTCGAGGAGTACATGGAGGCGATGCGGTCCGGCGACGTCCAGCGGGTCGTCTCGATGCTGACCGAGGACGTCGCCTGGTCGATGCCGCCGCTGGCCAGTTGGTACGGCGGGATCGACCAGGTCGAGGTCTTCCTCCGCACCAAGCCGCTCTCCGGCGAGTGGCGCTGGCGCCACCGTCCCGCCATCGCCAACGGACAACTCGCGGTCGGCACCTACACCTGGATGGAGGAGCAGAAAACGCACGCTCCGTTCTCGCTCGACGCCCTCACCCTGGAGGGCGATCGGATCAAGGAAGTGACCGCTTTCGTCGTCCGACCGGCGGACACTCCGGATGGTTATTCTCGGTGGCCCGACCGCGCCGCCGACCCCAGCCGCGTGGAGGCCGTCTTCCGGCGCTTCGGCCTGCCGGACCACGTCGATTGACGCAGACGGCGATTAGTTTCCCCCAGTCCAGGAGTCCCTACTCGTATGAACGCATCTGAGCACGACCGCACCCGTTGGCTAGCCCTCTACGTCCTCTGCGCGGGGATGCTGATGATCGTCCTCGACGCGACGATCGTCAACGTCGCCCTGCCCTCGATCCAGGACGACCTCGGCTTCTCCCAGAACAACCTCGCCTGGGTGATCAACGCCTACATGATCCCCTTCGGCGGTTTGCTGCTGCTGGCGGGCCGGATGGGCGACCTGTTGGGCCAGCGCCGGGTCTTCCTCTTCGGCCTGGCGATCTTCACCACCGCCTCGCTCGTCTGCGCGATTTCGCAGGGACAGGAGATGCTGGTCGGCGCCCGCTTCATCCAGGGCATCGGCGGCGCGCTGGCCTCGGCGGTGATCCTGGGGATGATCGTGACGATGTTCCCCGAACCGGCCGCGCAGGCGAAAGCGATCGGCGTCTATGGCTTCGTCGCCTCAGCTGGCGGCTCGATCGGCCTCCTGCTCGGTGGCGTCCTCACCGACGCGATCAGCTGGCACTGGATCTTCCTCATCAACCTGCCGATCGGGATCGCCGTCGCCTACCTGGCGAGACGGCTGGTCGCCAACCCGGACGGGATCGGGCTCAGCGAGGGCGCCGACTTCCCCGGCGCGCTGCTGCTGACCAGCTCGCTGATGCTGGGCGTGTTCACGATCCTGCAGATCAACGAGTGGGGCTGGGGCGACAGCCGCACCCTCCTCCTCAGCGCGATCTCCGCCGTCCTGCTGGCGCTCTTCATCCTCCGCCAGGCGCGGATCGCCAACCCGCTGATGCCGCTGCGCCTCTTCCGCTCGCGCAACGTCGCCGGCGCCAACGTCCTGCAGGCGCTGCTGGTCGCCGGCATGTTCGGGATGTTCTTCCTCGGCGCGCTCTACCTGGGCAAGGTCCTGAAGTACACCCCGCTCCAGGTCGGCCTCGCCTTCCTGCCGACGACGATCGTGATGGGCGGGCTCTCGCTCGGCTTCTCGGAAAAACTGATCATGCGCTTCGGCCCGCGCACGACCCTGATCCCGGGCGTCTGCCTGGTCGTCGTCGCGCTGCTGCTCTTCGCCCGCACGCCGGTCGACGGCAACTACCTGACCGACCTGCTGCCGCCCTTCCTGCTGATCGGCATCGGAGTCGGCACCTCGTTCCCGGCGATCATGACCCTGGCGATGTCGGGAGCGACTCCCGAGGACGCCGGCCTCGCCTCGGGCCTGGTCAACACCAGCATGCAGGTCGGTGGCTCGATCGGCCTGGCGGTCCTGGCGACGCTCTCCTCGGAGCGGACCAGCAACCTGCTGGCCGACGGCGAGGGACATCTGCAGGCGCTCAACTCCGGCTACCACGTCGCCTACCTGATCGGCGCCGGTCTGGCTGCGATCGCGGTCGCGATCGCGGTGTTCGTCCTGCGGGCCCCCGCGCCGATGCCGGCGCCCGGAATGGAACCGGAGCCGGCGGGAGAGGGCGAGCGGGACCCCGCTTTGTCGGAGGCCACGTAAGAGGGCCGGTCTGCCGCCCTCTTGGTCGAATTTCCGGCAGTGCTCAAATAATGATCGCCAGCGGCCGATCATGAAGTTATGCCCGAACGACCCGCCGCCTTCTCCTCGATGCCGGCCTTCGCCGAAGCGCCGGAGGAGCGGGCGCGGATGGGCCGGATCGCGGGGGCGCTGTGGATCCTCGCCGCGCTGCTCGCGGTCGCCAGCTGCTACCTGCCCGGCGCCCAGCACGAGGCGATGGGGTGGATCTTCGCGCTCAGCGCGGCCTTCTTCGCCTACGGCCTGGCGTCGCTCTGCGGCTGGCTGTCCTGGGCCCGCGCCTCGGAGCGAACGCTGGGCATCGTGCTGGCCCTCACCGTCCCGGTGGTCGGGCTCTGCGTCTACCTCACCGGCGGTTCGGTCAGTTTCGCCGAGGCCATCCTCTTCCCCCTGCTGATCTATGCCACCTTCTTCTTCCGCACCCGCTGGGCCTGGCTGCTGGCGCTCGAGCTGATTGCCGTCGCCGGTGCGCCGCTGCTGTACGACGCGGACGCGATCGACAATGCGTTCCTGCCGCGCTACCTGGCGCTCGTCGCCGCCTTCCTCTCGGTCTCCTGGGTCTTGGTCGGCCTGCGGGAGCGGCTGCTCGCGGCAGAGCACCGGCGACGGGACATTGCCTACCGGGACGCGCTGACGGGGGTCGCCAACCGGCGCCAGTTCGACTTGACCATGAAGCGGGAGCTCTCGCACCGCTCCCAGCCAGGCGGCCACCCCGTCACCGAGGAGAGCCCCCTGGCCCTGCTGCTGCTCGACCTCGATGACCTGAAGGGGATCAACGACAACCACGGCCACCCCGTCGGCGACGCGGTTCTGCGTCAGGTCGCCGAGCGGGCGGAGTCGATACTCCGCTCGACCGACACCCTCGCCCGCATCGGCGGCGACGAGTTCGCGGTGATCGCCCCCGGCGCCCACGGCGAGGGGGCGCGGCTGATGGGCGAGGCGATCCGCAGCGCGATCGGCACCCACTACTCGGACTCCGGCACCCCCGCCCCCAGCGCCTCGGTCGGCTGGGCGGTCTTCCCCGACGACGGCGACGACGTCGAGAGCCTCGTCCGCGCCGCCGACGAGCGGATGCTGAAGAGCAAGCGCAGCGGAGCCCGCCGCGCCGTCTCGCTCGGCTAGTCCCCGGATCGGGCTGACTAAGATCGGCGGATGCCCCAGGAGAAGAAGCCGGTCAACTGGCGCGCCTGGCTGGTCGGCATCCTCAGCGCGCTGGTCCTGATCGTCGCCCTGCAGAACTCGCAGGAGGTCAGCTTCGAAGTTCTAACCGCGAGTTTCAACGCACCGCTGATCGTGATCATCCTTCTCGCCGTCGCGATCGGCGCCCTGATCGGCTACATCGCACCCGTCCTGCGCCGCCACCGGCGCGAGGAGCGCGAGCAGCACAACGCTTGATCTTTTAATCTTTCTTGTGCAAACGGGGCAGCACTGCCGAGGGAGAGGGAGATGAGCGTTCTTCAGAAGGAGATTCCGCAGGACTGGTACGAGACGGCGTTCGACGGGATGAGCGCCGAAATGGCGTGGACGGAGCGCACCGAGTCGGAAATCAAACGGGCGCTGACGATGCTGCGCCCGCAAGGGGGAGAGCGGATCCTCGACCTCGCCTGCGGGACCGGCCGCCACTCGCTGGAGCTGGTGCGCCACGGCTTCTCGGTGGTCGGCGTCGAGATCGGCCCGGAACTGGTCGAGATCGCTCGCAAGGAGGCCGCCGAGCAGGGCCTCGAGGCGGAGTTCATCCAGGGCGACCTGCGCGAGCTCGAGTTCGATGCGGAGTTCGACATCGTCCTCAACCTCAACGACGGCGCGGTCGGCTACTTCGAGACCGACGAGGAGAACCACAAGACCTTCGAGGTGATCTCGCGGGCGCTGAAGCCCGGCGGCCAGAACCTGATCCAGGTCCCCAACGTCCTCTACGCGCGGGCCCGCCTGCCGCAGCGCTCCTGGATTCCCAGCGACGGCATGGTCGAACTCGTCGAGCATCGCTGGAACAAGAAGAACAGCTACATGGAAGGGGCGATGATCCCGGTCCGCTTCGGCGAGGTCCTCGAGGATCTCGACAAACGGATCGAATTCCGCCAGCGCCTCTACACCGTCGAGGAGCTGCGCGAGATCTACGCCTCGGTCGGCATGAGCCTGGAGCGCGTCTTCCACGGCAACGGCCGGCCGAAGGAGCCGACCGAGAACCAGTTCGAGATCTTCGCCGCGGCTAGAAAGGACTAGGGGTCCAGAGCTTCTCGTAGACGCTGGTGAGGCAGTCCGCCACCATCCCGACGTCTCCGCCGGACCTGGCCGGCGGCTTCCCGTCGACCAGCGCGGCCATCCAGTTGTCCACCGAACCCTCGGCCCAGCAGTCGCAGCCCGCGGTCTCCGCATCCTGAATATGGAGGGCGCCGTCCTCCCCGATCTCGGTCCAGAGCTCGCGGGCCGCTTCGCCGACCCCTCCCCGGACGGTCACCTGCATCGCCTTGCCCGCGTGTCGTGGCACGCCGGCAAGGGGAAGGGAGACGCGCAGGACGGTCGCCATCTCCTCCACGGTGAGGCCCTCGCCGGCGAGATGGCGCCGCCGCCAGCGTCCGAGTCCTGCGATCAGCCCCATCGTCCGGCGCGCCTTGTCGGTGAGGACGTAGCCACGCCGCTCGGCCTGCACGGTCTCGCCGAAGAAGCCGGAGGCCTTGAAGCGGCTGGCCCGACGGTTCAGCTGGTGGTAGCTGAGGGCCTCGAGCCTGCGGGCCAGCTCGGCGAGCGATTGCGGCCCCTGGCTCAGCTCATCAACAACCCCCGCCTCCCAGAGATCGGCCAGCAGCCCGAGCGACGACCAGGTCTCCGGCTCTACCTGCCCGCCGGGGAGATGGGTCATCGACGCCGTCGCGAAGCGGTTGATCAGATCGCAGAGTTCGTTGCCGCCGCTCTGGCTCAGTGTGTGGACGACGCGGGCGGCGCCGCCGGGCCGGTCGTCCCGTTCTACCGCCCCGAGCCGGGCCAGCCGCGGCAGGTAGCGGTAGATCGTGCGGGCGGTGTAGCCGCGGACCCGGTGCGTCAGGACCTTGGTCTGCATCGCCCCCTCGTCGAGCGCCAGCAGGATCGCTCCGGCGGCACCGGCGCTGAGCAGACGGAGCATCTCGCCCAGCTCCTCGTCCGTCCCCTCGCTTCCCCGTGCGATCGGTTCCCTGCTCGCGTAGCCGGTTGTCATTCCCCTCCTAGCAACCGAGATCGGCCCCATCCATCGTGCCGCCGGCCCGCTACTTTACACGAGAGTTTTTTATTGCGCGAATCTCTTCCTTCCGTGGAAAGAGGCCCTGCTCTGCTTGACAGTTTTTCGCCCGCGCAATAAGCTCACACGTCTGGGAACAGCATCAGTCTGTTTAGGGAACCAAAAGGGCTGGGGATGAATCAGGGACCTGCAGGGGACACGAGCGATCGGGAGGGGACGATGGACGGATTCGGTGCACAGCGGCTTTTCGCACGAGGAGGCTGGGCGCTCGCCGCGGTCACCATGGCTCTCGTGGCCTTTGCCGTTCCGGGTGCCCAGGGGGCGGAACGTGTCCTTGATCCGGTGCTCTCCCTGGTCGGGGGCTGCAGCGGAAAAGTCGAAGCCCTCGATCCCGTCGAAGACCCGGGATGCCCAACCACGCCACCGGCAACCTCCAATCACCCTGCGGCGCTCTTTGCCGTCCCGCAGGCCGTCACCACCGACTTCTACGGGAACATCTACGTCAGCAACTTCGGGAAACAGGCCAACGGGAGTCAGGGCCGGATCGACATCTTCGATCCCGAAGGCGTCTTCATCTCGGAGCTGAAAGTCGGCGCTCCGATGTCGATGGCGGTGGACAGCAAAGGCAACCTCTACCTAGTCCGCGAAATAATCAGCGAAGGAACCTCTCGGAGGCTCTTTCGCTACGCGCCCACCACCTACGAACCTGCAGCCGGCAACATCCAGTACGGCGAAGCCACGGCGAGCCTCGAACAGCCGGGAAGTACCCCCGGGTCTCTCTACACCGGCCTTTCGATTAACCAAGCGGACGACCATCTCTTCGCCAACTACGGCGGAGGGGAAGGGGTTATCGAGTACAGCTCGGCCGCTGGGAGCAATGCGATCGTGGGTAGGTCGATCACGCCTGGGTCCGGTCCTCACGGGATCGGGGTTGCGGTGGACGCCTCCCGCGACAGGCTCTATGCGAGCGCTGGCTTCGGCTTCAGCCCCGTGCGGATCGACATCTTCGACTTGAACCAGCCGGAAGGCGCGTCACCCGAAGTCGCTTACAAAAAAGTCGGTTCGATTCCGGGCACGGCAGTCCCAGAGGGCCGGTTCGGGGACGAACTGTCGATCGCGGTGGACGAAGGCACGGGTCACGTCTTCGCCCTCGACATCGAAGCGAACAGGGTGTACGAGTTCGACGCGGCCGGCACCTACCTTGCCACCCTGGAACACGGGTTCACCGTGACGTTTGGTGCAGAGCTAGGCGTCGACAACGGTCCCTCCAGCCCCAACGGCGCGCTGAGCACCAAAGGGCGCTACCTCTACGTCCCCTCCGGAAAAGGGAGCGCGACCGGGCACTCATATGCGTTCGAAGAATCCGACACGAGGGCACCGGTCGTGAAATCGACGAGCACCGCGGGTATCAGCGAGAACGAAGCCGAACTTCAGACCTCGGTCAATCCCGGCAACCTGACGACCAGCTACACCTTCGAAATCACGACCGAGGAAGACTTCGAAGCGGAAGAATTCAATGGCGCCACGGTCGCGGGCAGCGGGAAATTGCAGCCCGGCAACCTCGACGACGAAGCCTTCGCCGTTGCAGCGGGGCTCGAGCCGGGAACGGCCTACCGATTCCGGATCGTCGCCAGCAATGAAAAAGGCTCCGACGAACTTCAGGGGACCTTTTCCACCTATCCGAGCGAGCCGGTCGAAACGGAACCGTGCGGTAACAAAGGGCTCCGCGCCGGCTTCTCGGCTCTGCTGCCCGACTGCCGCGCCTACGAGCTGGTGACGCCAGCAGATACGAATGGCCGCGCGCCCGTGGGCGAAGGCCGCGAGACTGGCACCTTCTTCACCCGTGAGGTTTCGCCCGACGGGAGCAAAATCCCCTTCCGAGTCGAAGGCGGCTCGTTGCCGGGCATCGGCGGAACCGGCTCTTATCAGGGCGACCCCTTCGTTTCCAGCAGGGGCCCCGGTGGTTGGAGCACCGCCTCTATCGGCCCCACCGGGGAGGAAGCGGCCTCGGTCATACCCGGCGGCACTTCGGCCGATCGCGGCTACTCATTCTTCACCGCCGAGCGGGCCGGTTCCGCGGTTATTGAAGGTAAAAGCACTTCTTATCTGCGCTTTCCCGACGGTCACGCCGAGTTACTCGGTGCTGGCAGCGTCGGTACCGACTACGAAGCCGCCGGTTTCTTCATCAGCGAAGGAGGCAGCCACGTCATCTTCGGCACCGGCGCCGGCACCGGTGAAATCACGGCGGTTCAACTTGAGCCCAACGCTGCTCCCAGTGGGACCCGGGCTATCTACGATCGCACCCCCGACGGCACCCTTCACGTCGTTTCACTGATGGCTGCAGATACTCCGCTGTCCGCTGGCGAAGGCGCCGAATACCAGGGAACCTCGCTCGACGGCCGAGGGGTTGCCTTCACCGTAAGCAGCAAAGGTCTTTTTCTTCGGTACCAGAACAGCGAAACCTTCGAAATCGGAAAAGACGTGAAATTCGCTGGTCTGACGGAACGTGGCAACTTCGTCTTCTACATGAAAGACGGCAGGCTCTGGCGTTTTGACGCCCTGACCGGCGAAAGGGTCCCCTTCAGCAGCGGGGTCGTCACGCCGGTCAACGTCGCCTCCGATGCCAGCGCTGCCTACTTCGTCTCCACGGCAAAACTCACCACCGAAGCCAATCCCAACGGCGCCCTCGCCAAAGCAGGAAAACAGAATCTCTACCTCTCTCGGGAAGGGGCAATCAAGTTTGTGGGCGCCGTCACCGAACGGGACGTGGCAGGCGAACAACTCGGCACCGGCCAACAGGTCGACGGGCTCGGACTCTGGCTGAACCTCCTCCAGGCTCCGGGCCCCGGCCGCTTCGGCGCCGATCCCTCGCGCGTCAGCCCCGATGGAAGCGCCCTGCTCTTCCAGTCGCGGGCGCCGCTGGCTGGATATGACCCGGATGGACACGCGATGGTCTACCGCTACTCGGAAGCGGGAGAGCTCCAGTGCCTCTCCTGTATCCCCACCGGCGCGGCTGCGACCGCTGACGCCACCTTGCAGTCGGAACAACGGGAAGGCTTCGCCCTCTTCAACACTCTGACCTGGATCCAGAATCTGCGCCCCGACGGTCGCCGGGCGATCTTCCAGTCGCTGGAAGCGCTGGTGCCGGGCGATACCGACGGGCGCCAAGACGTCTACGAGTGGGAGGACGAAGGGGTCGGAAGCTGCACGCGGCCGGAAGGCTGCCTCTTCCTGGTCTCCTCCGGCCACAGCTCGCGCAACGACTACCTGTGGGCGGTAAGCGAGAGCGGCGATGACATCTTCCTCCTCAGCTCCGACCGCCTCCTGCCGGCAGATCTCGACGAAACTCCTTCGATCTACGACGCACGAGTCGGCGGAGGATTCTCAGAACCGACGTCAGCGGAATGCCAGGGCGAAGGCTGTCGACCGCAGATGAGCCCGACTCCGGCTCTACCCGCGATCCAGACCCCGGTTCAGGGTTCGGGCGACAACGTCAAGCCCAATAAGCCACGTAACTGCGGAAAAGGGAAGCGCAAGGTAACGCGGGGGGGCAAGGTGCGCTGCGTGAAGAAGCACCGAGCCGGCTCCAATCAGAAGGGGGCCCATAAATGACCGGAGGTCTCCGCAGACTCGTGCTTGGTGCCTCTCTGGCACTCACTCTTCTCGGCTGCACGGCGGCGAGCGCTGCGGCAGCGGAAGAATTCGACAAATTCGCCGTCGAATCCGCCTTCGCGGAACTGTCGAACCATCAGGCCGGCTATCACGCCGACATGACCATCGGCGTCAAATTGACCCGCAACGGCAACGAACCGTACGCCCTGCCGCGGGACATCGAAATAAAGCTGCCGCCGGGGATGATCGGCAACACCCAGGGGACTCCGCGATGTACCGCCGACCAGCTCGGCAACGGCCCCTCGGACAGCGCCTGTCCGTTCGACTCGCAGGTGGGAACTACCTTGGTCCGAGTTCTTCAGCCCCATCCCGGCGTGTACAACGAGCCCGTCTACAACATGGTGCCGCCGAAAGACAGCGACATAGTCGCCCGGTTCGGCTTCATTGCGGTCGGCTGGCCAGCGTTCATCAACGTCCACGTCGATCCCGTGGACTACAGCGTCATCTCGACCGTCGAAGGGGTTCCCTCGATCGCCGGATTGATGGAAGCCACGACCACGCTCTGGGGAGTGCCGGCATCCCCCGCACACGACCTCGAAAGGATCACTCCGTTCGAGGCTGCCAACGGCGGCAGCCCGCCGGAAGGGCGGGAAGCGCACACGCCCGAAGCGCCGTTCCTTTCCAACCCAACCGACTGCAGCCTCTCGCGAGAAATCAGGGTGACCGCACGGAGCTACCAGCTCCCCGATCAGCCCTCGACGAAATTCGCGCCCTTCCCGGAGATCAGCGGCTGCGGCAAACTCCAGTTCGCCCCGTCTTTCACGGCCACCCTGACCAATCCTGAAGCCTCCGCGCCGAGCGGCATCGACACGGAGCTCGTGATTCCGCAGGACGAAACCCCCGACGGGCTTGCCACCTCGACGATGAAAAGCGCACGAGTTGCGCTGCCGGAGGGCGTGACGATCAACTCGGCAGCGGGAGACGGCCTCGGAAGCTGCAGTGCCGAGCAGGCAGGTTACGAAAAGAGCGAATCGTCTCACTGCCCCGACAGCGCCAAGATCGGCTCGGTCGAAATCGAGGTACCGACGCTCGAAGAAACCCTCCACGGCTCTGTCTACCAGCGCACCCCAGAACCCGGACACCTCTTCCGTTTCTGGGTCGTCAGCGACGAACAGGGGGTGCATCTGAAGCTGCCGGCGGAGATCGAAGCGAACCCCCTCACGGGTCAGCTGACCACGGTCTTCAACGGCATCAGCGCGCTCGGAGGCCTGCCCCAGGTGCCATTCAGCAGCCTGAGACTGCGCGTCTCCGGCGGTCCTCGTGCGCCGCTGGCAACGCCGGCGTCCTGCGGCACGTATCAGACCCACTACGCCTTCGTGCCCTGGTCGGGCAGGGCGGCGATCGAAAACAACACCCCGATGCAGGTGACCCAGGGCTGTGGGAAGGGCGGATTCTCCCCCAAGCTCGCAGCCGGCAGCCTCAACCCGGCAGGTGGGAAGTTCTCCCCCTTCGTCTTTACCTTGACCCGCGAGGACGGCGAAGCGAACCCGCAGACGATCGCCCTGCACATGCCGCAGGGTCTGCTCGCGAAGCTCAAGGGCGTGCCGCTCTGCCCGGACGCCGCCGCCCTCTCCGGCACCTGCTCCTCGGGGAGCAAAATCGGGAGAATTGCAGCGGCCTCCGGTGTTGGCGGGGCACCACTGTGGATCCCCCAGCCCGGCAAGGCGCCCACCGCTGCCTACCTGGCCGGTCCATACAAAGGCGCTCCTTACTCGGTGGTGTCGGTAGTGCCGGCTCAGGCCGGGCCCTTCGACCTCGGCCTTGTCGTCAACCGGGCCGGGATCTTCGTCGATCCCGAAACGGCTCTGGCGACCATTCGGACCGATCCTTTGCCGCAGATCCTCGAGGGGGTACCGGTCACCTACCGAACCCTGCACGTCGAGGTCGACCGTCCTGACTTCACCCTCAACCCGACCAGCTGCGCGGCGAAGAAGATCGTCGCCACGGTCACGGCCAACAATGGCCAGGTCGCCGAACCCAGCACCGGCTTCCAGGCCACCGGCTGCTCGAAGTTGGCCTATACGCCAAAGCTGAAGATCTCCTTCAAGGGCTCGACCAAGCGCACCGGCAATCCCGGCGTCACCGCGGTGCTGACGCAATCGCCGAATCAAGCCAACACCAAGGCCGCGACGGTGATCTTGCCGGGCAGCCAGTTCATCGACAACTCGCACATCAACAATCCCTGCACCCGGGTGCAATTTGCCGCCGAAGCATGTCCGGCGAAGTCGATTCTTGGGACCGTCAGCGCGACGACCCCGCTGCTCGATCGGCCGCTGAAGGGAAATGTGTACTTTCGGTCCAACGGCGGTGACCGGGAATTGCCGGACCTTGTGGCAGATCTGAGAGGGTCGCTTCGCGTGACGCTGGTCGGTTTCATAGACTCGGTCAACGGCCGGGTGCGGACGCGTTTCCTGGGCGTCCCGGATGCCCCCGTGACGAAGTTCTCGATGAAGCTCTTCGGTGGCGATCGCGGTCTGATCGAGAACAGCAAGAACCTCTGCCTGACCGGGCGTCGCGTCGAGATCCACCTCCGGGCCCAGAACGGGCGCTCGCAGGACACCAATCCCCGTATCGCCGCCCCCTGCGGGCAATCGGGCACCAAGCGTAAGCACTGAGCGTTTCGCAGTCCTCGGGCTCCCTTCCGAAGTCCTCTGAAGAGCGAGATTCTTGCGGTAGGTCGCTCTTTACATTAAAAGTCCTTGACTATTCTCTGCTTTCGGGGTAGAACACGTGGCGTACCCAACCTCGGCCCTGTGCGTGCCGAGATAAGAAACAAGGAGAAATCAAGATGAAGTATCTGAAGATGCTCGGCCTCGCCGCGGTTGCGGCCATGGCCCTGATGGCCGTCGTCGGCGCGAGCGCCGCCTCGGCGACCACACTGGAGATCAAAGGCGTGGCGCAGAACGCAGCGGTGACAATTAACGCCACTCTCGAGCCCGGTACCTCCGCGCTCCTCAAAGACAGCGCCGGCACCACGACCGATACATGCACCGAATCGGAAGTTCACGGCAAAACCACAGAGTTCACCACACCCGGCTCCGCCGAGATCCACGGGAATGTCGAAAAACTCACGTTCGGCAAATGCACCCATACCACGACCGTTCTGAAAGCCGGCAAGCTCTTCGTCGGATGGATTCCTGGAACTACAGACGGAACAGTTACATCGTCTGAAGCCGAAGTGACAGTCGTGTCGACAGCGTTCGGCATTTCCGCGGTTTGTAAAACCGGCGGCGGCACCGACATTGGCAAGCTGACAGGAGCGACAAACGGAGGTACGAACAAAACCGCCTTCGCAACAATGGACATCGAAGGCAAAATTAGCTGCGGCATCCTCGGGACCTCGACGTGGACGGGCTTCTACAGCGTCACATCGCCCGAAGAGCTCGCTGTTCGGGAATAGCAGGACGTAGCAGGGGTCGGGTAGACCCGGAAGTACCAAAGCCGCCCCCGTTTAGGGGGCGGCTTTTTTGTGCGGGGAATCGCGGTTCGTGTCACTAAATTGTTCTTGATCTATCAGGAGCAGCCGCGTAGAACTGAGCGCATACCCGATCCCCGGCGCTCCGCGTCCGGGGGGACTACAAGGAGAAAACACATGAAGTATCTGAAGATGCTTGGCCTCGCCGCTGTTGCGGCCATGGCCCTGATGGCGTTCGCGGCAGGCTCCGCCTCTGCGACCACACTTGCGACAAGCGGCGTCGCGGTGAACTCATCGGAGACGATCGTCGCGACCCTCGCGTCCGGAACGTCGGCTCTGCTGAAAGACAGCGCTGGCACCACGACCGACACATGCACCACCTCGGAAGTCAAAGGTAAAACGACGGTCTTCACCGGCACCCCGTCGGGGCCGATCGAAACCTTGACGTTTGGTAACTGCACCCACACGACGACCGTTCTCGCTAAAGGCACCCTTTCGGTCACCAACATTGCAGGAACCACAAACGGCACAGTGTCCTCCGCAAATGCCGAAGTGACAGTCGTCTCGACAGCATTCGGCATCTCCGCTGTCTGCAAAACCGGTACGGGCACCGACATCGGCACCCTGACAGGGGTCAAAACCGGTAAAGCGACCATGGATATCAACGGCAAAATCAGCTGCGGAATCCTCGGAAGCTCGACCTGGACCGGCACCTACACCGTTACAAGTCCGGAAAACCTCGGCGTCGAGGCATAAGCAGACGTCGATGGTCTGAACGACCGTAGGTAGTCGTTCGAAGAGCCGCCTCCCCGTGGGGGGCGGCTCTTCATTTGCCTGGACGCAACGGTCTATGCCGGCTGCGCCGCTACTCCGCCAAGTAGCACATCCCGGGACGGGATCCCAATCACGCTGCCGTCGAAGCGCTTCTCCGTCCCGTAGACGAGCCAGGTGGTGTCGATTTCGCCAATGTCCAGATCGAGGCGGAGCTCGTCCTCGTGTGCTTCGTAGTGCTCGATGTGGGTCAGCCCCGCGTCGTAACGACCGGCCAGCAGCTCTTCCCCGACGACCGGCTTGGAGACCACGTCGATCACCTCGTCCCAATTAGACAGATCGACGTAGCCCTTGGTGGCGGGGACAATTCCGATGGAGCGGGGGCGCTCCACCTCACGGCGCGAGAGCACGACCAGGTGCTTGGTCGGGTAGATGAAGGTGTCGACGACAAAGACCTCCCGCCAGTAGCGCTCGGTGACTTCGTGCACCTTTGGATGGGCACTGCACTGGATCAGGAAGGCGTTCCTTTGCCCCCGAATCCGCTCGAGCCCGTCGAGGAAGTCTCCGATGTATTCGATCTCGAACTCACCAATGCTCTGGAAGTCCATGTAGTTCCGGCATGCTCGCTCATGACAGGTCCCCTCGGGACCGAGGGTCACCAGCTTGATCGAGGCAGCGCCAGACATAGGACAAAGATACGTCGAGTGTTCGAAAAGGGCAACTCTCGGCCACCGTGCGGGTTCCTTGACATGGTTGGCGCCGTACACTAGTTTTCAGCTTCTGGCGCGCCAGGGACGCGCTTGGACCTGATCCATGAAGGGGGACCGAAGGGACAACGTGTGGGAGGCATTTAGCTACCCAAAGAGGTGCTTGCCTCCTGGCGGCGCGTCCAGAGCACCAGCGTCCCGCGACCAGGATGTCGTCAGCCGACGGCTCAACTGTCCATATCAAGGGGAGGAAAGATGATCTCTCGTATTCACAGCAAGCTCGGCACGGCCGGTCTGGTCGTGGCGATCGTGGCGCTAGTTGTCGCATTGACCGGCGTGGCCGTCGCAGCGAGCGGCCTCAACAGCAAGCAGAAGAAGGAAGTCAAGAACATCGCCAAGCAGTACGCCGGCAAGAATGGCGCTCCGGGCGCTACCGGCGCCGCTGGGCCTCAAGGGGCGCCCGGACCCAAGGGGGACAAGGGGGACAAAGGCGATAAAGGAGACAAAGGCGAAAAAGGCCTGAAAGGCGAACCGGGCGAACCGGGTGAAGCTGGTGCGTGCAGCGAAGCCAACCCCGAATGCGTGCTGCCTTCTGGTGCAACGGAGACGGGCACGTGGGCGCTCGGCCCCACCGTCGGCCCCTCGCTGGTTCCGCTGACTTTCAACCTGCAGCTCTCAGCAGCGCCCTCAGCGGTCCACTTCGTCAATGCGGAAGGGGAAGAAAAGACGGGGCTCGAACCGTTCCACCCCCCGGCGAACTGCACTGGCGAAGCCGCAGCGCCAACTGCACCTGCAGGCGCTGTTTGCATATACGCAGCAGTGGAAGCCCACGAAGGCGGGTTTGAACCCGGCCTGAGTGAAGGCTTCTCTGGCTACACGCCGGTTCCCACTTACGTCAACAAATTTGTGAGCGGCGTGACGTTCTTCTTCAGCCTCAAAGGCGGAGAAGACATCGCTCTCGGAACCTGGGCGGTCACCGCTCCATAGACCCCTGCATCAGCGAGTCTAAGTCAGGCCCCTCTCCCGATCGGGAGAGGGGCCTTTTTCTTATCTCCTCCGGCTTCCCCAGCAAAGCGCTAAATCAGTTAGACTCTCTTTTTTACTCAGGATCTATAGGGGGATACCGTGCGTAGGGGAACTTTTCTTTTGACGGTGCTGGCGGGGCTCCTGGCGTTTGCAGGCTGCGGGGGAGGCGACGGTCCGTCGTCGCTGTCCAAAGCCGAATACACCCACCAGCTCCAGCTGGTCTGCAATAAGGGTGCGCAGGAACGCGAAACCTTGGTCACGAACATCTCGCGCGACTATTACGAAAAACGGGAACAGCGCACGAACACCAAGTACCAGGAAGAAAATCTGCTCAAACTGATCGACACGTATCAGGGTACGACCGAAAAGATCAGCGATCTTGGCCTGCCCGAAGGTGACGAGAAGAAAGCCGAAGAATTCATCCGGGCTCGCGAGGAAGCCGCGGCAAAGGTCGAAGCCAGCCCCCTTGGCACCCGTGACAACCTGCAGGCGATCTTCGAAAACCCCAACGAAAAGTCGCAGGCACTCGGAGTGGGCAACTGCGACCTCTGAGCGGTGGGTTTCGCTCAGTCGACGTCACCGAGATGCCTTAAGGGATCCTCGAAGCCTCCGCTGCGCGCTTCGATGACCCGGGCGGCGATCTCGACTTCCCAGAAACGGGCGCCCGCGACCCAGGCCTCGCCGAGGTAATTCCAGGCCTGGATCGTTGAGCCGACGGTCGTGTTCAGCGCCTCGGCGCAGCGTTCCATCAACTCCTGGAAGTCGTCCTGCATGCCGAGGATCACAGGCGTGGGATCGCTCTGCCCCATTTTCGTCTCGACCATCACCGTGTGCCCGGTGCGGATCCCGAAGAACCAGGCAGCATGGAGGTAGTTCTCCATCTCCGCCAGTTGGCGCTCGTCGAGCCCTAGCGTCTGGGCGCTCTCTTCCGCCAGAGGCTTCAGATCCTGCTCCTTCGCGCTCTCAACCGCAGTCGACAGGCTGTCATTCCCCAAGGACATCGCCGCCAATCTAGACAACTGGTTCTAATCGAGTACGCCTATTTGTACTACTAGCGTTCCTAAAGCGCAACCGCCTCTTGCGACTACTTTCGACGCGTCGTAGAGTTCGGGCAAGAAGAAGGGCGGCCCGGAGGCCGCCCTTCTCACAGCTGTTGTCTCGAGGAGGATCCTCGGACGTCAGTTCCTCAGGTGCCGGTGCAGGTCCGGATGATCCCCGCGGAGGCCTTGGTGCCGTCCGAGAAGATCGCGGTTGCCTTGGCCTGGAGCTTGCCGTCGGGGCATTTGGCGGTGAGGACGCCCTTTTTGTTGATCTTCAGGCTGAACGTCTTGACCGAGCCGCTGCCGCCGGCGATCTTCGGGATCGTGGCGACGGTTTTGAGGCCGTAGCGGCCGTTGTGGACCTTCTTGATCTTCAGCGTGGTCACGATCGCCCCGGTCACCGGCGCCGAGAAGTAGGCGTGGATGTAGAGGGTCGTGGTGCCGCCGCTGAAGCCGCCGTTGATGACCAGCAACTTACTGTCTACGTCGATCGGTTTCTGTTCCGGGAACTGGACCTCGACGGTCGTCTTGCCGGTTCCGATGATCGATTTGCCACAGGCTTTTTCGGCTGCCGCGGTGTCGCGGGACTGCAGCTGACCCGATTTGCAGACCGGGATGCCCTTGACGTTGATGGCGCCGTTCTTGTCGGTTTCGACGATGGTTTCCGTCAGCGCCGGCGGGTGGGTCCCGTCCTTGGTCGAGATCTTTCCTTCGGCGGTGAGCGTGATCGGTGCGAGCTTCGTCTTCGGCAGCTTGGTCGGGCTGAATCCGCCGTTGAAGGTGAATACGAGATTGCCCGCTTCGACCGTCACCGGCTTGTTGGCGCCGGTGGCGATACCAGCCACGCTGACGGCGATCAGGGCCCCGAGGGCCATCGTCAACATCAGGTACTTACGCATATCCCTATATCTCTCCTTTGCGGCCTGCCCGTCCTGGGTCCGATGCCTTGGAACGTGTCTTGAACGTCTCTCCAGCGGGTCAAACTACCACCCTTGCCCTATTCGTAAACCCGCCGAACCGCCGAAAGGAGCGGATCGCCCAGGGCCTACGAGTGAAGCTTGGCGCGCCGCACTCGCTCCCGCTCGGTGGTAGCGGCGCCGGCGCCCAGGAACGGCAAGGTCACCCAGAACATCAGGTCGGGGAGGCGGCCCGGGAGCCGACCGGCGGCGCCGTGGAGGATCTCGCTGTAGAGCAGCTCGTTGACTCCGCCGACCACGGCGATCGAGGTGATGCCGGGCAGGTCGACCGAGCTCTCCGAGCGTCCCGACTCGAGAAAGCCGCTGAACTGGCGCAGCGCCGCATCGCGGCGAGCGAGAGCTTTGGGTCCGGCGGCGAGCACCTCGACGATCGCGAAGCGCGCCTCCTCCGGATGCTTGGCGAGATGCCCGAGCAGAATCTCCAGGGCCTCGGCGACGCGCTCGGCCCACGGCGCGCCCGCCTTTGACTCGAAGGCCTCGGTGGCCTCGCCGAGGAGGTTCTCCAGCAGCACGTCATAAGCGGCGAGGAAGCAGTCCTCCTTGCTTTCGAACAGCTCGTAGAAGGTCTTGCGGGAGACGCCGGCGACGCCGATCACGTCGACCACGCGCGTCTCCGGGTAGCCGCGCTCGGCGACGACCTCGATCATCGCCTGGTGGATGCGGTTGCGCTGGGACTCGGTCACCGCCTCCCTCGGCAAACCGTGTCTTCCCCGGGGCAGCCGCTCGTTCAGCCTGCTCGAGCGTCTACTGGAAGCCACCCGACAGACTGTAGAGCAAGGGTCACGACCACTAGGGTCTTTTTTTCCTAAAATGTCTTTATGGGAAAGGGGGGGAAGCTGGCAGGGATGCTCGCGCTACTCGCGTTGGTCTCCGGCTGTGGGGGCGGGTCCGAAACGAGTACGGGCGAAACCGTTCCGAAGCGCCCCTATCCCAGGCTGCACGGTCCCAGTCGCGAGTTCCTCCTCCCCGGCGGGGACAACGTCGTTCAGTTCTTCGGCCAAGAGGCGCCGCCCGCCGAACGGGAAGAGGTGTCCCGGTTGATCCACGCCTGGATGCGGGCGCGGGTGGCGAAGGAATGGGTGAAGGACTGCTCGTACCTTTCCCATGTCTACATAGGGCCCCTCGTAAAGGACGCCAATACGGTCTCTCACGGCAAGGCAAAGAACTGCCCCCAGGCTCTCGAGTTCTTCGGACCAGGGGCGTCGGGAACCTCGGGTAACACTCTGACCGGTCCGATCGACAGCCTCCGGGTCAGGGGCGTGCGAGCCTTTGCGCAGTGGCATGGGCCTCACCAGATCGACTGGGTTCTACCTCTCAGGAACGAAAACGGGACGTGGAAGATCGAGAGCGCTAGTCCGGCGGAGCGGACCAAGTAGCAGGAGCTAGTCCTCCAGCCAGATGACCTGCTCGCGGTCCGGTCCGACTCCGACCAGCCGCACCGGCACGCCGACGAACTCGGCGATGAAGCCGAGGTAGTCGCGCGCCTCCTGCGGCAGGTCGTCCGCGTTGCGGCAGGAGGTGAGGTCGAGGTCGAAGCCGGGCAGCTCCTCGTACTCCGGTGTCGCCGAATGGAGGATCGACTGGTGGTAGGGGAAGGTGTCGAGCACCGCGCCCTCCTTGGAGCGGTAGCGGACCGCAACGCGCAGAGGGCCGATCCCGCTGAGGACGTCGAGCTTGGTGATCGCCAGCGCATCCATGCTGTTGAGGCGGACGGCGTAGCGCAGCGCGACCAGGTCAAGCCAGCCGCAGCGCCGCCGGCGACCGGTGGTCGTCCCGAACTCATGGCCCCTCTGCACCATCTGCTCGCCGACGTCGTCGAAGAGCTCGGTCGGGAAGGGCCCGGCGCCGACCCGGGTCGCGTAGGCCTTGGCGATCCCCCAGACCTCGTCGATGTCCTTCGGGCCGATGCCGGCGCCGACCGTCGCCGCCCCGGCGATCGGGTTGGAGGAGGTGACGAAGGGATAGGTCCCGTGGTCGAGGTCGAGCAGGGTCGCCTGGGCGCCCTCGAAGATCACCGTCTCGCCACCGTCGAGGGCGTCCCAGCAGAGGCGGGCGGTGTCGGCGATGTGGGGCTCGAGCCGGTGGCCGAAGTTGATGTGTTCCTCGACCATCGCGTGCAGGTCGAGGCGCGGGTCCGGCACGCCGGCGCCGCCGTCGATCGCCTTCGCGTCCTCGCCGGCCTCCTTCAGCTGTTTGCGCCGCTGCACCGAAAGCTCGCGCAGCGCCTGCTGCTTGGGCTCCAGCGCTGCGCGGATCTTGGTCCGCAGGATCTTCTCGTCGAGCAGGTCTTGAACGCGGATCCCGAGCCGCAGCGCCTTGTCGGCGTAACAGGGGCCGATGCCTCGCCGCGTGGTCCCGATCGAGAGCTTCCCCAGCTTCGTCTCGCCGGCCGTGTCGAGCAGCACGTGGTAGGGCATGATCAGGTGCGCGTTGGCGGAGATCCGCAGGTTGTTGACGCTCACATTCGCCCGTTTGAGGCCGTCGATCTCCCCCAGCAGCACCCGCGGGTCGACGACGACGCCGTTGCCGATCACGCAGGCCTTGTCGGCGTGGAGGATTCCCGAGGGGATCAGGTGGAACTTGAACTCCTCGCCGTCGCGGACGATCGTGTGGCCGGCGTTGTTGCCGCCCTGGAAGCGGACGATCGTGGTAGCCCGCTCGGCGAGGAGGTCGACGACCTTCCCCTTGCCCTCGTCGCCCCACTGGGCGCCGACTATGACCACGCCTGGCATGCGCGGGGGATTCTGACGGTCCGCCCCGCCGGACGTGTTGCGCTCGGCTAGCTGGCGCGTGCCCGGTAGCGGTGATCGGAGCCGAAAAGGGGCAGCGGATCGCCGCAGATCTCGATCAGGCGGGAGACCGTGCGCCGGCCGATCTGGTCCTCCAACTGCTGCTGGCCCTTGTCGACGTCGCCTTCCGCGTTGCTCGTGACCAGCATCGGCCGCTGGTTCTCGTAGCGCTCGTTGACCACCGCATAGAGCTGCTCTACCACCCAGTCGGTGTGGCGCTCGGAGCCGAGGTCGTCGATGTAGAGCAGGTCGACCGAGGTGACGCGTTCGAAGAACTGCGAGTAGGCGTTCTCGTTGTCGGCTTCCTGGTAGGTCTGGCGGATGCGGGTGAGGAGCTTCGGCGTGAAGTAGACGCCCACCGTCTTGCCGGCTTTCAGCGCCTCGCCGGCGATCAGCATGCCGAGGGTCGTCTTGCCGGTGCCGGTTCCGCCCATGAACCAGAGACCGCGGCCGGCGTCCAGGTTCGCGTCGAGGTTCTCGACGTAGTCGCGCGCCGCCTGCACCACATGGCGGGTGGTCATGTCCCGCGCCATGTCGGAGACCGGCGGGCGGTCGAAGGAGCCGCCGCGATAGCGGGCCGGGATCGCCGAGGCGACGCCGCGGCTGCGGCCCCGGTTCATCCGCTCGGCCCGGCACTCGCACGGCCGGGCGACGTCCTCGGGGCCGAGGATCCAGCCGGAGCCGTCGCAGACGCCGAGCGGGCAGGCCTGTTCGCGGAAGGGCTCGGAGCGGGCGATCGCCGGCATCAGAAGTCAGGCCCGGCAGCGGCGGCGTCCTCGAACGGCGGCGCTTCGCCGGCCGGCTGCTCGATCGGCGGTTCGGTGTGGGCGTGGTCGGCGAATTTGGGATAGCGGTCGAGGAAGACCAGCTTCCTGGTCCCGATCGGGCCGTTCCTATGCTTGGCGATGATCAGGTCGGCAAGGCCGTCGGGCTCCTCGTCGGGGTCGCGGTAGTAGTCCTCGCGGTAGAGGAAGGCGACGACGTCGGCGTCCTGCTCGATCTGGCCCGACTCGCGCAGGTCGGAGAGCTGCGGCTTCGGCGGCGTCCGCTGCTCGGGCGCGCGCGAGAGCTGCGAGATCGCCACCACCGGCACCTCGAGCTCGCGAGCGAGGATCTTCAGCCCGCGGCTGATCTGGCCGACCTGCTCGACCCGGTTGGCGCGGTGGTCGTCGGAGCGCATCAGCTGGATGTAGTCGAGGATGATCAGCCCGAGACCGCCGCGCTCCTGTTCCTGGGCGTGCAGCCGCCGCGCCTTCGCCCGCAGGTCGAGGATCCCCAGGTCGGAGGAGTCGTCGAACCACAGCGGCGCCTCTTCCAGCTCGTTGCAGGCGCGCAGCACCTTCGGCCAGTCGCGTTTGGAGACCTGCCCCTTGCGCAGCTTGTCGCCGGAGATCCTCGCCCGGCAGGCGATGAACCTCTGCGCCAGCTCGACCTCCGACATCTCGAGCGAGAAGAAGGCGACCGCCTGCTTCTTCTTCACCGCCACGTTTTCGGCGATGTTGGCGACCAGCGCGCTCTTGCCCATCGCCGGGCGGGCGGCGACGATGATCAGGTTGCCGGGCTGGAAGCCGCCGGTGATTGCGTCGACGTCGCGGAAGCCCGAGGGGGTGCCGGTCAGTTCGAGCTCGCCGGTGGAGAGCTTCTCGAGGCGGTCGACCTCGCCGTGGAGGATCTCGCCGAGCAGTTTGAAGTCGCTCGCCTGCTCTTTGTGGGCGACCTCGAAGAGCAGTTTCTCGGCCCGCTCGGAGAGCTCCCGCGGTTCGCCGTCGCGCTCGTTGACCCAGCCCTGGATTTCCTGGCCGGCGCCGAGCAGCCGGCGCAGCAGCGAGTTCTGCTGGACGATCTCCGCGTAGTGCTTGGCGTTGGCCGCCGCCGGCACCTTGGCCGCCAGCTCGGAGACGTAGTGCCGCCCTCCCGCCTCCTCGATCTTGTTGCGCTGCGAGAGCGCCTCGCTGACGCTGAGCTCGTCGACCGGCTTCGAGGCGGCGTAGAGGTCGTGGACCACCTCGAAGATCAGCCGGTGCTTGTCGAGGTAGAAGTCGGCCGCGTTCAGCTTCACTTCGTCGATCACCCGGGTCAGGGTCGGCTCGGCGACCAGCATCGCGCCCAAGACCGACTCCTCGGCCTCGATGTTCTGCGGGGGGACGTGGGTCGTGGGCGGCTGCGGCATCGGCTTCAGTAAAGGCGGCCCGGCGGCGGAACCGGGATGGTTTGGGGCACTTCGTCAAGCAAACCAGAGGCGGGGAGGTCCCACGTGCGGCTTCCGTGCAAAAGCCGTCAAAAAGAATTCACGCTTCGGTGATCTTTATGCGGCAGTTCCGAAGCTGAGCTGATGGTGGGCGGGAGGGATCAGCCCCTCCTGCTCCTGGCGCCGCTCGCCGCGGCGCAGTATCCGCAGGGTGAGGATCGCGATGCTGAGGATCGCGGTGGCGCCGAGGCTGAGCTGGACGCTGAGCAGCCCTTCGCGGCTCCAGTAGACGTCGCGCAGGTCGAGGAGCAGCGCCGCCTCGTCGAAGGTGAGGCCGAAGCCGGCGCCCATCGGGATCGCCAGCCACTGCTCGAGGTCGTCGTCGTCGGTCAGCAGCGCCGCGGTGCCCGAGGAGAAGGCGAGCAGGATTCCGGGCACGAAGTGGTGGATGTGGCGGCCGCCGATGCTGACGTTGCGGAAGGGCCCGCGACCGTCGCGGATCGCCCAGGTCGAGAGGCGGACCGTGGCGAAGGAGGCGAGGAAGCCGGCGAGGAGGTTGAAGAGGACGACTTCGTAGCGCGGCGCCTCTTCGAAGCCGCGGACGGCGACGCCGACCGTGTCGGCGGCGGCGGCGGGTGCCGATTCCAGCAGGGCTTCGGGATCGTGCGCCTCGCCGGCCCGGCGGGCGAACATGCGGCTGAACTGCCCGACCATGACCGCTCCGGCAGCACCCAGAGCCACGGTGGCTAGGCCGACCGTCGCCCGCTCGGAGCGAACCCAGCCGGACCTGCGACGACGAAGGAGGACTACTTCTCCTCGCTGATGATGGTCTTCACGGCAGCCACGGTGCCGTCGGCGAGCTCGATCTCGACCATGAAGGTGCCGAGTTCGCGCAGCGGCTGCTCGAGGCGGACTTTGCGTTTCTCGATCCGCAGGTCGCGCGCCTCGCGCAGGGCGTCGGTGATCTCCTTCGGCCCGACCGAGCCGAAGAGCTTGCCGTCCTCGCCGGCCCGCTGGTGAATCGTCAGCACGGTCTTGGAGAGCAGACCAGCAGCCTGGGCTTCGCGCTCGGCGCGGGCTTTCTCGGCGCGCTCGGCAGCCTCCATGCGGCGCTTCGCTTCGACCAGCGCCCCGGCGGTGGCCGGCTGGGCCAGTTTGCGCGGGATCAGGAAGTTGCGCAGGTAGCCGGGAGAGACGTCGACGACGTGGCCGCGCTCGCCGAGGGACTCGACGTCCTGCAGCAGGATCGCCTCGGCCATCAGCGCTCTCCGACGTAGGGAAGCAGGGCGATCTCGCGCGCCCGCTTCACCGCCACCGAGAGCTGTCGCTGGTGGCGGCGGGAAAGTCCGGTGACCCGGCGCCCGCGCGTCTTCCCCTTGTCGGAGAGGAAGCGTCGCAGCAGGTTCAGGTCCTTGTAGTCGACGACCTCGGAGTTGACCCGGGTGTACTTGCGCGGACGCGCACGGTCGGCACCGCGCCTTCCGCCACGCCGGGCACCGGCCCGCGAAGACGAAGTCTCATTAGCTCTGGCCATCAGGCGCAGCATCCTACAGAGCGCCGCTGAGCGGCGCTCTGTAGGGCTGGCTAGAAAGGAATGTCGTCTTCGGAGGCGCCGGCTCCGGCGGGAGCGCCGCCGAAGTCGGAGGTGTCGGCGGGGACGTCGCTTTGCGGGGCGAAGCCGCCACCGCCGTTGCCGTTTCCGCCACCGCCACCGCCAGCTCCGTCGCGCGAGCCGAGGAACTGGACCGTGTTGGCGACGATCTGAACCGCCTGCCGTTTACCGCTGCCGTCTTTTGCCTCCCACTCCCGCCACTCGAGACGACCCTCGATTGCAACCGGCCGGCCCTTGGAGAGGTACTGGGCGCAGTTCTCGCCTTGGGCGCCCCAGACGGTGACGTTGAAGTAGTTGGGCTTGTCGACCCACTCGTTGCCTTCTTTGCGCCGGGTGTTGACAGCGACTCGCAGCTCGCACACCGCGGTGCCGCTCCCTAGGTGTCGCAGGTCGGGATCCTGGGTCAGGTTCCCCGTGATGACCACGACGTTGACGTTAGACGCTGCCAATTGACTCACTCCCTCTGGATTCGCTTATCTGGTTCCAGTCTAAGGAGGCAGCCGGCCCGACTCTCCCCCCTTGGAGAAGGCGATCCCGCAAACAGCGACAGCCGCGCGGCTGGTTACTCGTCGGAATCGTCGAGGGAGTCGTCGCGATCGTCGCGAGCTCCGTGCGCGCTGCGCTCCCGCGGCCCAGGGGCGGCGGTGACGGCGGGCGGGACGATCACCGGTGCCTCGGGATCGACCTTGAAGACGCGAAAGCGCAGGACGCCGTCGGCGATCTTCAGGTTGTGGTCGAGCGAGTCGAGCAGCTCGCTGGAGGCCTCGAACCGCATCCAGCGGTAGTCCGCCTCGGTGCGATGGTTGATCTCGTAGGCCATCTTCCGCAGGCCCCAGCTGTTCTCGTGCTTGAGGCTGCCGGAGCCCTCGATCTGGCCACGCGCATCCTGCGCCAGCGCGTCGCGCGCAGGGGCGTCAAGTTGTGGGTCCAGCATCAGGACCAGCTCGTATTCGCGTGGTGCGGCCAAAACGGCGAGGGACTATAGCGGCGAGCCAGCCCCGAAGCCGCCCGCTCCGCTCTCTAGTGCGGCGTGAACTCCTCAGACCCGTCACTCGGCGGAGCTGGAGGCGACGTCGCCGGCGCGGGAGCAGGCGGGGGCGGTGGTGGCACGGGTTCCGGGACGGCTGCAGGTGGCGGCGCCGGCAGAGGAGCTGCGGCGGCCGGAAGCTCCTTCTTATGCTGATGAGTCGGTCGGTCCTTCGGCTTTTTGTCAACCATCCGCGCATCTGCGGCGGGTGGCGACGATCGGGAGGACTCCCCCGGTAGGGGGAGCCCCCGATCGGAGACAGGACCCGCCGCCCGAGCGGCTGGCGCAGGCGACGGCTCCGCCGGGACAACCTGCGGCAGGCCCACGTCAGCATCCAGCGGCGGCGGCTCGGGCGGCCGTAAGAGCCCCGGCAGCGCCTGCACCGCAAGCAGGGCAACGGCGGCGACTCCCGCCACCTTCGCCATTCCGGCCCACCGAACTCGAACGCTGCGCACCCCTACCCAAGGCTGCGCGGCGCAAAATTCTCCCCCCTCAGGCGGTGGATCGCACCGCTTCGATGTCGCGCAGCTGGTCGTCGACCCAGTCGCCGGGGTTGCGGGAGAAGATGATCTCCCGCAGGCCCTCGGCCCACCGGCGCTTCTGGTCGGGGTCCATCGTCAGAGCCCGGTGGATCGCATCCGCCTGCTCCTGGATGTCGAACGGGTTGACCGAGATCACGTAGTCGATCAACTCCTGGTGGGAGCCGGTGTTCTCCGAGAGCATGAGGACGCCGTCGCGGGTGTTGACCGCCGGCGCCTCCTTGGCGACCAGGTTCATCCCGTCGAAGAGTGAATTGACCATCAGGAGGTCGAAGTGCTTGTAGCGGGCGACGGCGTCGTGGAAGTTCTCGTAGATCTTCAGGTCGATCGGCATCCAGTCGGTGGTCCCGTGCCGGTGGTTGACGACCGCGACCAGCGCCTCGATCCGCTCCAGGTACTCGGCGTACTCGGGGACGTCCTGCCGCGAGGGCTGCAGGTGGGCGATGAAGGTCACCTTTTCGCGGAACTCGGGGTGCTGGGTGAGGAAGGTGTCGAAGGCGGTGAAGCCGCGCAGCACGTTCTTCGAGAGGTCGGCACGGTCGACGCGGATGATCAGGTGCTGGCGGCGGCGCTCGAGCACCTCGCGCTCGGCCTCGGCTACCTCGGGCGAGGCCGCCGCCCGCTGCAGGCGCTGAGCGTCGATCCCCAGCGGGTAGGCGCGGGCGACGGTCTTGCCGCCCGCATGGCGGACCTCAGCCGCCTCGTAGTCGACGTCGACGCCGTCGAGCAGTTCGTCGCAGCAGCGGAGGAAGTTGATGCAGTAGGCGTGGGTGTGGAAGCCGATGATGTCGTTGGCCAGCATCCCTTCGTAGACCGCCTCGCGGACCCGGTTGGGGAGGATCCGCCAGCTGTCGGGCTGGGACCAGGGGATGTGGACGAAGTGGTGGAGGAAAGCGTCCGGGCGCTCGGCCTTGATCATTCCCGGGGCGGTGTAGAGGTGGTAGTCGTGGAGCATCACCAGCGGGTCCTCCTGCCCGTCGATCTCGGCCAGCACCGCCTCGGCGATGTCGCGGTTGACGGCCTGATAGCCGTAGTCCCAGGCGTCGATCTCCTGCTGGCGGATGTCCGGCGCGTTGGAGATGTCCCAGAGGTAGTGCTGGATGAACCAGAGGATCGGGTTGGCGATCACGTTGTAGAAGCGGTCGTAGGCGTCGGGGTCGCTGCCGACCAGCCGCACCCGGTACTCGATCCCGTCCAGTTCCTGCTCGACCGGTCCGCCCGCCTCCCCTGAGACCGCGACGTCCTCGTCGGTCATCGCCGAGGCGATCCAGAGCGCGTCGCGGTGGGAGACGAGCCCGGACAGCGCCGTCACCAGGCCGCCACCGCCGCGGCGGACCGTGCGCTCGCCGCCCTCGTCGCGCTCGAACTGGAGCGGGCCGCGATTGGAGACGATGATCAGCGGCGAGGAGCTCACGCCGCAGAGACTAAGGGGTGGACCTCAGCCGTCGAGGTCGTCGAACAGCTTCAGCCAGTCGCGCAGCAGTCGCGGGGTGAGGAACTCGCGCCTGGCGTGCTCCTTGCCCTCGCGGCCGAGCTGCTTGCCGAGGCCGGGATCGTCGAGGATCTCCAGGCAGCGCTCGGCGCACTCCGCCGGGGAGTTGACGAGATAGCCGCTGATGCCGTCCTCGATCTGCAGCGGGATTCCGCCGACGTTGCCGGCCACCGTCGGCCGCCCCTTCCAGAGCGCCTCGGTGACGGTCAGGCCGAAGCCCTCGCGGATCGACTTCTGCAGGCAGATGTCCGACTGCGACTGGAAGGCGTTGACCTCGATCGCCCCGACGTTGTTGAGGTTGCTGAGGATTTTGATGTCCTCGTCGCCGTCGGCGTATTCGAACGTCTTCTGGAAGTACTCCATCCCCTCGGGATCGTCGGTGGCCATCGAGCCGACCATCGCCAGCTGCGCCTCCGGCACCTTCTCGGTCACCTGGCGGTAGGCGTCGATCACGCCGATCGGGTCCTTCCACGGGTCGAAGCGGGAGACCTGGGTGATCAGCGGCCGGTCGACGTCGATCCCGAACTGGCGGCAGACGAAGGCTGCGTCCTCGGGGGAGAAGGCCATGTTCTTCGGCGAGAGCGGGTCGATCGCCGGCGGGCAGATCCGCACGTCCTCGCGGTGGGCGCCCATTTCCTTGGGCACGTACTTCTCCATGTGCCAGACGCTCGCGTCGTACTCTTCGATCATCGGCAGCAGGCGGGCGATCGGCGCCGGGTTCGGCGTCGAGAGGTCGATGTGGCAGCGCCAGACCCACTTGTCGCCCTTCGCCCTCGCGCCGCGAAGCAGCCCGATCGGCTGGGGGTCGTGGACGATGACGACGTCCCACTCGCCCTGCAGGCCCTCGGCGTTGATCTGGTTGATTTCGTCGAAGATCTCCCACTGCTCGTCGCTCAGCGTCTCCTCCGCGCCCTGCAGCGAGTTGTGGAGGAGCTTGGTGGCGTTGTAGAACTCTTCCTTGCCGAAGATCACGTGCCAGTGGGCGTCGATCCCGACGTCGCGCATCAGCGGCACCAGCGTGTAGAGGATCTCGGAGACGCCGCCGCCGAATGCGGTGGCGCTGACGTGCAGGACCCGCTTCCCTTTCAGGGGCTCAGCGAGCTCGCGGATCTGCTCCGTCAGGTCTTTGCCGACTATGTGGGTGTAGTCGGCGAGGGTCTTGTGGCCGAGAGCGACTTCCTGAAGCAAGGCTGGAGTTCTACACCGATGCGCGGCGACATGTTGTCCAGCCGCCGCGCCGGGTCAGCTGGAGGGGGGGTTGTCCGGACGCTTGCCGAGCGTGACCTCGACCTCTTGGCGCTCGCCGTTGCGGAGGATCGTCAGCGTCACGACGTCGCCGGGACGGCGGAACGCGATCGCTTCGGCGAGGTCGTCGGGGCTGACTATCTCGCGGTCGTCGACCTTCAGGATCACGTCACCGCCGGTCCGGTATTTGCCCGCCTGGAACTCGACTTTGTCGTTGCCCCCCTTGATCCCCGCCTTCTCCGCCGGGCCACCCGAGGAGACTTCGGCGACGAGGCCGCCGAAGGTCGTATCGAGCCCCAGCTTGCGCGCCAGCTGGGGATAGAGAGGCTGGCTGGTGACCCCGATGTAGGCGTATTCGGCTTCTCCGTCCTTGCGCAGCTGGGCGATCGAGCGCTTGATCGCGGTGATCGGAACCGCGAACCCGACTCCGTCGTTGGCGCCGGAGTTGGTCTCGATCTGCTGGTTGATCCCGACCACGCGGGCGCCGGCGTCAAGCAGCGGCCCGCCCGAGTTGCCGGGGTTGATCGAGGCGTCGGTCTGGATCGCGCCGGAGATTTCGAACTGGGTCAGCGACTGCACCGAGCGGTCGGTCGCGGAGACGACGCCGACCGAGAGCGACTGCTGCTCGCCGAAGGGGCTGCCGATCGCGGCGACCGGCTGGCCGACCCTCAGGTCGCGGTCGTTCCCCAGTCTCAGCGGGTGCAGTTCGAAGCCGTCGGGCTCGATCTTCAGCAGCGCCACGTCGACGAAGGGGTCGAAGCCGACGATCTTGGCCGGGACCACGTTGCGATCCGGGAACTCGACGTAGACCTGTTGGGCTTCTTCCCGGTCACCGCTGGATTCGTCGGTGACGACGTGGGCGTTGGTGACGATTTCGCCGTCGGCGTTGAGGACGAAGCCGGAGCCTTCGGCGCCCTGAGAGCCGAAGACGGAGCGGATCGTGACCACGCCGGGGGACGCCTCTTCGTAGATGCGGGTGGCGTCGAAGCCCGGGCTCGAGGTCTGGATCACCACTTCCGGCTTGGGCGCGGTGACCGCCTCAGCCGTTCCGCTGCTTGGGCTGGATCGTTCCCCGCTGGATCCGCAGCCGGCGACGAGGCCCAGACAGAGAAGGGCGAGGACGAGCGGCGCCCGTCTCACGTGGTCGCCCTGGCGGCGGTGCGGGGGGATCGCGGCGCGCTCAGCGCGCGGGGCCCGGGGGGCAGATCCAGGGTGAAGGCGGTGAAACGGCGGCTGGAGCTGATCGTGATCTCACCCTTCATCCGTTGCGCGAGCTCGGTCGCGATCGCCAGGCCGAGCCCGGACCCACCCGCTTTGTCGGCGGTGTAGAAGCGCTCGAAGATTCGCTTTTGGACCCGCTGGGGGATGCCCGTCCCTTCGTCGGAGACGGTCAGCTCGGCACGGCCATTGGCGGAATAGGTGGTCACGGTGACGTCGGTCCCCTCGGGGGTGTGGGTGAGTGCGTTGTCGAGGAGGATACGGATGACCTGCCGCACCCGATCAGGGTCGCCGAGGGCGATCGCCGGCTGCTCCGGGGTACGCAGCTGCAGTCGCGAGCCGCGGAGTTCGGCGCGGGCGCCGAACTCCCTCGTCACCTCGCGGGCGAGGGCCGTGAGGTCGACGGTGCTGGCTCGCATCACCACCGCGCCGGCGTCGAGCTGGGAGAGGTCGAGGAGGTCGGTCGTCAGCTTGGTCAGGCGCTCGATCTGCTGGCGCATCGTGCGCACGAACTCGGCCCGCTCCTCGGGGCTCGGATCCTCGTCTTCGAGCAGCTCGACGAAGCCGCCGAGACTGAAGATCGGCGTCCGCAGCTCGTGCGAGGCGTTGGCGATGAACTGCTTGCGGGCGCTGTCGAGCTCGGCCAGGCGCCGCTGCATCTCGTTGAAGCTGCGGGCGAGGTCGCCGAGCTGGCCGACGGAGGCGACCGGGATCGAGGTTTCGAAGTTGCCGTCGGCGACTTTGCGGGCGGCTTCCTGCAGGCTCTGGATGTTGCTGGCGGCGGCGCGGGCGTAGTAGAGACCGATTGCGGTTGCGATTGCCACCGCGATCAGGCCGCCGGTGAGGATCTGCAGCTTGACCTCGTCGTCGCCGCTGGCCGAGCCGCCGATTGCGACCGCGTAGACGTAGACGACCGCGGTGGCGCCGACCGCGATCGCGATCGAGATCAGGGTGATGCGGCTGGCGAGATCGCTGAGCCGAAGCCCCCGCATCGCCGTTACTCCCGGAAGCGGTAGCCGACCCCGCGCACGGTGAAGAGGTAGTCCGGCTCCTTCGGGTCCTTCTCCAGCTTCTCGCGCAGATGGCGGATGTGGACGTCGACGGTGCGGGGGTCGCGGTAGTCGGAGTCGCCCCAGACGTGCTCGAGCAGAATCTCGCGGGTCAGCACGCGGCCGGGTGAGCGGGCGAGCGCGCCGAGGATCTCGAACTCGACGTAGGTGACTTTGACCTCCTCCTGGTCGAGGGTGACCAGGCGGCGGTCGAAGTCGATCGTCAGCTCGCCGCACTCGATCGCGCCGTCCTCGCTCGTCTCCCCGCCCATCCGCGAGCGCCGTAGCGCCGCTTTGACGCGGCTGCGGAACTCGCGCATCGAGAAGGGCTTGGTGATGTAGTCGTCGGCGCCGACCTCGAGCCCGGCGACCTTGTCGGTCTCGCTGCCTTTCGCGGTCAGCATGATGATCGGCACCTGGCTGCGCGAGCGCAGCTGGCGGCAGACTTCGACGCCGCCCATCTGGGGCAGCATCAGGTCGAGGATGACGAGGTCGAAGCGGCCTTCCTCGAAGCGGCGGAGGGCTTCTGAGCCGTCGAGGGCGGAGGTGACGTGGTAGCCGTCCTTGCGCAGTGGATAGCTGAGCAGGGTCTGGATCGACTGCTCGTCGTCGACCAGCAGGATTCGGGCTGAACCGTTCGGCACGCCTACAAGGGTATTAACCCGCGCAGTTTGGACGCATGTGCGAGTACCAAGAACTAAGGATCTGGATCTCGGGGCCGATAATGATCCCGAAGTCCAATGCAAACCCAGGAACTCAAATCTTTGGTCGAGGCCGGCGCCTACAAGCCGGATCCCGCGCAGATCGCCTCGGCGATGCTCAGTCGCCGCGGCGTTCGCGAGCTGCTGACGGGATTTCAGGGGTCGGCAGGGCGAGATGGTCGTAGCCCGCAGCCTCCAGCCGTTCGCCCCCGGGCAGCCTGATCTCGACCCCTTCTCCGGCGGCGACCTCGCCGATCGCGGTCAGTTTCGTCTCCCCGGCAGCCTCCACCCCCGCCTTGGCGTCGTCCAGTGCTCCCGGCGGCAAGGTCGCCAGCAGCTCGTAGTCCTCGCCGCCCGAAACGGCGAGCGTCAGGGGATCGAGGCCGGCCGCCGTTGCGATCTCGGCGACGTTGCCCTCCAGGGCGAGCTGCTCCGCTTCGATTTTCAGGGCAACTCCGCTGGCTGCGGCGAGGTGAGCCGCGTCGCCGGCGAGGCCGTCGCTGAGGTCGATCATCGCTCGCGCTCCTGCAGCGGCCAGGGTCTGGCCCGAGCGCAGTCGCGGCGAGGGGTCGAGCTGTCGGGCGCGGAGCTTCTCGGCGGTGCCGCCGGGAAGCGCAGCGGCCAGGTCGGGATCGTCGAGCAGGAGACGACCCGCGGCGGCGCCGCCGATCTCGCCGGTGAGGACGAGGAGGTCTCCGGGCTCGGCCCCGCTGCGGCTGACGAACGCATCGGGCCGCGCAGCGTGGCCGACGACCGTCACCGCCAGGGTGAGGACAGGCGCCCGCGTCAGGTCTCCGCCGGCGAGGGTGGTGCCCGTTGCCGCCGCCAGGTCGAGCATCCCGTCGAGCAGGGCGAGGAGATCCCCCTCGCCGAGGTCCTCGGGCGCGCCGAGGGCGACGTAGGCCTCGCCCGCCTCAGCCCCCATCGCCGCGAGGTCGGAGAGCGCGGTGGCGAGCGCCTTGCGGCCAATCGTCTCGAGCCCCGCCTCGCCGCGGCGGAAGTGGACCCCCTCGACGATCGCGTCGACCGAGGTGGCCGTGGCGCCTCCGGGAACGGTGACGGCCGCGTCGTCGCCGCTGCCCAGCCTGACCCGCGAACCGCCCGGCGGGAGGCGCTCGCGCAGCTTCGCCAGCAACTCGAACTCGCCCATCACCCGACTATCCCAGACACTAAGGTGCTGCCCACGTGGAGAGCCGCCAATCATTCCTGCACCGGGTAGGCGAGGCCGGGTCGCAGGTCGGCAAGAAGCCGCCCCGCAGCCGCAAGGTCCGCCTCGCCCTCCAGATCGGCCTTGCCGCCTTGATTTTCGGCTTCCTCGTCCTCACGGTCATCAACCAGTGGGCGGAGATCCAGGACGAGGGCGTGCATTTCCACGTCGGCTGGCTGATCCCGGCGCTCGTCATCCTCCCGTTCTTCTTTTTCTTCAGCGCCCTCGGCTGGGATTTTGCCCTGCGGTTCCTCGGTTACCGGATCGGCTTCGGCCGGGCGCAGGTGGCCTGGGGGCAGCCGCTGCTCGCTCGCTACGTGCCTGGCAGCGTTCTCTACGTGCTGGGTCGAGTGCTGCTCACCGAACGGGCAGGCGTCCCGCGGCGGATCACGATCGCCAGCATCGTCTACGAACAGGCGGTCTCAGCCACCTCTGCGGTGGTGGTGGCTTCCTACTTCATCATCAAGCACCCCGACCTCCAGGGCGAGCCGTATCGCTGGGCGGTGCTGCTGCTGATCCCCGCGGCGATCGCCTTGCTGCACCCGAAGGTCTTCGGCCCGCTGGCGAACCGGGTGTTGCGCGTATTCGGCCGCGAGCCGCTGCCGGCGGTGATTCCGCTGCGCGGCGTGATTGCGCTGATTGCCTTCTACACCTTGAACTGGCTGGTCATCGCCCTCGGGGTCTACTGCGTCGCCCGCTCGGTCACCTTCATTCCCCCGGAGGACATCTTCCTGGTCGGCGCCGCGCAGGCGGTCGGCTACTTCGCGGCCCTGGTGACGGTGGTAGCCCCCGCGGGGATAGGGCCCAAAGACGCCGGGTTCGCCTGGGCGATGAAGGCGGCTCTGCCGAGCAAGAGCTTCGCCCTCGGCTCGCTGATCGCGATCGCTGTGCGGGGCGTGATGCTGCTGGCGGAATTGATCTACGTCGCTGTGGTGACGGTGCTGGGCCGCAGGGAGGGCTGGAGCATTCAAACCGGAATCCTGCATCCCTCCCCTGAGGAGGAGGAAGCGGAGCGGGCGGCAGCGGCTGAGATGAGCTAGAGCGGAATGCGGGCGCCGAGTTGGTACGTCGTGAGGAGGAGGGTCAGGAGCTGTAGGGGGCGGTCGCGGGAGATGGCTGCTAGGGGTAGTAGCCAGATCAGGTACCAGGGTAGGAGCCAGGCGGTGGCTAGCAGGAGGGCCAGGGTGGCCCATCCAGACGCGCGGATCCAGTCGCCTCCTCGCCAGGTCCAGGCGAGGAGGTAGGCGATTGCGGAGAGGAAGAGGAGGGCTGCGGCGAGCCGGACGGTGTTGGGGTCGAGGCCGGTGAGCCGGGCCGTCGTGATCGGGATGCCCATGTGACTGGTGCGACTTTGGTTCTCACCCGCCAGTCCGAAGCCGTGCAGCCAATCCCAGCCGAAGGCGAGCCAGGCCGCACTGGCGATTGCAACAGACACAATCGCGGCTCCGGCGAGGAAGCGGCCGCGCCTGTCAGTGCCGAGGAGGGCGAAGGGGGCTATTGCAGCGGCTGAGGTCTTGGTGGCTATTGCGGCTGCGAGGGCGGCGCCGGCGGTTAGCTCGCGGGCGCTGAGGAGAGCGGCTACGGCGCCCATCGCCAGGAGCACCGTCAGGCCGTCGTTGTGGGCGCCGCCGACGACGTGGACGAGGACGAGCGGGTTGAGGGCGACGAAGGTCGCGGCGCGGAGCGGGTCGACGCCGCGCCAGGCGGCGATGCGGGAGACGAGCGCGGCGATCGCAAGGACTGAGACCGCCGCGACCGCCTTCAGAACCGCGACGGCAATGCCGACCGGAAGCCAGGCGAGGGGGTAGGTCGCGAGGGTGAAGAGCGGCCCGTAGGCGCTGGTCGCTTCGGTCCAGGTGACCTCGGCGTAGGCGGGATCAGCCGGCGCCGCCTGCGGCGCGTGGACGTAGGGGTCGAGCCCGTGCCGGACGCCGAGCCGCGCGTAGTCGAGGTAGCTGTAGACGTCGTGGGAGAGGAGGACGGGGGCGATGGCGAAGGCGGTGACGAAGAGGAGGATCGCGGCCCAGACGATCCGCCGCCCGAGCCGCGGCGCCAAGGCGAGGGCCCCGAGGTAGCCGGCGAACCCGACCCACATCAGGGCGAAGGCGAGGCCGGGATCGATCGCCGCTACCTGCCCGCGTTTTCGCCGCCGCCGAGGTTGCCGGGTGCTGCCGGCGCGGGGTACGGTTCCTGCCCCGCGCCTGGTGCATAGGCGTTGGGGTCGTAGCCGCCGACCGCGGCGCTGCCGGGCGGCGGCGATTCGTCGCCTCCGCCTGCCCCGCCGCCACCGCCGAGGCCGCTTTCGTCCCTAGGGCTCGAGCGTGCGTAGCGCCCGAAGAACGGCGCCCAGCTGATCTTCTGGCTCGGTTCCTCGAATTCCTCGCAGGGGACGCCGGCGCCCGAGTAGAGGGAGTGCCAGATTTCGGCCGGGAAGGTGCCGCCGAAGACGGTCCGCCCGTGGACGCTCGACATCGAGACGTCGTTCGATTCCGGGTAGCCGACCCAGACCACAGTCGCCAGGTTCGGCTGGTAGCCGGCGAACCAGGCGTCGGTGTATTCGTCGGTCGTCCCGGTCTTGCCGGCCTGCCCGGCGCAACCGGTGTAGGCCGCGGTCCCGGTCCCTTCGGTGATGTTGTCGTGCAGGAGCCGGGTCACCTGCCAGGCCACCGCCGGCGAGACCGCTTGCTCGGGCTTCGAGGCTTCGGGGTGCTCGATGTGCCCGTTGGGGAAGACGACCTTCGACACCGCCACCGGCTTGCGGTGCTGGCCGCCGTCGGCGAGGGTCGCGTAGGCGCTCGACATCTCCAGCGGCGAGACGCCGATCCGCAGGCCGCCGATCCCCTCGGCCGGGATTCCGTCGAGGGGGGAGACGATCCCCATCTGGTGCGCGGTCGCCGCCACCGCCGCCGGCCCCACGTCGAGGTCGAGCTGGGCGAAGACGGTGTTGTCGGAGGCGACCGTCGCCTGCTGCAGGTTGACGGTCCCCAAATAGCCTTCGTCGGCGGTGTGCACCGTCCAGTGCCCCCACTTCGGCAGGTAGAGGTCGAGGGGTTTGGAGGTGTAGTAGGTCGAGTAGGGATCGATCCCCTGGCGGATCGCCGTGGTCAGGACGAAGGTCTTGAAGGTCGAGCCGGGCTGGCGGTGCCCCTGGGCGGCGAGGTTGAACTTGCTCGTTTCGTAGTCGGAGCTGGAGATCATCGCCCGGATGTGGCCGTTGCGGGGGTCGATCGAGACCAGCGCCGAGGAGGGGTCGGTCGAGTAGGGCAGGGCCGAGCGCATCGCTTCGAGGCCGACTTCCTGCAGCTCGGGCTCGATCGTCGTGTGCACCTCGAGCCCGCCGCGCCGCACCGTGTTGGCCCCGTACTCGTCGATCAGCTTGTCTTCGACGTAGTCGAAGAAGTAGGGCTCGCGGTGCTCGAAGTAGCTCTCGTCGAGGTTGACCCGCAGGCCACTCTTCATCACCGCCCGCGCCCGCGCCTCGCTGACGTAGCCGAGTTTGGCCATCTGCCGCAGCACCTGGTTGCGGCGCGCTTTCGCCGCGCCCGGCTCCAGCAGCGGGTTGTATTCGGAGGGCGCCTGCGGCAGCCCGGCCAGCAGCGCCGCTTCGGGCAGCTTCAGCTGCGCGACCGGCTTCGAGAAGAAGATCTGCGAGGCCGCGCCGACCCCCACCGCCGTCGTCCCTTCGACCGTCCCGTAGGAGGCGACGTTGAGGTAGGAGCCGAGGATTTCCCTGCGGCTGTGGCGTTCGGCGTACTCGATCGCCAGCTGCGCCTCTTCGATCTTGCGCTCGAGGTTCCGTTTCGGGTTCTCGATGCAGAGGTTGCGGACCAGCTGCTGGGTGATCGTCGAGCCGCCCTCGACCGCTTCGCCCGCTTCCAAGTCCTTGACCGCGGCGCGCAGGATCCCCTCGTAGTCGAGGCCGTCGTGCTGATAGAAGCGCTGGTCCTCGATCGCCACCGTCGCCAGCTGCAAGCTCTTGGGAACGCGGTCGATCGAGACCAGCGTGCGCGCCTGCGGCGAGGCGACCGTCCCCAGCTTCGAGCCGTCGGCGGCGTAGATGACGGTGTTGCCGCCCTTGTCGATCGGTTTGCAGGTGGCCAAGGACGGTGCGTCGGCCGCGACGTCGAGGACCCAGGAGGTGACGGCGATGACCGCGATCGCGAGCACGGCGAAGACGCCGCCGAAGACGATCATGAGCTTGGCGCCGATTCCCCCCTGCCGGCGCTGACGTCGCCGAGTGCGCTGCGTCATCGCCCAGAGGGTACTTAGAGGCGTAGCCCGCTAGGCGATGGTGTCTTCGGTCGAGTGGTTGTGGATGACCCCTTCGGTCAGGAGCTGGTTGGGGATCACCACGGAGCTGCCGTCGCCGGGGTCGATGTAGGTGTAGGAGAGGGTGATGTCGGTGACCCGACCCTCGCGCTCTTCGAAGCTGACCCGGTCGCCGATCCTGATCGGCTGCGAGACGGCGATCTGGATGCCGGCGATCATGTTGGCGAGCGTGCGCTGAGCGGCGAAGCCGACCACCGCGACGACCAGCGCGGTCGAGGCGAGGACGCCGGCCGCCAGCTGCTTCAGCTCGGTGAACTGGCTCAGCGCGAGCATCGCCAGCACCAGGAAGACGACGAGGAAGAGGAGGCGGCGGAGGATGCGCAGCCGCGTCCGGGTCGAGCGCGAGACCTGTGAGACTGCGGGCGACATGGAGAGCAACCTAGCCGCCTCGCCTGTCGAAGAAGCGCCCGCCCGCCCGTTTCCGCCCTCGAACTGGGGACCGCGCGGAGCGTTGCTCGGGGCCGTCCTCGCGATCGTCGTCGGCCTGATCCTCGGCCTGCCGGCGATCGCCTTCACCGACGCCGCCGGCGACCTGACCACGGCTGGCAACATCATCGCCCAGGTAGGGCTCGTGATCGGCCTGCTCGGGGTGCCGCTGGCGATCGCCTACACGCACGGCGCCCGCACGCTGGGAGAGTGCCTGCGGCGCCTCGGGGTGCGTCGCTTCGATCTCTCCGCTCTGAAGTGGATGGCCGCCGCGGTCGGCGCCTATCTCGGGTTCGCGCTCGTCTACTCGACCCTGATCGTCGAACCCGAACAGGAAGACATCGCCGAAAGCTTTGGGCCGGTCCCGGTCCAGATCCTGCTGATCGTCTTCGCCGCCGCGATCGCCGAGGAGATCTGCTTCCGCGGCATGCTCTTCGGCGGCCTGCGCGAGCGCCTGCCGAAGTACGTGGCGGCGCTGATCGCCGGCACCGTCTTCGGCCTCCTGCACGCCTTCACCGGGATCACCGCGGTGCCGCCGCTGATCGCCCTCGGCTTCGTCTTTTGCCTGCTCTACGAGAAGACCGGCTCGATCGTGCCGGGAATGATGCTGCACGCTCTGAACAACTCCGTCGCCCTCCTCGCTCAGTAGGATCTCGCGCGTGAATCGCCGCCTCCTGTCCCTGCTGGTGCTCGTCTGCGCCCTCGCCCTGCCGGCGACCGCGGCTGCCGCGTCGAAGCCGAAGCCCGCCCCGGCCCCGACGCCGGAGCCGACGGTGAAGGTCAAGGTCGGCCACCTCGAGAACGGCCGCGCCGAGATCATGCAGAAGGTCCCGGTCAGCGGCACGCTGGCGCCCTTCGTCGCCGGCGAGAAGGTCAAGGTCACCTTCTACCTCGACGGCCACATCCTCTTCGCCCGCAACCTGCCGATCCGCAAGGCCGGGGGCAAGGGCGTCTTCAAGACCAAGATCAAGGTGACCGAGGACGGCAGGTACGCCGTCGCCGCCAAGCACGTCGCGACCCCGGAGCTCGGTGCCGACGAAACCGTCCGCAAGAGCTGGAAGGTGAGCTTCCCGGCGCTGCATCAGGGTCAGTGCGGCGATGTCGTCGTCGGCTTCAAGAAGGCAATGCGGGCGATGGGCTACATCGCCAACGACGGCAGCTGCTTCGGCGGCAAGACCGCCCGCGGCGTCCTCGCCTACCGCAAAGTCAACGGCATGACCCGCAGCATGCGGGCCGGCGCCGGGCTGGTGAAGAACGCCTTTGGCGGCAAGGGCGAATACAAGGTCCGCTACCCGAACGCCGGCGAGCACGTCGAGGCGCCGCTCTCCAAGCAGGTCCTGGTCTTCGCCAAAGGCGACAAGCCGTTCGCGATCTACCCGATCTCCTCCGGCAAGTCCTCGACCCCGACCGTCACCGGGCACTTCGAGTTCATCCGCCAGGAACCGGGCTACAACTCGCACGGGATGTACTACTCGTTCTACTTCTACGGCGGCTACGCGGTGCACGGCTACGAATCGGTGCCCGACTACCCCGCCAGCCACGGCTGCCTGCGGACCTTCATCGCCGACCAGCCCGAGATCTACAACCGCATTTTCTTCGGCGAGGACATCTTCATCTGGTGAGCGCGGATCTGGCTGTCGCCAAGGAGACGCTGCTCTCGGAGTTGAAGGAGCACTCTCTGATCCTCGGGGAAGTGACTTTGGCCAGTGGGGCGGTGGCTCAGTACTACGTCGATGCGCGGCGGGCTTTGATGCGGCCGGAGGGGTTTCGGGCGGCGGGTGAGCTGATCGCCGCCGAGGCGGGCACGCGCGGGGCTGAAGCGGTCGGCGGGCCCGCTACGGCGGCGATTCCGCCCGCCTGTGCGGCGATCGCGGTGCCTGAGGGCCAGGATCTGGTCGCCTTCTTCGTGCGGGGGTCGCGCAAGGAGCACGGGCTGCAGCGGTGGGTCGAGGGGCCGGTCGACGCCGGAACCCGTTGCCTCGTCGTCGAGGACACGGTCACCACCGGCGGCTCGACCGCCGATGCGATCGGCCGGGTCCGCGAGGAGGGGCTCGAGATCGCCGGTGTGGTCGCGGTCGTCGACCGCCTTGCCGGCGGCGCCGAGAAGATCGAAGCCGCCGCCGAAGCGCCGTACCGGGCTCTGGTCACGATCGACGAGATTTACCCGGACCGCCCCGACCGCGGCTGATGGAGCCCGACGCCGTCGAGATCCGCGTCGTCGGCTGCCTGGTCGAGAAGCAGCGGACGACCCCCGACGCCTATCCGCTCTCGCTGAATGCGCTGCGGCTCGCCTGCAACCAGGCGACGAACCGCGAACCGGTCGTCGCCTACGACGAGGCGACGGTCAGCGATGCACTCCGGCGCCTCGCGCTGCGCGGCTGGACCCGGCTCGCCAGCGGTGCCGGCAGCCGCGCCCGCAAGTACCGGCACCTGCTGCCCGAGGCGCTCTCGATCGACGACGAGGAGCTGGCCCTGCTCGCGGTCCTGATGCTGCGCGGGGAGCAGACGCCGGGGGAGCTGAAGCAGCGCAGCGAGCGGTTGCACGCCTTCGGCGACCTCGCGGCGGTGCAGGAGACCCTGGAGCGTCTGCTCGAGCGCGAGCTCGTCGTTCGCCACCCGCGGCGCCCGGGGCAGAAGGAGGACCGCTACGAGCAGGTTCTCGGTGGGGCCGGTGAGGGCGGGGGCAACGAGGACGAGGATCGCGAGGCCGAGAGCGGGGCTGAGGAGCCCGAGCCCGCATTTCTCTCCCCGGCCGTCGCCGCTGACGACGATCGGCTCGCGCGCCTCGAGCGCGAGCTTCAGGACCTGCGCTCCGAGGTCGCGAAGCTGCGCGAGGCGCTCGGCGGCGACTAACTACCGACGCGGAGGACGGCGATCCGCCGGCCGCCGGGGATCGCCACCACGACCTGCGTCTTCAGCTGCCCGCGCAGCCGCAGCAGCTCGCGGCCCCCGGCGGTGAGCGGCACCCGGTAGGTGTGGGCTTGGCCGCCGGTGAGGCGGAAGGGGATGCGGCCGATCACCCGTTTCACCGGCCGCGTGCGGGGGCCGGTCCGGGAGTGATTGGCGATGCGGAAGTGCGAGCGAAGGACGATCTGCCCGGGGCAATCGGTCCCGGACGGCCAGAGACAGGTGACCCGGACCTGCACCTTGCGGCTGCCGGCTTTGAGGTTGGAGAGGCGCAGCGCGACCGGGATCGTCGCGCCCTTGCAGCCGAGCAGACGGTCTTCGCCGGAGGAGAGGTTGAGCGCGTAGGCACAGATTCGCTGGCGGCCGGATTTGATCGTCGGCAGGCTGAGGTCGAAGCCGTGCTTCGGACCGGCTTCGGGATACGCGGCGGCGACGTCGCGGCGCCCGCGGTTGGCGACGGCGCCGAGTTCGTAGGTGGCGACGCCGGGCGTCTCCTCCTTGCCACCGACCGAGAGGCGGACCGCCAGCGGTTCGGTCGGTGCGTTCGGGTCGAAGGCCCAGCCGCGGACCCGCACCTGCCCCGGCGCCGGCGACTGCGCGAGGTCGAGGTAGCCGACCGGGTTGTCGCCGGCGACCAGGGTCGCGGAGCCGACGGTCTCGCCATCGACGTAGTTGTCGTCGATGTTGATGGTCACCCCGCCGTAGGTCTCGTTGTGGCCGCCCTGATACTGGTGGATGCGGCGATGGGGGGTCCAGGCGCTTGCCGGCACCACCGGGTCGGCGGTGTTCTGCTGGCCGTTCCAGTTGGCGATCCAGATGTCGTCGGGCAGTTCGTAGCCGCTGCCGATCTGGCCGGCGAGGTCCTCGATCCCCGAGGCGCTGCTGCTGTAGACGCCCGAGAGGTAGCCGAGCGCGTGCAGCTTCGCCGTCCAGGCCTCGAGGAAGGCGAGCGTCGCCGCCGTCGCGCTCGAGGTCTGGCTGTAGGACTCCATGTCGAAGTAGATCGGGCTGCCGGGACCCATCGCCACCGCGCCCGCTTCTTCGACCGCGTCGATCGCCGCTGCCGTCCCCTGCGCGGTCGCCTGGCTGGAGGTCAGCTTGGCGCAGCTCGAGCAGGCGCTGGTCGGCGCTTGCAGGCCGACGTAGGTGGGGATCAGGTGCCATCCCGCCTCGGTCTGCGCGGCGACCCATTCCGCCGTCAGGTTCGGCTGCGAGCAGGCCCGGTTGATGCCGCCGATGTAGACGCCGACGGCGCGGTAGGGCGAGCTCCCCCAGGCCGCCATCGAGCGCGACGACGGCGCGCTGCAGGCATCGAAGCCGAGCCCGGTGAAGACGGCACCGCCGGCGGAGCTGGTGGCGCGCCGGGGCAGGGCCCGCAGCGCCGAAGCGCCGGCGCTCTCGGGTTCGACGAGGATCGCCCGCCGCCGCCCGATCGCCTCGGCGGGGCAGCTCTGCTGAGCCGAGGGAGTGCCGAGATAGACCGTGCGCCGGTCGAGTCGCACGCACGTCTGCGGCTGCCGGTCGAGGCGGATGACCGGCCAGCCGGCGGGCACGTCCACGCTGCGACCGTCGAAGTGGACGGTGCGCCCGGCGGCATCCGCGGAAGGGGCGAGTCCTCCGGAAAGGAGGAGGGCGAGCAGCAGGGCAGGCAGCCCCAGCGCGGCCAGATAGCGAAGGCGACGGGTCAAGATCAGCACTCTCCGTACAAGCAGCCCAGACCGTCAAAAGTTGCAGGTCCGCGGGCGAAAGCCTGCAGTGGCGGAGAGTGCCCCGAGCTGGATTCGAACCAGCGGCCTATCCCTTAGGAGGGGATCGCTCTATCCATCTGAGCTATCGGGGCGGGGGTTGAATTCTCGCTTAGTTGGCGAAGGCTTGTCGAAGTTGGTGCGAAGTGCGCACCACGGGTGCGATTTGGCTTGGCAGGATCTCTTGCATGAAGGCAGCAGAGGTACTCGACATGTCCGGCGCACGGGTTAATGTGGTGCACATGTCCAAAATGATTCAGATCAGGAACGTCCCGGACGAGCTCCACCGGAATCTGAAGACGCGGGCGGCGCTGGCCGGCATGAGCATGTCCGACTACATCAAGCGGGAGCTCGACCGGAAGAGTCGGAAATCGACGATCAAAGAGATCCGCGAGAGGAGTAGAGGGCGCAGCGCCGGGTCGACCTTGACCACGCAAAAAATCGTCGACATCATCCGCGAATCTCGCGGCGACTGATGCCGGTTGTAGATGCATCGGTGCTCGTTGAGCTTCTCAACGATGGACGTCATGCGGACGTGGCGAACGAGCGGCTCAACAGTGAAGAACACACGCTGTGGGCGCCCCATCTCATCGATGCAGAGATCGGTCATGCACTGCGACGATCGGTTCTTTTGGGCGAAGTCTCCGCAGAGGCCGCGGGAAGCGCTCTCTGGGAAGTCGACGCTCTTCCGATCGAACGGGTGAAGCACGACCACCTGATGCATGTCGCCTGGGGTCTTCGCGACAACTTCAGCTTCTACGACGCGCTGTATGTCGCGCTGGCGCTAATGCTTGACGAACCGCTGCTTACCTTCGACGCGCGGCTGTCGCGATCGGGGTTCGATCTCCCGATCGAGGTGCTTGCGTAGCCCTTCAGGCGTAGAGGGTCTCGGAGGCGAGCTCGTCCGCTCGCCGGCTCCAGAGCTTCACTTCCATGAAGATCTCGTCGCCGTAGCCCTCGAGCGCGTCGAGGGCGATCAGGGTGAAGCGGCTCTGGGAGATCAGCTCCTGGTCGACGGTCTCGCCCTCGAGCACGGCGGTGGCGGCGATGGCGCCGCGGACCAGGGGTCGGCCCCAGACGAGGGTGACCGCTCCGGCGCGGCCGTTCTCCCCCCGCCAGCGGCCGATCACGTCGTCGTTGAGGTCGATCCGCCAGTCGGGGTTGTCGCTGGCGAGGATGTCGGTGAAGTCGGCCTTTGCGGCGAAGTCGGTTGGCTCCCCCTCCGCGGGCTGCACGTAGGAGACGTGCCCGAACAGCTCCAGCCGCCCCTCCTCGCTCTCGCTGTGGGCCGAGCAGGGAATCCAGACCCGGCCGCCCCAGGCGCGCTCGGGGAACCAGTCGACCTCGGCCGGCACCTCTGCCCCCGCCGGCAGGTCACCGATCTCCGCCACGGCCTGCGCGAACTCCTCCCGCAGGCGCTCGGCGAAGCGCCCGTGCGGGATCCCCTCCTGGGTGGTGTCGGCGATGAAGCGCGGAATCGGCCGCGGGGTCGGCTGCATCAGAGGCACTCTCGCAAATCGGAGGCCGCCCGCTCGGGCGGGTAGACGTTGATGTCCACGCCGGTCCCCAGCTCGAAGCCGGCCTTGATCGTCAGCCGCGGGGCGATGTCGACGTGCCAGTGGAACTGCTCGGCGCCGCGGGGCGCGGTGCGGACCCAGAGGTTCAGCTCCGGCGGGCCGTCGAAGAGCTTGGCGAGGGCACGCATCGCGGTGGCGATCATCGCCGCGCCGGCCTCGTCCTCCTCGAAGCGCGCCGTCTCCCGGCGCGGGATCACCCGCAGCTCGAAGGGCGAGTGGGAGGCCCAGGGGCAGACGAGCGCTGCCTCCTCGTCGATCGCCACCAGCCGCTCGCCGCGGCGGACCTCCTCGACGAGGACGTCGCTGAGCAGCCCGCCGCCCGCGGTGCGTTCGCCGTAGGCGCCGACCCGCTCGCGCTCGCGGGCGACCGCGGCGGGGACGAAGGGCAGCGCGTAGAGCTGGGCGTGGGTGTGCTCGAGCGAGGCACCGGCGCCGCCCCCCTCGTTGACGATCAGCTGCAGGTAGGAGGCGTCGCCGTGCGCGCGCATCCGCTCGCGCCAGGTGGCGACCGCGGCGGCGAACTGCTCGTCGCTCAGCTCCGCCATCGCCGTCAGGTGCTCGGGCGAGTTGATCAGCACCTCGTGCGCCCCCGCCGCCGGGAGCGAGGAGAAGAGGTCGGGTTCGCCGGCGCGTTTGCTCGCCAGCAGCGGATCGCCCGAACTCGCGAAAGCCCCTGCTTCGGCGGCGGGAGGCGAGCTCGAACCGCCGTTGCCCCCGAGCGCGGGGTAAAGATTCGGGACCACCCGCGTCGTCCAGCCCGGGCTGTCGGGCTCGCCGCCGCTCGGGCGCGTCGCGTAGAGCTCTGGCGGGGTGCGGTCCTCGCGGCCCTCGCAGAAGGGGCAGTTGTCCGGCCCCTTCGGCTCGCTGGCGCGCGCCGAGAAGCTGTCCGGGCGCGCGGCCCGGCCCGGGGCGAGGACCGTCCTCAGCCCCGTCAGCTGGTCGATGCGTATCTCGGGCGAGCTCAGGAGCGGGAGGGGGGGAGGTCGCCTACGTCGGGCTCGTCGTCTGCCGGCGGCTCGGGGGGCGGAGGCGGCGGGGCCGCCGGGCGAGCCGGCCTCTCGGTGCCGGCCGCGCGCGCCGCCGAGCCTTTGCCGACGAACGGCTCGAGCACGTCCATCGGCAGCGGGAAGACGACGGTCGTGTTCTGGTTGGAGCCGATTTCGAGCAGCGTCTGCAGGTAGCGCAGCTGCAGCGAGGCCGGGTTGGTGCTGATGATGTCGGCGGCGTCGGTGAGCTTCTGCGCGGCCTGGAACTCGCCCTCGGAGTTGATGATCTTTGCCCGCCGCTCGCGCTCGGCCTCGGCCTGGCGCGCCATCGCCCGTTGCATCTGCTCGGGGATCTCGACGTCCTTGATCTCGACCGCGGTGACCTTGACGCCCCAGGGCTCGGTCGACTCGTCGATGATCTTCTGCAGCTCTTCGTTGAGGCGCTCGCGGTCGGCCAGCAACTGGTCGAGCTCGGCCTTGCCGAGTACCGAGCGCAGCGCCGTCTGCGAGATCTGCGAGGTCGCGATCAGGTAGTTCTCGACCTCGACCACCGCCCGGTTGGAGTCGACGACGCGGAAGTAGGCGACGGCGTTGACGCGGCAGGGGACGTTGTCGCGGGTGATCACCTCCTGCGGCGGGATGTTGAGGGTGATGGTCCGCAGGTCGACCTTGACCATCCGGTCGACCAGCGGGATCAGCAGGATCAGGCCCGGTCCCTTCTGCGCGATCAGGCGCCCGAGGCGGAAGATCACCCCGCGCTCGTACTCGCGCAGGATCCGTACCGAGGAGCCGAGCGCGATCGCTCCGAAGAACAGGAGGACGATGAGAATTCCTGCGACGACGTCCATCAACCGGCTCCTTCGCTTGCATTGACCGCGGTCTGCGAATCGGGGCGCACGACCAGCGTCAGCCCGTCGACCGCCTCGACCCTGACTCTATCCCCCAGTTGGATCGGGCCCACACCCTCGGCCAGGCGCGCGCTCCAGATCGTCCCCTCGAGCCAGACCCGGCCGTCGGGGTCGATCGTGCTGCGCGCCTCGCCGGTCGCGCCGACCATCTCCTCGCTCCCGGTCCGCACCTGCTCGTTGCGATGGGCGGCGAGGACTTTGCGGGTGACGAAGTAGAAGGTGATCCCGGAGATGACGCCGAGCGCGATCAGCGCCCCGCCGGCGAAGTCGGCGAAATCGCTTTCCGAGTTGAAGGCGACGACGCCGGCCACCGTCAGCCCGGCGACGCCGAGCAGGGCGAGGACCCCGCCGGTCGGCAGCAGCAGCTCGGCCAGCAGCAGGCCGACCCCGATCGCAGCGATTACGACGAACGCTTCCATCGACTCGGATTATCCGCCCTGCAGGGCGTAGTGGCGGACGTCGGCTTCGAGTTCGGAGTCCTCGCGGTAGGGCCCGGGCTTCACGTAGACGAGCTCGCCGGAGCGGTCGTAGAAGGCCGTGTTGGGGAAGCCCACGTCCCCCACTTCGTTGAAGATCTTTTTGTCGGGATCGGAGTAGCTCGGGTAGGGCACCGGCTCCTCGCGCAGGAAGGTCGCGGCGGCGTCGTCGGAGTCTTCGGAGTTGACGCCGAGGAAGGCGACCTTTTTGCCGTAGCGGGCCGAGAGCTTTTGCAGGACCGGGAACTCCTGGCGGCAGGGGATGCACCAGGAGGCCCAGAGGTTGACGACGACCGGGTAGCCGTGCAGGTCGGCGATCCGCTTCTCGTAGGCGTCCATACCGCCGGGGAGGAGCTCGTTCGCCTGCTTGTGAAGCGCGGCCAGCGGTGGCGGCGAACCGGCCAGGGCCTTGGCGTAGTCGGGGTGCGGGCCGCCGTAGTCGCCGCCGCTCGAACCACCGCAGCCGGCGCCGAGGAGGCCGGCCAGGGCCAGCGTCCCAACCGCCAGAAGTGGTCTCAATCGCCCAGCCATCCGCTCAGTGGGTACAATACGTACGTTCGGTTCGCGGCTCGCGGATCGCGCTGAGTATTCGGGGGGAGACGCCAGTCGAGCCCCCGCAGCCTCGTTCACTTGTCCCTTTGCCGTTTCTCTTGTTCGGCAGGGACGGAAGCCCCGGAAGCCTTCTATGGCCAAGACCAGCGACGTTGCCGCAGACGCGGCAGTTCCTTCAAGCGCCGACATCGAGCGTGCGGCGGCGTTCGTCCGCGAGCCGTTCCTGCTCGACGGCGAGGGCCCCGAGGCGCTGGCGCCGGGAACCGCGCGGCGGCGGGCGCTCGACGCGGCGCTGAAGGAGCTCGACGAAGGAGCCGAGGATCCCTCGATCCAGTGGCGCCGGGACTTCTCCCTGCTGCTCGGGCTGGAGCGCTTCCTCGCCGACGAGCCTCCAAAGCTGCGCGACGGAGCCGAACTGAACCCGCACCAGGTCGACGCCCTCTCCGGGACGCTCGCCGAGCTGATGACCCAGCAGCAGACCATCACCGCCGCGGAGGTGGAGAACGGCAACGGCGACTCGGGCGGCGACGCCGAGGAGCCGGCCGCCGCCGCGACGCCAGCCAGCGAGGGCGAGGAGATCGACGAGGACGAAGACGAGATCGATCCCGACGAGGAGCCCCAGGACTGGACCGAACAGCCCGCCGAGGAGGACGAGGAGGTCGTCGAGGAGGCCCCCGAGGACCCCGGCGCCGAGCGCCGCTTCTGGTTCGAGCACGCGACCGGGGCCGGCAAGACCGTCGCCGCCGTCGGATTCATCGAGGCGACCCGGACCGGCGGCGTCCTGATCCTCACCCACCGCCGCAACCTCGTCGACCAGTTCATCGGCGAGATCTCCGACCGCGGCTACAAGGAGCGCCTGCGCCCGCCGCTGATGGACGGCCGCGACGATCCCGACGGCCCGGTCACGGTCGAGACCTACCAGTGGTTCGTCCGCAACCACAAGAAGATCTCCGACGCCTACTCGATCGTCATCTGCGACGAGGCCCACACCGCGCTGGGCGAGAAAACCAGCGCCTGCATCCGCGAGATGCCCGGCCCCGTCTACATCGGCATGACCGCGACCGGGGCGCTGATCGCCCGCCACGTCGCCGACCTCTTCCCGACCCAGACCTCGCGCTTCGACCTCGCCCAGGCGGCGCGCCGCGGCGTCATCGCGCCGCTGCGCTGCCTGCGGATCCCGCCGGGGCCGGGGGTGCGGACGATCGCCAAGGTGCCGCTGCGCAAAGGCGAGGTCGACCAGGACTTCGACCAGGAGGAGTTGGCGGCGCTGCTCGACCAGGAGCCCTTCAACGTCGCGATCGCCGACCTCTACCGCTCCCGCTTCCGCAAGATCCCGGGCGTCGTCTACACCGCCGGGGTCCAGCACGCGAAGAACGTCGCCAAAGCCTTCCGCGACGCCGGCATCAACGCCCAGGCGGTCTCCGGAGAAACGCCGAAGCGCGAGCTGGCCGAGATCCTCGCCGGCTTCGAACGCGGCACCGTCGACGTGCTCTGCAACGCGATGCTGCTGGCCGAGGGCTGGAACAGCCCGCGGGCGACGATCTGCATGCACCTGGCGCCGACCGCCTCGCGGCGGATCTACCAGCAGCGGGTCGGCCGCGTCACCCGCCG
>DATIOC010000015.1:0-44552 GCA_035473555.1 Solirubrobacterales bacterium
CCGAAGTGCGGGGGGTGCTCGGCACCTCGGCCGACGCCTCCTACGTCTACTTCGCCGCCAACGGGATCCCCGACGGGCTGAGCGGCTCCCCCAACGGGCGGGGGGAAAGCGCCGAAGTGGGCGGCTGCGCTGAGAGCCCAAAGAGCTCGCCGCCGGCAGGCTGCAACCTCTACCTCGCCCACGATGGCGAGGTGAGCTTCATCGCCCGGCTGGAAGTGGGGGGTGCCGGGGGCTTCCAGACCGACGCGGCAGACTGGGTGACGACGTTGAGGGGCATCGCGTCGGTGGACGTGGACAAGGCCGCGCGGGTGAGCTCGGACGGCAAGGCGCTGCTCTTCCGCTCCCAGCGCCGGCTCACCAGCTACGAAAACGAAGGCACGCCCGAGTTCTACCTCTACCGGGTGGGGGTGGGGATGAGCTGCGTCTCCTGCAACCCCACCGGGGAGGCGCCGGGTCGGCAGCCGAAGCTCGGCAGCATGGCGACGCCGGTCCTCGAACCCGGCCGCCCCGCCTCGACCCTCAGCCGCAACCTCTCCGCCGACGGACAGCGGGTCTTCTTCGAAACCACCGATCCGCTGGTGGTGGAAGACACCAACGGGGCGGCGGGCTGCCCGGCGGTCGGCTCGAGGCTGCAGAATTTCTCCGCCTGCAGCGACGTCTATGAGTGGGAGGCGCCGGGGAGCGGCAGCTGCACGGCGGCCCGTGCGGTGGCAGGCGGAGGCTGCATCTACCTCCTGTCCACCGGCAAGGGCTCAGAACCGGCGCTGATCGCCGACGCCTCCGCCGACGGCAAGGACGTCTACCTGTTCAGCCGCTCGCGGCTGGCCGGCCAGGACGGGGACTCCCTGCAGGACGTCTATGACGTGAGGGTCGACGGCGGCCTCGCATCCCAGAACCAGGCGCCCCCGCCGGTGCCCTGCGAAGGCGAAGGCGCCTGCAGGCCGGCGGCGACCCCGCCGCCGCCGAGTCCCTCCGCAGCCACCGGGAGCTTCGTCGGGCCACCCAATCCCAAGCCGTCGGTGAAACACAAGAAGCACAAACACAAAAAGCACCACCACAAGAAGCGCAAGCGCCACAACCACAGCGGCCAGCGGGCCCGTCGAGGAGGGCTGGGGTCGCGGTGAGGGCGAGGGCAATCGTCGCTCTTGCCTCGATCGTCTTCGCCCTACTCGCGACGGATACCTCGGTGGCTGCAGGGCCGCCGCAGGTCGTCGAAAGCTGGGCGACCGACGTCACCGCGATCTCGGTCAACCTGCGGGCGAAGATCAATCCCGCGGGGGCGGCCACGACCTACCGCTTCGAATACCTGACTCAGACGGCCTACGAAGCGAGCGGAGGGAGCTTTGGCGGCGCATCGCTCGCGCCTCCTTCGGGCGCCGCCTCCCTCGGCGGCGGCAGCGCGACCATCGGGGTGGTCCAGCACCTCGGTTCGCTGAACCCCGGCACCGCCTACCGCTACCGGGTGCGGGCGACCAACGCCGCCGGCACCGAATTCGGCCCTGAGCGCGTCTTCGCGACCGCCGAGCCTACCAACCTGTACCCGCCGATCGACGGGCGCGGCTGGGAGCTCGTCTCGCCGGTCGACAAGGACGGCGGCGCGGTGGGGGCACCGGAATCGATCTTCGGGGGCGGCGACTTCCAGGCCGCCGCGGACGGCGAGTCGTTCACCTTCTCCTCGACCTCCTCCTTCGGCGAAGCGGCCGGGGCACCGCCCGCCAGCCAGTACGTCTCCGCGCGCGAAGGATCGGGCTGGACGACCCGCAACGTCTCGGTGCCACTGGAATCGGGTGGCTACGGCGACCGGCCCGACGGGACCCCCTATCGCGTCTTCTCCGAAGATCTGGGGCGGGCGCTGATGCGGGCTCCGCGCCGCTGCGAAGCGGGCGAAGAATGCCGGCGGGGCTACTCCCTGCGTGAGACGGCGAACGGGACTCTGACGCCGTTGCCGGCGGCGGCCGCCGGGATGCGCGTGCTCAGCGTCTCACCCGACCTCGACCGCATCCTCCTCGAAGACGAAGCCGGAGAGGTATTCGCCTGGAGTGGGGGAGGGCTGGTACCGAGCGAAGCACCTGCCGAACCCGACCCGGGGGGCGTCGTCGTCGGCGTGCTCGGCGCCTCGGCTGCCGGCGACATCATCTACTTCCAGGACGCGACCGGGCTGAAGCGCCGGCAGAACGGGGTCACGACGACGATCGTCGCGGGCCCGGACGCGGCGGCGCCGAGCGACTGGCCGGCAGCCACCGGCACCTCCCGGGTGAGCGCCGACGGCGAGCACCTCGCCTTCCTCTCGGCCGCCGAAATTCCGCCCTACGACAACCGCGACGCCAACACCGGGCAGCCGGTCACCGAGCTCTACCTCTACGGCCCGCCGCCCGGCGGCGGCGCCACGCGCCTGATCTGCGCCTCCTGCAACCCGTCCGGCGAACGGCCGCAGGGACCTGCCTCGATCCCCGGCGCGGTGGCAAACGGCTCGACCGCCCTCTATCGGCCGCGGGTGCTGAGCGCGAACGGCAACCGGGTCTTCTTCGACACCGCCGACCGCCTCGTCCCCTCCGACACCAACTCGCGGCCCGACGTCTACGAGTGGGAGGCGACCGGGATCGGGGACTGCAGGCGGGTGCCCGGCTGCGTCGGCCTCGTCTCCGGCGGCCGCGGCGAAGGCGGGCGCTTCCTCGACGCGTCGGCCGACGGCCGCGACGCCTTCTTCCTCAGCGGCGAATCGCTGGTCGGTGCCGACCCCGGCTCGATCGACGTGTACGACGGCCGCGAAGGCGGCGGTTTCCCCGAACCCGCAGCCCCGTTCGCCTGCAAGGGGGACGCCTGCCAGGCACTCCCCTCACCTCCCGATGACCTCGCTCCCGCCACCCTCGCACCCACCTCCGGCAACCCACCGCTGAGGATCGAAAAGCCGAAGCAGCACCACTGCCCCCGGGGGAAGGTGCGCCGCAAGGGCCGCTGCGTCAAGGCGCATCGTGGGAAGCGCCACCCTCGCCGCGGAGGTCGCCGGTGAGCGCCCGCGCCGTCCTCATCCTCGTCGTCGCCTGGCTCTGCCTCCCCGCCTCCGCCCAGGGGTTCGCCATCACCGGCTTCGAAACCACGATTCGCGGTGAAGGCCAGACGATCGACACCCAGGCCGGATCCCACCCGGTGGCGCTGGAAATGAGCGTCGACCTGCAGACCGAAGGGAGCGGGCCGTTCAGCGAAGGCGACCTGCGCGACCTCAGCATCGAGAGCCCGCCCGGGCTGATCGAAAACCCGACCGTGCTGCCGCCCTGCTCGCAGGCCGATTTCCTCACTCCGCGGGAGTCCCCCTGGGAAGAAAGTCGCTCCGGGGAGAGCTGCCCCGACCGCACCCAGGTCGGCACGCTCACGGTCCGCTCCTCATACGGCGGCGGCGAGGAGCGCAGCTTCGGGGTCTTCAACCTGCAGCCGCCGCCGGGCGCCCCCTCCGAGCTCGGCGCCAATCCCTACGGCGCGCCGATCGTCTTCGTACCGGCGATCCGGCAATCCGGGGGCGAATACGGGCTCACCCTCCGGGCGCGGGACGTGCCCCAGCTGACCGGCATCACCGGCCTCACCCTGACGGTCTGGGGCGTCCCCTGGAACCTCGTCCACAACGCCCAGCGCGGCGATTGCCTGAACGAGCTCGAACCGACCTTCGGCTGGGCGAAATGCTCGGTCGGGCGCCCGAGCAAGGTCGAAGACGCACCCCGCGCCTACCTCACCCTGCCGACGAGCTGCGAAGGGCCACTCGCCTTCACCGCCGCCGCGACTTCCTGGCAGGGTGGCTCCGACACCCGCCCGGCCGCCGCCGCGGCACTGGGCGAATGCGATTCGCTCGCCTTCGAACCGCACCCCTTCGGACAGCTCTCCGACCCGCGCACCACCTCGCCCTCCGGTTACGCGTTCGAAATCGGCGTCGACGACTCGGGTGTGACCGCACCGGCGCAGCGCTCCCCGAGCGCGGTGCGAAAGGCGGTCGTCGCTCTGCCCGACGGGGTGACGATCAACCCCTCGGTCGGCGCCGGGCTCGGCGTCTGCTCGGCAGCGCAGTACGAAGCGGAGACCGCACTCAGCCCGCCCGGCACCGGCTGCCCGAACGAATCGAAGATCGGCGACTTCGAAGTCCACACCCCGATCATCGCCGGCCCGGTGGAAGGCTCGATGTTCCTCGCCGCGCCCTACGACAACCCCTTCGGCACGCTGATCGCGCTCTACCTGGTCGCCAAGCAGCCACAGCGGGGCATCCTCGTGAAGGTTGCCGGGAAGGTCGAAGCCGACCCCGCCTCCGGCCGCCTCACCGCGACCTTCGACCGACTGCCGCAGCTGCCCTACTCGAGCCTCGTAGTCCACTTCCGCGAAGGCCAGCGCAGCCCGCTGGCGACGCCGGCGAGCTGCGGCCCGCATTCGACCAGCACCGACCTCACCGCCTGGCGCGACCCGAGCCTCAGTCGGCACACCGAGTCCACGGTGGCGATCGAAGCGGGCATCGGCGGCCGCCCCTGCCCGCAGGGCACGCCGCCCTTCGACCCGGTATCCAGCGGCGGCACGCTCAACAGCCGGGCCGGCGCCTATTCGCCCTTCTATCTGCACCTGACCCGGACCGACGCCGAGCAGGAGATAACCCGCTACTCGGCGACCCTGCCCCCCGGCCTGCTCGGCAAGATCGCCGGCGTCCCCTACTGCCCCGACGCGGCGATCGCAGCGGCGAAGCAACGCAGCGGGCTTGCGGAGCTGGAGCACCCCGACTGCCCGGAGGCTTCGAAGATCGGCCACACGATCGCCGGCTACGGGGTGGGAACGGTGTTGACCTACGCGCCGGGCAACCTCTACCTGGCCGGCCCGTACCATGGCTCGACCTTCTCGGTGGTGGCGATCGACTCCGCCCTGGTCGGGCCTTTCGACCTCGGCGTGGTGATCGTCCGCTCGGCGATCCGCGTCGACCCCGCTAGCGCCCAGGTCTCGATCGACTCGGCGGGCTCGGACCCGATCCCGCACATCATCGGCGGCATCCCGATCCACCTGCGCGACATCCGCATATATATAGACCGGCCGGAAACGACGCTCAACCCGACCAGCTGCGAACGCTCCTCGCTGGTCTCGACCCTGAGCGGCTCGGGTGCTGACTTTGCCGACCGCGCGGACGACACCAGCGCCACCGCGGCCGTGCCTTTCCAGGCCTTCGACTGCGCTGGTCTCGGCTTCCGCCCCAGGCTCAGCCTGCGGCTGCGCGGCGGCACCCGCCGGGGTCGCTATCCCGCCCTGCGCGCCGAAGTGCGGCCTCGGCCCGGCGACGCCAACATGGCCTCGGCCCAGGTCGCCCTGCCCCGCTCGGTCTTCCTCGCCCAGGAACACATCGGGACGGTCTGCACCCGCGTCCAGGAGGCACGCGAAGCCTGTCCGGCGACCTCGGTCTATGGCTGGGCGCGAGCCTTCACGCCGCTGTTGGCAGAGCCCCTCGAAGGGCCGGTCTTCCTCCGTTCCTCCGGCAATCTGTTACCCGACCTCGTCGCCTCGCTGCGGGGAGGCGGGGTGGGGATCAGGGTCGACGTCGATGGCCGCATCGACTCCTACAAGGGCGGCCTGCGCGGCACCTTCGCCGGCATCCCCGACGCCCCGGTCTCCCGCTTCGTGCTGACCCTGCGCGGCGGCAAGCACGGCCTGCTGCAGAACGCCGCCAACCTCTGCGCCGCTACCCAGTCGGCAACCGCCCGGTTCGTCGGCCACGCCAACCGCGGGGTCGCCTGGCATCCGCGGGTGAAGAGCAAGTGCGGGCCGAGCGGGCGCGGCGACAAACCTAAAAAGCAGCAGAAGCGAAAGGGGACGCGAGGATGAGACCGCGAGCGGGGGGGATGTGGGCAGCGATGCTCTGCGCGGCGGCGCTGGCAGCGCTTGCCGTGGCGCCAGCGGCCGCCTCGGCATATCGACCGCTGCTCTCCGAAGCGTTCCTCGAAACGACCTTCTGCAAGCACTGTGGAGCCGGCGGCGGCAACTCGCTCGTACCACCGCCCGAAGGCCAGCTCGAAGATCCCTGCGGGCTGGCGGTAGACCCCGGCAGCGCCAGCATCTACGTCGCCGACTACTACCACCGCGCGGTCGACGCCTTCTCCAGCCAGGGCGCCTACATAAGCGGCTCTCAGATCGCCCTCCCGGGCGGGCCGATCAGCGGCCTCGGGAACAACGAGCTGGACGGCGTCTGCGGCCTGGCGATCGACTCCGCGGGGAACCTCTACGCCAACGAATGGCACCAGGCCGTGGTGCGGCTGCGGCCGACTGAATTCACGCTCGACTCGGGCGAATCGACCGGGGTCGCGGTAGACGCGGCGGGCGACGTCTTCGTCGACGACCGCACCTACATCGCCAAGTACGCGGCACCGGTCGAAGCGGGCGACCCGCCGCAGACGACGATCGGGCTCGGCACCCTGGGTGAAGGCTACGGGCTGGCGGTGAGCGCCGACGGCGCCCGCATATACGTCGCCGACGCGGCGAGCAACACGGTGAAGGTCTACGAACCGGCGGTCAGTGCCACCGCGCCGCAGGCAACGATCAGCCATGGCTTCAGCTCCCTGGTCGACTCGGCCCTGGCGATCGACGCGACCCTCGAGCCGGCGCTGCCCGAACACCTGCTGGTGCTCGACAACCTCCAGCCCGGCTACGAACACCCCGTGGCGGCGGTCGACGAGTTCGAGGCGCCGGGCGCCGGCCACCCGGGTTCCTACGCCTTCGTCGGTCAGGTGAAGGGACCGGCCGGGGCGCCGATCGTCCACGGCGAACCGTCCGGGTTGGCAGTGGACGCCGCGGGCGATCTCTTCGTCACCGACGGCAACGGCGAACTGGGCAACGCCTTCGAGTTCGGCCCAGACCCCCCGGGCGGGCCTGAACCCGCCGCCGCGCCTACCGCGATCCAGGTCGTGCCGCCGGGCCCCGGATCGGGCACAAGCGCCCCCTCGGGGCAGGCCGCCGCGCCGGGCTCCTCCCCCACCGCCGCGCCGCGCCTCCGCCAGCGCCGCGCCTCCGCCTCGGACGTGATCCAGCGTGGCCACGTGCGGGTCGCCGTCGGCGCCGCCATCGCGCCGCGCCGCCTGCCCCGCAACAGCGCCGCCCCGATCCACTTCTCCCTCAGCGCCAAGATCGCCTCGACCGATGGCTCGGTGCCGCCGCAGCTGCGGCGGATCTCGGTGGAGATCAACCGTCACGGCCACCTCGACCCGACCGGCCTGCCCGTCTGCCGCTTCAGCGACATCCAGCCCTCGACCACGACCGGTGCTCTCGCCGCCTGCCGTGACTCGCTGATCGGCGAAGGGCGCTTCAAGGCCAGGGTGCTGATCCCCCAGCAGGCTCCGTTCCCCTCGAGCGGCAAGATCGTCGCCTTCAACGGCCGCTGGCAGGGAGTCCCGGCGATCCTGGCTCACGTCTACGGGCGCGCGCCGGTTCCCATTTCCTACACCCTGCCGTTCACGATCGGAGCGGTGCATCGCGGCACCTACGGAACCGTGCTCATCGCCTCGCTGCCGCAGTTCACCAGCAAGTGGGGCTACGTCACCGGCATCTCCCTCGATCTCGGCCGCAGCTTCCATTCGGGCGGTGTCCGCCACAGCTACCTGACCGCCGCCTGTCCGGCGCCGCCCGGCCTCTCCACCACGGTCTTCTCCCTTTCCCGCGCCAAGCTCGCCTTCGCCGGACGCCCGCCGATTACCCAAACCCTGACCGATGACTGCACCGCCCGCTAACAGCTCGCGCTTGACAGCGATAGGCACTCTCTTTTATCTTGAACTGATGGGCAGATCGTGCTGAGGGGGGCGGCGATGAACGGCGCTGCGGACAAATCGAGCGATAACCCAGGGAGGGAATCGAGATGAAGAAGAAGGTAATCGCGCTGGTCGCGCTGGCCACGCTGGTCGTGGCCGCGGCCGCCTCGGCGCTGGTGCTGGAAGCGGGGGATCTGGTCCTCAATGCCAACGGCGGCTTCGCGCCGACCAAGCTTCCCAAGACCGAAGACGCCCCGATCAAGATCTACGGCGGTGGCAAGGCGTCGACGAAGTCAGGCGAACTACCGCCGATCGTCGAAACGCTGGAAATCGAATTCGACCGCCACGGGCACGTCGAGACCAAAGGCCTGGAAGTCTGCACCTCGGGCAAGCTGCAATCGACCACGGTGCCGCAGGCGCGCCGCGCATGTCCGAACGCGATCGTCGGCGAGGGCCACGGGAAGGCCATCGTCCAGTTCCCCGAACAGAAGCCGATCCCGGTCTCCTCGCCGATCACGCTGTTCAACGGGCCGAAGCAGGGCGGCAACGACACGCTCATCGCCCACGCCTTCACGACCGTGCCGGTCGCGACCACCTTCATCGTCCCGGTGGTGATCGAAAAAATCAGCAACGGCGTCTACGGCTACCGCACCAAAGCGAAAATTCCGAAGATCGCGGGCGGGGCCGGGCACCCGATCTCGGGCAATATCACCGTCGACCGGAAATGGACCTTCAAGGGCAAGAAGTACAGCTACGTCAACGCCCGCTGCGAAACCGGCCACCTGCAGGCGAACGTGAAGGTGAGCTTCAAGGACGGGACCTTCCTCACCGGTACCTTCATCAAACGCTGCAGCGTTCGTCACTGAGGTGCGGCGGCCGCGGCGCACCCTGGCCGCCTTGGCGGTCCCGATCGTCCTGCTCGCGTTGCTCGGGCTGGGGCTTGACGGCAGGCTCAGCCCGAGCTCGCTGAGCATTCCCGGTACCGAAGCCTCGCGGGCGAACGCGATGCTGGAGAGTCACTTCGGGCCGAGCGCGCCGTTCCCGATCCTGCTCCAGGGCCCGCCGACGGCGCTGGACCGCCAGGGACCGCAGTTGGTGCGGGCGCTGCGTGCCGAGCCGGGGGTGACGACCCTCTCGCCCTGGGACCGTGGCGAAGTCGCCCGCCTGCGCCCGAGCCCGCGGAGCGCTCTGATCGTCGCCGACTTCCATACCGGGATCGACACCGCGGTCAAGCACACCGTCCCGGAGCTGAACCGATTGCTCGAGGAGAACGTGCGGCCGCCGGTGCGAGCCACCCAGACCGGCTACGCGACGATCTCGCGGGCGATCCAGGAGGAGTCGATCTCCTCGGCCGAGCGGGCCGAGCTGATCGCCCTGCCGATTCTGCTGGTCGTCCTCCTCCTCGTTTTCCGCTCCCCGGTCGCCGCCGCCGTCCCGCTCGCGCTCGGCGCAGTCACCGTGCTCGCCTCCCGCGGCTTGCTCTGGATCGTCACCCACTTCGCGACGGTCGACGCCCTGGCGCTGACCGTCTGCACGATGATGGGGCTGGCTCTGGGGGTCGACTACGCGCTGCTGATGGTCTCCCGCTTCCGCGAGGAGCTGGCGACCGGGGCCTCGCCACGCACCGCCGCCCTGCTGACCAGGCGCTCCGCCGGGCGAACTACCGCCTTCGCCGGCTCGACCCTGGTGCTCTCGATGCTGGTGGCGCTCTTCGTCGTCCCCGGGGCGTTGCTCGCCTCGCTGGCTGCGACGCTGATCCTCTCCGTCCTGCTCAGCGTCGCGGTCGCCTACTTCGCGGTGCCGCCGCTGCTGGTTCTGCTTGGCCCCAACATCGACCGCTGGCGCTTCGATCGCGGGTCCGACGCCGCTGGCTCGCTGCTGATGCGGTTCGTCAACGCGGCGCTGGCGCGGCCGGGAGCGGTCGCGATCGCGATCGGCGCCGTCGTCCTCCTCCTCGCCGCACCGGCCCTGGGGCTGAAGACCGGCCCGCTCAGCCCCGGCCAGCTGCCTGACGACGACCCGGTGCGCCAGGACTACGAGCTGATCACCAGCACCGCCGGCAGCGGCTTCGAAGCGCCGTTCCAGATCGTCGTCGCGGCCGACCGCGGGACGATGACCGAACCGAGGCGGCTGGCGGCGCTGCAACGCTGGCAGCGGCGGATCGCCGCCCTACCGGGGGTCGAGACAGTGGTCGGGCCCGGCCAGGTGCGGAGCGCGGTGGCACCGCTACGCCAGGCGAAGCAGGCGGTGCTCAAGCCGCCGTCCGACGGTGGAAGCCCCTTCGCGTCGTTGGCCAGGCTGGGTCGCGGCCTCGGCCGCGCCTCGGCGGGGGTGTCGACGCTGCGCGCCGGCCTCTCCGAAGCGACCTATGGCGCGACCACGCTGAGTGAAGGCGGCGATCAGGCCAGCGCCGGTGCCGAGCGGCTGACCCGGGGGCTTCACCGCGCCGAAGCGGGGGCGGGGAAGGCACTCGACTCGCTTGAATCATCCGCCGAGCAGGTGCCGCGGCTGGTCAAAGCCCAGTTCACCGCGGCAAACGGCGCCGCGTTGCTCCACGTCGGGATCGCCAGTCTGATCCCCAACCTGCGCCGCAGCGCGGTTCCGCAGGGCCGCGACCTGCAGAAGTCGTTGAACGAGAAAGCGCACAACACCGTGCCGGAGCTGGAGACGAAGGCGGCAGTCGGCGAACAGCAGCTGGCGGCAACGGTGGCGCGGCTGGAAGCGATGACCGTCGGCCGCGGCGATCCCGAATACGAGGCGGCGCTGAGCGATGCGCGCCAGTCCGTTGCGGCGCTCGGGGGCGGGGAAGGAGGCGTCAGCCTGAGCGCAGAACTGGCAGCGCTGCAGGCGGGCCTGGTCGACGACGCCCGACTCTCCCGGCAGGTGACCTTCTGGTTGACCTCGACGATCAGCAGTCTCGAACGGCTGGGCAAAGGCAGTCTCGACCTGCGCGAAGGGCTGATCCGTCTGGCCCGCGAAGTGAAACGGATCCAGGCCAAGCTCGACCGGGAAGTCGAACGGGCGCAGGTCCTGGGGGTCGGGCTACCGCGCCTGACCGGCGGCGCCGAACGCCTCGCCGCCGGCACCGCGCAGATCGCCGGCGGGATCGAACGCCTCCGCGACGGCCTCGGAGGCGGTTATCACCGGGCTTACCCGTTGCAGGCCGGGCTGCGGCGGGCGACCGTCCGGGTCAGCTCGACCAACCGGCGCCTGCAGCACGGTCGCGCCCGGCTGCTGCGCTCCTCGCCGCACATCTTCGACTCCGGCTACGTGGTGCTCTCCGCCCTCGACGGGTCGCCGCCGCGCGAGCGCCAGGAGGCGGGCAGTGTCGTCGACCTCGAACACGGCGGGCAGGCGGCGACGATGCTCGTCTTCTCCCGCTTCGACCTCAACTCCGAGGGCTCGATCGGGCTCAACAGGACCCTTGCCCGCTATGCGGGGGAGATCGGCCGCGATACCGACGCCCGCGCCGGCGTCGCCGGTGGTCCGGCCACGCTCAACACCTACAGCCGCGTCGCCCGCGACCGCATCCCCCTCGTCGTCGCCGCAATCTGCCTCGCCACCTTCCTCGTCCTGGTGGTGATCCTGCGGGCGCTGCCGTTGGCGGCGCTGGCGGTTGGTCTCAACCTGGCGACGGTCGGGGTGGCTTTCGGCGTCCTCACCGCGCTCACCTACGTTCCCGACGGCTGGCCGCTCGGCGGCCACGCCTACATCGACGCGATCGGCGCGACGCTGATCTTCGGGGTCGTCTTCGGGCTCTCGATCGACTACGCGGTCTTCCTCCTGGTGCGGATGCGAGAGCACCGGGACGGTGGCGCTTCGCATGCCGAGGCGATCTCCTTCGGCCTTGAGAAGACCGCGCGGGTCATCACCGGCGCCGCGGCGATCATGATGGCCGTCTTCATCGCTTTCGGCGGCTCCTCGATCGCCACCGTCAGCCAGCTCGGCGTCGGCCTCACCATCGCCGTTCTGCTCGACGCGACCGTGGTCAGACTCGTTCTGCTGCCGGCTCTGATGCTGCTGATCGGCGAGCGGGTCTGGTGGCTGCCGAAGCCGCTGGCGCGGGTCCTTCCGCGCTTGGAGGTGTAGCTCGTGGGCGTCACCGACCCGGCTGGCGCCGCTCGCTTCTTCGCGGAGAAGCTGCTCGCCGGTGACGTTCAGGAAGCCACACGTTGCTTCGGTCCCCGGGGCGTGATGCTGTCTGCTGACGGCACCGAGGTCGTCGGCCAGGAGAGCATCGCCGAGATCCTCGCCCAGATCGCCGCTTGGGAGCTCCCGCTGCGGATCCGGACCGGTCGTATCGTGCAGGCGGGAACGGTTGCCATGGCCACACAGATCTGGGACCGCGACATCAGCGGCTTCACCGTCTCCAGTGTCGCCAGGCTCGTGCTTCAGGAAACCTGTGGTCGCTGGTCGATTCTCGTCGCTTCGCCCTGGGCCGAGCTACCCAAACACAGATATTGACACCTAACGTTGGTAGGCGCTCACTCTTAACCGCCTCCTGAGCCGGAGGAAAAAAATGAGTAATATGGCTCTGTAAGCCAGGATTGCTGGAGAAATATCAATTGACAGCGTAGGTAATCCTGTCTATCTTTTGCGAAACCGCCGACTCTTCCCTGAATCGGCGGGCGAGCCCCTGTTCCCCGCGGGGGCCAGGCATCACAGGCGGGCGCCGGTGTTCCCCGATGTCGGCGCTCGCCCATCGGGTCAGGCAGGTGTCCCCTTCGATGGATCAATCAATCCCCACAACAACGTCGAGAGAGACCAGGACCAGGCTTGTCGACGCAGCGATTGCGGAGACGGTCGAGGTGGGGTACGGGGCGGCTTCAGTCGAGGGAATCATCCGCCGGGCCGGCAGCTCCCGAGCCTCATTTGACGCTCAGTTCGCCGGCAAGCGGGAGGCCGTGGAAGCTGCGTACCAGTGTCGCTTCGAGCGCTACCTTGGTCGATTGCTACGAGCCTGCAGGGCGCAGTCGGAGTGGCCCTTGAAGGTCAAGGTCGGGATCGGCGTTACCCTGGATATGGTCGCGGACTCGCCCGTCGACGCGCAGTTCCTTGTCGTGGAGACAATGGCAGTCGGCGATGACTTCCTCCAGCGGGTGCTCGACTCGCGTGATCGACTCGGCCGTCTTCTCATCGGCGGGCGGAACGAGACCCCGCATGGCGCTGAGCTCCCCGGCATTACAGAGGCGGTTTTGATCGCCGGGATCGCTGGGGTGATCGCGGCCCAGCTGCGAGCTGGAGAGACCATGCACCTGCCGGCGGTCGCACCTCAGCTGGTCGAGCTCACCCTCACTCCCTACCTGGGCAGTGAGAGGGCGGTGGCGGTGGCCCGCCGGCCGCGGCCCGGCGCCGAGGGTCCAAAGGCAGCGCAGTGATTGCTCAAGCAGGTGACGATGTCGCCTTCGCGGGGCTTGCCCGGCAGGCAGAAATGCTCGCCGACGGCGAGTTGGGAGCGGTCGAGTTGCTCGATCAAACCTTCTCGCGGATCGAGGCCGTCGAGCCCTCGCTCAACGCCTTCCGGTTGCTGAGCCGCGAGGCGGCTCGCGCTGACGCATTCGAGGCGGAGCGACGCTTGGCCGTGGGTATGCGACTTCCGCTGCTGGGTGTCCCGCTCGCAATCAAGGACGACATGGACATGAACGGGGAGCCGACCGCCTTCGGCTGCCCCGGCAAGTTCAAGCTCTGCATGAAGGACGGCGAGGTGGCTCGGCGGCTGCGGGCAGCAGGAGCGGTGATCGTCGGCAAGACCAACACGCCGGAAATCGGTCTCTGGCCGTTCACCGAGGGGCCGGCCTTCGGCGCGACCCGCAACCCCTGGAGCCCGGATCACACCCCCGGCGGCTCCTCCGGCGGCTCGGCGGCGGCGGTAGCGGCCGGGCTGGTGTCGGCCGCGGTGGGCTCCGACGGCGCCGGCTCGATTCGCATCCCGGCCGCCTGGACCCACCTGGTCGGCCTGAAGCCACAGCGCGGGCGGATCTCCACCTGGCCGGCGCCGGAGTCCTTCAACGGCCTCACCTCCATCGGGCCACTGGCGCGCTCGATCGGCGATGCCGCCCTCCTGCTCGATGTGCTCGCCGGCAACGTTGCCGGCGATCTGCACTGCCCGCCGAAGCCGGAAGAGCCCTTCGCCGCGGCAGCGCGCCGGGATCCCGGCCGACAGCGCATCGCGCTCGCGCTCAACGTTCCCTTCAGCGGATCTCCCGCTCACCTCGATCCGGTGGTCCAAGAGGCTGTGGAAGAGCTCGGTGCGACTCTGGAAAGGCTCGGCCACGGTGTAGAGCTCGTCGACGTTCCCTATGGGCTGGCCCCCGGCGCCAGCATCATGCCGCGCTCGATGGTAGGGGTTCGCGACTGGGTCAGGCGGACCCCCGAGCGCTCCGAGCTCGATCCGCGCACCCGCTACGCGGCCGGCCTGGGCGGCGCATTCCGGCCGCTGCTCGGAGTCGCCCGCCTTGCCGAAAAGCTCGCCCGCCGCCGGGTAGGCAGAATCTTCGGTCGCTTCGACGTCGTCCTCGCTCCGACCACGGCCCAGCCTCCCCTGCCGATCGGCGCCTGCAAGGGGCTCACCAGCTGGGAGACCGACAAGAAAATTGTCGCCGCCTGCCCCTACGCCTGGCCCTGGAACGTCCTCGGGTGGCCCGGCCTCAACGTTCCTGCGGGCTTCACCCCCGACGGCCTCCCCCTCGGCGCCCAGCTACTCGGCCCGGCCAACAGCGAGGCACTCCTCTTGGCGCTCGGCACCCAGCTCGAGGCCGAGCGCCGATGGCACGAGCACCGGCCACCTGTGGATTCCAAGAGGTATCCGTAAGGCCGGCTATCGGGCGCGCTCGGACCTTTTCGCAGTCCTCAAATCAAGCAAAGCTCTATGGACCGCCGAGGCAGAGCGCCAGAATCTCTCCTTCGGCCGTCCCGCCTGAGTTGCTCGCAAACCTGCCGGAAACGCTGTCACCGGTACCACTGAGAACCGGCAGCGCCTGCAACCAGGTGACTTCGCGGTTCCCCGGTTGAGTCATCGCGAAGCCCGTGCCGATCAGGACTTCGCCGGGGCCGCAGAGCGCGCTGCCGGTGTCGCCCGCAGTCCAGGTTCCGTTTTCGGCAACTTCATCGAGGTCTTTGATGGCGGTCACATGCAAAGTCCGCTTTCCAAGTGCGCCGCCGTAAACCGAGCCAGGAGCGATGGCCCCGGCCGTAACCGCATTTGCCGCGATCGCCCGGGAAGTGACGGAACCCTTCTTGAGCACCCGCCGATTGACGGCGTCCTTCGCCAGCTTCGGGGTGGTCACGGCCGAGCCGGCGATCGACCGGGCATGCACCGACCCCGGGGCGAGCGCCTTTGCCGTGACTGCACCGCGGGCAAGATCTCCCTTTTGCACCAGTCGACTTCCGCTCGACACGGCTCCTGCCACACCGCTGAGCGAAACAGCGAGAGCGATCAATCCCGCTGCCATGCCGACCGCCCCCATGACCGTTCCGGCGCTAGGACCTCCTGAACGTCCGTGGACCACCCTCATCTGAGCTCTCCTCCTTGTCTCGCTTGGCTGGCGCCCCTTGGTGGCGTCAGCTTCGACTCAATTGTCCCTCGTGGTCGAGGCAAACTTCAGCTCCCCCTGACTTCGACCAACACAGGCTTCGATCGGCCTCCCTCCCAAGGCCATGCGTGCTGCCGCGGCGCGCTAGCCCTGATCTTGTAGATCGTCGTCAGGGACGTGTCATCGAAGCGATAACGGATGTGAAAGATGCCGTTGCGGTTCGTCGTCCCTTCGCCGAACGGGTACCACTTTTCTGAATGGAGGGCCGCCGCTTCCACGATCGCAACCCGCCCGCCCGCCCTCGGTCCCGGCAGCTTGCCCCGCATCTTGATTTCGCTGCCGTTCGAGACCCGACCAGGGGTGATCTTGAACTTGATCTTGGCCCGCGAGAAGAAGCGGACCGAGCGACCGATTTGGAAAGAGTCGTGCCTGTATCCGAGGAAGACCCTCCGGTTCGGCCCCGGCGCCACCTTGTAGGTGAAGTGACCGTGGGCGTCCGTCGTCGCGGTGGCGACCGGCTCGAGCCCTCCGCGAGATCCCTGGGTGTGCATCTGCACGCACACCGTCGCTCCGCTGATGGCGTCGCCGGCGTTGTTCGTGAGTTCGCCCGCTACCTTCCCGGCGCGCCCGAACGGCAGGACAACCTCGTCCTTGTGGGAGCGGGTGAAGTGGGCCGTCAGGCTCTCTCCGCCCGGGACCGCCGACTCGCTGCAGGAGTTGTCCACCGTCACCGTCTGAGGTGAGCTGCAGGTCCGCTGGGCCTCGGTGAGGGTCGAGAAGTCGCTCGCGCAGACCTGCACCGAGTTGGCTCCGTTCTGGAACGGATAGGCGGCGGTGTCGAGCTGCCAGCTTGCAGTCAGTTTCCACGGGCAGGGCGTCGCGCTCACCGCCACCGTCCCCTCGTAGCTCGGGTTCTTCACGTTGGCGACGTTGCAGCTGCCGGTGGTGGGGCTCCCGGCCGGCAATCCGTTCACCAGCACTTCGAGCTTGCTGAGTCCTCCACCTTTGTCCGACGCCTCGGTGCCGATTTCGTGATGCCCCCGCAGCACTTCCGGCGCGAGAAGCGACCCGGCCACGCCTTTGAGCACAGGCGGGTTAGGGTCAACCTGGGTGACGGCGATGTCGTGAGCGGCCAGCGTGCCGCCGTTGCAAGGTCCGACGTTGCCGTCGCAGGTCATCACGATCGCGAAACCGCCCCCGTTCTGGTCGTAGATAGTCGCGGCCGGCTTGCTTCGCAGGAAGAAGGTGCGCTGGCTCTCGCCGCCGTTGAAGGTCGGCCAGCCTTCGACCTTGATGTGGCTGAAATGGTTTCCGGGGCTGAGTCCCGAGGAGATCCCCGAGATCGTCTCGTCTTCGACGAAGCCGCCCGTCGTCGGCGGAATCGCGATGCTCATGGAGCTGAACGTCGCCGAGGTCTGTCCCACCTGGGCTATGCCCATCGACCCGCCCGGCGACGCGCAGTTTTGGAAGGGGGCAAAGGGAGCGCCCGGGTTCGCGCTGAAGCTGTATTCAGGGACCCCGCCGCCAGGCAGTGCTGAATCGCAAAGCTCCTGCACGAACTTCGAAGGGGCGGCAGCTGCCGGCGTCGCCACGCCTATCGCCAAGATCAGGCTCGATAGGAACACGGCCAGGACGGAAATCCGGACCGATGGCGTTCTCAGGTGTCGGGGTGGTTCGATCATCTTGCTCTCCTGCCTCATTTGAATGCCCCAAACTCCTGTTCGGCCTGCGCGGCTTCACTTTCGCTTGGCGAGGAGCTTGGCGGCGGGATGACCACTGCTTCGGGTTCAGCCGGTTCCGATGAGCTTTCCGTCGCTTCTGACCGCGGGGCCGACGATTCTTCGGTCACTCGCGCGATTCCGGAGGCTTGGGCCTCGACCCGCTTCTTTTCGGCCTTGCGAGCGGCCGCTCGTCGTCGAGCTGGGGATTCGGTAGCTGGGTTCTGCGGGGAGGACCTGGTGGTCAATATGGGACTTAGTGGCTCCGGTTGGGCAGCCCGGGGGGCTGCCACCCTCGAGTCCCCGCGATTCGCGACTGGTTGCGTTTGAGATCGATGGGCGGAGTTGCCTCCAGGGTCATCTCCCGAAATCCCATGGACCCCAGGGCCGACGACGCCGCCGAGAACGCAGACGATCGCAGCGCCGGCACAGCCGCTGGCGACCTTCCCGGCTGGCCCGCTAGCGAGGGCGGAGAACCTTTCCCCGTCTCCGGATGCGAATAGGCGACCCACCCACTGATGGGCGCCGTCGAAAGCGCTGGAGATCTGATCGAAGAGCCCTCGCACAACGGGGACTTGCGCACCTCCCAGGCTGACCCAAGAGAGGACCCCGATCTCAATTGCCAGGGTCGAGCCGGGCTCGGGCGGCTCAACGCCGAGCTTCCATCCGAGCCTCGCGATCGCCCTCCTGAGCCGACGACGAAAGGACCGTTCGCTCAAGTGCAGGAGCGCAGCGATTTCCGTAGCGCTTCGTTCCTCGAAGTAGAAGAGGCTCAATAGCTGGCGATCTTCAGGGGACAGATCCCCGATCGCCTGCCGCATCTGCTCGACCTGCAGGGCCTCGATCGCCAATTCCTCGGTCGGAGGGGCCGCCGCCAGCCGGGAATCGGCGATCACCTCGATAGCTGCTTGCCTCGAATGGCGGGCCTCACGTCGAAGCTCGTCCATCGCGCGCTTGAAGGCCACGTCCACGATGAAGGCGTCTCGATGCTCGACCGCGACGCCCCTGCTCCGAGCGCTGAGATATTCGGCGACCCCGCGCTGGACGGCGTCCTCACTGTAACGCTCGATGAAGGACTCAGAAAGATGGTGCGCCCTCAGCTTGCCGTGAACGGAGAGTTCAATCTCCCGTAGCGCCTCGCCCTCTAGCGGCATCCGCTCACCCTGCGGGATTTCATCGCATCTCCTCTACTTCCCGACATGGAAGTTTTTCACTCGATGCCCGGGCTGCCAAATCGACTTTCCTTTCCAAAAAATGCGCGGGCATCTACCCCTCCGTCGAAGCAGCGGGCAAAAACCGGCAACTTTCTCGAAAAGTCGCCGGGACCCGGCCTTGCCCGCGACGGAGAGGCATGAAGGCAGCAAGCGAAAATCACTCGTCTGCTGGACCGACCCGCAAGCGTGAGCCACTGGCGCGGGACGTCGTCGATCTCACCGCACAACGTCTCTGCGTCATGGCTCATCCGAGCAGGATCGCTCTGCTCGAGCTCCTGAACGACGGCGAGGCCGGCGTGCAGGAGATGGCCGACGCAGTCGGCCTCACGCACCAGATCGCCTCCCGCCACCTGGCCATCCTGCATCAGGCCGGGATGCTCAGCCGGCGCCGCCAGGGGGCTATGACCCTCTACGCGGTCACCGACTGGAGCGCCTGGTGGGTGATCGAGCAGATTGCGCGATGGGTCGAGTCCTGCCAAGACGAACAGGGCGCCTCGGCGCCTACCGAATAGGCGCAGCTCCGAGTGCGGGAGGCCAAGTCGCCTCCCGCGCTCTCGCTGTCCCATCGCCGTGGACAGACCGGCTCTGCCGCCCCGCATTCCCCTGCCTCAAAACCACACCAGCACCGTTACTTCAGGCGGCTCCATAGCACACCCATCCCGCCTATTCGCCTAGGCGAATAGGCGCATAGGCGGCTTTGTAGCTATCTCACCTCGGCGGCAGTACTCCTGGCTCATCAGCGCAAACACACACCCCGCCGGATGACCAAAACAGTCACTTAGGTCGGGAGCCAAGGAGGCAGATGCAAGGTGAGGCAAGAGGCAGGTAACAGACTTAGATCGTCCGACTCAAGTGTCGGGTCGCTGCTGCGGGGGACCGGGAGGGTCGCGATTTGGACCGTGCTTGGTCTCCTGCTGGTTCGCGGGATCGTGGCCGGGCCGACTGCGGCGCCGCCGGTGGCGGATAAGCCTTCGGCGGCGGTTGACCCGGCGACGAGCGCCTTTGCGGTGCGCTTCGCCCGCGCCTATCTCGCGGATCCGAGCGGGGCGGCGCTGGCGCCGTTTCTGGCCGAAGGGGCCAGGGTCGGCACCGGAACCCCGCCGCAAGACGAAACGGAAGACGTCGCCCAGGCCGAGGTCAGCGGCGTCGAAGAACTCGGCGACGGTCGAGCGGTTCTGACCGTCGCCTGCGAACTCCGCGACGCGCGCACCCTCTATCTCGCCGTCCCGATCGCCCGCTCGGGGGCGGGCGAGGTGGCGGCGCTGGGTGCGCCCTCCATAGTCGCGGCGCCCGCCGGGGCTGGGGTTGACTCGAACGAGCGTCCCCAGCCCGTCGGCGGGTCCGATGTCGGTGCGATCCAAGGGCTGGTCGCGAAGTTCCTGCCCGAGTACCTGGCGGCCGGCGATCCGGGCTCCCTGTCCTATTTCCTCTCGCCGGGCGCGGCCGTCGAGCCGCTCGGCGGCGCCATCGAGATCCGGGCGATCACCGGAGTCAGCCAGCTCGGCCCAGCTGAAGGACCGAGCCGCTCGATCCTCGCGGCGGCCCGGCTCAGCGACCCCGCGAGCGGCGCCGTCTATCCGGTGGCCTACCGGCTGGAGCTGGTCAAGAGCGGCGGGCGCTGGTATGTCGAAGCGATCGAGGGGGCGGGAGCGTGAGCCGCCGTTCGCGCCTCGCCACCTCCGCCGTCCTGGCGGCGATCGCCCTGTTGCTGGCGCCGGGCGCGGCTCTGGCCGCGGGCAACGACGTCGGCCACAACATCGGCTCACTGCTGCGCCATTACGCGGGGGAGGTCTACGGCGGCATCGTCGCGACCGTCGGCCTCGTCTTCCTGGTCAACAGGAAGTTCACCGACCTGGCGATGTTCTTCCTCGCGGCGATCATGGTCGGCTGGCTGGTCTTCAGCCCCGATCAGGTCGCAAGCGCAGCTAAAGCGATCGGCCAGCGGGTGCTGCCATGAGTGGCACCCACGAGCCGATCCGCTCCTACCAGCGGATCTTCCGCCCGGAGCGGCGGATCTACCAGATCGAGGGCCGCTCGCTGCCCGTCCCGGGCGGCATCCCCCTGCGCTGGCTCGGCTACGCGACCGCCGCCCTGCTCGCGGTGCTGGCGCTCGGATCCGGGTCGCCGACGGTGGCGATCCTCATCGCCCTCGCCGCAGGGGCGGCCGGTCTCCACGTCGGCGGCAGGGCCGGCGGGCTCGCCGCAGGGTCCGGCGCCTTCGGGGCTTTTTGGATCGCCGGGTTCCTCCTCGGCCTGCTCGACTGGCCGCTGCGGCTGGTCGTGGTGCCGATCGCAATCGCCACCCTGGCGACGCAGGCGACGCCCGACGGCCGCCACGCCGACCGCTTCGCCCTCTCCTGGCTCGCGCTTCGCCTGGCGCCGCGGCGCAGATCGCTGGGACGGGCGCTGCCGAGCAGCGGGAGCCGGCAGCTCTGCGACGGGGAGGTCTGGGTCGCCCCTGACGAGCACCTTCCCGAGCTGCGTCGCTGTCGCATCCGGGGTGCGGCCACGGCCGCCTTCGCCGCGGAGGTCCGCGTGCGCAGGGGCGGGCTCCGCCAGCGCCGCCTGATCGCCCGGCCCGCCCGCGGTCGCCCGCGGCGGGGCGAACTGGAGGCGAGGCGGATCGCGGTGGGCGCCGGAGAGCTGCTGGAGGTCCGCCCGTGAGTGGCTTTCCCCTTCGCTACGCGAGGCGGAACGTCCTGGTCGGGGCGGGCGGCGAGGCCGCCGCCCTCTACCGCGCCGAGCCTGTCTCCTATCCGTTCCTGCCGGCAAGCGAGAAGTGGGCGCTGCTACACCGGCTCGAGCGCTTCGGCCACCTCGTCGGCGCCGACTTCTCGATCTGGCGGGTGCAGCGCTCATACCCCGCCGAGCGCTACGCCGCCGAGCTGGCCGGGGCCGCTGACGAGCGCCACGCCGATCCCGCCGGCTGGCGGCGCTACCTCACCGGCCACCAGGAGCGGCTCGCCGAACTCGACTCCCACTTGCCCGAGATCTACTTCGCCGTCGCATTGCAGGAGCCGGCGAAGGGGCACCTCCGCGCCTTCGACCGCGCCCGGCGGCGCTTCGAGGAAATCGCCGGGGTGCGAGGGCCGCGGCCGATCTCGGGTACCGAGCTTGAGGCCCTCGCGAGCGCCGAGGAGCGGACCTTCCAGCGGCTGGGAGCCGTGGTCGGCCTGCGCCGGGCGAGGACTGCAGAGCTGCAATGGCTGCTGCGGCGCGGCGGCTGCCGCGGGGTTGCCGAGCCGGTGCTGGAGGACGCCTGGGCGCCCGACGCGCTCGTGCTAGAGGGCGAGGGGCAGCCGAGCTATGAGCCGCTCGAACTTGACCTCTGGCGGTGCGCGAACGCGCCGATGAGCGAGGACCCATCCGAGCCTCCCTCGCTCGAGGTGGAGGCCGAAGAGGGCCGTTCCTTCCAGGCGGTCCTCTGTGCGGGATCGCTCGCCGAGGAGGCCGAGTTCCCCGGCCCGGCCGAGCTGCTCTTCGCGCCGCTCGAGGACGCCGGCTTCCCGGTCGACGCCGTCCTGCACGCCCGCTGGATCGGCAACCGCGAGGCACTCGGGCAGGTGAGGAAGCGCATCCTCGACGTCGAGCACGCCTACCACGAGCAGGCCGAAGGCGCCCACGCGGGGCCAGGCTGGCAGGCCGAAGACGACCGGGAGCTCGCCCGCGAGTACGAGGCGGTCCTGCAGTCCTCGGCGCACCCGCCGATGCTGCGCGCCTATCTCTCGCTCGCGGTCGGCGCGAGCGACCGAACCGAGCTGGAGCGCCGGGTCGAGGCGCTGCGCGAGCGCTTCGGCGAGGTCCGCCTGCACCGGCCGCGGGGCCTGCAGCACCGGCTCTTCTTCGACCACGTACCGCGCACCGACGGCGGCGCGGTGCCCGACTACATCCAGCAGATGACCGTCGAGCAACTCGGCGCGATGGTGCCGGTGGCGAGCGCCGAGGTCGGCTCGCAGCAGGACGGTCTATATATAGGGCACTCTCCCGGTGGCGCGGGGAGGCCGGTCCGTTACGACCCGACCGAGGCGCCGCGCACCGACCGCCCCTCCGGCGTCCTGCTCGCCGGCACGCTCGGCTCGGGAAAGACGCTCGCCGGCGAGGCGATCGCCTACGGCGCCGAGCGCCGGGGCTCCCTTGTCGTCACCTTCGACCCGAAGCCCGACCACAACCTCGAGGGCGTGCCTGAGCTGGCGGGCCGGGTCGAGGTTCTGGAGCTCTCGGGCGACCCGCGCCATCGCGGCAAGCTCGACCCGCTGCGCGTCGGCCTGCCCGAGCTGCGCGAGGAGCTTGCCTCCAGCTACCTGCTGGAGCTGCTGCGCGACCCGCCGCCCGCCTGGGAGAACGCCATCGACCGCGCCGTTCGCGACGCGGTGCGCTCCGGTGAGGAGAGCCTGAACCAGGTCGTCGAGCGCCTGCGCATCGGCGCCTCAGACGCCGGTCGCGAGGCCGCCGAAGCACTCGAGGTCCTCTCCGACTTCGGTCTCGCCCGGCTCGGCTTCGCCGACGAAGGCGAAGGGATAGGGGAGCCTGAGGCCGCGGCGGGCGCCGAGACCTCGGCGATCACGATCCGCACGCCGGGGCTCACCCTGCCCGACCCCGGCGCCTCCCGCGAGACCTACACCCGCGCCGAGCGCGTCTCAGTGGCGACGCTCGCTCTGGTCGCGGCAAAAGCTCTGCGCCTCGTCAGCACGAACCGCAATCGACACAAGATCGTGCTCCTGGACGAGGCGTGGTTTCTCCTGGCCTCCACGCAAGGCCGGCTGCTGCTGAACCGCCTGGTGCGGCTCGGCCGCTCGATGAATACGACGATCCTGCTGGCGACCCAGCGGCTCGCCGACCTAGGCGACCTCTCCGAGCTGGTCGGGGTCTACTTCCTCTTCGGCCAGGACTCGATCCCTGAGGCGGAACGGGCGCTTCGCATGGTGGACCTCGACCCAGAGGACGTCGCCCTGCGCTCCCGCCTGACCGAATACCGCCAGGGCCTCTGCCTGATGCGCGACCTTGATGGGCGCGTGGGCGAGGTGCAGTTCGACCTCGTCTTTCCCGAGCTGCTGGCGGCGCTCGACAACACGCCGGGGGCGGCCAGGTGAGGCGCCGGGTCCGCCTGTTCGGGCGCGCCCTCGGCCTCGGCCTTGCCCTGGTGCTGCTCGCCCACCCGGTCGCCTCGGGCGCGAGCGACGTCTGGGGCAACGTCGCGCCCGCCTCGCCGCTCGGCGCGGGCGGCCTCTTCGGACGCTACCCGTTCGACCAATACTCCCTTGACCAGCACTTCGACGCGATCAGCGCCTCGCTGACCGGCGGCGTCGACGCCAGCGGACTCCTCCCGATGCTGGCCTACTTCTTCGCCGCGCTTCTCTGGGTGGCGACGAGCTTTCTGGCGAACACGCTGATCACCTTCTTCTCCTTCGCCTTCAGCCTCGACCTCGTCAACGGCTCCTCGCAGACCGGGGGCGCCGGGGCGCTCGGGCCGGTCTCGGCGGCGATCCGCTCGATCTATTCCAACGTGTTCGGCGGCCCCTGGCTGGTGCTGGCGATCACGGTCATCGGGATCTGGGCGATGTGGCAGGCGCTGGTGCAGCGTCGTTACTCGGAGACGGCCGGGGCGCTCGGGCTCTCTCTGATCTACGTCGTCTGTGCCCTCTTCTTCGTCGCTCAGCCCGGGACGACGATCGGCAGCGCGTCCAAGTGGACGAACCAGATGTCGGTGGCGTTTCTCTCGATCGCCGACCACGGGAGTCCCTCCGGTGGTACGCAAGCGAAGGAAGGCGCCGCCGACCAGCTCTTCGAACTGTTGGTCTTCAAGCCCTGGGTTGTGCTCGAGTTCGGCGGCCTCGAACACTGCGTCCTCTCCGGCACCGGCGGCGAAGACGAAGACCCGATCTCCGCTCCGGTCCGCCCACTCTCCTCGAACCCCTCCCGCGATACGCAGCTCGCCCGCCGCCTTGCCTCCGGGACCGAGGTCACGGCCGACGGAAAGGTGTGCGTCAACAACGCCGCCAAGTACGCGAGCCATTTCCTCCAGTTCGGCCCCGAAACCGACGAACGGAACGGCGAGTACGAAGCGCTCGACCACGGCGACTCCTCGAAACTGCCCGAAGCCGACTCAGAACGCAAGGGCTACCGGCTCGGCGTCGCCGACAAGCCCGCCACCGACGCGATGGAGGAGGGCGGCCAGTACCAGCGCTTCCTGCTGGCGCTCGTCGTCTTCGTCGGCGAGCTCGGCGCCTTCCTGCTCCTCGGCTCGCTCGCGGTCGGGATCATCCTCGCCCAGGTCCTGCTGCTCCTGCTGCTGGCCTTCGCTCCGGTCGCGCTGGTGGCGGCGGTGATTCCCGGCCGCGGCCATGCCTTCTTCAAAGGCTGGCTGGAGAGGCTTGCGGGCTACCTGCTGCGGAAGGCGGCCTACTCGCTGATCCTCGCCGTTCTGCTCGCCGTGGCCGGTGCGCTCGCCTCGGCGACCGCGGCGATGGGCTGGCTCATGTCCTTCGGGTTGCAGGCGTTGTTTTTCTGGGCCGTCTTCCTGCAAAGGAAGAGCCTCGCCGAGGGCCTGATCGGGATCGCCACCGGTCCGCGGACGCCGGGGCATGAGGGCGCCGTTCGACTCCTCGCGCTCTACGGCGGAGCCCGCACGCTCGGCCGAACCACTGGCGCTCTGCGCGGCTCGGGCACGAGCCTGCGCGGCCGGATCGCGAGTGGGATCAACGGCCGTCTGCGTGGCGGGCGTGGGGCGGCGTCGAGCGGCCCCGACACCCCAGCCCCGCGCTTCGGGACCAGCTACAGCGCTCCGGTCGGCGGCGGCCACCCGCCCCTTGACGCTCCCGCGGCGGCCGAGCGGCGACACCGCCCGGCGGAGAGTGGCGAGGATGGCCGCCCCGCGGGAGCAGTGAGTGAACCCTCTGCACCCGCCGGAAGGGGCGGTAAAGACGCGAAGCAGCGGCGACCGTCGGAGACCTCGGCGAAGAAGACCTCCTCGGCAACCGCGTCGTCGGCCGACGACGGAGAGACGAGGCCGGCGCCGGGGCGCTCGCAGCGCAGCCAGCCCGAGCGCCCGGCGCCACGTTCGCCCTCGACTGAAGCCGAGGGCGAGAAGGAGAGCACCCTCAGCGCCGAGCTGCGGCAGGAGCAGGAAAGGCAGCGACCGACTTCCAAGAGCACGCCACCGTCGAAAACGTCGAAGCCGGCGGCGTTGGGGGCGGATGCTCCGGCCGCGTCACCGAGGCGCAGGCGCCGCTGGCGGCGGGGGAGGGGCCGATGATCGGCCGCGGTCGCTCTCGGCTGTCGCTGTGGCTGAGTGGGCTTTGCGCCATCGCGCTCGTCGGCGCGGTGAGCGTGGCGGGCGCGCTGATGGCGATCCTCGGCGGCAACCTTGCCTGCCTCGCTCCGGGCGGCTCGGCTTTCGCCAGCCCGCCGACCCGAGCCGCCGTCAAGGCGATCCCGCCGAAGCGCCTGCACATCTATCAGCAAGCCGGCAAGCGCTTCGATGTCGATTGGGCCTTCCTCGCCTCGATCGGCTACCAGGAGTGCGGCCACCGCGCCTGTGCGCACGTCTACCCCTCCGGCTGCGGCGGGCCGATGCAGATCGCGATCGTCCCGGAATCCGCCTGCAGCCCCGGGCCCGGTCCGACGATCTGGGACCGCTACAAGGTCGACGCCGACGGCGGCGGCGCTGATCCCTTCGATCCCGCCGACGCGGTCTTCACCGCGGCGCGGATGATGCGCCCGGTCTTCGGGCTCGCGGGCGACTCCTACGCTGCCTACCGGCAGGCCGCCTGCAACTACTACGGCGCCTGCTCGGACTCCTCGGCGAACTACGCCGACGAAGTCATGCAACGGGCTGTCGAATATGGCTTCCGCGGCAAGGGTTCGCCAGCGCCGACGAGCCCGGTCGCGACCGGGCAGGAATCGAGCGGCTCGGCCTGCGGCGGTTCCTCGTCGGGCGGGGCGAGCGGCAGCGAAATCGTCCGCATCGCCGAGAGTCAGCTCGGCACCGCCGAGAGCCCGCCGGGGTCCAACTGCAACCCATTCGGACCTTGCGAGCAGTGGTGCTCGCTCTTCGTCGCCTGGGTCTGGGAGAAGGCGGGCGTGCCGCTGAGGGGCGGCACCGCCCCTTACGCCTACTCGGGGACGATCTACGAATGGGCGAAGGCCCATGAAGGCGGCCCCTTCGCGGTAGCGGCACCCGGCGACCCACCGCTCTCCACCCCCGAAGCGAACGGCGCCCGCGTCCTTCCGCCGAGCGCGACCCCGGCACCGGGCGACGCCGTCCTATACGGCTCCGGCCCGCAGGCGAGCGACCACATCGGCATCGTCGAGCGCGTTTTTCCCGGCGGGCAGATCACGACGATTGACGGCAACTTCGGCGACCGGGTCGCTCGCTCGGGACCGTTCCTTCCCTCGGAAGCGACGCGGTACGGGATGCCGGCGTCGATCTTCGGCTACGCCCAGCCGCTGAGCACGAGTGGCGCGAATGGCTGACCGGCTCCGCGCCCTCCTCGACCGCCCGCTCGATCCGAGCGCGGCGCGGGCGATTCTGGTCTTCGCCAGCGCGATCCTTGTTGGCTTCGCGGCGCTGTTCGTCCTCGCTGCCAGCGAGCCCGAGCAACCGATCTCGACGGGGCACCCGGCTGCCGTGTCGTCTCCCAACCCGGGCGCCGCGATCCAGGCGGTCGAAGACAACTCGGCTGAGGGCCACGCAGCCCTCAGCCGGCAGGACCCCCAGGACGTTGAAGGCAGCTTTGCCGCCCTGCGTGCCGGGCGCGCGCTTCGATCACACCGGGCTCTCCAGCACGTCCCGTACCGAAGCGGCAGGCTGACGGTCGAGCTTGTCGGGGCCCGCGGGCCCCGAGCGCTACTTCAGGTCACCGCCGGGACGGTACGTTCAGCGCGGGCAGGGTGGCGACGATTCCTGCGCCGTTACCGGGATTCCGGCCGGGCCTACATCGCGATCTTCCGTGGCAAGGACCGAGAGCTCGATGGCTAAGCGGCGGGAGAACAGCTGCCCCGGCCCCAAGGGCGGCTTCCGCTGGCGCCGGCCGGGATGGAGATCGTCTCTCGATAGGCGGCGACCCCGAGGACGACGGGGCTGCGGTACCTCCTCAAGGAGGGATCGTGGCTAGCCGGCGCTTCGCCCTGCCCTTCGGGTGGCTGTTCGCCTGCTACCTCGACTGGCTGTTCGGAATCAGACGGCGGGGAAGTCGCCTCGTTCGGCTTGGGGCCGGCGATTGCGCCCGCGCGATTTTGCCGACATCTCCGCGTCCCCTGGAGGTGTGTTCGTGACCTCGAAATCGAATCGCTCCGATCCGCGCCCGATGCTCGCGATCTTCGCCGCGGCGCTGCTGATCGCCCTCTGGAGGCTCCTATCGAACCTCCCTGTCGATCAGTTCCGTGCCTCGGCTCGCCTCCTCGTGCCCCTCGCTCTCGGCACCCTCGCTATCGCCTCCGCGCTGGCTACGCATCGCTTTCTCGCAACCCGCCGCCTGCTCAGCTCGCGCCGGTCCGTCGCGATCGTCCCCGCCGACGAATTCGACGCCGAGCCCGAGGCCGTCCTCCGCTTCGCCGCCCAGCTCGCTGACTCCGAGCGCCGGGTCGCCGGCTGGGTTGACCGCCGCGCGAGCGCGGTGAGGATCAAGCTCGTCAGCGACGCCGAAAGCCGGCTCGTCTACCTACTGGAGGTGCCCGAGCGATCGAGCGAAGCCCTGCGCACGGCGCTCCGCAGCTTCGAGGGCGTCGAGGAGCGCCCGGCCGAGGAGGTGCTCGGGGAGGCCGCGTCGGGGTCGAGCGAGCGGACGGTGCTGCGGACCGAGCTGGTGCTAGCCCGGCCAAGCGTCGAGCCGCTGGCCCGGCTGGCGCCCCAGCCCGACCCGCTGCAACCCTTCGCCGCGGCGGTCGGCCGCCGCCGCTCCGAGGAGGAGGCGGCGAGCGTCTGCATCGACCTGCTCCCGGCCAGCGGCTTTCGAGGGACGCGCCTGCGGCGTCGCCTCCGCCGCGAGGCCCGCCGCCTCCACGGTGAAGGTGGCGACTGGTCTGCTCTGCTGAGTGGGGAGGGGCGCCGCCGCAGCCGGCCCGATCCCGACGAGCAGGTGGAGCGGCGCGGGGCGGTGCAGGCGGTCGACGCGAAGCTGCGCGACTCCGGCGAGCTGTTCGAGGCACAGATCCTGCTGCGCTGCGAGGCGCCGACCCGGGGCTGGGCGGAAGCGGCAATGTCGGGCCTGCTCGCCGCCTTCCGGCCGATGGCAGACCGCAACCGCCTGCGTGCCGCGGGCCTGCCGATCCCCGGCCTCGCCTTCCTTGGCTCCGACTTCCCCCTGTGGCGGCGCAGCTTCGACCGGCGTTTCGCGACCGGGTTCTTCCGGCCGTCGCGGAAGACGATCTTGACGGCGCGCGAGCTAGCCGGCTTCCTGAAGCCGCCGACTGTCCACTGCGGCGAGCGAAACGTGCTGCGCTCCGGCGCGCTGCTCTCCCCGCCCCCGGAGCTGCCGGCCTTCGATCCGGACCGCGCCGACCTGATCCCGCTCGGTGAGATCACCACGGAGACGGGGAAGCGCATCGTCGGGGTGTCCACCGCCGACACCTTCTTCACCTACGTCGCCGGCCGCTCGCGCTACGGCAAGACCGAGACCGCGATCGCCCAGTTCTCCCACCTCGTCAGAGCCGGGCACGGCGGCCTGTTCATCGACCCCCACGGTGACGGCATCGAGCGCATCGAGCCCTACCTTGCCGACGTCGCAGACCGGGTCGTGAGGATCGACCTCGGCCCCGGCTCCTCGCCCGCGGCACAGCCGGGGTGGAACCTCTTTGAGTTCGGCGGCGGCGCCGACGGAGAGGCCCAGGTCGAGGCGGTGGTCGACGCCTTCTCTTCCGCACTCGAGTGGGGAGACCGCTCGACCCGCGCGATCAACCTCACCACCCAGGCCGCCTCGGCGCTGGCGACGATCGCCCGGCAGATCGACCCCGACCTGGCGCCGACGATCTTCCAGATCCCGACGCTGCTCTCAGATGAGGAGTGGCGCGAGGCGGTGGTGCCTTTCCTGCCGCGGGCCGAGCAGCGCTTCTGGCGCGACCGCTTCCCGCTGCTCGCCGCCGAGGCGATCACGCCGGTCACGAACATGGTTGACCGCCTGCGTGCCTCCAGCTCGATCGCGGCGCTGCTCGGCCAGAGCCGCAGCACCTACCGGGTCAGGGAGGCGATGGACGGAGGCAAGATCGTCCTCGCCTGCCCTGGCGCCGGCGGCACCCGCGACCGGCTGATCGCCAACCTGCTGCTCTTCGATCTCCTGCATGCCGCTCGCGGCCGGGCGGAGCTGGCGCCCGAGCAGCGCCGTCCCTTCTGGGTCTTCTTGGACGAGGTTCAGAGCTACGACGGCGCTGCCTCGGGCAACCTCGCCGCGCTGCTGGAGCAGAGCGCGAAGTTCGGTCTGCGGGCGGTGCTCCTGAACCAGAACCCCGAGCGGCTGAGCCCGGCGACCTTGAACGCGCTGACGACCAACCGCTCGCACCTGCTCGCCTCGACGCTCAACTCCCACGCCGCCGGATTGGTGACGAAGGAGTGGGGTGGGCAGCCGAGCCCCAAAGCGCTGACCCGCCTGCCGCGGTTTCACTTCGTCGCCCAGGTCACTCACAACGGGGCGCTCAGCGCGCCGTTCGCGCTCAGTGGGATCAGGGTCGAGGACGTCTTCGACAAGCCGACCGGGCACAAGGCGCCTTGCGACGACAGCGACGACGCCGGAGCCGGCGATGTGCGGGCTCACCTCGACGACCTCGACGACCGCATCCTCCTCGCGCTGAAAGGCGGAGGCGGCAAGCGCGGCAAAGGGCACACCGAAGGGCGCAGCCGGCCGGGTCGCTCCGGCCAGGTCCGGATCGCGAGGAAGCCCGAGTGAGCGGCGCCGGGAAACTCACCGTGCCGGTGGCGAGCGGGGAGATCGCCGCCTCGCTGGCCCAGCACCGGGTGCTCTCGACGCCGCAGCTCGGCACGATCCACTTCCCCGGGCGCAGCTCGCGCTGGGTGCAGTCGGTGATGGCGCGGCTCGGCGAGGCGGGGCTCGTCGCCTACGTGCCGAGCTTCGGCGCTCCGGGGGCTCCGCGGCGGCTTTGGTACGCGACCGAGCGTGGCGCACGGGTGGCGCTGGAGGCCGGGCTCTTGGAGTCGATGCCGAGGCTGCTCGACGCGGAGGCAGCGGCCGGTCCGCTTCAGCGACACACGCTCGCGGTCAACGACTCGGCCATCGCCTTCGTGCGAGCTGCTCGTGAGCGCCGTGACGAGTTCGGGCCGCTCTCCTGGCACCACGAGGTTCCCCACCGGCTCGGGCGGGGACGCCGAGCGGGGTCGGTCTTCGCCGACGCCGTCCTCACCTATGTGCGGCTGACCGCCTCGGAGGTGGTGGTCGAGCAGCGCTTTCTCGAGCTCGACCGTGCCACCCTCTCCGTCGATCGGCTGGCGGCTGAGCTGGCGCGCTACGGGCGCCTCCTGCGCGCCGAGGGGAAACGGGGCGAGCCGATGTGGCGGTCTCAGTACCCGGACTTCCCGTCGGTGCTCTGTGTTTTGACCGGGGCGAGCCGGGCAGCGCTTCGGCGACGACGCGATACCGCGGTGGCGCTGCTTCAGAGCCACCCGGACTTTGCCGAGGCTCCTGAGCTCTCGGTGCGGTTCTGTCTGGCGGAGGAGCTCGCCGAGCGTGGCCCCTTCGAACCGATCTTCACCGATGCTCGCGACCCCGATCCCGCGGTCGACTGGCTCTTGGCCGAGCCTCGGGAGGCAGAGGGCTAGGTGGCCGCCGCAAAGCGCAAGGGCAAACGCTCGCGTGGCTGCACCGGCAAAGGGGCGGTTGGCTCGGACGTCCGCTTGCTCGAAGGCGACTGCCTCGAGGTGCTGGGCGAGCTCGAGCCCGAAAGCGTCGATGCGATCGTCACCGACCCGCCCTACGGGATTGACTGGCAGAACGAGCGCTGGGACGGAGCGGCAATTCGGGAGGCCGCCGCACGGGCCGGGCGGGAGCGCCTCGACCCCAACGAGGCCTTCGAGGTCTGGTGCGGCCTCTGGGCGGCGCGGTGCGCGCGCGTCATGAAGCCAGGCGCCCACCTCCTCGCCTTCGGCGCCCGCCGCACCTTCCACCGGCTCGCCTGCGGCATCGAAGACGCGGGCCTGGAGATCCGCGACACGCTGATGTGGATCTACGGGACGGGGATGCCGAGGTCCCGCCGCTATCCCGGCGGTCGCTCGACCACGCTGAAGCCCGCCTTCGATCCAGTCCTTCTCGCCCGCAAGCCGCTCGAGGGCACGACCGCGGAGACGATGGAGCGCTTCGGAACCGGCGCCCTCAACGTCGATGCCTGCCGCTCGGGTGGAAGCCACCCCGCCAACGTCCTCGTGGGCCATGAGCCCGACTGCGAGGAGGGAGGGGGTTGCGCGCCAGGCTGTGCGGTGGCGCTGCTTGACGCCCAGGTGTCGGAGGCGCGCGTGCCTTCGGGTCCTTGCCGGGCCCCTTCGCGGTTTCTCTACTGCCCACGGGTCTCCCGCGCCGAGCGCGAGGCCGGGTGTGAGGAGCTGCCGGTGCGGAACCTGGACCTGTATCCAGAAGCCGGTCAGAGACCGGACGGGCGGACCCGAAATCCTCACCCGGCGGTCAAGCCGCTCGAGCTGATGCGCTGGCTGGTTCGGCTTGTCTGCCCGCACGGCGGTCTCGTCCTCGACCCGTTCATGGGCTCGGGTACGACCGGGGCAGCTGCAGCGCTCGAGGGACGTCGCTTCTGCGGTATCGAGCTGGAGCCCGACTACATGAAGGTCGCAGCGGCGCGGATCGAGCACTGGAGCCGGCAGGCCGGAGGTGCCGACGCCCGCCCTTTAGGAGTGGGTCGCCGATGAGCGGCCCCGATCAGGAGCCAGGCGAGATGCGACTCGCACCGGAGTCGATCGAGGCACTCGCGACCCGTCTTGCAGAGCTTCTTGGTCGATCAGAAGCAGAGCCGGGAGGACCCGAACCAAGCAAGAAGAAGATGCTCACCGCTGCCGAGGTCTCCGACCTTTGGGGTGTCTCGCGGGTCTGGGTCTATCGCCATGCCGAGGCGCTCGGGGCGCGACGCCTGGGTACCGGGACCCGCCCGCGTCTCCGTTTCGACCCCGAGGAGATAGAGGAGCGGCTCGGTGCGCCGCGGCGTCGTTGGAGCTGGGATGCACCGCGATTGACCGCGATTGCCGAAGTCCCGCATTCCGACTCGCTTTCTCGGCGGGGTCGAGCTACCGTCGGCGAAAGCAAAACGGATGCGGCCGGCGGGCGCTCGAACGCCCCCGGCCCGGCGCCGAAGGAGATGCTTCGGCGCGACTCACAGCCTAGACCCGCTGGGTTCGCGCCACCACCTCCTTTGCGCCGGAACGCAAGGAGATGATCTGGGATGGCAAAGCGGGCGAGGGGCGAAGTGGTTGTACGTGAGTGGAAGGCCGGGCGCGGCTTCGCCCTGCGCTTCAGCGCCTACGGCCGCCGCCGCTACCTGACGCTCGGCCTCGAATCCGAAGGCTGGACCCCCGAGCGCGCCCAGGAGGAGCTGGAGAACGTTCTCGCCGACGCGCGGCGCGGGCTCTGGATGCCGCCGCGCCGAGGGGGCGGCGAAGGAGGGGGTGGGGCGCCGACCCAGCCACCGCGCGGTGGTTGTGCCGCTGACCGCTCGGTCGAACCGCCGACGGCGGGCGGGGAGATGCTCTTCGGCGAGTTCGCGCCCTGGGCGCTCGAGGTCCGCCGCGCCCACCACGGCGAGGCGCACCATCGCAACCTGCGCTGGTGCCTGATGCACCTGATGCCCTTCTTCGCCGAGTGGCCGCTGGCACAGATCGACGCCGAAGCGGTCGACTCCTACAGCGCCGCCAAGGTCGAAGAGGGCAGGCGGCTGCAGGCGGCGATCGACCGCGGTGAGCCCTATCGCGACGAGCGGGGACGCGTCCGCCTGCCCTTGGCGGCGACCTCGATCAACAAGACGATCAAGGGCCTCTCCTGGTTCCTCGGCTTCGCCGTCCAATACAAAGGGCTCTCCGGGAACGCGGCGGCCGGCAAGGAGCGGCTGTTGAAGGCGCGGCGCAAGCCGCCGGTCCACCTGGACACCGCCGAGCAGATCGAGGCGCTGCTCGACGCGGCCGCCGAACTGGACCGCGATCCGGGGCACCTTTGCGACGAGCGCGAAGCGATCGTCGGCACGCTGATCTTCGCCGGCCCCCGCGCCCACGAGATCGGCTACATGCAAGAACGAGACATCGACCTCGCCAACACCCGGATCTTCGTCGGCCGCTCGAAGACGACGGCGGGCCTGCGCGAGATCCGGATCCTGCCGATCCTCCACGACATCCTCGCGGCCCACAAGGCGCGCCCGGCGGCCGGCGGCCCCGACGCTCTGGCCTTCGCGACCGGGACCGGGGGCAGACGCGATCGCAGCAACCTGCGAGAGCGCGTTCTGGCCGAGGTCTTCGAGCGCGCCGACCAGCTGCTTCGCGAGCGTGGCGAGCTGCCGCTGCCGAAGGGCCTCTCGCCCCACAAGCTGCGCCACACCTTCGCCTCGATCCTGGTCGCCCTCGGCACCGACCCGGCCCAGGTGATGCGCCAGATAGGCCACCGAAGCGCCGCCTTCACCCTCGACGTCTACACCCACATGATGGCCTGCTCCCCCGAGCAGCGCGAGCGGCTGAAGGCGCTGGTCGAGGGAGAGCGCCGCTGGGGACCCGCGCCGCTCAGCCGGCTCGGCGCCGCGGCCTATCAGGAGCCGATCCTGCGGGCGCTGGCAACGCTCGGCGGGAGCGCGACGCGCAAGGAGGTGATGGTTTCGGTCGAGTCGGAGCTGACCTCTCGCTTCGGTGTCCGCGATCTGGAGATCGTGAGCGGCAGGCCCCGCTGGCAGGCCGATGTGGATGTCGCCCGCCGCCGGCTGCTCGAACGCGGCCTGGTTACCAACGGCTCGAGGGAAGGCATCTGGGTGTTGACGAAGGCGGGGGAAAGACACCGGAAGTCTTCGCTCTCTCGCTCTCGCGAAAAGCGGCAGCCTCGCGCAGTATCTCCGGCTCAGGCTCCGGCGAGCCATATCTAGGTCGATCTCAGGGGGCAAGAGACCCTGACCCGCGATCCAACGCTGGCCCGGTGCCGGTACGATCGAGATTGTCGTGGGCGCTCCAGGCGCGCCAGTGCCTACGGCGGGACCACCATGATGATCGGCAGGCTCACCTCAAGGCAATGGCCAATCGGCTCTGCGTCCCTCTCACGGTGGAGAGACCCTTTTGCCTTGGTAATCCTAATCTGCGTTCTGCTTGCGGTTCCGGCGAGGGCGGTAGCAGCCGAATACACCGTCAACAGCACCGGCGACCAAGTCGACCAAACCGTCGGGTCAGCCGGCTGCAAAACGGCCGTCGGGACCTGCACGCTGCGCGCGGCGATCGAAGAATCGAACGCGACTCCCTTCTTCGAAGACGAAGGCAACATCATCAAGTTCCAGTTCGGCACCTTCGACGGCGAGCTCAGCGGCACGATCGAACTCGGCTCGACCCTGCCGACGATCACCCGCAAAGTGAGGATCGAAGGATCGCCGCGGCCCCTCCAGTGCGAATCCGACTACTTTGGCGTTCCCGGGCCCTGCACCGGGATCGACGGGCCGGCCGGCGGCACCGCCTTCCGAGTCTCAGCCCCGAGCGTGCAACTGATCGGCTTCGCGATCTCCAACGCGAAGACCGCCGCCGAAGCCGTGGACGGGCCCGGCCTGTGGATGTGGAACGACTGGATCGGACTCAAACTCGACGGCACCGCCGGGCCGGTAGAAACCGGTGCCTTCATCGACCAGAATTCGAACGGGGCCGACTTCGGCGGCTACTACTCCCTGCCCCGGGACATCTTTGCCAATGTCACCGGGGCAGCGCTGGACCTTGACGGAACCGACAACACCACCGTGAGGGGCAACGGCTTCGGCGTCATGCCGGACGGTGCGACTCCGGCGCCCAACGGCACCAACATCCGGATCGCCGATGCCGCAACGGGCGAAAACCGCACCGCCCGTGCTAACTGGATCGGCGAACGCCTGAACGAAGAAACGCTGGCCACGCCGATCTGCGACGGGGGCTGCAACGTGATCGCGGCGGCCGAAGGCCCCGGGATCGACCTCGGCGGCAACGGCGGCGGGGAACCGGCGACCGGCTCGACCCGCGTCTTCGGCAACTACATCGGTCTCGATGCGTTCGGACAGCCGCTGCCGAACGAAGCGGCAGGAGTGCGCGCGGGTGGGTCGATCGGCACCACCATCGGCGGCCCGACGGCCGGGGACCGCAACCTGATCGACGGCGGCACCTTCGGCATCCTCGCCGGCCCGACCGGTGGCCAGTTAAGGGTCCAAGGGAACTGGATCGGGCTGAACCCGTCCGGAACCGGGACTCAGGAACCGCCGAGCCAGGGCGGCATCGCGATCACCGGCGGGAGCGATGTGGAGGTCTTTGAAAACCGCCTCTCGATGCTGACGGGCACGGCGCTCGAAATCGCCGCCTACGAATCGCTGGTCGAACGCAATGTGATCGGTGAAAGCGTGACCGACGCTCGACTCCCTGGGGGAGCGGTCGGGATCCACCTGCCGAAAACGTGCGGTTGGTGCGCGTCGCTGGCCGACAACGCGATCCTCGGCGCGACGAAATACGGCGTCTGGATCGAAGGGAGCGGAGCCCGCCTCTTCGGCAACCGGATCGAAGGCTCCGGCGAGGCTGGAGTCAACGTCGAGGAGCCTGGGTTATTTGCGGGCGTGACCGGAGCCATGATCGGGGGCAACACGGCGGCGGATGAAAACACGATCTCAGGTAGTGGCGGACCGGCCATCCGGATGGTCGAGAACAACGTCTTCAGCACCGTCTACAACCAGGTCCTTCGCAACCACGGCTCCGGCAACGTTGGCCCGTTCATCGCCCTGGTGAACGGCGCGAACGGGGACATCCAGCCGCCGAGTTTCGTCAGCTCCGGTGAGGCGGGGGCGAGCGGCGAGGCCGAACCGGGGGCTGTCGTCCGCGTTTTTCGTAAGGCGAACAGCTCGGCCGGGGAGATCGAAAGCTTCCTCGCCGAAGCCGTCGCCGACGAATCGGGGAGCTGGACGGTCATCTACCCCAGCCCGATCTCGGCCGGGACGATGGTCGCCGCAAACCAGGCGAGCGAAGAATTCGGCAGCTCCGAATATGCGTTAGCGACGACGGCTCCAGAACCGGAAGAATCGAGCAGTGGAGGGGGCGGCGGTGCCAACGGCGGAATCGCAATCTCACAGCCGCCGGCGGGCGACGAGACCCCACCCCAGACGTTCATACTCCGGGGACCACCGAGAAAGTCGCGCGCGAGAACGGCGAAGTTCGAGTTCGGCTCCGACGAGGCCGGCTCAAGCTTCGAATGCAAACTCGACCACCGCCCTCGGAGGCCCTGCAGATCACCGCTGACGCTCAGGCGACTCCGGGTCGGCAGGCATGTGTTTGAAGTCTGGGCCGTCGATCTTGCCGGCAACAGAGACAAGAGCCCGATGAAGTACAGGTTCCGCGTACCTCCGGGGCATTAGCGGACTCGATCTCGAGCCTACGATCAGACGGTAGATCACATTCGGATCGCTGGGGCCAACATGACCCACCGATCCCAGCCGAACCCGATCTAGCGAAAACCGCCGCGCCCCACGTATTCGATCCAGCCCCTTGAAATAGGGCCTCTGGTCCCATTGCACGATCCTTCCCGCCGCAGCAAGTCGCTCGGCAACAGAGTCGAGGGTCTCGCCGCCGAACAAGGAGGGCGGGATGCGCCTTGGTTGCAGGTGAGAAGTCGTCGGCGACTCCTACGTGGAGCTGGTGCGCCGCAGGTGAACCAAACGCCACCGCGAGCACGGAGGGCTTCGGGCTTCTCGATTTCCCGAAGGCCCAGCAACTCTCCATAGAAGGATCGAGCCTCGCCCTCGCTGCCGACCGGCGCGGCGACTTGTACATGGCCAAGTCCGAGGACGGGCGCCGAGCCCTCGCGGCCGTCCATCGCCAGCATCGAGTAGCTGACGCAGTCGAGGTGGCGGCCTTCAACGAGTTGGAAATGCCGCAGCGTCCCCTCCCGGTGAAAGCCGAGCCACTCGGGTATCGCTCGGCTGCGACGATTTTCGGTTGCCACGATGATCTCTACCCGGTTGAGCTGCCAGACCGCCAGTGCGTGATCGACGAGCACCCGCACAGACCTCGCCGCCTCGTCGTCAAAGGCGACGAGGGTGCACCGCGGGCTCATAGGTTGCGAACTCGTTGGCTGGGCGGTTCTGGGCCAACATGCCCACAGATCCCAGCCGATCTCGATTTGCGAAGCCATGCTCCGCGTAGTCCAGCGGGACCCCAGGCGCCGGCTCATATCGGACGGTCCTTGTGGGAACCCGAAGGTCGAACGGCTTGCCCCGCCGGCGGATTCGCCGACGTTGGGTTGGGCCGACTATTCCGAGGGAATGATGATCTGCGTTTGCGCCGAGGCGTCGAGGATCGATTGTGCGTCGACCTCAACCCGGGTCAAGTCGATCTCCATCCCAGGCCACTCACAGATCAATTGCAGAGGACCGACTGGAGGCAGGGGCCAGCACCAGAAGTCCTGTTGATATTCCCGATACCAACCTCTGCCGCGCTGGGGCCTCATCGTTGGCTTGGCCTGCTCTTCGTCGTCCCCATCGCCATCGGGCAAGGGTCGAGGATTCGTATTCATCAACTTGCTTCCATCGGCATATTCGAGGCCCAGGCGCAAGAACTCGGGTGAAAGCTCCCCGGAGTCCAACCCCATTCGATCGAACGGCCCCCTCTCGAATCCGCCCTCTGGGAAAGTCGCCTCTGGCGTGAAGACGTGGAAGGACAGCTCAAATCCCGTCGTGTAGGCAAAACCGCCTGCGACTCCTACGACTGCTTTGTCATTGCGAGCAATGATCCTTCCCAGCGGGATCGCGCAGGGCAATTGGCCGCGCGGTGCCTGGAACCAAACCGGCATTCGTGGTTCGGCCGGCTCGGTCTTGGGCTGTGGAGGAGGCGCCTCAAAGAAGGCACTCATAGGCTGCATCCTATATCGCTTGGGCAGTTTTCAGGACAACTAACGACAGCGTGCGCAGGAGCTACTTTGCCATCCGTAGCTACTCGGACCCTCCATCCCGGGGCCGGCTGATCGTGCGAATGCGCCCACGGCATCAAGTTGCGGGTCGCTGGGGCCTGGGGCAATAAATGGGACAACATGCCCCACGGATTCCAGCCGATCCCAGCCGATCTCAATCTTGCGAAACCCGCTTGAAACCGTGCCCCACGTAGCTCAACGGGACCCCCGGATCGGGCTCATAAGCGGACTGTCCGTGTGGGGAACCGAAGGTCGATTTCCGGCCCCTAGGCACCAGCAAGATTTACTTAGGCCCCAGAACGGATCGGCGCGCCCGAACAAGTTCTGAGGCAGGGTGGAGGCGCCGGCGCCGCCCAGCATGACTTTCCTGGTCCGAGTGGGTTACAACCTGAGTCGATGAGCACGATGGTGAGGCTGAAGAGGGCATTGATCGGCTGCGCCGTGTTGTTCGCGGCCATGGCCGGAGCGGCGCTCGCTGCCGATCCCACGGACATGACCTTCGGCATGAACGGGATCGCCGAGATCGAAGCGCGCGTGCCGGAGAACGGACAGGTCGGCGGGATCGTTGACCTCGAACCCGGCGGCGGCGGAAAGCTGCTGGCCGCCGTCTACCCGATCGCCCGTGGCGGCCACTACTTCGCCGTCGCCCGGATTAGCCCCAACGGCCGCCTCGACCGAGGCTTCGGTCGCGACGGCTTCACGCCGCCCTTCCGCTCCGGCCGAGGGGAAGTCACGGGAGGGGGTCACCTGCAGGCGGAAGCCGTGGCGGGGCAAGAGGACGGCAAGGTCCTCCTCGCCGGCTACCGCGACAACGAAGGAGCCTTTGCCCCTGCGCTCGCCCGCTTCACCCGGAAGGGGAGGTTCGATCGCAGCTTCGGCTACGACGGAAAGGTGTTCCCACGGCCCTCCCACAGAGGCAGGCGTGCCGACGGGGAAGGCGGCGGCGGGCGCCTCCACGACATGGCGATCGAGCCCGACGGGACGATCGTCGGGGTGGGGGACATCGTCCCCCACCCCCGCAACCTGCCAGTCACCGGCCCGAAGCGCGCAGGTGCCCTGGTGATCGCCTACCGCCCCGACGGCAGCATCGACCGCGGCTTCGGGCACCGCGGCCGCCTGCGGATCACGCCTCGCCACAACGGCCCATACAGCGGCTACACGGGCTTCACCGAGGTCAAGGCCCTGCCCTCCGGCAAGCTCCTGGTCTCCGGCTACATTCACCAGCGTTACGTCCTCTACCGACTCACCGCCGACGGCAGGATCGACCGCAGCTTCGGCAAGGGGGGCAGGTTCGCGGTCGAGAAGCCGGGGGAGCGGGCAGTCATCACCACCTACTTCTTCGAGGCGCCCTTCGCCGTTGATCCCCAGGGCCGCATCGTCCTCTGCGCCCCCCTCTTCCCGGAAGGTTTCGGGGAACCCGTCGGCTTCCTCCGCCTCCTCCCCGACGGCCGCCGCGACACGTCCTTCGGCAGGAGCATCTACATGGAACGCGCCCCGATCGACACCCAGGAACCGAGTCCGCGCGAACACGGCGTCCAGTTCTTCAGCTTCGAGCCCCTGGCGGTAAGTGTCGACGGCCACGGCCGGGTCCTCGTCGTTGGCGGCGAAACCGCCCCCTACACCCGCGGCCAAGAAGAACCCGGCCACGAAGACTTCACCTCCCGCCGCTTCCTCCCCAATGGCCACCGCGACCGCTCCTTCGGCCAAGGCGGCGTCTGGCACACCGACCCGCCCGGCTCCCAAAGCCTCGCCCGCGCCGCTGTCACCCAGCCCGACGGCAAGGTCGTCGCCGGTGGCTGGGTGCAGATCGAACGCTTCGGAGGCAACGGCCCCGGCAACACGGCGATGATGCTCACCCGCTATCGCTAGGAACTGGCTGGGGCAAGAAATGGGGCAAGAAGCCCCACAGATTCCAGCCGATCCCAGCCGATCTCGATTTCATAAAAACCGCTTTAGACTGTGCCCCACGTAGTCCAGCGGGATCCCAGGTTCGGGCTCATAACCGTCCTTGTAGGAACCCGGCAGTCGTTTATCACTCCGGTCGGGGTGCCAATTCATGTCCCTGTGCGCCCGAACGGGAGTAGCGCTAGGCCCGACGATCAACCCGTCCCTCCTCCCGCCTGGGATCGCCAGACGGAGGTGAAACTCACGTCTTGACAGGAGTGTAGAATCTCTCTGTCCAGGTCGGGGGGTATTTCCGTTGTCAACGCAGGCGATGTAGCCGAACCTGATCGGCTATTGCTGGCAGGAGCCGCCGATCTACCAGCCGTAACTCCCCGTCTTCGGGCGGCATGGCTCGTTCCAACCTCGTAGCGGCATGGAACCGCCGGACGGGCGTCACCCGACCGAGTTTTTTAGGAACCCTCGAACCGGGCCTTTTTAAGGAGCCCGCGCAGGCGCCGCATGACCCGTTGACCATCGCTCAAGGGCGGTTCGTGCTTGCCCCGAATCGAGAGACGCATTGGGTCACAGGTGCCCGCAGGGACCTCCTGCTTGGCTTCAGCAAGCACGGGAGCTCCGCGGGCGGCTCGAAAGGCCAGCCGCACGACGACCGGATGCAAGAACTCCGCGGGACAGCTGGTTTCTCCTGGCTGGGCGAGTGGCAGCTTGTTGATCGACAGCGCGATCCTCCGAACGGCGCGAGCGTTGGCCAGTGAAAGTTCTCGTCTTGGGGAGCCGGAACGACCCACGCTGAGTTCGAGGAACCGAGCAGCAGCCGGCACCCGCTCCGAGGAGGGCCGGGGCAGGATCCAGACCGCCTGCGCGTCGACCCTCAGCGTCGTCTCATGCGTTGCCGTCGCCACCGCCGTCATCAGCAGCACTCGTTCGCTGGCAATGCCTTTGAGCAGTGGCCATTCGAAGCCGATGCTCCAAGAGGTAGTGACACCTCGATCGAGCAAGGAGCTTTCGACTTTCAAGATCGAGCCGCCCGGAGGATGCTCTCTGATCCAGGTGAGTACTTCGCTTGGGTCGCCGGGCACGCTCCATAGTGCAGACCGGTCGATCAGGTTCGGCGTCGCTGGTTCCATGAAGGGATCCTCTAGGTCGCTCCTAACACGAGGAGCCTTCTCGATCCGCGCTGCCCCGGGAGGAAGCCGCAAAGCTTCGAGACGAGAGCGAGTCTCGCGCTCGGCCGCTCTCCGCACTCTCGATCGATGGGCGAGATCCGTCTCTTTCGCGGGACGGCGATCGGCAAATACATGAGATGCGCCAGCAGATGAGTCGCGGGCGCTTAGAAGCCCAAAACTCATTATGGCTACGACAACTGCCGTCCCTAGATAGGTGACTATCTGACGCATCGACCCTCCGCATTCGTTTTAGGCGCCTGCTCATCCGGTACCCAGAATCGCCCGAAAAACGCGCACGTCTTTTTCTACGTGTCGCGCTCAGAGATGCGATGGGCCCGGACTCCGCACTGGCGCTCTTCTTCCTTTGGAAGTACTACGCCGCTGGCCGCAAGTGATCACATATGGGCTTCAGCAGAATTGCAGTTGAGGTAGTGGTTCAAGGGCTGGGGCAAGAAATGGGGCAAGAAGCCCCACAGACTCCAGCCGATCCCAGCCGATCTCGATCTCGCGAAAACCGCTTGAAACCGTGCCCCACGTAGTTCAGCGGGCCCCAGGTTCGGGCTCATAACCCGAAGGTCGCGGGTCCAAATACGCCCCGCTGCGTTTGGCAATTCAGGCTGTCCTGCCACTCGGATTCCACGAGTGGCAGAAAGCCGGGGCAATCGCTGCATATTCCGAGCTAGACGGTGCCGAACAGCCGCCCTAATCCCTAGCGTCGACTGTGCTAATATCCTGCTAATCAAGCTCTTTCTGCGGATATCCGTCGCCCAGCAACCGTGAATGGTAAGGAAGGGGTCACGAGTTCGAGTCTCGTTCCGGGCTTCTCTGAAATCGCTGCAAATCGGCTGGTTCCTCCACCGAATCCGTGGCCAATTTCAGCCATCTCGGATCCGCCTATCTGCCACTAGTGGCAGATAGCGCCGCGATGGTCCAGCTCAGGCGGGCAGGAGCTGCAGGGCCTCGACGTGACGAGGCCGCATGACGCCGAAGTGGCGATGGTCGAGCGTCGCGACCTTCGGCTCGCCGAGTCGCTCCACCAAGGCGAGAACCGCACAGTCGACGAAGCCGACCTTCAGATCGCTGTAGGCGCCCAGCAACTCGTCGACCCGCTCGTAGTCTTGGGCGACCAGATCCTCGATGACCAGCGCGCCGCTTCGAACCTGGTCGAGCACCGCGCCGAAGGAACCCTCGCGGGTGTAGGAGCCGAGCAGGTGGTCGACCTCGACCAGGACCGGGGCGGGGACGACGCGCCGCTCGCGCGTTGTCTCGGCGAGCAGCTTCGCGCAGCGCTCGTGCGCCTCGTCGTCGCGGTCGAAGGCACCGACCAGAACCGCCGTGTCGAGGACTAGCGCGATGGCCGGGGCTCAAAGACGTCTTCGGCCGCGAGCCTGCTGAGGTCGCCGCGACCAGAGCTGAACGCGCCGATGCAGGTCAGCGGCGGTTGCTCGCCTTCATCTTTCGGCCTCGAGAGGCTCTCGCTCCCAGCGCCGGCCAGCTCGTGCTCCAGCGCCTCGCGCACCAGCTGGGGAACCTCGACCCCCCGCTCACGCGCAGCGCGCTGCGCCCGCTCCAGAAGATCGGCCTCTATTTCGATGCTCTTCCTTGCGGTGGAAGCCATTGCCAGAAGGGTAGCGTCAGGCTCCCGCGCCGGGGCGGATCGGCATGGCCAGGCGCGACCGGAGCATCCTGCGAGAGCGCGTTCTGGCAGAGGTCTTCGAGCGCATCTTGCCGCTATCGCCTTCAGCCACGGTCATGATCCAGCAGGGCACGATGGGTCCCGTAGGCGTTCACTTCGAGCGCGTGGTCGATCACGTCGAGAGCGCGATCCTTCTCGGCCCGAGTGGCGGCGTTGACGTAGCCCCTGAGCAGGAGGTCGCTGACCTGATGTGCCACCCGTGCCGCCTTGCGCGTCACATCATCGGGGGACTCCAGCATCTCAAGGACTCGCTCGCAGGCGCTCAGAAGTTGGGCGGCTGAGGTAGTTGGGGCGTCTTCGAGTGCGAAGAGAACCGACTCGAGATTCTCCTCAAAGGACCGCGAACCGAGGAACTCTTCGATCAGCCCGCTGCTCGCCGCGAGGTCACCCGCCGAGGTCTTCTGGATCGCCTCCGCGGCTGCCTTTCGAACCTCCTGATCGTCGTCGTCGAAGCGTGACCGAAGCCTCTCTTCGCAGAGCGATCGGTAGCGGGCGGTGTGCAGGTTGTGCGCGAAGACCCGGGTCGCCCCGAGGCGAAGCTCCGGCGCCCCGGCGATGCAGGCGTCGGCAAGCGGCTGCGCTGGGGCCTCGGTCAGCGCCGCGAGGGCTGCCTGCGCGGCACCCTCCTTGCGAACCGCCGCCAGCGGCGAGTTCACCATCCGCTCAATCAAGGGGCCGAGTTTCGAGAACTTCCGTCCACCGAAATAGACCATGAACTGGCGCACGAAACGGGTTGCCAGTAGGGCCTCCTCGGGGCATTCGGCCAGTTCCAAGAAGAGCTCGACCGCGTAGTCGGGATCGTGGGCGCCCACCGCGACCACGGTCTCGGCGGCCATGGCGCGGACTGCCGGTGCCTCGTCGCGGCAGAGTGATTCGAGGGCGGGCCGAAGTTGTTGGATCCGCGAGGGTCTCGCGTGGATCAGGCGCGCGAGCTCATAGGCCATTCCGCCTCGAACCGAGTTCAGACCGCGGCTCAGGAGGTGGTTGTCGGGCTCGTCGTCGACCACCTCGCTCGATGACGCGCCCTCCCCGCTCGTCGCGTACCAACTGAGGATCTCGAACATCTCCGCCGACAGGTCGCCATCGAGATGGGAGCGGAGCGGGTGGCCGATCCATTGACCGCATGGCCTTCCGTCGATCGCGTGACAGCGCCTGACGAGAGCTTCGGCATCGGGGAGCGGAACGGCATTCTCACTCTTTGCGACACCGCGGAGGATCGCGTCGAAGTAGGCGGTGTTGATCTCATCCGGCAAGGCCTCGGCCAGGCGGATGAAGCGGATCGGATCCTCGCCGCAGAGACCCTCGAGCACGTTTGCGAGCTCGCGGGCTCCGCCTTTCAGGAAGTCATCGCCGCGATCTCGCTCCTCGTCGGCATAGCGCTCCATCGCCCGCTGCCAGTTGGCGTCGTTCATGTTCCTGGCGTTCGACTCGGGGATCGGCGAACCGACCACGCCCGACTGGACCCCTCTGGGACCGAAGTCGAGCTTGC
>DATIOC010000016.1:0-24958 GCA_035473555.1 Solirubrobacterales bacterium
GATGATCGTCGCCCAGTGCTCGCGCACCAGGTCCTCGTGCTCGCGCAGGGCGGTGTCCATGTCGGTGAAGATCACGCCCTGGGCCTCGAGCTTCTCGTTCACCTGGTGGTAGACGACCTCGGACTCGTACTGGGCGCCGACCCCGGAGAGGAATTTGCGCTCGGCCTCGGGGATCCCCAGCCGGTCGAAGGTGTTTTTGATGTCGTCCGGGACCTCGCTCCAGTCGCGGCTGTTCTTCTCTGAGGCGCGGACGAAGTAGTGGATGTCGTCGAAGTCGATCTGGTCGAGGTCGCCGCCCCACTGCGGGGTCGGGCGGCTTTCGAAGTGCTCCAGCGCCTTGAGGCGGAACTCACGCATCCAGGCGGGCTCTTCCTTGAAGTCGGAGATCGTTTCGACGACCTCGCGGGAGAGGCCCTTCGGGGCTTTGTAGGCGTAGCCGGTCTCCGAGTCGTGGAAGCCGAACTTCTCTTTGTAGTCGGCGTTGATGCCGGCCAGCTCGCGTTTCTCGGCGAGTACCTCGGGCGTTGCCATTTCAGTCGACCTCCAGAGTGATGGTGTCGTCCTCGATCGCTACCGGGAACGTTTGAACCGGCTGGAAAGCTGGGAGAGTCTTCGGCCTACCGGAACTGAGGTCGAAGAGGGAGCCGTGGCGCGGGCACTCGACCGTGCAGGCGGCCGCGTCGAACTCGCCCTCGGCGAGCGGTCCGTTGTCGTGGGAGCAGCGGTCCTCGATCGCGTACAGCGCGCCGTCGCAGTTGAAGACGCCGATCTTCTTGCCCTCGTGCTCGACCAGCCGCATCTCCCCGGCCGAAAGCTCGGCTGCCGGGCAGACGGGGATCTTGGTTCCAGCGGTGTCGGTCAAGAGGGGTGGTGCTCCATTCGCCGCGACGCGGCAGTGGCTAGTGCGGATCGAGACTTAATCCTACTTACAAGGGCGGATTTTAGCGAGACGCCCCGCCGGGCAATTCACAGCCGGGCGATGAATTCGCGCCGCGGGTCTGGTCTTATCTACTGGAAGCCCCGCGACGAAAGGATTTCGAGGATGAGCGAGAGGACGAGTTACGCGCCCGGGACGCCCTGCTGGGTCGACTTGGCGACGCCGGATCTGGAGGCGGCGGAGAAGTTCTACGGCGCGGTTTTCGGCTGGGAGATCCCGGAGCTGCCGAACTCGGCGGAAATGGGCGGCTACCGCCGGGCGAAACTGAACGGCAAGGACGTCGCCGGGGCGATGCCGCTGATGCAGGAGGGACAGCCGCCGGCCTGGAACACCTACATCTGCGTTGACGAGGCCGACGTGATCGGCCGCGCGATCCAGGAAAACGGCGGCACGATGATCGCCGAGCCGATGGCCGTCGCCGCGTACGGGCGGCTGGCGATGTTCACCGACCCCGAGGGCGCCTTCTTCGGGATCTGGGAGCCGGCCGACTTCGCCGGCGCCGAGCTGGTCAACGAGCCGGGCGCCTTGGCCTGGAACGAGCTCAACACCGGCAACGCCGCCGCGGCGAAGGAGTTCTACGGCCGCGTCTTCGGCTGGGAGTTCGAAGACAGGGAGAGCGAGAACGCCGACAGCTACGTGATCTGCATGGTCGACGGCGACCGCGTCGCCGGGATGCTGGAGATGTCCGACCGGGTGCCCAGCGAAGTCCCGCCGCACTGGAACACCTACTTTGCCGTCGAGGGCACCGAGGCGGCCATCGCACAGGTGGAGACTGGCGGCGGCACCAAGGTGATGGGCCCGATGGACGTCGAGGTCGGCCGCATCGCCGTCGTCCACGACCCCTGGGGCGCGATCTTCTCCGTGATCCGGCTGAACGAGACCGCGTAGTTAGAGCTGGCCGAGGTCGGCGACCGCTTCGCCGGGGTCGCCGGTCTCGCCCTCGTCCTCCCATTCGGCCGACTGGCCGAGGGAGGCGCTCTTGACGATCTTCAGCCCGAGCATCGCGCACTTCATCCGCGTCGCCGAGATGTCGATCCCGAGCAGCTCGAGGACGAACTCTTTCGGCAGCTTCAGCAGCTCGTCGCGGCTCATCCCGACCAGCTCGTCGGTCAGCAGCGAGGTGGCCGCGGTGGAGATCGCGCAGCCTTTGCCCTCGAAGGCGACCTCGGCGACCTTTTCGTCGCCGTCGAGCTTGATCGTCACGTGCTGCTCGTCGCCGCAGAAGGGGTTGGTGTCCTCGAACTCGAGGTCGGCGTCCTCGACGCGGCCGAAGTTGTGCGGCCGCTTGTAGTGCTCGAGGATCTGGTCGCGGTAGAGCTCGTCCATCAGAGACCGAAGACCTTACGCGCGTCTTCCAGCCCCTCGACCAGGCGGTCGATCTCCTCGGTCGTCGTGTAGACGCCGAAGCTGGCGCGGGCGGTGGCGCTGATCTCGAGGCGGTCCATCAGCACCTGGGCGCAGTGGTGGCCGGCGCGGACGGCGACGCCGTGGCGGTCGAGGATCTCGGAGACGTCGTGGGCGTGGATGCCCTCGATCTCGAAGGAGACCGGGCCGAGGCGGCCCTCGCCGCGGGGCGGGCCGAAGACGCGCAGGCCCGGCACCTCGGCGACGCGCTCGAGGGCGTAGTCGGCGATCTGTTCCTCGTGCTCGCGCACCGCCTCCATCCCGAGCATGTCGAGCCAGCGGAAGGCAGAGGCCATCCCGATCGCCTGGGCGATCGCCGGCGTCCCCGCCTCGAAGCGGGCCGGCGGATCGGCGTAGGTGGTCCCCTCGCGGGTGACCTTGCGGATCATCGAGCCGCCGCCGAGGAAGGGCGGCATCTCGCGCAGCAGGTCGAGCTTGGTCCAGAGCGCCCCGATCCCGGTCGGCGCGTAGAGCTTGTGGCCGGTGATCGCGTAGAAGTCGGCGCCGAGCTCGGCCGTTTTTATCGGCATCTTCGGCGCCGACTGGGCGCCGTCGACCAGAACCTTGGCGCCGGCCGCGTGGCTCAGCCGGGCGATCTCGGCGATCGGGTTCTCGGTCCCGAGGACGTTGGAGACGTGGGCGACGGCGACCAGCTTCGGGCCGCGCTCGACGAGCGCCGCGAAGGCGTCCATGTCGAGCAGTCCCTCGTCGTCGATCGGCGCCCACTCGATCTCCGCCCCGACCCGCTCGGCCAGCTGCTGCCAGGGGACGATGTTCGAGTGGTGCTCCATCTCGGTCAGCACGATGCGGTCGCCCGCCCCGACGTTGGCGTCGCCCCAGGCCCGCGCCACCAGGTTGATCGCCTCGGTCGCGTTGCGGACGAAGACGACCTCGCGCCGGTCGGCGGCGCCGATGTGGTCGGCGACCGTGGCCCGCGCCCCCTCATACGCTTCGGTTGCCTCGGCCGAGAGGGTGTGGGAGCCGCGGTGGACGTTGGAGTGGTGGCGCCGCTCGTAGCGGTCGACGGCCTGGATCGAGGCCAGCACCCGCTGGGCGCTGGCGCCGCTGTCGAGGTAGGCGACCGGCTGGCCGTTGACCTCGCGCTCCAAGGCGGGGAAGGAGGCGCGGACCTTCTCGATGGAAAACGGCGCCGCCGTTGCTGCGGGGCTCTTGGCGCTCACCGGCTCCATCTCGATTTCGACGAGGTCAGGCGGCAGCGCCTGCCTCGACCTCCTCCGCGATCCAGCCGTAGCCCTTCTCCTCGAGCACGCCGACCAGCTCGGGGCCGCCTTCCTTGACGATCCGTCCCTGGTACATGACGTGGACCGCGTCGGGTTTGACCATGTGGAGGATGCGCTGGTAGTGGGTGATGATCAGAACGCCCATGTCAGGCCCGGCGAACTTGTTGACGCCCTCGGCGACGGTCCGCAGCGCGTCGATGTCGAGACCCGAGTCGGTCTCGTCGAGGACCGCGATCTCCGGCCGCAGCAGCGCCAGCTGCAGCAGCTCCATCCGCTTCTTCTCGCCGCCGGAGAAGCCGTCGTTGAGGTAGCGGCTGGAGAAGTCTTTCGGGATGTTCGCCAGCTCCATCGCCTCCTGGGCGGTGCGGGCGAAGTCTTTGATCTTGATCTGGTCTTCGCCGCGCGTCTCGCGCTGGGCGTTGATGATCATCCGCAGGTACTTGCTGACCGAGACGCCGGGGATCGCGACGGGGTACTGGAAGGCCATGAAGAGGCCGGCCTGCGAGCGGTCCTCGGGGGCCGCCTCGGTGATGTCCTCGCCCTTGAAGGTGATCGTGCCCTCGGTCACCTCGAGCGCCGGGTGGCCCATGATCACGTTGGCGAGCGTCGACTTGCCGGAGCCGTTCGGCCCCATCAGGGCGTGCACCTTGCCCTTCTCGACGTCGAGGTCGAGGCCTATGAGGATCTTCTTGTCCTCGACCTCCACGTGCAGGTTGCGTATCTCCAGCTCAGCCAATTTCGCTCCGTTTCTGGGGTTATTCGAAGTTCGTTACGCGGCGCTGCCGATGACGGCGGCGCGCTTGGGGGCACTGTGGTCGGAGAACTCGACCAGCTCGGCCAGGGTGGTGCCGGCCAGCGCCTTGGTGACGCCGCCCTGCACGCGCATCCACAGCAGCTTGGTCGAACAGGCCTGGTCGCCGTCGCTCTCGTGCGAGCAGAGCACTTTGCCTTCGGGGGAGTCGTGGAAGCACTCCATCGGCGCGATCTGCCCTTCCAGCGCCTCGACCACCGCGTCCATCGTGATCTCCGCCGCCGGCTTCGCCAGGCGGTAGCCGCCGTGGGCGCCGCGGGTGGAGGTGACCAGGCCGGCCTTGCGCAGCTTCGCCACCAGGTGCTCCAAATAGGAGAGCGGCAGGTTCTCCGCTTCGGCGACGGAGCCCAGGCTGACGGGCTGCGAGCCGGGCTGGCGGCCCAGCTCGACCATCAGGCGAACTCCGTACTCGGCTTTGGTCGAGAACAGCATCGACTTCAAATCCTACTGAAGCGGTCGGTTATGGCTCGATCAGCCCGCGGCGGATCGCGTAGCGGACCAGCTCGACCCGGTCGCGCATGCCGAGCTTTCGCATCGCGTTGGCGCGGTGGTTCTCGACCGTCTTCTCGGAGAGGTGGAGGACCTCGGCGATCTGCTTCGTCGTGTGCGCCTCGGCGACGAGCTTGACGATCTCCTCCTCGCGCGGGGTCAGCTCCTCTTCGCCGCTGGAGCCGCGCTCGAGCACGTCCTTGATCAGCGTCCGCTGCGCCTCGGGGGTAAGGAAGGGCTCGCCCCTCTCGACCGCGCGAATTGCCGCGAGTAGATCGGTATCTGCCTGCGCCTTCAGCACGTAACCGGAGGCGCCCGCTTTCAGCGCCTCGAACAGGTAGCGCTCGTCGTCGTGCATCGAGAGGATCAGAACCGAGACCTCGGGCGCCTGCTTCTTGATCTCCCGCGTCGCCTGCAGCCCGGTCAGCTTCGGCATTTTAACGTCGAGGATCGCCAGGTCCGGCCGCTCCCGCACCGCCAGGTCCCGCGCCTCGGCCCCGTCGCCGGCCTCGCCGACGACCTCGATGTCCGGCTGCCGCTCCAGCAGCAGCCGCAGCCCGGAGCGGACGATCCCGTGGTCATCGGCGATCAGGACCCTCATCGCGCCGATTCTCCCGGCACCTCGAGGCGGACGGTGGTGCCGGCGTCGGGGCGGGACTCGATCGTCAGCTCGCCGCCGACCAGCAGGGCGCGCTCGCGCATGCCGCCGATGCCGAGGCCGCGCTCGGACTCGTCGAAGGCGAAGCCGCGGCCGTCGTCGGCGACCTCGAGGACGACGCCGTCGTCAACGCTGCGGCGCAGACGGACCTCGACGTGCTTGGCGCCGCTGTGGCGGGCGGCGTTGTTGAGCGCCTCCTGGGCGACCCGGTAGACGACCAGCTGGGCATCGTCGCCGAGGTCGGAGAAGCCGCCCTCGACTGAGAACTTCGCCTCGATCTCGCCGCGGGCCAGCTGCTCGACCTGGCCGCCGATCGCCGCCGCCAGGCCGAGGTCGTCGAGCGCGGTGGGGCGCAACTGGCGGGCGAGGGAGAGGAGCTCGGTCATCGCCTGGTTCGCCAGCGTCCTGGTCTCGGCGAGCTCGGCTTCGAGCTCGGGCGGCGCCGCCTCGCGGGCCGCCTCCAGCCGCAGCAGCAGCCCCGTCAGCGACTGGTTCACCTCGTCGTGGAGGTCGCGCGCCACCCGCGCCCGCTCCTCCTCCTGTGCGTGCAGCGCCGCCGAGCCCGCCCGCCGCCGCTCGGCCTCCAACCGCCGCATCATCCGCAGGAAGGCGAGCTCGATCCGCTCGACCTCCTCGGTCTCGCCGACCCCGTCAATGGAAGGGGGGAGGTGGAGCTGGGGGCTGGAGAGGTCGACCTTCTCCATCGCCTCGATCAGGTCCTCGAGCGGTCGCAGCCGCCGCCGCTCCCGGGTCAGGGCCAGGGAGAGCGCGACGACGACCAGCGCGAGTCCGATCACGGTCAGAGTCATCCACGCAGCCTAGAAGCACCCATTCGCCTGTTCCTTATCGGTCTATACCAACGAAAAGGAACAGGCGAATGGGTAGGGGGCGTTCCGTGGCGCTTAGGGGGGTGACCCCTATAGGCGAATTCACGTTTTCGCCGCATACTTCTCCGACACCCTCGACTCTCAGGAGCGACCACTCGATGACCACCACCAAGCAATCCACCTGGGGCGCGACGCTGCGGACCACGATCCTGATGGCTGCCCTCGGCGGCCTGCTGGTCGTGATCGGCGCCCTGATCGGTGGCGCCAGCACCGCGGGCCTCTTCCTTCTCATGGCCCTGGCGATCAACTTCTTCGCCTACTTCTTCAGCGACAAAATGGCGCTGAAAATGAGCCGGGCGGAGCCGATCGACGAGTCGGAAGCGCCGCGGCTCTACCAGATCGTCCGCGAACTGACGACCCGCGCGGGTCTGCCGATGCCGCGTCTCTACATGATCCCCCAGGATCAGCCGAACGCCTTCGCCACCGGCCGCAACCCGAAGCACTCGGCGGTCGCGGTCACCCGCGGAATCACCAAGCTGCTCTCCGAGGACGAGCTGCGCGGCGTTCTGGCCCACGAGCTCACCCACATCCGCAACCGCGACATCCTGATCCAGTCGGTCGCCTCGGCGATCGGCGCGGCGATCACCTACCTCGCCTACATGCTGATGTGGTTCGGCAACGACGACAACTCGCCGCTGAGCCTCGTCTCGGCGCTGGCGATGGTCATCCTCGCCCCGATCGCGGCGAGCATCATCCAGCTCTCGATCTCGCGCCAGCGCGAGTTCGCGGCCGACGCCGGCGGCGCCGAAATCTGCGGCAACCCGGAGTCGCTGGCCAGCGCGCTGCTGCGGCTCGAGCAGGGCGCCGAAGCGATGCCGATGCAGGTCAACCAGGCGGCCGAGCCGCTCTACATCGTCAAGCCCTTCAAGGGCAAGGGCATCGCCGGCCTCTTCTCGACTCACCCGCCGATCGAGGAGCGGGTCCGCCGCCTCCGCCAGATGCGCCCGACCCTCTAGTAGCCAGCGAGTTCCACGCAGAAACGGCCCCGGGAGCCATTCCTGGGGCCGTTTTTGTGCATTCGCCAGACTCTCGCTATACTTTTTGAAGTAAAAGCTGATCGGGATTAGGGGATTTCTTTCATGGCTATCGACACCACGCGAGTTCAGACGATCGAGGAGATCGAACCCTTTGAGGCTGCCGAGGAGATCAACGGCGGCGACGTCGTCCTGATCGACACGCGTGAGCCGCACGAGTACCAGGAGGCCCACCTCGAGAACGGCAAGCTGGTGCCGCCGGGGCTGCTGGCCGACGAAATCGCCACCGCGGCGCCGGACAAATCGGCCCGCACGATCCTCTACTGCCGCTCCGGCAACCGCTCAGCGCTCGCCGCCGCGCAGCTGCAGCAGCTCGGCTACGAGAACGTCGCCTCGATGAGCGGCGGCATCCTGCAGTGGCAGGAGCAGGGGCTGCCGGTCGTCGCCGCGCACGGGATGACCCCCGAGCAGCGCGAGCGCTACTCGCGCCACACGCTGCTGCCCGAGGTCGGGGTCGACGGCCAGGTGAAGCTGCTGAACGCGAAGGTGCTGCTGCTCGGCGCCGGCGGCCTCGGCGCCCCGACCGCCCTCTACCTCGCCGCCGCCGGGGTCGGGACGATCGGCCTCGTCGACGACGACGTGGTCGACGCCTCCAACCTGCAGCGCCAGGTGATTCACAACACCGAACGGATCGGGATGGCGAAGACCGCCTCGGCCCGGATCTTCATCGAAGGCCTGAACCCCGACGTCAACGTCGTCGAGCACAACGGCCGCCTCGACGCCAGCAACATCCTCGACGTCATGAAGGACTACGACATCGTCGTCGACGGCGCCGACAACTTCCCCACCCGCTACCTGCTGAACGACGCCTCGGTGCGGCTGCGCAAACCGGTCGTCTCCGCCTCGATCCTCGGCTTCGACGGGCAGATCTCGACCTTCGTCCCCTACGAGGGGCCGTGCTACCGCTGCCTCTACCCGACCCCGCCGCCGGCCGAGCTGGCGCCGAGCTGCTCCGCCAACGGGGTGCTCGGGGTGATGGCCGGGACGATGGGCACGCTGCAGGCCAACGAGGTGATCAAGCTGGTCCTCGGCGCCGGCGAACCTCTGATCGGCCGCCTGCTCCTCTACGAGGCGCTGGGCACCCGCTTCACCGAGCTCAAGGTCCGCCGCGACCCCGACTGCCCGATCTGCGGCGAGCACGCCGAGGAGATCCCGGAGTCGGAGATGAGTCAGTTTCCCGACTACGACGCTTTTTGCTCGGGTGCAGGCGGCGACCGCCAGTCGATCGCCTCATAGGTAGGATCACCGCCTCATGGCAACCGTCCGAATCCCTCCAGTGCTGCGCCCGAAAACGGGCGGGCAGGCCGAGGTCGAGGCCGCCGGTGCCGACGTCGGCGAGGTCCTGCGCTCGCTGACCGGCGAGTACCCCGACACCGGGGCCCAACTCTTCGGCGAGGACGGCGAGCTCAACCGCTACGTCAACGTCTACCTCAACGACGAGGACGTGCGGGTGCTGGACGGGCTCGGCACCGCGGTCAAAGACGGCGACAGCGTCGTGATTCTTCCCGCCATGGCCGGCGGCGCTTCCTAGCGCGCTCAGCGATCGAGAACTAGCCCGAGGAACTGCTTGGTCCGCTCCTCGCGGGGGTTCTCCAGCACCTCGGCCGGCGGGCCTTGCTCGACGATCACGCCGCCGTCCATGAAGACGACCTGGTCGCCGACTTCCTTGGCGAAGCCGAGCTCGTGGGTGACGACGAGCATCGTCATCCCTTCTCCGGCGAGCTCGCGCATCGTGTCGAGCACCTCCTTGACCAGCTCGGGATCCAGGGCGCTCGTCACCTCGTCGAAGAGCATCACGTGCGGCTCCATCGCCAGCGCCCGGGCGATCGCCACCCGCTGCTGCTGACCGCCGGAGAGCCGTTCCGGATACTGGGCCAGTTTCTCGCCGAGGCCGACCCGCTCCAGCAGCGCCGTCCCTTTCTCCCGCGCCTCGCCCTTCGAGCGGCCGAGCACTCTTTCCGGCGCCATCGTCACGTTTTCCAGCACGGTCTTGTGCGGGAAGAGGTTGAACTGCTGGAAGACCATGCCGACCCGCTGGCGGACGAAGTCGAGGTTCCAGCTCTGCTCGCCGGTCCCCGACCCGGGCCCTTTGCAGATGTCTTTGCCCTCGAGCAGGATCTCGCCTTCCTCCGGCGGCTCGAGCAGGTTGACGCAGCGCAGCAGGGTGCTCTTGCCCGAGCCGCTCGGGCCGAGGATGCAGATCACTTCGCCTTTGGCGACGTCGAGGTCGATCCCCTTCAGCACCTCGAGCGCGCCGAAACGCTTGCAGACGCCGCGCAGCTTCAGCACCGGCTCGGCCACGGCTCAGGCGACCTCGATGTGGGAGCCGCGGGTGACTTTCAGCTGCTGGCGGGCGATCAGTTTGTCGACCACCCGGGCCAGCGGCAGGATGATGATCACGAAGAAGATCGCGGTCAGCGTCAGCGAGGAGCTGTTCAGCCGTTCGGAGAGCACTTCGCGGCTGACCAGCACCGACTCGCTCAGGGCGATCACGCTGACCAGGGTCGTGTCCTTGAGCAGGGAGATGAGTTCGTTCAGCATCGGCGCCGGGATCTTGGTCACGCCCTGCGGCACGACGACGTAGCGCATCGCCTGGAAGTGGCTCATGCCGAGCGAGCGAGCGGCCTCCATCTGGCCGCGGGGAACCGCTTCGATCCCGGCCCGGTAGACCTCCGCCGAGAAGGCCCCGTAGACGATCACCAAGGCGGCGACGCCGTACCAGAAGGGGTCGGGCCGGCCGAACCAGTGGGGGATGCGGACTTCCTGCGGGAGGAAGCTGAGGAACGGGACGCCGCCGGAGATCATCAGGATGATGATCAGGATCGGGACGGCGCGGAAGAAGTCGATGTAGGCGATCGTCAGGAACCGGATCGGCATCAGTTTTTTGCCCGGCAGCTGCCGCAGCAGCGCCAGGAACAGCCCCAGGGCGAGCGCCAGCACGGCGGCGACGGCGAAGACCAAGAGGTTCTGCAGGAAGCCGACGAAGACTTCGCCGAAGTGTTCCCGCATCACGTCGAAGTTGAAGTACTGGTTGAAGAACTGACTCATCGCTGCATCCTGGTCGGGTCTGGGGACGAAAAGGAGGCGCCGTCGCCGGCGCCCCCTCGTTCAGATCGATCTAGCCGAGGAACTGTTTCGGCGGTTCTTTGTGGAACCACTTTTCGTAGATCGTCCTGTAGGTGCCGTCGGAGATCACTTCGCCGAGGCCCTTGTTGATTTCTTTCAGGAGTTCGGTGTTGTCCTTAGCGAGCGCGATTCCGTAGGTTTCTTCGGTCGGCACGCTTTCGGAGATTTCGACGCCGCCTTCTTCTTCGACCGCGTTCTGGGCCACCGGCTGGTCGATGATCACGGCTTCGACGGTGCCGGCCTTGAGGGCGTTGATCGCGTCGGGGCCTTCGGGGTAGGGGCGGAGTTCGCCGGCGTTGGCTTTTTCCTTGCCGAGTTCGAGCCCCGTGGTGCCCTGCTGGGCGGCGACGGTCTTGCCTTCGAGGTCTTCGATGCCGCCGACGTCACTGCCTTCCTTGACCAGGATCGCCTGTTCGGAGAGGTAGTACGGATCGGAGAAGGCGACTTCCTTTTCGCGTTCTTCGGTGATCGTCGCCGCCGAGATCACCGCTTCGAACTTGCCCTGGGCGACGTCGCGGAAGATCGTTTCGAACGAGGTGTCCTGGAATTCGGGCGAGCGGCCGATCTTTTCGCCGATCGCTTCCATCAGTTCGATGTCGAAGCCTTCGTAGTTCGGTGATTTCCCCTGCTCGAACGGGGGGTAGGGAATGTCGGAGCCGACGGTCAGCGGTTCGCCGCCGCCTCCACCGCCGCCGCTGGTGCTGCCGGTGGTGTCGCTGCCGCCGCCGCAGCCCGCCACGACCAGCGAAGCGATTGCCAGAAGGAAGACCGCGAACATGGCGGTCAGCCGGGTCGATCTCATCGAAATCCTCCGTTCGAGTTGGACAGACCGGATAGGTATACAGGCTGAGCCTTATCGCGCCAATGGGAGAGCTTTCTGGTCTTGCCGTTCTACTGATCCTGAAGACAGATTGGCGCAAGCTGCCTGGGCGATTTACGGGTTGATCAAGGTTTCTTGCTTTACTCAAAGTCACGCCCTAAACTGCTTCCGCGGCGGAGGAGAGATCGCTTCCAAGGCGAAACCAGCTCATTGCGAGCGGGTTACCTGCCGATATAGGCTCTGCTGAACGGGTAACTGAAGCCCGGAAGCAGCAACTGTTCCCACGAAAGGCACGAAATGGCGTTGAAGCCACGACGAGATGAGGCGATTGGTAGCGCGCAGCGCTCACGTCCGGTCTTTCCTGTGCTCAATCAGGGCGAGCTTGAAGAGCACCGCCGAGTTCCGCGCGTTAAAGAGCGACTGAAGCGAGTAAAAGCGCTTCGCAAAAGCAACAGCTAACCCCAAGTCTGGTCGGCCTCGCCGACCGTGTGCCACAAGCAAGACCAGTCAGTGGCGCCAGCTCGCGGTTTTCTCAAGTCGAAGCGGTCGATCCACAACTTCTGCGCCGTTGCCTCATCGTAGGCGTCAACCATCAAGGCGCAGCTCCCAGCTTCTTCGGCGACATGCAGCGCGTACTCGAACATCTCTGCGCCGATCCCGGCTGGCGAATCCTTGTGTCGAGCAATCCAAACCAGTTTCGTTGCTAGCTGGGTGGCGGCATCGGGATCCTTGATCACCGGGGTATCCGGGTCGTTTACCGGATGCCGTACCCGCATGATTGGGACATCGCCTGGAGAGACATGGACATCCAGCGAGTCGAGGACAAAGAAGCCAAAGAGCAGTTGAGGGTCTTCGTCGCTAAACACCAGAAAGGTCCGATGCGGCAGATTTTCGGTTTCTAGATTGGCCTTCAGCCAGAACTTGGCGCGAGTGCCGGCCTCGAACTCCTCAAGTGGCTCGAACGTGTCCACCCACCGTTCCACCTGAGCTCCGTACTCGCCACCGATGGGACCAGCCTCGATTTCGACAAGCGAAAAGACACGCTCGCGCTCGTTGGTGCCTCCCTCGGGATTCGCTCCGTTTTCGCTCATAAGAAAAGCCCCCCGGCTACAAGTGCCGAGGGGCCGGCTAAGTCAGACGTCTACTTAGCGGCTCTCGCTGCCGTTGCCATTCACCTTCCGGAGCGCAGCCACCCTCTTGAGACGTGCCTTGACGGATGGGACCTGCCGGTGCTCCTCGAGATCTGCAGCGCTGATGACCGGAATCGGTTTGTTTCGCTGATGACCTTGAACGGCAGTGGGCTTATCCATCAATGCCAATGGGGTTTCCTCCTGCTTGGGCGTTGGCGGTATTTAGGAACGTAACAGATACCTGAACGGAAAGACCTCGTTGCGGTGCCTGCTCGGAGGATCAAAGTCCCCCGCCCAGTATGAGCGGGGCCGGGTATGCGGACGCTGCCGCCCATGATCAGGTGGCCCGGTCAGATCCCTGTGCTGCCGTGCATCCGTCGCTACACTTTCTGAAGTAACGGGTGGGCGATATGGCGCACGAGCAACTACTCAACAAACCCTGTGGCGGCCGGTTCGGCAACATCGTCGAGTCGATCGGCAATACGCCGCTGGTCGAGCTGCCGCGCTTCTCGCCCAAGCCCGACGTCCGCATCTACGCCAAGCTCGAGGGGCACAACCCGACCGGGTCGGTCAAGGACCGGGTCGCCAAATCGATGATCGAGGCGGCCGAGGCGGAGGGAGCGATCGAACCCGGCCATACGATCCTCGAACCGACCTCCGGCAACACCGGCATCGCCCTGGCGATGATCTGCCGCCGCAAGGGCTACCCGCTGAAGGTGGTGATGCCCGACAACGTCACCGAGGAGCGGACCCAGCTGCTGAAGATGTACGGGGCGGAGATCGTCTACTCGGAGGGCGCCAAGGGCTCCAACGGCGCGGTCGAGGTGGCGCTGGAGATGTCCCAGGACTCGAGCTTCTACATGCCCTACCAGTACGGCAACGAGGCCAACCCGCTCGCCCACTACAACGGGACCGCGGTCGAGATCCTCGAAGAGCTCGACGAGGTGACCGCCTTCGTCGGCGGCCTCGGCACCGGCGGCACCCTGATGGGCAACGGCCGCCGCTTCAAGGAGGTCAACCCGGAGACGCTGATCGTCGCCGCCGAGCCCAAACAGGGCGAGCTGGTCCAAGGCCTCCGCTCCCTCGACGACGGCTTCATCCCGCCGATCATCGACATCTCCCTTTTCGACCGCAAGATCATGGTCGACAACCGCGACGCGATCGTCTGGACCAAGAAACTGCTCGAGGAGGAGGGAGTCTTCGCCGGCGTCTCGGCCGGCGCGATCGCCGCGATCGCCCACCGCATCGGCGGCGAGCTCGAGTCCGGCAACGTCGTCTTCCTGATCCCCGACGACGGCTGGAAGTACCTCTCCTCGGGTGTGTACACGAAGCCGATCGAGGAGATCGAAAACCTCGATACGACGGTTTGGTGGTAGGGCACCCTCCCTCGGCTCGACCGATGAAGATCTCCCAGTCCCTGATCGACGAGATGGTCGCGCACGCTCGCGAGGATCTGCCTAACGAGTGCTGCGGGATGATCGGCGGGCGCGACGGGGAGGCGACCAGCGTGGTGCGGATCGAGAACGCCGCGGCCAGCCCGCTGCGCTACGAGATGGACCCGCAGGGCCAGTTCGACGGGCTGAAGGCGATCGAAGACGGGGGGGGCGAGCTGATCGGGATCTACCACTCCCACACGCGCAGCGCCGCGTATCCCTCGCAGACCGACGTCAACGAGGCGCGGATGTGGCCCGAACAGGTCTACGTGATCGTCTCCCTGGAGAACGAAGAGGCGCCGGACGTGAAGGCCTACGACCTGGCCGACCTGAAGATCGCCGATGTCGACCTCGACGTCTCATAAGCAGGCCCCAAGCGGGCAGGAGCGCGGTGCCCACGGCGGCGGGGGCGGCCCCGGCGGCGACGACGAGGGCGGCGGCGGAGGCGGTGGAGGCGGCGACCTCGTCAAGGTCGCCTTCGCCCGCAACCAGGCCGAGGCGGAGATGCTGCAGGGACTGCTCGGCGAGGCCGGCATCCCCAGCGTGCTGAAGCGCAGCTTCGGCTTCGACAACCCCGACTTCCTCTCCAGCGGCCCGCGCGATGTGATGGTCAACGCCGGCGACGCCCAGCGGGCCAAGGACCTCCTCGCCGACACGATGATCGAGGACGAAGGCGACGAGGCCGCCGACCTCGAAGGCGAACGCCGCCTCGCCCGCGGCGAAACCGGCGGCCCCTCGCCGGCCCGGCTCGCCTTCTGGATCCTCGCCGTGGGAGCCGGTGGGTTCCTCCTGCTCTGGGTGCTCTACGAACTGACTTAGGGGGACCGATGGGAGATCTGGTCGAGGTTGCATTCGTGGGGGACGAGTTCCAGGCGGAGATGATCCGCGCCCTGCTCGAGGAACACGAAATCCCGAGCATCCAGGAGCAGGTCACTCCCAGCGGTCCCCAACTGGGCTACGGCCTGATGAATCCCAGCGGTGGCGCCCGCCGGGTGCTCGTGCATCCCGAGCGGGCCGACCGAGCGCGGGCCTTGATCGAGTCGACGACTGCCGAATCGTCGCTGCCCGAACCGGTCAACGCCGAATACCTCGCCGACGCCGAAGGCGGGCGCAAGCCACGCAGCTACGGGCTGATCGGCGGCTACGCGCGCGCCTGGTTCTGGTCCATCCTGGCGATGGCCGGTTTCTTTCTCGTCTGGCTGCTGCTGCGCGAGGCCGGGATCGTCTAGACCGCGACCGGGCCGCGGACCATCTCTCTGAGGTAGTCGCGCCAGGCGTCCTCGATCTCGCGGAAGCGGGCGTCGAAGGCGTCTTCGAGCTGGACCTCGGGGCCTTGCGGGAGCAGTTTGGCGACGAGGCGCTCGCAGGCCTCGGGGCCGCGTTCGTTCTCGAGCAGGTCGAAGATCGTGCCGCCGAGGATCACCGCGTCACGGCGCGAGGGGGGGAAGGAGGGGCGGGCGCTCTCGCGCAGGCGGCGGATCGTCGCGGCGCGGTAGAGCCCGACCTGGCGGGAGAAGTACTGGGCGCCGCCTTCGACCAGCCAGGCCCAGCGCAGGTAGCGGGCGAAGCGGCGCGGCGTCCAGGAGGGGGGGAGGGCGGTGTTGTTGGCGGCGATAACCATCTGCGCGTAGAGGCGCTCGGCGGTGCCGCGCAGAGCTTCGTAGGAGTCGTCGCCGGCGGCGCGGCGTTCCATGTGGGAGTCGTTGAGGACGTGCAGCTCGGTCGACATCGGCCAGCCGGCGAGGTAGCGGCGGCCGGCCGGGGCCGCCGACCAGCGGGCGGCGGGGAGGAAGGGGTGGGCGGCGGTCAGCCAGAGCGGGTTGGTGTGGATGACGATCGTCACCTCCTCCGGCACCGTCTCGAAGCGGTCTTCGAGCCGCAGCCGCAGTTCCTCGAGCCGGTCGAGCGTGCGCTCGGCGTAGGAGGAATCGTCGGAGTCGTGGCGCGCCGTGAAGCTAAGACTCTCGGTCTCGACCCAACTCATCGAGGCGAGGGTAGCGAGAGGAGAAGCTGGCTAGACGAGGGCAGGTTCGGCTGCGCCGGCTCGACTGCGAATCTCTTCGCGGGCGCGGTCGAACTCTTCGTCGGCCATCACCGGCGTGCCCTCGAAGGGCAGTTCGCGGTCGATCTCGACCCAGGAGCGGCAGCCGTGGTACTCGTCGCGGACGCGGACCGTGACCGGGCGCGGGATCCGGTGGACCCGCAGCAGCAGGACGTGGAGCGGGTGCCGGTGCTTCCAGGTCAGACGCTTTTCGGCGTAGTCCGGCGTCCAGATGTAATAAGGCGAGAGGGCGTCGAGGCTGCGGCGGTCGTTGATCGTCACGTGGTCGACGACTTCGGCCCAGGCGCGCAGGCGAACGCGGTCGGGCTGGGGGATCCCGCCGTCCTGGAGCAGCGCTTTCGGCGGCGGCTCTTCGTCGGGCCAGACACCCTCCTCGAGCGCGCGGCGCAGCTCCGGGTGGTGCGATTCGCGGACCAGGTTGTTCCGCTGGTGGTCGAAGGTCGGGTAGAGGAAGAACCGCTCGTGCTCGAGCTCGAAGTGCTTGTTCTCCTCGCGAATGCCGCCCTTGCGCAAAGTGAGCAGCTGCTCACCCTCCGCGAGAGCGCGGACCGTTACAGCCCATTCCTTTAGAGCGATCGGCATTTAAATAAGTCCAGAGAAAGTTCGTTGATTCGCAATCGGGGCTGGGCGCATTGAAGATTGGCCTGCTGAGGCCGTTTCCGCCTGCCCGGAGGCGCGCATTCTAGAGGAGCGCGCCAAAAACTCAACTAAAAAACCAGGAAATTTGCGAAATGTGACCTACGTCCACCCTCCGCCGCCCGGGGTTTCGAGCCGCAAACGGTCTCCGGGAGCGAGGTTTCCGCTTGCCTTGCCGGGCAGCGGCGAGCCGTTGAGGAGGTTGACGCCGGGGGCGCCGTCGCCGCCCTCCCCGGCGCCGCGCGGGCGATGACGGCGGCGCTCGGTGATCAGGCTGAAGCGCATCGGCGCCAGCGCTTCGATCTCGCGGACGATCCCCTCGCCGCCGCGGTGGCAGCCCTCGCCGCCGCTGCCGGCGCGCAGCGAGAGCTCGCGCACCCGCAGCGGGAATTCGGCCTCGAGCGCCTCGGTCGGGGTGTTGAGGGTGTTCGACATCGCGACGTGGATCGCGCTGGGGCCGTCGGCGTCGGGGCAGGCGCCCTGGCCGCCGCCGAGCGTCTCGTAGTAAGTGAACTCGTCGTCGGCGAGGGTCAGGTTGTTCATCGTCCCCTGGCCCTGCGCCGGGCCGGGTCGCGCCTGCGAGAGGGCGGCGAAGACGAGGTCGGCGACGCGGCTGGAGGTCTCGACGTTGCCGGCGGCGACCGCGGCGCCCGGTTCGGCGTTGAGCAGCGAGCCGGCGGGGGCGAGGACCTCGATCGGCCGGTGGGCGCCTGCAGAAGGCGGCGCGTCGGGGTCGGTGAGGACGCGGACGGCGAAGAAGGCGGCCGATTTCGTCACCGAGAGGGGGCAGTTGAGGTTGCCGTCGACCTGCGCCTCGCTGCCACTGAAGTCGAGGCGGAGTTCCTCGCCGGCGATCGTCGCCTCCAGGCGCAGGCGCAGATCGCGCTCCTCGCCGTTCCAGTCGGCCTCGAGCACGTCCTCGGCTCGGTAGCGACCGTCGGGCAGCTCGGCCAGCGCCGCGCGGGTGCGGCGCTCGGTGTAGGCGAGGATCTCGGCCATCCCCTCCCGCAGCTCCTCGGGACCGAGGCGCTGGCCCAGCTCGCCCAGGCGAACCGCGCCGACCCGGTTCGCCGCCTGCTGCGCGCGCAGATCGGCGAGGCGCTGGCGCGGCGAGCGCATCCGCGCGGCGAGCCGCTCGAGCGTCTCGTGGTCGGCGACCGTCGGCGGGATCACCACCCCCTCTTCCTCGAGTGTGCGCGAGAAGGCAGGCATCGAGCCGGGCGTCGGGCCGCCGACGTCGGCGTGATGGGCACGGCTGGCGGCGAAGCCGAGCAGCTTCTCGCCGAAGAAGACGGGGGAGACGAGGGTGATGTCCGGCAGGTGGGTGCCGCCGCGATAGGGGTCGTTGAGGATCCATTCGCGGCCGGGCCGCTGCTCCTCCCCGAGGACGGCGGCGACCGCGTCGGGCATCGAGCCGAGGTGGACGGGGATGTGCTCGGCCTGCATCACCAGCTCGCCGGCGGCGTCGAAGAGCGCGGTCGAGCAGTCGTGGCGCTCCTTGATGTTGGCCGAGTAGGCCGAGCGAATCAGCGTCGCCCCCATCTCGTCGCAGGCGGCGCGCAGGCCGCCGACCAGCACCTGCAATCCGATTGGGTCCATCCCGCTCATTCGTCTGTTCCTTTTTGTTGCTCTGGACCGGAAAGGAACAGCGCAATGATGGTGCCGCGGTCATCGACTCGGGTTCGCCAGCCGGGCGGGACGACGAAGGTCGCCTCCGGCAGCTCGAAGACGGCCGGTCCCTCGGCCTCGCTGCCCGCCGCGGGCTCGCCACGCAGTACCGGGGTCTCGACCCACTCGCCGTCGAAGAGGACGGGACGGGAGCTGCGCTCGATCGTTCCCGCGGGCGCGGCGATCGGCTGCGGCGCCGGGCCGGGGACGACCAGCGCCAGGTCGATGTCGACGAGGACGACCTCGCCTTCGGGGTCGGTGTGCCCGTAGCGCTTTCTGTGGAGCGTCTCGAACGCTTCCATCAGCTCGGTCGGCTCGGGGTCGACCGGGCCGGGGACCGGCAGCTCGAAGGCCTGTCCGGCGTAACGCATCTTGTAGATCAGTCGCGTCTGGAAATCCTCGTCGAGGCCGGCGCCGGTTTCGAAGATCAGCGCGGCCACCTCGGCCCCGATCCGCTCCTCGCTCATCTCGCTTTCGCCCAGCATCACCGTCCGCGTCGTGTCGCGGCGGCGCTCGGAGGCGCAGAGGCCGAGGGCGGAGAGGACGCCGCCGGCGCGGGGGCAGAGGATCGCCTCGATGCCCAGCTCGGCGGCGATCGCCGCGGCGTGCATCGGCCCGGCGCCGCCGAACGGCAGCAGCGCGAAGTCGCGCGGATCGACGCCGCGCTCGACCGTGACCACCCGCAGCGCCCGCACCATCTCCTGGTTGGCGACCCGGAGGATGCCGGCGGCGGTCTCCAGCGGATCGAGGCCGAGCGAGCGCGCGAGCTCGCCGATCGCCCGCTCGGCGGCCCCGGCGTCGAGCTCGACGCCGCCTGCCAGCTGCGAATCGCCGGCGAGGTGGCCGAGCAGGAGGTTGGCGTCGGTGACCGTCGGCTCGTTGCCGCCGCGGCCGTAGCAGGCGGGGCCGGGGTCGGCGCCGGCCGACCGCGGGCCGACGCGCAGGGCGCCGCCGGGGTCGCGCCAGCCGATCGAGCCGCCGCCGGCGCCGACCGTGTGGACGTCGACCATCGGCAGCTGGATCGGGCGCCCGTCGATCTCGCGCGAGTCGGTCCGCCGCACCTCGCCGCCCTCGACGACGCAGACGTCGCATGAGGTGCCGCCCATGTCGAACCCGAGGGCGTTGCCGTCGCCGCTCAGCTGCACCAGGAGGCCGGCGCCGACCGCGCCGCCCGCCGGCCCGGAGAGGACGCTCCATGCGCCCGCCCGCGCCGCCTCCTGCGCCGGGGCGACGCCGCCGGAGGAGCGCATCACCAGCGGCTGCGGCAACCCGGCCTTCTCAGCCGCCTCGCCGAGCTCGCCCAGGTAGCGGCCCAGCAGCGGGGTGAGGTAGGCGTCGATCACGGTCGTCGAGCAGCGCTCGTACTCGCGGAAGCGGGGGAGGACCTCGTGCGAGACCGAGACGTGGACGCCGGGGAGCCGGCGGCGCAGGTGCCGGGCGAGCTGGCGCTCGTGCCCGGGGTCGAGGTAGGAGAAGAGCAGGCAGATCGCGACCGCCTCGGCGCCGCTGGCCTCGATCGCCGCCGCCAGCCGCTCGGGCTCCTCGACGGCGAGCGCCTCGACGACCCCGTTGGGGCCGACCCGCTCCCGCGCCTCGAAGCGGAGGCCGCGCTCGACCAGCGGCGCCGGCTTCGGCGCGCAGAGGCGGTAGAGCTGGGGCCGGTCCTGGCGGCCGATCTCGAGCATGTCGGCGAAGCCGCGGGTAGTGACCAGGGCCGTCCGCGCGCCGCGCTCCTCGAGCAGCGCGTTGGTGCCGACGGTCATCCCGTGGGCGAAGACCTCGACCTCGGCGGCATCGGCGCCGGCGCGCGCCAGCACCGCCTCCACCGCCCGCATCACCCCCAGCGACTCCTCGCGCGGCGTCGTCGGCACCTTGGCGGTGTGGACTACGCCGCCGTCGAGCAGGACCGCGTCGGTGAACGTCCCGCCTACATCTACGCCAAGCAACATGCGCTGAAGCTAATGCCTCAGGGCCACTTCTCCTCGCGGACGGTCCCGTCGGGGGAGACGACGACGTGGATGCCGTCGAGCGCCGGGTCGGTCTCCGGGCAGTCGCGGCGCAGATGGCCGCCGCGGGACTCGCGGCGGCCGAGGGCGCTGGCGCCGATCGCCCGTGCCAGCGGATAGGGGTTGGAGATCAGCCGCGCCAGGTCGTCGGGGTTGCGCGTCGGGCCGGCGTAGCGCCAGACCGCGTCGCGGGTCTCGTCGGTCGGCGGCTCGAACCGCCACCCGGGCGGCTCGGGGCGGCCCGTGACCGCCTCCTCGGCGATTGCCGCGGAGGCGGCGCGCTCGCCGAAGACGAAGCACTCGCTGAGCGAGTTGGAGGCGAGCCGGTTGGCTCCGTGCAGGCCCGTGCAGGAGCACTCGCCGACGGCGTAGAGGCCGGGGAGGGAGGAGCGGCCGTCGACGTCCACCGCGACGCCGCCCATCGTGTAGTGGGCGGCCGGGGCGACGGGGACCGGCCGTGTCCGCGGGTCGAGCCCGGCCCTGGCGAGCGCGGCGAAGACGTTGGGGAAGCGGGCGGGGTCGATCTCGCGCAGGTCGAGCTCGACGGCCGCGGTCCCGTCGGCCCGCATCCGCTCGAGGGTCGCCGCGGTCACAGCGTCGCGCGGCGCCAGCTCGTCGGTGAAGCGCTCGCCGTCGGCGGCGAGCAGCTTCGCCCCCTCGCCGCGGATCGCCTCGGTGATCAGGACGCCGTCGTGCGGCGTCCCCGGCAGCGCCAGCGCGGTCGGGTGGAACTGGCAGAGCTCGAGGTCGGCGAGGTCGGCGCCGGCGAGCGAGGCGAGCACCGGCCCGGCGCCGATCGCGCCACGCGGATTCGTCGTCCGCCGCCAGAGCGCCGCCGCGCCGCCGGTGGCGAGGATCGTCGCCGGCGCCGCGACCGGGCCCTCGCTGGTCACCACGCCGTGGCAGCGCTCGCCGTCGCTCCAAAGCGCCAGCGCCGAGGTCCGCTCCATCACCTCGATCCGAGCCTCGGCCGCGACCATCGCCGCCAGCTTCGAGGTCAGCTCGTACCCGGTCTGGCTGCCGCCGGCGTGGACGATCCGGCGGTGGGCGTGGCCGCCCTCGAGCCCGAGCGCGAGCCGGCCCTCCTGGTCGAGGTCGAAGACGACGCCGCGGCCGATCAGCTCGCGAACCATCGCCGGCGCCTCCTCGACCAGGACCCGCACCGCCGCGGTGCGGCAGAGGCCGCGGCCGGCGGCGATCGTGTCGGCGGCGTGGAGGTTGGGGGAGTCGTCGGGTTCGAGCGCCGCCGCCAGCCCGCCCTGCGCCCAGTAGCTGGCGCTCTGCGAGAGGGGCGTGCGGGAGACGAGGACCGTGCGCGCCCCCTGCTCGGCCGCCCGCAGCGCGCTCCACAGTCCGGCGGCGCCGCCGCCGACGACGGCGACGTCGAACTCGCCTGGCGTTTTTATCGCCCCTCGGCCTCTCGGCGGATCGCGTCCAGCTGCTCGCGCAGCCACGTCGCCGCGCCCTCGCGGGCCCGCGCCAGCTCGTCGGCGACCGACTCCTCGGCCTCGGCAGCCCGCCGCTCGGCCTCCTCGACCCGGCGCTCCGCTGCCTCGACCTGGGACTCGATCTCGTTCAGCCGCTCCTCGGCGCCCGCCAGCGCCTTCTCCTTCTCCTCGCGCTCGCGCTCGAGGTCGGCTTCCAGCTCCTGGACCTCTTCTTCGGCCCGTTTCTCGGCCTCGGCGGCGAGGGTCGCGGCCTCGTCCAGCCGCCGCTCCGCCTCGCGGATCCGGCTCTCGAGGCTCTCGTTAGCGCTCATCGGCCGTCAAATCTATCTCTGCTCCGGCGAGGACGGCTTCATAGGCCTCGATTACCCGCTCCGCCATCGCTGCGGCCGAGAGGGTGGCAGCCCGGGCGGTGCCGGCGACGCGGGGGTCGGGCGCCTGCAGGTGGGGTCGCGCCGCCGCGGCCCAGGCGGCGGCGTCGAAGGGGGCGCAGAGGCAGCCCTCGATCCCCCCCAGCGCGTAGGGGGCGATGCCGACGTCGGTCGAGAGGACGGGGACCCCGCAGGCCAGCGCCTCGACCGCGGCGATCCCGAATCCCTCGTAGTCGGAGGTGACGAGGACCGCGTTGGCGGCGTTGATCCAGAGCGGCATCTGCTCGGGATCGATCGAGCCCCCGGTGAGGAGGTCGACCTCGCAGGCGGCCGCGACCTCGGCGGCGCGGTCGTGGCGCTTCTCCGGCCGCGAGGGGTTGGCGGGGAAGAAGAGGCAGGGGCGGTCGGGGTCGAGTCCCAGCTCGCGCCGCGCCTGCCCTCGCGGGATCGCCTCGAAGCGGCGCAGGTCGGGGCCGCAGGGGAGGACCGCTGAGCCGGGGACCGCGGGCAGTCCCGGCCGCCCGTCCTCGGGCTCGAACAGCGCCCGCGAGACGCCGGCGACGAGGTCGAGCCGCCAGGCCAGCCGCCGCGAGAGGTGGCCGACGAGGTGGTGGCGGACGTCGGTGCCGTGGAAGGTGACGACCAGCGGCTTCGCCCCGGCCAGCCGCGCCACCCAGCCGGCGAGGCCGTAGTGGGCGTGGACGAGGTCGAAGCGCTCGCGCCGCAGAACCGCGCGCAGGCGCCGGGTCGCCGGCAGGTACTCGTTGCGCCCGCGGGCGAATTCGAAGACGTCGACCTCTACGCCGCGCCGGCGCATCTCGTCGACCTGGTCGCGGACCCATCGCCCCCGCTGCGGTGCCGAGGCGTCGGGCATGAAGTTGGTGACGACGAGGACCCGCACCGGCGTCAGGGTAACCGCGGCGGAGGCAGCCGATAGCTCGCCGGGGTCTTGGAGAGCTTGATCGGGCTGCGGGGAAGGCGGACCGGGGGACCGTCCTCACGGGGGATCTCGACGATCGGGTCGAGGCCGATCTCGGCGGCGAACTCGAAGGCGGCGCCGACGTCGTTGACGACTCCGACGGGGACGCGGCGTGGGCGCAGCAGCTCGACCCACTCGGCGGCGGGGCGGGGGCCGAGGGATGTCTCCAGCAGCGAGCGCAGCTCGTCGCGGTGCTCGACCCGGGCCGGGTTGGTTGCGAAGCGGTCGTCGCTAGCGAGCTCGGGTGCGCCCACTACCTCGCAGAGCTCCGCGAACTGGCGGTCGTTGCCGACCGCGAGGACGATCTCGCCCTCGCCGCAGCGCAGCAGTTCGTAGGGGGCGATGCTGGGGTGGCGGTTGCCCATCCGTCCCGGCACGACCCCCGCGACGGTGTAGGCGGAGCTCTGGTTGACGAGGGCGGCGAGCAGGGCCGAGAGCAGGTCGACCTCGACCAGCTGCCCCTCGCCGCTCTCGCGGCGGTGCTCGAGCGCGGCGAGGATGCCGACCGCCGCATAGAGGCCGGCGATCACGTCGACGAGGGCGACGCCGACCTTCAGCGGCTCGCCGTCGGGCTCGCCGGTGACGCTCATCAGCCCGCCCAGCGCTTGGACCAGGAGGTCGTATCCCGGCAGCTCGGCCCCGGCGCCGCTGCCGCCGAAGCCGGTGACGGAGCAGTAGACGAGCCGCGAGCTCTCCCCCGCCAGCTTCTCGTAGCCGAGGCCGAGTTCCACCATCAGGCCGGGGCGGAAGTTCTCGACGACGACGTCGGCGGCGAGGGCGAGGCGCCGCGCCTCGGCGAGGTCCTCGGGGTCTTTGAGGTCGAGGGCGACGCTGCGCTTGTTGCGGTTGACAGCCTGGAAGTAGGTCGCCTCGCCGGCGTCATCGTGGGGCGGTCCCCAGGAGCGGGTGTCGTCGCCGCTGCCCGGCCGCTCGACCTTGGTCACCTCGGCGCCGAGGTCGGCCAGCGTCATCGTCGCCAGCGGCCCGGCGAGGACGCGCGAGAAGTCGAGGATCCGCAGTCGCCCTAGCGCCGAGTCGGCCATTAGGTCACGATCCTAGGGACACCGCACCCGACGCCAAGGACGCCCATGTCATCGACCACCGCCGCGCCGCCGATCCGCCCCAGCGACTACCTCGCCCTCGACGCCCTGCTCACCGACGAGGAGCGCGACATCCGCGACACCGTCCGCGCCTTCGTCCGCAACGAGGTCGTCCCTAACGTGGGGGACTGGTTCGAGGCGGCGAGCGTGCCGCTGGCGGAGCTGGCGCCGGCGCTGGGCAAGCTCGGCGTGCTCGGCATGCACCTGCAGGGCTACGGCTGCGCCGGCGCTTCGGCGACCGCCTACGGGCTGGCCTGCATGGAGCTGGAGGCGGGGGACAGCGGCATCCGCAGCCTCGTCTCGGTCCAGGGCTCGCTGGCGATGTACGCGATTTGGCGCTGGGGCTCGGAGGACCGATTACCGTTCCTGATACTGATACCGGGCCACACACGATGGACAAACTCGAACAATTTCTTACGCGCGCCGAGGCGGTGCTCGCGCGCATCGAAGGCATGTTGCCGCCCGCGACGCCGGATGTCGACTGGGAATCCGCGGTCGCCTTGAGTACGACGTCCCAGCCCAGCCGCTCTCCGGCAGCGATCGCCTCGTCGACGGTGCCGGCGTGCACCCGCTCCCACACCCGCACGCCGTAGCAGCCGAGCAGCTCGGCGACCTCGTCGTCGGCGTCGTTCTCGAGCACGATGCGGAAGCGCGTCACCATGTCGTCGGCGAGCGCCAGGTCGAGCAGCAGGTCGAACGGCGTCGTGCCGCGCTCGGCGGC
>DATIOC010000017.1:0-79945 GCA_035473555.1 Solirubrobacterales bacterium
GGCTCTGCTCGTCGCCGAGCAGCCGCAGCGCCTTGATCGCCGAGCGTGAGAGGGCGTCCATCGAGCGCAGCAGCGGGATCTTGCCGTCGAGCGCCTCGCCGGTCCACGACGCGAACGCCGTCGGGATGCACAGGAGCGCCCCGTTCGGGTTCTCGAGGATGAAGGCCGGCGAGGTCGGGTCCCACGCGGTGTAGCCGCGTGCCTCGAACGTCGCGCGCAGACCACCGCTCGGGAACGACGACGCGTCGGGCTCGCCCTGGATGAGCTCGCCGCCCGAGAACTCCGCGATCGCACCACCATCGCCGGTCGGGTTGTAGAAGGAGTCGTGCTTCTCCGCCGTGGAGCCGGTCAGCGGCTGGAACATGTGGGTGAAGTGGGTGGCGCCGTTCTCCAGCGCCCACTCCTTCATCGCCTCGGCGACCGCGTCCGCCAGGCTGGGATCAAGCGCCCCGCCGTCCTTCAGCGTCGTCTGCAGTTTCTCGAAGACGTCGCCGGGAAGCCGTTCCTTCTGCACGGCGACGGAGAAGACGTTCTCCCCGAACGGGTTGTTCTCCGGGAGGGTCAGGTCCTGCGCGCCGAGGGCTCCTCCGTTGGAGCTCCACTGGGCTGCGGTTACGTTCTGCTGGCGAATGCGAGTCATCGGTTCGGGTTCTCCCCCACTAGGCGCGCGCCCGTTCTCCGAGCGCGATTGATTTGAAGTCTTGGTCCCTCGAAAAGAGCATCACAGAGCCTAATAGGGACGCTTCGAACACGCCTTTGTACCCGCGTACAAAGCTTGGCCTCAGGCGGTTATCCCCGCTGTCGGGGGTTTTCGCAGGACGTGCAGGACGCCGCAGGCCTCGAAGCCCAGCTTCCCGTACAGCAGTCGCGGCCAGTCGTCGGCATCGGCGACGATGAAGGTGTGGCGATGTCCCGCCTCCCGCGAGGCCACGATCGCAGCCCGGATCACGGTCTTCGCCAGACCGCGGCCCCGGGCCGCGGCGAGGGTGCCGACGTCCTCGACCTGTCCGATGTCCCCGCCGGAGAGCAGGCAGCAGGCGGCGGCGGGTTCCTCCGGGGGCGCAACGAACCAGCGGTCGCCGCCGGCCCCGCCGGTGCGCCGGCCCATCTCCAGCAGCTGGTCGGCGGTCTCCTCGAGCTTGTCGAGTTCCGGTGAGAACTCGCCGCGGATCAACTCACGCCGCAGCGCTTCGCAGTCGCTCAGCGGCGTCTCGACCGCTTCGCCGGATGCCTCGGCGCCGGGATCCTGGAGGAGCATGTAGAGGTTCCGCTCCGCTTCCCAGCCCGGGATCGCCGCGATCTCCGGCGCCAGCCGCTCGCCCTCGCCTTCGTCGCGGATCGCGACGGCGCGGTGCGCGTACCCGGCCAGGCTCTCCTCGGCGGCTGCGACCACCGCCGCGGCCGACATACCCGCACGCTCAATCAGCGCCCAGTTGGCATCCCAGGCGAGCGGCAGGGCGGGGGAGAGAAAGGCTCGCCCCCACGGGTACTCGACGACCTCCTCGTTCGCCCGCTCGTCGAGCTCGAGTTCAAAGTCCAGCAGTCGATCTCGCATCGAGCGAGCCTAGATGAAGCGGTTAGGAGACTTGAGCGGGGTCCGGCGGTGAGCCGGCGGCGATCAGCGCACCCATCAAAACCCCGAGCAGCAGGTCGCGCAGTTCCTCGCGCTCGACGTCGCGGTGCTCGATCCAGTTGAGGCAGGCCCCGTCCATGAACCAGAGCCAGCCGCTGACCGCGATGCGGGCTTTTGGCGGCGGTGGGTCGTCGGGATAGAGGCCGCCGAGGATCCGCTGCGCGGTCGCCCGTCGCACCTCTTCGATCAGGTCGCGGATCTCGGGGACGCCGGTGGCGCTCTGCATCAGGTTGCGGTAGGCGCCCGCGTTCTCCTCGACCATCGCCAGGAAGGCGTCGAGGCTGGTCGTCAGCTGCTCGACCGGCGAGAGCCCGGGGTCGGGCTCGGTCCGCAGTCGCAGCTCCTCGGCCCAGGTGCTCAGCGTCTCCTCGAAAAAAGCCTGCTTGCTTGGGAAGTAGTGGTAAAGCAGCGCCTTCGAGATCCCCACCTCGGCGGCGATCTTGTTCATCGACAGCTCGTCGTAGGAGTGGGTCGTGAACAGCTCGGCGCCGCGCTCGAGCAGCTGCCGGCGGCGCTCGTCGACATCCATGCGGCGGTAGGAGGGGCTACTGCTCATCGCAGGGATTGTAACGGCTTGCTGACCGATGGTTGACAAGATTGCTACGGTTATCAACCGACGGTCAACAAGCTCAACGGAAGGGGAGTCCGATGTACAGCGACAGACTTGATCAACTGGGCGGCAACGGAGAGGGCAGTCCTCCGCCCGCGTCCAACAACCCGATGTCCCGCATCGAGTTCGAGCGCCTCTTCGGCGGCCGCGTGCTCGCCTGGATCGGCGGCCTCGCGACCCTGCTCGGCGTCATCTTCCTGATGCGCAGCGCGGTCGACAGCAGCTGGTTTACGGAGGAGATCCGCACCCTGATGGCCGGCTTCGGCTCGCTGCTGCTGCTCGGCACCGGCCTCTGGCTGCACGAACGGAGGGGACGCTCCGAGGTCGCCCGCATCGCGGTCGCCATCGCGATCCCGGGCTTATACGCGACGACCTTCGTCGCCTCCCAGGTCTATGACCTGATCTCACCCGTGATCGGCCTCGAGGCCGCGGCGCTGATCGGCGTCCTCGGTGTCTATATCGCCGTGCGCTGGTCCTCGATGCTGGTCGGCAGCGTCGGGATGCTGGGGGCGCTGGCGGCGCCGATGCTGGTCGGGACCGAGACCGACGGCGGCTCGATCGCCTTCGTCGCCTTGGCCCTCGCCGCCAGCGTCGGCGTCCTCCTCTGGCAGCGCTGGAACTGGCTGGCGCTCGGCGCCTTCGCCATCTCGGCGCCTCAGTTGTTCGCCTGGATCTGGGACAGCGAAATCATCATCGACTCCGAGGGGGTGAGCGGATTCCGGGAGCCCGCCCTGCTCGTTCTTGCGGTTCTGGCCGGCTTCTGGGTCCTCTATGCCGCTGCGGCCTTCGGTTACGAGTTGCGGAGCCGGGGCGAGGAGAAGCTTCCGGTGTCTTCCTGGCTGCTGCTTCTCTGCAGCAGTTTCTTCGTGGTCGGCACCGGCTGCCTCGTCCTCAGCGGCGACTCGGCGTTCGCCCTGGATGCCTGGATCTTCGGTTTCGCCGCCATCCACCTCCTGCTCGGCGGTGCCGCGATCCGCTTTGGCGTCCACCGCGAAATCGGCTCGCTGCTGATCGGCGGCGGGATCGGTCTCGGGACCTTCGGCCTGGCCCACGCCTTCGACGGTCCCACCCTGGTGGCCGCCTGGTCGGCGATGGCCGCGGCGCTCGCCTTCCTGGCGACTCGCGTCGACCGCACGAAGTCGCCAGCGCTATCGGACGCGGAGCGGCTGCTGATCGGGTCACTCGGCTTCCTCGGCCTCGCGATCGCGCACATGATCGTCGTCGAGGCGCCTCCGGTCGCGATCGCCGACGGTGTCGAGGACCTCGGCGCCTCGGTGGTGGCGATCGCCTGCTGCGCCGCCGCCGGGGTCGCCTGCTGGTACTGGGGGCGCGAGATCGAGCCGCGGACCGGGACGGTGGCGGGCTACATCGGCGCCGCTGGCTTCGTCTACCTCGGCTCGGTCGCGATCATCGACGTGATCGGCGACAACGCGGGCGGCGAAGCCCGGGAGATCGGCCAGGCCTGGCTCTCGGCCTTCTGGACGGCGACCGGGCTCGGCGCGATCGTCTGGGGCATGGTGCGGCGCTCGCCGAAAGCCCGCCTCGGCGGCCTGGCGCTGCTCGGGCTCGCGATCGCCAAGGTCTGGACCTACGACCTCTCCGAACTGGAAGAGACTGCCCGGGCACTCTCCTTCGTCGCCCTCGGCCTCCTGCTGCTGGCCGGCGCCTTCGCCTACCAGCGGTTCCTGCCGGAGGAGGACGAAGGCGAGGAGCACGGGGAAGAGACCGACGAGCGGCAGCCGCAGGCTTATCTATAGCCTGCGGTTCCCGCGGCCCGCGCCGCTCCACAAGCCGAATACCGGAGGAAACCTCAGCCAATGTTCGTCTCCAAGGCCGCCGTCGTCGGCGGCGGCACCATGGGCGGGGAGATCGCACAGGCGATCGCCGCCGCCGACATCCCCGTCGTCGTCAAGGACATCGACCAGAAGTTCGTCGATGCGGCCCTCGACAAAGCCCGCGCCGTCACCGAGGGCCAGCTCGCCCGCCTGGTCAAGAAGGAGAAGCTGACCCAGGAGCAGGCCGACGCCCGGCTGGCCGAGGTGATGGGCAACGTGATCGGCACGACCACGTACGAGGAGTTCGGCGACGTCGACTTCGTGATCGAGGCGGTGCCGGAGAAGATGGAGATCAAGCAGGCGGTCTTCCGCGAGATCGACGCGGCCACGCCCGGCCACGCGATCCTCTCCTCCAACACCTCCTCGCTCTCGATCACCGAGATGGGGGAGACGACGCTGCGCCCGGACAAGGTCGTCGGCTTCCACTTCTTCTACCCGGCCTCGATCATGCCGCTGGTCGAGGTGATCGTCGGCGAAGACACCTCGCAGGAAACCGCGACCGCCGCCTACAACTTCGCCCAGGCGATCAAGAAGCAGCCGATCGTCTGCGGCGAGGTCCCCGGCTTCGTCGTCAACAAAGTTCTGATGGCGACGATGGGCGAGATCTGGCGGGCTCAAGAGGAGCAGGGGCTCTCGATCAAGGCGATCGATGAGGCGATCGCCGGGGCCAAGCTTGCGCCGATGGGCCCGTTCCTCCTCACCGACCTGCTCGGTCTCGACACCGTCCTCCACGTCGCCGAACACCTCAACGACTCCTACGGCGAGAGCTTCTACGTCCACAAGGGGCTGCAGGGCTTGGTCGCCGAGAAGAAGCTCGGCGTCAAGACCGGCGGCGAGGGGTTCTTCAAGGACGGCGAGCAGAACATCCCCGGCGACGGTGAGCCCGACGCCGAGGAGCTGGTGGCGATGTTCAGCTGCCGGGCGCTGATCGAGGCCTGCCTGCTGGTCGAGGAAGGCGTCTGCTCGGTCCGCGACATCGACCTCGGGATGATGGCCGGCGCCGGGCTCGACCCGCGCAAAGGGCTGCTGCCGCCGTTCTGGAAAGCCGACGTCGAGGGGCTCGACAAGACCCTGGAGACGATGGAGGGGCTGGCCGAGAAGCACGGCGAGCGCTTCGAGCCGCCGGTCACCCTGAAGCGGCTGGTCGCCCAGGGCCGCTACGGCCTCTCGACCGGGCAGGGCTTCTACCCCTACCCCCAGGCCGACGAGGGCGAGCAGACCGAGACGGTCAAGGTCGAGACCCGCGACGGGGTCGCGATCGCCTGGCTCACCAACCTGCCGATGAACTCGATTTCCCCGCAGGTGGTCGAGGATCTGGAGACGGTCTGGAACCGGCTCAAGGACGGCGGCGAGGTCGGAGCGATGGTCGTCGCCTCCTCGGTCCCGGTCGTCTTCTCGGCCGGCGCCGACATCAAGGCGTTCACGACGCTGGATGAGGCAAGCGGGGCGGAGCTGATCAACCGCGCCCACGCGCTCTTCCGCGACTTCGGCCAGGCCCGGATCGCAACGATCGCCGCGGTCAACTCGATCGCCTTCGGCGGCGGCTGCGAGCTGGCGATGGCCTGCGACGTGCGGATCGCCGCCGAGGCCGCCGTCTTCGGTCAGCCCGAGGTGAAGCTGGGGATCATCCCCGGCTTCGGCGGCACCCAGCGCCTCGCCCGCCTGGTCGGGCCGAACAAGGCGCTGGAGATGAATCTGGTCGGCGACGCGATCCTCTCCGAGGAGGCGCTGGAGCTGGGCCTCGTCAACCGGGTCGTCCCCGACCACGAGCTGTTCGAGACGGCACTGATGTGGGGCCGCAAGCTGGCGGCGCAGGCGCCGGTTGCGGTCGAGCAGATCAAGGCCGTCTCCCACAAGGGAGAAATCGACGCCGGCATCGAGGCCGAGAAGCAGGGCTTCGCCGCCGCCTTCGGCAGCGACGACGCGAAGGAGGGCATCTCCGCCTTCCTCGGCAAGCGCACGCCCAAGTGGAGCGGCAGGTAGCGACGCGCAAGGTGGAGCGACTGGCCGAGCTGCTCGGCCAGTCGCGCCGCGCCGTCGCCTTGACCGGTGCCGGCGCCTCGGTTCCGTCTGGGATCCCCGACTTCCGCACCCCGGAGACGGGGCTGTGGGCGAACGTCGATCCGATCGAGGTCGCCCACATCGACGTCTTCAAGCGCAATCCGGAGCGCTTCTGGTCCTACTACCGGCCGCGCTTCTCGACGCTCGGCGACAAGGAGCCGAACCGGGCGCACGCGGCGCTGGCCGAGCTCGAGCGGCGCGGCCTGATCGAGGGTGTGATCACGCAGAACATCGACCGCCTGCACCGGGCGGCGGGCTCGGAGAACGTGATTGAGGTCCACGGCTCGATCGAGACCTCCTCCTGCACCGTCTGCGGGGCCTCCTTCGGGCTCGAGGAGATCGACGACCTCTTCGACGCGCGCGGGGTCGCGCTCTGCGCTGAGTGCGGGGGCGCGGTCAAACCCGACGTTGTCCTCTTCGGCGAGATGCTGCCGGCCGACGCGATCGCAGCGGCGACGGAGCTGGCCGAAGCCGCCGACCTGATGCTCTGCGTCGGTTCCTCGCTCGTCGTCCACCCGGTCGCCGGCCTGCCGCAGCTGACCCTCGGCAACGGCGGGCGCCTGGCGATCGTTTCCAAGGGAGAGACCCCCTACGACGACGCTGCCGAGCTGAAGCTCGACGGCGAGGTCGACGAGGAGCTCGCCGCGCTCGTCGCTGCGTTGGGCTAGCGCCTCAGCGCCGGTCGCGGCTCAGAACTTGACGCCCTGCGTCCTGCAGTCGGCGACGATCGTTTCTGCCCTGGCGCCCTCGAATAGCGCTGCGCGGGAGCAGACCTCAACCGCTTCCTGACCGCAGGCGCTGATCGTTTCCGCGCCGACGATCCCGGCGACCTGCGAGCGGATGCAGCCCTGGGCCGGGCCCGGGTTGCTGTCGCCGACCGTGAAGAGGACGACCGCCAGCATCGCGGCCAGAGTCGCGACCAACGCCCAGAAGGCAGCCTTTCGCTCGCGCGGGCTGAGCCTGTAGAGCGGGGTGGTCTGGCGCTCGTAATGTCCTTCCAGCGGCATTGCGCGGCCACCATATCGGCTCTCACCGAGCCGAATTACGCCATTGGGGAGAAGCCTGGCCGTCGATCTTTGGACAGTTGTACGTATTGCCCAACGGGGAACGGCGACAGGGTGTGGCGGTCCATCTGGGTACAGAAAGGAAGCGCCAGTTCAATGGAATATCTGAGCGAAGGGGCCAACTCATGGCAGATGACGGCCGCCACCTTAGTGGGGCTGATGAGCGTCCCCGGGTTGGTCGTCCTATACGGCGGCGTGATGCAGAAACGCTGGTCGGTCAACTCGATGATGATGGCGTTCGTCGCCTTCGCGATCGTGCTCGTCCTCTGGGTGCTGGTCGGATTCAAAATGGCGTTCGGCGACCCGATCCACATCTTCGGCCACACCACCGGATTCCTCGGGAACATGTGGGGCAAGCCGGGGTCGATCCTCAATAGCCACAGCTTGCTCGAACAGGCGCGCATCGGCGACCTGCCGGAAGAAGAATTCCTCTTCCCGATGTCGACGCTGGCGTACTTCCAGATCGTCTTCGCGGCGATCACGCCGCTGCTGATGCTCGGTTCCGTCCTTGGGCGCTTCAACTTCAAGGCCTGGATCCCGTTCGTCGCCCTCTGGACCCTGCTCGTCTACACGATCAACGCCTTCATGATCTGGGGCGGCGGCTTCTTCGCCCAGCAGGGTGCGATCGACTACTCGGGTGGTTACGTGATCCACCTCGCCGCCGGTGTCTCCGGCTTCGTCGCCGCCTGGGTGATCGGGCCGCGGCTCCAGCGCGACCGAGAGGTCGACGCTCCGAACAACCTGGCGATGGTCGCGATCGGCGCCGGGCTGCTGTGGATGGGCTGGAACGGCTTCAACGGCGGTGACTGGTACAGCGCCGGAAACATCGCTTCGGCCTCGCTGCTCAACACCAACATCTGCGTCGCGGTCGCGTTCCTGGTCTGGGTCGGGATGGACTACCTGACCGGACGCAAGCCGAGCCTGATCGGCAGCGTCAACGGGATGATCGTCGGCCTCGTCGCGATCACCCCCGGCGCCGGCTTCGTCAACGGCTGGGCGGCGATCATCATCGGCGTCGTCTCCTCGATCCTGGTCTACCTGGCGCTCAACTACCTGAGCCGGGTGCGGCCGTTCCGCAACGTCGACGACACCCTGGGCGTCGTCTACACCCACGGCTTCGCCGGGGTGGCGGGCGGCCTCCTGGTCGGGATCTTCGCCAACAACCTGATGGCCGGCGAACACGAAGGCCTGATCTCCGGCGGCGGGCTGCACCTGCTCTGGGTCCAGGCCTACACGGCGGCCTGGGTGATCGCGTTCTCGGCGATCGGGACGTTCATCCTCCTCAAGCTGGTCGGCCTGGTCGTGCCGCTGCGGATGACCGAGGCGGAAATGGAGACCGGCGACATCGCCGTCCACGGGCACGAGGTGTACCCGTCGGACGTGCCGTCGCTGGGCTACCCCGACGGGGTGCCCTCGGGCCAGGGCCCGAGCCGACCTGCACCGGCCGGAGGCACCGCTTAGCGAGCCGGATGCCACCTGTGGACCGGAACCGCCTCCTCTCTCCGGGCGGTTCCGGTCTGCAACTCTGGACCGACCCTTGTTCGACCCCGCGGAGGCAGCTCAAATGTCACTGAAGATCATCGTTTCCTACGACGACACCGACAACGATCGCGACGCGCTGGCGTTAGGCCGTCTCCTCGCCTCTTCGGGCGCCGAGCTGTCGCTCGCCTACGTCCGCCACTCCTTCGGCGAATCCCTGGAGCAGGAGCAGGCCGAGCAGCTGCTGGCGCGCGGCGCGGCTTCGATCGGCACCCCGGAGATGCAGAAGCACGTCGTGGTCAACCCCGCCACCAGCGTCGGTCTGATCGAGCTGGCCGAGAAGGAGCAGGCCGACGTGATCGTCTTCGGCTCCGAATACCGGACCGCCAACGGCTTGGTCAAGCCGGGGATATCGGCCCACAAACTGCTCCTCGGCGGTCCCTCGGCGATTGCCGTGGCGCCGGCCGGATTCCACGCCGACCCCGCCCCCGGCGTCAGCGTCGTCGGGGTCATCGACGAGGGCGACCCGGCGGCACGCGGCACCGCCGAGAGCCTCGCCGGGGCGCTTGGCGCCGAGGTCGCCGAGCACGGTTCCGGGTCGGTCGACCTGCTGGTGGTCGGCTCTCGCCCTGAGGCGCCGGACGGCAGGGTCGTCCTCAGCGCCAAAAGCGACTACGCGGTGGAGGCCGCCAACTACCCGGTGCTGGTAATCCCCCGCGGGGTCTCGGTCGACTTCGGAGCTGCGCCGGCGGCTACCGCTGGATGACGACGATCACGGCCGCGACCTCGGCGTCGCGGCCGTCGATCAGTCCGGCAACGCTCTCGAGGTCGACGCTGCGGGCCTGATGGGCCGAGGCGAGCTCGGCGACGGTCTGCACGGCCGATTCGGTTTCGATCACCAGCGCCGCCGGCCCCGCAGTTTTGCCGCGCTGATCGCGGGCGGCCTCGACGATCCGCCGGGTGACGTCCTCGGAGCCGCGCTCGGCGTTGGCCCAGCCCTGGCCGAAGGAGAGCTCGGGGTTGCTCAGCTCGGACCCCTCGAGGATCCGCAGCTCGCTCTCCTCCGGGTCCCATTTGCGGTCGCCGAGGAGGACCGGCCGGCCCGAGAGCCACGGCTCGAGCACGGTGCGCTGCAGCTCCTCGTCGCTGAGGTTGAAGGAGCGGGCGTGCTGCAGCCCGGAGCTGACCTCGATGTGGAAGGGCATGGCCGGCGACGCTAGCGGTTTCGTGCGCGCAGAGCTGGGATGATCCCGCCGATGCCGCTCCCGCTCCCCGCCGCCGTGGTCTTCGACAACGACGGCCTGCTGCTCGACACCGAGTCGGTTTGGACCAGGGCCGAGGAAGACCTCTTCGAGCTGCGCGGTACGGAGTTCACCCCGGCCGACAAGCGGGAGCTGGTCGGCACCTCGGCCGAGATCGCCGGCGGCATCCTCGAGCGCCGCCTGGGGGAGCCGGGCCGGGCGGCGGAGCTGATCGAGGAGCTGAACGAGCTCGTCGTCGCCGAGCTCGAGCACGGGGTGGAGGCGATGATCGGCGCCCGTGAGCTGCTCGAGCGCCTGCGCGAGCGCGGCACCCCGGTGGGGCTCGTCTCCAACTCGCCGCTGCGGTTCGTCCAGCGCTCGATCGAGATCGTCGGCTTCGAGGACCTCTTCGACGTCGTCCTCAGCGCCCACGAAGTGGCGGCGCCGAAGCCGGCGCCCGATCCCTACCTGGAGGCCTGCCGGCGACTGGGGGTCGAGCCCGGCCCCTCGGTTGTCGCCCTCGAGGACTCGCCGACCGGGGTCGCGGCGGCAAGGGCGGCTGGCCTGACCGTGATCGGGGTGCCTTCGATCGAGGGGATCGCGCTCGAGGAAGCGCATCACTTGGCCGAGTCGCTGCTGGACGAGATCGTCGCCCACCAGCTCAGTTTCTAACCCTCAACCTCAGGGTTAGACTTCTCTCGTCTGTTCCTTTTCCGTGCCAGAGACCGAAAAGGAACAGCTCAACCTCTGAGGACGCGGCGGCGGCGGAGGACGCGCTCGCTGATCTGCAGCAGCTCCTCCACCTGCCGCCGCCGCTCCTCGCCAAGCTCCCCCTTCAGGGCGGCGTTGGCAGCCTCGCCGGCCTCGGCTTTTCGCTCGTTCAGCAGCCCCATGTCCTCTTCGTGGCCCGGGTCCGCCACTGCTCCTTTCAGCTCGACCAGCAGCGCCTCGAGGCCGACCCGCAGCTGCAACGCCGCCTCGCGGTCGCGGCCGGCGTCGAGGTCGGCGCGGGCCCGCAGCAGCAGCGTCTCGCAGACGTCGGGCTGTTCGCGGCCGCCGAGCATCGCCGCGACCCGTTCCTGGGGGCGAAGGTCTTCTTCGCGGCGGCGTCGGCGCGAGGCGCGCGCGCCGACCTCCACCTGCCGAGCGTCGCGGAAGCGGCCCATCGCCGTCTCCTCGCCGCTTCCGTAGCCGATCAGGACCCGCTCGGCGGCTTCGGCCGAGAGCTCGCTGCGGGAGCTCGGGTTGGCGCTGGCCACCGCGTGGGCGTGGAGGGCCCGATTCAGCAGTGCCAGACCCTCGTCGACCAGGACGTCGAGGGTGTCCTCGGCCTCGCAGGCCTCGTCGAGCCAGCGGGCTGCCGCCTCCTCGCTCTCGAAGGGCGCGAAGGCGCGGATCGCGGTTGCCCGGGTCAGGGTCAGCGGTGCGGCCTCATCCTCGGCCTTGCGCGGCCGGCGCCGCCTGCGGCCCGCGGCCGGGGCGCCGATCCGCTGCAGGACGAGGACGCTCTCCGCGGCTTCCGCGTCGGTTGCGCGCGCCAGGTAGCGGCCGTCGGCCAGCGGCAGGGTCCCGGCGAAGTCGAGTTGGACGAACCCGAACAGGGTCAGTCGCCGCTGCCGGCGGAGAGGCCGCCGTTGGTGTTGTCCGGCAGCGCGTACTTGGAGGGGTGGACCGGCACGTCGGGGTTTTCGATCTCGCCGAGGCGGCTGATCAGGCGCTGCCACTGCTCCGGTTTCAGCAGCGCCGCGAACCTTGCTTCGCTGCCGGTCGCGGTCGGGTGGTAGCCGACGTGGACGTGGTCGTAGTGGTCGGGCAGCGCGAAGCTGGTTTCGCCGGGCAGGTCCTCGAGTGAGATCACCTGGTGGGGGTGCATCGTCCCCTGCAGGCGCAGGACTTCGTGGATCAGTTCGTCGGCGGGGGTCCCGGGGCCCTGGTGGCCGGTGACCGGGATTCCGTTGATCACGGCGATGTCGACCGCGGTGCCGGTCGTGTGCTCGGAGACGTTGCCCGAGGTGGTCAAAACCCCGTGGCCGCACTCCAGCGAGGTGATCGAGAGTTTGTAGCCGTTGGTGCTCAGGTACTCGAGCATCGCCAGGATGCGGCGGTCGATGCGGCCGGCGGCGATGTCTTCGCGGCCGCATTCGTAGATTTCGAGGTCTTCGTCGGCCAGCACCCGTTTCTGCAGGGCCTCCTTGGAGAGCAGCAGCACGCCGGCGCCGCTCAGCTCCGCGAACGGGCTCTTGCCCTTGGCGCGGTAGATCGCGGTCGCCTCGAGCAGCTTCCAGCCGTCGAGGATCGGCTTCGGGTCGATCCGCGGCGCGCCTTTGCCGGCCGGGCGAATCGAGAAGTTGATGTGGGGATCGACCCCTTCGGTCCCGGCGGCGACGCGGGCGAGGACGGTGCCGGCGATCACCTTCGAGCCGACCTTGAGCGAGCCGTCGCTGCTGGCGGCTACCGCTTCCCGCAGGGCGTTCGCGTCTTCGGCCTTCGCCGCGCCCTCGCTGTCGGCGCGGCCGGGCAGCGCCCGCAGCCGCGGCCGCAGGTTCTGGCTTTCGACCGGGACCCGCCGCTCCTGGCCGGTGGGCTCGACCACCAGGCGCCGGTCGCGGACCAGATTGCCGAGCTCGGCGTAGGTGTAGCTGTTGCCGTAGGTGTCTTCGAGGACGACGAAGTTGCCGAGCCGGTCGGACTTGCCGAGCTTGCGGATGATCCCGTCGTTGACGGCGACGACCGGCGCGCCCTCCTTGCTGAAGATGTTGATCCCGCGTGGGGTGGGGGAGGAAGAGATGACTTCAGCGGCATTGCCGTAGTCGGGGCTTTCGCCCTTCTGCAGGGCCTTGCGGGCGGCGATGTCGTCGGCGTAGCGGGCGTCGGCGGCGATCGGGAAGTGGGCGCCCTCGGTGAGGCCGGTCAGCGAGCCGACCAGGTCGGAGGGGAGGCGGCCGTAGGCGCGGGCGTAGAGGAGGACCTCCTGGACGTACCAGTCGGCGTGGTTGTAGGCGAAGATCGCCTGGTAGAGGTCCTTGTTGCCGCCGGCCAGTTTCAGGTAGTGGGCGGCGGCGCAGATCGCGTCGACCGGGTTGTAGGGGTCTTTCTTGCCGTCGCCGTTGGCGTCGAGCCCGAATGCTTCCCAGCTGGAGGGGAGGAACTGCATCCAGCCGAGGGCGCCGGCGCTGGAGACGTTGAGGTTGGTGCCGAAGGCGGTCTCGATTTTGTTGATCGAGGCGAGCACCTCCCAGGGGATCCCGTATTCGGTGCCGCAGGCCTGGTAGATCGGCAGCAGGAAGGGCGGGATTTCGAAGCTGTCGATGACGAAGTTGGGGACCCCGATCGGGGCCGGGCCGAAGGGCGCGATCGTCGTCGTCGGGTTGGCGGTGGTGGGGGTGCCGCCGGCGGAGTACTGGGAGCCGCCGTCGCCCCCGTTCGGTGCCGGCTGGTCGCCGCCGCCGTTGGCGCTTGGCGCGGTGACCGCACCGTTGTGGCTGCCGCCGCTGGGATTGTCGAGACCCTCGTTGCGCTTCAGGCCGTTCTTCTCGCCGGCGCTTTCGCCGACGATCTCGCTGCCCTGCTTGACGCCGCCATTGTGGGGGTTGATGGGACCCGGGGCGGGTGAAGGCTCAGGGGCGGGTTGAGGGTTCGGTATGGCCTGCCCTTCTTCGCTGGGAGCCTTCGGGGAGGGCGCCTCGTTCGTGTCCGCCGGCGTTTCGCAGTCGGGGTCGAGTTCGTCAACGAGGCCGTCGACGTCATCGTCGAGTCCGTTGGAGCAGGCGGGAGCCTGCAGCGAGGGCACGGTCGTCGTGGTGCCGGGGTCGGCAACGGACCCTTCGGAGAGGGGGTCGGCGCCGGCGAAGGCAGCGCCCAGCGCGGCGACCAGCAGGAAGCTGGCGATAGCGAGGATCAGTGCGGACTTAGTTCTCATCCCAAAGCGACCTGCCCATGCTCGGATACCCCTCCCTGGGCGGTCTCAGCAAGCTACCCACTGGTACGAGTGTCCGCAACGCGCACGGGCGCTCCCAACAAGGGCTTAATCAATAGATGCAACATCGCTGTAACGGGAGATTTTCAACTGAGCCGGATGTGCTCGTTAAGCTGCTGTGACTTGACCTACGAGGATTATGAGCAAGATGGCCTGCGGGCGCGGGCCGAGCAGGCACTTGGGGAGCTGGCACAGGCCCTGATCGACAACCCGACCCTGCACGACGCCGTCACTGCCGCCTTGGGCGCCCGGGAGAAGGCTCTCGAGGCCCAGCAGGCGGCGATGAGCGCCCTCAATCTGCCCTCGGCGACCGACGTCGAACGGCTGGAGCGCCGTTTGCGCTCCTTCTCGCAGCGGCTGGAGGATGTCGAGGAGGCGATCGACGACCTCAGCCGCGAACTCGGCGCCCTGCGCCGCGAAAACGCGAAAAAGACGCCGAAAAAAGCAAAGTCTAACTCTAAGGTTGAGGGTTAGAGTACTGCCGCGGCGGCCCGTCCGGCGCGTTTCGCCGCCGTCTCCAGGTCCTCGTCTCGCACCTGCTCCGAGTCGCTCTTCTCGGTGACGACGAGAACCGCGGCGAGGGCAACTTCCAGCTCCCCGGCGGTCGCGAGCAGCGCGGCGGTCTGCATGTCGGCCACCTCGGCGAGGGTGGATGGCAAATCGCGCTCGGGCCGATAGAGACTGTCGAGGCTGATCACCGGCGCGACCCGCGCCTCGGGCAGCTGATCCCGCAGCGCCTCGGTGAGGGTTGGATCTGGGAGGCAAGGCGCCTTTGTGTCCTCTGAGGACACAAAGGCGCCTTGGTCCTCCCGAGCTTCGCTGACCGCGACCAGTTCGCCGAGGCCCAGCTCGCCGAGCGAGGTGCAGGTTCCGATCCGCACCGCCCGCCGCACGCCCAGCTCGGCCAGGTCGGCGAGGACGACGGAGGCGCTCGGGCCCCCCATCCCGGTCGCCTGGATCGTCAGCGCGCGGTCCGCCTCGGTGGTGCCCGTGTAGGCCCAGAGGCCGCGGGCGTGGTTGCTCATCTTCGGTTCCGTCAGCAGCTCCTGGGCCAGCATCAGCGCCCGCCCGGGGTCGCCGACGAGGATCGCCTCGCTGGCGATCGGCGCGGTCGGTCGTAGTCGAGCCGGCATCTGCGCGCCCGAATCTAGCCGCACGGGCACGGCGCCGACACCGGGGAGAAACTGCCCCGGCCGATTTCCTCCAGCCGGACAAAGACCCTCTGTCCACCCGTCCATAGCTTGGAAGGCGAGCTATCCAAACGCGACCGCCGGGGCAGTGACCCACGGCGGGCAAGGAGGGAATGGAATGAAAAGGAGGTTGATGATCGCCGCTCCGGTAGCCGCGATCGCCTCGCTGGTAGTGCCCGGCGCCGCCTTCGGTGCCGAAGCGCCGGCGATCCTGGAAACCCCGGAAGCCAGCATCAACGCGATGTGGGTGATCGTCGCCGCCTGTCTGGTGATGTTCATGCAGGCGGGCTTCCTGCTTCTGGAGGTCGGGTTCTCCCGCGCCAAGAACGCGGGGGCCGGCGTGGCCAAGGTGCTGGTGAACTTCTCGATCGCCTCGCTCTGTTACTGGGCGTGCGGCTTCGCGCTGGCGTTCGGGGGACTCGGTGAGATCGCCGGGACCCACGGGTTCTTCCTCGACGTCGGCTCCTCGGTCGAAGAAGCCGGGCAGAGCATCCCGTTCGTCGCCACGTACTCGATCAGCCCAGCGGCGTTCATGTTCTTCCAGTTCGTCTTCTGCGCCGTCTCGCTGGCGATCGTCTGGGGCGCGACCCTGGAGCGGATCAAGTTCGGCGCCTACGTCATCTACGCGATCATCTTCAGCGCCGTGCTGTACCCGATCCTCAGCCACTGGATCTTCGGGGGCGGCTGGCTGCAGGTGAACGTCGGGATGCAGGACTTCGCCGGCTCCACCGTGGTCCACCTGATCGGCGCGACCGGCGCCTTCGCGGCGCTGCTGCTGCTCGGCCCGCGGATCGGCAAGTACACGAAAGACGGCAAACCGCGGGCGATCCCGGGGCACTCGATGCCGCTGGTCGGCCTCGGCGTGCTGATCCTCTGGCTCGGCTGGTTCGGGTTCAACCCGGGCTCGACCCTCGGCGCGATCGGCGGCCGTTTCGCTGAAGTCGTCGTCGTCACCAACCTGGCCGCCGCCGCCGGCGTAGTTGCCGCGGTCGCGATCATGTGGATGAAGACGAAGACGATCGACATCGGCATGGCCGGCAACGGTGCGATCGCCGGTCTGGTTGCGATCACCGCTCCCTCCGGCTACGTCGAGTACTGGGCCGCTCCGATCATCGGCGCGATCGCCGGGGTGGTCGTCGTCTACGGCGTCCTCGCGATCGAGAAGATCATCGACGACCCGGTCGGTGCCCTCTCAGCCCACGGCCTCGCCGGTATCTGGGGGACGCTCTCCTGTGGCATCTTCACCTCGCCGCGGCTGGCCGAACTCAACGAAGTCGGCGATCCGGGCCTCTGGTACAGCGGCTCGTTCCACCAGCTCGGCGCCCAGGCGTTGGGTGTGGCGGTCGCCTTCGCCTGTGTGTTCGTCGCCTCCTACGCGATCTTCTTCGTGATCAAGAAGACGATCGGGCTGCGGGTCACGGCGGAGGAAGAGGATGCCGGCCTCGACATCTCCGAGCACGGGATGTACGGGTACCCGGAGCAGTTCATCCCCCAGCCGGAGTACTCGACCGGGGCCCCGCCCACGCACCCGCCGAGCGCGGCACCGCCCGCTCCGGCGATCGCTACCGCGATGACCAGCGAGACCTAGGAGGCACGAACGCATGAAGAAGATAGAGGCGTACATTCGCCACGAGGCGTTCGAGCCGATCCGGGCCGAGTTGCTCGACAAGGGGTTTCCCTCCCTGTCGATCATCGAGGCCAAGGGCTCGGGCCGTCAGAAAGGCATCGTCGAGCGGTATCGCGGCTCGACCCTGACCGTCAACGTCCGGCCGAAGATCAAGCTGGAGGTCGTGGTCGAGGACAAAGACAAGGACATCGTCGTCGAGACCATCCTCAAGCACGCCCGTACGGGCGAGGTCGGCGACGGCAAGATCTTCGTGCTGCCGGTGGAGGAGGCGATCCGCATCCGCACCGGCGAGGACGGCCAGTCGGTCCTCCAGCTGCACGAGGAGTCGGAGATCCCCTCCTAAACGCCTAACGGCGCTCCGACTTACCCCCAGAACAAGAGCCAGCGGGGCGGCCTCCGGGCCGCCCCGTTTGTTTGTGGATGGTGGGGGAGGGGGTGGGGTGCCCCTTCCCGGAGCACCTCCGCCGAGTCAGGCGCCGGCGGCTGTCCGTGAAGGTTTCTGGCTCGGCTCCATGCTGAGTACCGGGAAGGGGCACCCCACCCCCTCCTTCGACACGCAATGAAAGGACGGCCCGTCGTTTTTCGTGTAGCTGAGGTGGTTAGCCTCGGCGGGTATGGCCGACCAAAGGATCTCTCTTAGCGAGGCGGCACGCAGGTCGGGGGTGCCGGCTTCGACGCTGAAACGGTGGGCCGCGGAGAAGGTCGTGCCGGTGCGCCGCGGGCGCTGGACGGTGGCTGCGGCGGCGCAGGCGCGGGTGGTGGCGCGGATGCGCGAACGGGGTTACTCGCTGGAGGACCTGAAGAGCGCCGGCAAGGAGGGGCGGCTCGCCTTCGGCTTCACCGAGGAGCTCTTCTCGGGCTCCGAGGATGCGGTCACGATCGAGCAGGCGGCGGAGGAGACCGGCCTCGAGCCCGAACTCGTCGAGCGGATCCTGGTCATCCTCGGCACCCCGAAAGGCCAGCGCGAGCTGAGCAAGGAGGACCTGGTGGCTTTGCGCCACTGTGCCCGGGTCCTCGCCGCCGGCTTCCCGCTCGTCGCCTTCCTGCAGCTGGTCCGCGTCTACGCCCAGTCGATGCGGCGGATCGCCGACGCCGAGGTGCGGCTCTTCCACCTCTACGTCCACGAGCCGCTGATCCGCGACGCGGTGCCGGAGCTGGAAATGGCGGAGGAGATGGGCGACCTCGCCGCCGACGTCCTGCCGCTGGCGGCGCCGCTGACCGAGTACCTCCACGAGCGCTACCTGCGCTTCTTCGTCGAACAGGACGTCGTCGGCCACATGGAGGCCGACTCGGCGATGGACACCGCCGAAATCGAGCTCGGCCACGTCAACGTCACCCTCTGCTTCATCGACCTCACCGGCTTCACCCGCTATACCGAGGAGGAAGGGGACATCGAGGCGCTCGACGTGGTCGAGAACTTCGTCGCCGGGGTCGAGGGGACCCTGCCGCGGGAGGCGACCATCGTCAAGACGATCGGCGACGAGGTAATGGTCGTCTCGCCGGATCCGGCCTCGCTGACCGAGTGGGCGGTGACCTTCCTCTCCCGCTTCCCGCAGCGGCCGCAGCCGCGGGTCGGAATCCACTACGGCGACGCCGTCTACCGCGACGGCGACTACTTCGGCAGCCAGGTCAACCTCGTCCACCGCGTCGTCAACCGGGCGCTGGCCGGCGAGGTGCTGGTCACCGACACGGTCTGCGGGGCGATCGCCGGCAGCGAGCGCCTCGAGTTCGAGCCGATCGGCCAGGTCAAGCTGAAGGGGTTCCCGGAGCCGACCGAACTGTTCGTCGTCCGCGCCCCATGACCGGGGACCTGCTGGAGCGCGTCGAGGCGGGCGGCCTCCTCGCCGGTCCCGGTCCGCTGCTGGCGATGGTCTCGGGGGGACGAGACTCCGTCTGCATGCTCCACCTCGCGGTGCGGGCGCGGGGGGCGGAGGCGGTGAGCGCGCTCCACGTCAACTACGGGCTGCGGGAGGAGGCTGACGCCGACGAGCGCCACTGCGCCGAGCTCTGCGGGCGCCTCGGTGTGAGCCTCACGGTGGAGCGACCGCGCCGTCCCGACGGCGCCGGCAACCTGCAGGCCTGGGCGCGAGAGGCGCGCTATGCGGCGGCGGCACGGCTGGCCGAGGAGAAGGACGCGACGATCCTCACCGGGCACACCGCCGACGACCAGGTCGAGACGATCCTCTACCGGCTCACTTCTTCGCCGAGCCGGCGGGCGCTGCTGGGGATGAAGCCGAAGGACGGGCGCCTCGCCCGCCCCCTGCTCGGCGCCAGCCGGGCCGAGACCACCGCCTACTGCGAGGAGCGCGGCTTGGCCTGGCGCGACGACTCCAGCAACGAGGAGGCCGACTACAAGCGCAACCTGGTGCGGCGCGAGGTGATTCCGGAGCTGGAGAAGATCCACCCGGCGGCGAAGCAGAACGTGCTGCGCACCGCCGCACTGCTGCGCGACGAGGCGGAGCTGCTCGACTCGCTGGTCGAGGCCGAGCTGGCGGGGAGCCAGGCCGTCCCGCCTGGCGCACTCGCGCACTCGCGCTTCGCCGAGCTGCACCCGGCCCTGCGCCGGCTCGTCCTCCAGCGCCTCGCCGACGATGCCGCCGGCCGGCCGGTCCCCGGCGCCGCCCGCTTCGCCGAGCAGGTCGCCGGCCTCACCCGCGGCGGCTCGATTCTTGACCTCGGCTCCGGCGTCCGCGCCGTCCTCGAAGCCGGTGTCCTCCGCGCCGAACCTTCGTAGCCCCTCTATATCTAGACTGCGGCGCGTGTCGGACCCCGCGATCGGCGAGACCCTCGTCGCCAGAGAGGACCTGCAGCGCCGCATCGCGGAGCTGGGGGCGGAGATCAGCCGCGACTACGCGGGGCGGGAGCTGATCATGGTCGGGGTGCTGAAGGGCGCCGTCCTCTTCCTCGCCGACCTGATGCGCCACATCGAGGTCCCCTGCGAGATCGATTTCATGGCGGTCTCCAGCTATGGCTCGCAGACCGACTCCTCCGGGGTGGTCCGGATCCTCAAGGACCTCGACGCGCCGATCGAAGGGCGCGATGTCCTGATCGTCGAGGACATCATCGATTCCGGCCTCACCCTGCACTACCTGATGCGCAACCTCAACGCCCGCAATCCCGCTTCGCTGCACGCCTGCGCGCTGCTGACCAAGCCGGACCGGCTGCGGGTCGACCTCTCCCCGCGCTATGTCGGGTTTGAGATCCCTAACCGGTTCGCGATCGGCTACGGCCTCGACCACGCCCAGAAGTACCGAAACTTGGATTTCGTCGCTGCGCTTTCCGAGTAACGCGGAAAATCCGCCCTGGTACGCTGATTCCCACTCTTGAGGCGGTTTTTCAAAAGCGCGGCGTTCCCGATCCTGCTGGTCGTGATTCTGGCGTTCATCGCCCAGAAAGTGATCAGCGGCGGCGACGGCACCGAGGCGCCCCCGTACAACGAACTGATCGCCCCCAAAGTCGGTCTGATCGCCAAGGGCCAGATCGAAGAAGTCTCGGTCAACACCAAGGACAACACGCTCGACGTCAAGCGGACCAACGGCGAAAGCTTCGGCACCGGCTACCCGCCGAACACCGAGCAGAGCCTGATCAACCTGCTCGACGAAAACAAGGTCGACACCAAGGTCCACGGCTCCGGCGGCTCGAGCCTGCTCTCGCTGCTGACCCTGGTCCTGCCCTTCGTCCTCTTCTTCGGCTTCTGGATCTTCCTCATGAACCAGATGCAGGGCGGCGGCAGCCGGGTGATGAACTTCGGCAAATCGAAAGCCAAACGAATGTCGGTCGACGCGCCGAAAATCACCTTCCGCGACGTCGCCGGCGTTGACGAGGCGGTGCAGGAGCTCGAGGAGATCAAGGAATTCCTCGAGAACCCGAAGAAGTTCCAGGCGCTCGGCGCGCGGATCCCGAAGGGCGTCCTCCTATATGGACCGCCGGGAACCGGCAAGACGCTCCTCGCCCGCGCCGTCGCCGGCGAGGCGGGCGTTCCCTTCTTCTCGATCTCCGGCTCGGACTTCGTCGAGATGTTCGTCGGCGTCGGCGCCAGCCGCGTCCGGGACCTCTTCGAGCAGGCGAAACAGAACTCGCCCTGCATCATCTTCATGGACGAGATCGACGCCGTCGGCCGCCACCGCGGCGCCGGCATGGGCGGCGGTCACGACGAGCGCGAGCAGACCCTGAACCAGCTGCTGGTCGAGATGGACGGGTTCGAAATGAAGGACAACATCATCTTGATCGCCGCCACCAACCGTCCCGACATCCTCGACCCGGCGCTGCTGCGGCCCGGCCGCTTCGACCGCCAGGTCGTCGTCGACCGCCCCGACCGCAAGGGCCGCAAGAAGATCCTCGAGGTCCACACCCGCGGCAAGCCGCTGGGGGGCGAGATCGAGCTCGACACGCTCGCCGGGCAGACGCCGGGGTTCACCGGCGCCGACCTGGCGAACCTGATCAACGAGGCCGCGCTGCTGACCGCCCGCTCGGGCAAGCGCGAGATCTCGATGAAGGAGCTCGAGGAGGGGATCATGCGCGTGATCGCCGGCCCCGAGAAGAAGACCCGGGTGATGAGCGAGAAGGAGCGGCTCATCACCGCCTACCACGAGGTCGGCCACGCGATCGTCGGCCAACTGCTCGAGAACACCGACCCGGTCCACAAGATCTCGATCATCAGCCGCGGCCAGGCGCTCGGCTACACGATCAGCCTTCCCACCGAGGACAAGTTCCTGACCACGCGCGCCGAGCTGACCGACACGATGGCGATGACCCTGGGCGGCCGCGCCGCCGAGGAGATCGTCTTCGGCGAGATCACGACCGGCGCCTCCAACGACCTCGAAAAGGTGACCGAGACGGCGAAGCAGATGGTGATGCGCTTCGGCATGTCCGAGCGCCTCGGCCCTCGCGTCTTCGGCCACGACCGCGGCCAGCCGTTCCTCGGTCGCGAGTTCAGCTCCGAGCCCGACTACTCCGACGAGATTGCGCGCGAGATCGACGACGAGATCCGCCGCATCGTCGAGAGCGCCCACCAGACCGCGAAGGCGCTGCTGAACGAGCGTCGCGCAGACCTCGAGACGATCTCGAAGCTGCTGCTGGAGCGGGAGACGATCGACGCCGAGCAGTTCGTCGCCCTGCTCGAAGGCAAGCCCGCCGACGAGGTCTTCGTCGACGAGGAGGAGCCGCCCTCGGCTCCCGCCGAGCCGGCGCCCGAGCCGGAAAAGGCCGCCCGCGAGGGTGCCCGGCCGAACCCGCGCCCCCGCCCCGGCTTCGCCGGCGGCGACGCGTCCTGACCGGCGCCTGGCGGCGTCCTCAGTCGCTCGCGTGCAGAGCACGCCACGCTCCCTGCGTCCTTGCCATGCTTGGTCAGGACGCGTCGCCGTGAAATTGATGGGAGTCGTAAATGTGACCCCTGATTCGTTTTCGGACGGGGGCCTATACCTGGATCCCCAGGCCGCGATTGAGCATGGCCGTGTGCTGGCTGCCAGCGGAGCCGACATCCTCGACGTCGGTGGCGAATCGACCCGGCCGGGGGCCGAGCCGGTGGGCGCCGAGGAGGAGCGGCGGCGGGTCGTCCCGGTGATCGAAGGGCTCGGCGACCTCGGCTGCGAGCTCTCGGTCGACACCTCGAAGGCCTCGGTCGCCGCGGCGGCGCTCGACGGCGGCGCGACGATCGTCAACGACGTCACCGCCCTGCGCGGCGATCCGGAGATGGCGGCCCTCTGCGCCGAGCGCGGCGCCACCGTCGTCCTCATGCACATGCTCGGCGACCCGCGGACGATGCAGGACGACCCCCGCTACGACGACGTCGTCGCCGAGGTCAAGGCCTTCCTCGCCGAGCGGCTCGAGGCGGCCCTCGCCGCCGGAATCGCCGCGGAGGACGTCTGGCTCGATCCCGGCATCGGCTTCGGCAAGACCGCGGCCCACAACATGGAGCTGCTGCGCCGGCTCGGTGAGCTGCGCGAGCTCGGCCGCCCGCTGGTGATTGGCACCTCGCGCAAGAGCTTCATCGGGCGGGTCGACGGCTCCGGCCCCGGCGAGCGGCTGGGGGGGACGATCGCCTCCTCGGTCCTCGCCGCCGCCGAGGGCGCGGCGGTCCTGCGCGTCCACGACGTCGCCGAGGTCCGCCAGGCGCTGGCCGTGACCGCGGCGATACTCGGGTAGCGTCCAGCCGATGGAGTCGCACGACAACGGGATCGAGTCAAGCGCCGAGATCGAGTTGCGCGGCCTCTCGGTCTACACCCACCACGGCGTCTCCGAGGCCGAGCAGGAGGTGGGGCAGCGGCTCGAGTTCGACATCAACTTCGACGTCCCCGACTGCGACGCGGTGCTGACCGACCGCCTCGAGGACACCGTCGACTACGCCCAGGTCTGCGACATCGTCGTCCTCGCCGCGACCGAGCGCAGCTACAAGACCCTGGAGCGCCTGGCGCAGGTGGTCGGCGAGCGGCTGATGGAGCGCTATGGCTGCGAATCGGTGCGGGTCCGCGCCGCCAAGCCCGAGCCGCCGCTGCCGCTGGCGATCCAGGAGGTGGCCGTCGAGGTCACCCAGGAACGCGCCGAAGCGGGCGAAGACGAAGAGGATTAACCGCGTGGCCGCCGAGCAGCGGACCGGCTACCTGGGCCTCGGCTCCAACGTCGGCGACCCGGCCGCCCACCTGCGGGCGGCGATCGGGTTGCTCGAAGCCGGGGGGATCGAAGTCGACGCCGTCTCTTCCGCCTACGTCACCGAGCCGGTGGGGGAGATCCTCGACCAGCCCGACTTCCTCAACGCCGCCGTCCGCATCCGCACCGACCTCGAGCCGGAGGCCCTGCTCGACGCCTGCAAGCGGGTCGAGGCCGAGCGCGGCCGCTCCTTCGACGCCCCCCGCCACAGCCCGCGCCCTCTCGACGTGGACCTGCTCCTCCTCGGCGACCTTGAGCTCAGCAGCGACCGCCTCACCCTGCCGCACCGCGAGGTCACCACCCGCCGCTTCGTCCTCGTGCCGCTGCTCGAGCTCGACCCCGAGCTGACGCTCCCCGACGGGACGCGGCTGGCCGCGGCGCTAGACGCTCTTGGCCCCGGCCAGCGGGTCGAGCCACTCGGCCGGTAGGACCGGCGGCATCTTGCCGGGGTAGTTCGGGACCAGGCGCCGGGCGAGCTTTGCCGCCGGGCGGTTTTCGATCGTCGGGCGGAGGTCGTCGAGGGTCATCGCCAGGCCGATGCTGGGGGCGATCTGGAAGTCGGCGGCGTTCAGCACATCGCCATTGATCACGCCGCTCTCGACCAGGGCGTCGACCTTGTCGAGCATCGCCGGCAGCGCCGCCAGGGCCTTGCGGGCGCTCCCGTCGTCGGCTTCGTTGAAGCGGGCCGCGAGGGCGACGATCGGGGCAGCGGTCTTCATCAGCAGGCCCAGCGGTGCGCCGAGGCGGGCGCCCTCCGAGTAGGAGCGCAGCGGGGCGCGATCCTTCTTGATCCCCCACCAGAGGATCTGGCGGATCGGGTGCTGCAGCTCCTCGTCGCCGAAGCGCTCGGCCTCCTCGACCGCCGCCCGCTGCTCGGGGTCGGCGGGGAAGAGGGGCGGCTCGGGCCGCAGCCGGTCGAGCTCCCGGGCGACCGCTCGCGAGCCCTGCACCTTGTCGCCCTCGATCTTCAGCGCCGGCACGGTGACGCCGGAGAAGCCGACGGCGCGCAGCACGCCCTTGGAGATCACCGGCAGCAGATCGGTGCGCTTGTAGGGGATGCCCTTGTGCTCGAGCATCAGCTGCGCGGCGATGCTCGGATGGGAGGCCGGAATCACGTAGAGGCGAGTTTTCATCGCGCGATCCTACGTGCATTCGAGGCGACTGGCTACCCAGCCAGTTCCCGCCCGCGATAATCGGCCGATGCTCCTCGCGGTCGACGTCGGCAACACCCAAACTCACCTCGGCGTCTTCGAGGGCGAGAGCCTGACCGAGCACTGGCGCTTCCAGACCCGCTCGGGCGCGACCGGCGACGAGCTGGCGGAGCGGATCGCCGGCCTTTTCTCGCTCTCCGGGATGTCCTTCGACGACGTCGACGCGGTCTGCGTCTCCTCGGTGGTGCCGCCGCTCGGCAGCCAGTTCGAAGAGCTGACCCGGCGCTATCTGAAGGCCGACTGCCTGACGATCGGACCGGGGGTCAAGACCGGGATGCCGATCCGGATCGAGAACCCGCTCGAGGTCGGTGCCGACCGGCTCGTCAACGCGATCGCCGCCTACGACCGCTTCGGCGGGGCCTGCGTCTCGGTCGACTTCGGCACCGGGATCAACATCGACGCGGTCTCCGCCGAGGGCGAGTACCTCGGCGGCGCGATCGGCCCCGGCCTCGCCCCCTCGCTCAGCGCCCTGATCGAGCGCGCGGCCCGGATCACCCGCATCGACCTTGAAGAGCCCAAGGAAGCGATCGGCCGCTCGACCCGGGCGGCGATCCACTCCGGCTTCATCTTCGGCTTCGCCGGGCTGATCGACGGCATCGTCCGCCGGATCGAAGACGAACTGCCGAACCCGCGGTTGCTCGCCACCGGCGGCTACGCGGCGACCGTCGTCCCCTTCACCGAGACGATCGACGAGGTTGACGACCTGCTGACCCTGAAGGGACTGCGGCTGATCCATGAGCGCAACCGTTGAGCACCGAGACGCCCGCCCGGCGCTGACCGACCCCTTCGAGATCGGCGGCGTGCCGATCGCCAACCGGGTCCTGCTGGCGCCGCTGGCCGGGATCGGCAACTGGTTCGTCCGGCTGCAGGCGAAACGCCACGGCGCCGGGCTCGCCGTCTCGGAGATGGTCTCCAGCTTCGCCCTTCACTACCGCAACGAGCGCACCCTGCGCGACCTGATGCGGATCCACCCCGACGAGCACCCGGTCTCGATGCAGCTCTTCGGCCACGACCCGGAGGTGATGCGTTCCGGGGCCGAGATCGCCGCCGAAGCGGGGGCCGACCTGATCGACATCAACATGGGCTGCCCGGTGCCGAAGGTGCGGAAGACCGGCGCCGGCGCCCAGCTGCTGCGCGACCCCGACCTCGCCCTGGCGCTGGCCCGGGGCGCCGCCGAGGGCAGCGGCCTGCCGGTGACGGTGAAGCTGCGCTCCGGGATCGAGGCCGGCGACCGCTCCGGCTACGAGCTGGCGATCCGGCTGGCCGAGGAGGCCGGCGTCGCGGCGATCGCCTTCCACCCCCGGGCCGCGACCAAAGGCCACAAGGGCAAGCCCGACTACGAGCTGACCCGGGCGCTGACCGAGCGTGTCGAGGTGCCGGTGATCGTCTCCGGCGGCCTCTCCAGTGCGCCCGCCGCCCGCCGCGCATACGAGGAGTCGGGCGCCGACGCGGTGATGATCGCCCGCGGCTCGCTCGGCAACCCCTGGGTCTTCGAGGAACTGACCGGGCGCCGTGTTTCTCCGCCGGGCCGCGAGGAGATCGTCGCCGAGTGGCTCTGGGTGACCGAGCGGGCCGAGGAGCACCTCGGGACCGAGCGCGCCCAGCGCTACCTGCGCAAATTCCACCCCTGGTACGTGGAACGCGTCGAGGTGCCGAAAGGGGTCGCCGACGAGCTCCAGCGGAGCGCCGATCTGGCTCGCGCCCGCGAGCTGATCCGCTCTCTCGAGCCAGCCTTGGCCGGCCAGCCACCCTCGCTATAATCGCGCGCTCCGTGCCCGGGTGTCGCTGCCGCTGGCGGCCGCATCGGGGCGTTTTTTTAGGTCTGGGAGACCGGCCAGGCTCCCTTTTCCAATCCAAAGCGAGGTCGTTCAAGTGCGTCAGGCCGTCATCACCCCAGAGGGACTGGAAAAGCTCAAAGAGGAAATCGAGTTCCTCTCGACGACCAAACGCCGGGAGGTCGCGGCCCGGATCAAGGAGGCGCGCGAGGACGGCGACATCTCCGAGAACGCCGAATACGACGATGCCAAGAACGAACAGGCCCTGTTAGAGGGCCGGATCGCACAGCTGGAAGAGAGGCTGCGCCGCGCCCAGGTGATCGACGAGAAGTCACTCAACACCGACGAGGTGAGCTTCGGATCGATCGTCCACGTCAAAGACCAGAAATCCGGCGACTCGCAGAAATTCCAGATCGTCGGCTCGACCGAGGCGAACCCGCTGGAACACAAGCTCTCCAACGAGTCGCCGATCGGCAAAGCGCTAATCGGGAAAAAGCGCAACGACATCGTCACCGTCGAGGTCCCGCGCGGGCCGAAGAAAAAACTGAAAATCACGAAGATCGAGAAGGCCTGAGAGCGCCAGGAAGCGGCGCATCTCGGGGTCATCGGTCCTCGCCCCTTCGCTCACGTACTGAAGTACGCTCGCTCGGGTCTTCGGCCTCTTCCCCCGACCTGCTTGCTTCCTGACACTCTCAGAACGTGACTGAAGAACTGCAACTCTCCGACGTCCTTCGCGATAGGCGCGAGAAGCTGGAGCGGATCCGGGCGGCTGGGATCGAGCCATTTCCGCATGAGTTCTCCGGGCGGGAGGACATCGGCGAGGTGCGGGCCGCGCATCAGGGGCTGCAGGCGGGAGCCGAGACCGATTCGCGCCACCGGGTCGCCGGGCGGATCGTCGCCCGCCGCGGCCACGGCAAGGCCTGCTTCCTCGATCTCCGCGACGGCAGCGGCCAGATCCAGCTGCACGCCCGCAAGGACGTGCTCGGCGACGAGGCCTACGAGCTGCTGGTCGACCTCGACCTCGGCGACATCGTCGGCGCCGAGGGTACGGCGATGGCGACCCGGCGCGGGGGAGAGCTCTCGCTGGCGATCGACCACTGGCGGCTGCTGGCCAAGAGCCTGCGCCCGCCGCCCGACAAGTTCCATGGCCTCGAGGACACCGAGACCCGCTTCCGGCGCCGCGAGCTCGACCTGATCGCCAACGAGGAGAGCCGCGAGATATTCCGCATCCGAGCCCGCGCGATCTCCGAGATCCGCCGCTGGTTCGACGAGCACGATTTCGTCGAGGTCGAGACGCCGGTCCTGCAGCCGCTTTACGGCGGCGCCCTGGCGCGTCCCTTCACGACCCACCACAACGCCCTCGACCGCGACTTCTACCTGCGGATCGCGACCGAGCTCTACCTCAAGCGCCTCGTCGTCGGCGGCATCGACCGCGTCTACGAGCTCGGCAAGGACTTCCGCAACGAGGGCGTCTCCCACAAGCACAACCCCGAGTTCACGATGCTGGAGTGGTACGAGGCCTACGCCGACTACGAGAAGACCGCGCACGACCTGGAGATGCTGGTCGCCGAGGTCGCCGAGCGGGTGCTGGGGACGACCAAGGTGCAGCGGGGCGAGACGGAGATCGACCTGTCCCCGCCCTGGCGGCGGATCACCCTGCGCGAGGCGATCCTCGAGCGCGCCGGGATCGACATCGCCGAGCACCCGACCCGTGAGGGACTGGCCAAGGCGATGGGGACCGAGCCCGACCCGAAGGAGGGCTGGGGCAAGCTGGTCGACGGGCTGTTCGCCCGCGAGGTCGAGCCGAGCCTGGTCCAGCCGACCTTCGTCTTCGACTATCCGGTCGAGCTCTCGCCGTTCGCCAAGGCGCACCGCTCGGAGGAGGGGATGGTCGAGCGCTGGGAGGCCTTCGTCGGCGGGGTCGAGATCGCCAACGCCTTCACCGAGCTGAACGACCCCGACGAGCAGCGCCGCCGCTTCGAACAGCAGGCGACCGAGGTCGCGCGCGGAGACGAGGAGGCGCAGCCCTACGACGAGGCCTTCGTCGAGGCACTCGAACAGGGGATGCCGCCGACCGGCGGCGTCGGCCTCGGAATCGACCGCCTGGTGATGATGTTCACCGGCGCCAAGACCCTGCGCGAAGTGCTGCTCTTCCCGGCGATGCGCTCCTGATTCCGGCGCTCAGGACCAAATTGAGCCGGAATCGCAACATCTCCTGCGTGAAATCTCGCAGTTAGCGTGCTCAGGCGCTCAGAAGCCGGACATCTCGCCCCGGTAGAGTTAAGTGGCAGATGGATGCCTCCCGATAGAGGGAGCAAGGCGTCCGGCGGTACAAACTCGGGTTCCCCGGGTTTGAGAACCAGGAAGAGGTCTTCATTTGTTCGAGCGATTCACTGAGAGGGCTCGCCAGGTCGTCGTCCTAGCGCAGGAGGAGGCCCGGACGCTCAAGCACAACTACATCGGCACCGAGCACATCCTGCTCGGGCTTCTCCGCGAGGAGGAGGGCCTCGCCGCGCGCGTGCTCGAGTCCCTCGACATCACCGTCGAACGGGTCCGCTCGCAGGTGGTCCGCATCGTCGGATCGGGCGAGGAGGTCACCTCCGGCCAGATCCCGTTCACTCCGCGGGCGAAGAAGGTCCTCGAGCTGGCGCTGCGCGAGGCGCTCTCCCTCGGCCACAACTACATCGGCACCGAGCACATCCTGCTCGGCCTGGTGCGTGAGAACGAGGGCGTCGCCGCCCGCATCCTGCTCGACTTCGACGCCGACTCGGACAAGATCCGCAACGAGGTCATCCGCATGCTCTCCGGCCCCGGCGGCCGTCGTCAGGGCGGCGGCGGTGGCGGCGCCGGCGAGGGCAAAAAGTCTTCGAAACTGCTCGACCAGTTCGGTCGCAACCTGACCCGTCTCGCCGAGGAGGGCAAGCTCGACCCGGTGATCGGCCGCGAAACCGAGATCGAGCGGATCATGCAGATCCTCTCCCGCCGGACCAAGAACAACCCGGTGCTGCTGGGCGAGCCGGGCGTCGGCAAGACCGCCGTCGTCGAGGGCCTCGCCGCCCGCATCAACAGCGGCGAGGTGCCGGAGCTGCTGAAGAACAAGCAGATCTACACCCTCGATTTGGCCGCCCTGGTCGCCGGCTCCAAGTACCGCGGCGAGTTCGAGGAGCGCCTCAAGAAGGTGATGAAAGAGATCACCCAGCGCGGCGACATCATCCTTTTCATCGACGAGCTCCACAACCTGGTCGGCGCCGGCGCCGCCGAGGGCGCGATCGACGCGGCCTCGATCCTGAAGCCGGCCCTGGCCCGCGGCGAGCTGCAGACGATCGGCGCCACCACCCTCGACGAGTACCGCAAGTACCTCGAGCGCGACTCGGCCCTGGAGCGCCGCTTCGCCCAGATCCGCGTCGACCAGCCCTCGCCCGAGGACACCGTGAAGATCCTCGAGGGGCTGCGCGAGCGCTACGAACAGCACCACCGGGTGACGATCCGCGACGACGCTCTCGAAGCCGCCGCCGAGCTCGCCGACCGCTACATCTCCGACCGCTTCCTGCCCGACAAGGCGATCGACCTGATCGACGAGGCCGGCTCGCGGATGCGCATCAAGTCGATGAGCACGCCGCCCGTCTACCGCGACCTCGAGGAGGAAATCGAGAAGACGCGGCGCGAGAAGGAGTCCGCGATCGAGGCTCAGGAGTTCGAAAAAGCCGCCAACCTGCGCGACACCGAGCGCCAGCTGACCACCCGCAAGCGCCAGCTCGAAGACGAGTGGGCCGAGGGCGAGAACGGCGAACGGCCCGAGGTGGGCGAAGAGGAGATCGCCGACATTGTCTCGATGTGGACCGGCATCCCCGTCTTCAAACTGACCGAGGCCGAGACCAAAAAGCTGATCCGCATGGAGGAGGAACTCCACAAGCGGGTGATCGGCCAGGAGGTCGCGATCACCGCCGTCTCGAAAGCGATTCGCCGCTCCCGCGCCGGGATCAAGGACCCCAAGCGCCCGGCCGGCTCGTTCATCTTCCTCGGCCCCTCCGGGGTCGGCAAGACCGAGCTCGCCCGCACCCTCGCCGACTTCCTCTTCGGCGACGAGGAGGCGATGATCCGGATCGACATGTCCGAGTACATGGAGAAGCACGCCGTCAGCCGCCTGGTCGGCTCGCCTCCCGGCTACATCGGCTACGACGAGGGCGGCCAGCTGACCGAGGCCGTGCGCCGCAAGCCGTACTCGGTGCTGCTGCTCGACGAGATCGAGAAGGCCCACCCGGACGTCTTCAACATCCTCCTGCAGATCCTCGAGGACGGGCGCCTCACCGACGCCCAGGGCCGCACGGTCGACTTCCGCAACGCGATCGTGATCATGACCTCGAACATCGGCGCCTCGGAGATCTCGAAGAACACCTCGATCGGGTTCACCATCGCCGACGAGACCGGCATGTCCTACGGCGACATGAAGAACCGGATCATGAGCGACTTGAAAAAAGTCTTCCGGCCCGAGTTCCTCAACCGGATCGACGAGGTCATCGTCTTCCACAAGCTCGCCAAGGACGAGGTCAGGGAGATCATCGACCTGATGATCGCCCGCGTCCGCGTCCAGGTCGCCGAGCACGAACTGCAGCTCGAGCTGACCGACGAGGCGAAGGAACTGCTGGTCGACAAAGGCTGGGACCCCTCGATGGGCGCCCGCCCGCTGCGTCGCGCGATCCAGCGCTACGTAGAGGACCCGCTGGCCGACGAAGTCCTGCGCCAGGGCCAGATGACCCCCGGCTCGACGGTGATGGTCTCCCGCGACGAGAGCGGCGACGAGGAGGACAAGCCGCTCAGCCTCGAGATCATCGCCCCGAAGAAGCCGAAGGCGAAGCCGCCGGAGGAGCCGAAGCGCGAGAAGGTCGGCGTAGGCGCCAAGAAGGACGACGGCGGCGAGGACGCGCCCGAGGGCGAGAGCCCCGACGCCGCCGGCGACACCGAGTCCTGAGCGAGGCCGCGTTGAGAGAACCGGGCCAGGCCGCGATCGGCACCTGGAGCGGGGGGCGGTTCCTCCACTTCGGCGAAGCGATCGACGAGGACCGGCTGGAGGCGCTGCTGCAGCCCGGCCGGGGGATCGACACCGTCCTCACCGCCGACGCCTACGGGCAGGGCGAAGCTGACCGGGTGCTGGGGCAGGCGCTGTCCGGTGTGCCGCGCGACGAGTACAGCCTGATCGGCGCCGTCGGGCACGACTTCTACGAGGGCGAGCGGGAAGGGCCGAAAGGGTTCCCCCGCTTCACCGACCCGCGGCTGAGGGGGCCCGACGGGTACGCCGACTACCTGCGGATAGCGACCGAGAAGAGCCTGGAGCGGATCGGCGCCGACTCCTTCGATGTCCTGCTGCTCCACAACCCCGACCGCATCGGCTACTCGAGCGAGGTCGTCTGGGACGGGATGGCGGCGCTGCGCGAGGCGGGGCTGACGGCGCGGATCGGCGTCGCCCCCGGGCCCGCCAACGGCTTCACCCTCGACCTGATCGCCTGTCTGGAGCGTTTCGGGGACCGGATCGACTGGGCGATGATCATCCTGAACCCGCTCGAGCCCTGGCCGGGGGAGCTCTGCCTCGATGCCGCGGCGCGGCACGAGGTCAAGGTCCTGACCCGGGTCGTCGACTACGGCGGGCTCTTCTGGGGCGACCTGCGGCCGGGGATGGAGCTGGCCAAATTCGACCACCGCTCCTTCCGTCCCGAGGGCTGGATCGAGGCGGGGACCGAGAAGCTCGAGCGGCTGATGCCGATCGCCGAACGGGCGAAGCTGACCCCGATCCAGCTCGCCTGCCAGTGGAACCTCGCCCATCCCGCGGTCGAGTCGGTCGCGCCGACCCTGATCCAGGAGATCGGCCCCGAGGCCTGCCCGATCGAGGCCAAGCGGGTGGAACTGGCGAACATGCCGGCCGAGCGGCGGCTCAGCCCCGAAGACGTCGAGGAGATCCGCGCGATCGGCGACAACGCCGGCTGCATGGCGCTGAAGGGCGCCAGCCCCGAACACGAGGGGGAGGAGCGGCCCGACCGCTGGCCCCTCAGCGACGACCTCACCGCCGTCGGCGGCCGCTGGGGCATCGACCCCGAGCGCGACCTCGTCACGACCCACTGACGCCGCGCCCGTCGATAGCTTCGCGGCGATGAACCGCAAGTGGTGGACCTTGGCGGGGGCCTGCGCGGGGCTCTTCGTGCTGATGCTGGACTCGACCGTGGTTGCCTTGGCGCTGCCGGCGATTCGGCATGACGTCGACGCCAGCGCCGAGGGGCTGCAGTGGGTGATGAATGGCTACCTGCTGACGATCGCGGTGCTGGTTGTGACGGCGGGCCGGCTGGGAGACATGTTCGGTCGTAAGCGGGTCTTTCTCGCCGGGATGGCGCTCTTCGCTGCCGGCTCGGTCGTTTCCGGCGCCGCCGCTGACCAGGACATGCTGATCCTCGGGCGGGTGCTGCAGGGGGCGGGGGCGGCGCCGATGCTGCCGCTCTCGCTGGCGCTCGTCTGCAACGTCTTCCCGCGCGAGGAGCAGCCGCGGGCGCTGGGGATCTGGGCTGCGGTCTCGGCGGTAGCCCTGGCGGTCGGCCCGCTCGCCGGCGGCCTGCTGATCGAACTCGACTGGCGGGTGATCTTCTGGATGAACCTGCCGGTCTGCGCCCTTGGGATCGCGATCACCCTCGCCGCGACGCCGGAGTCGTCCGACCCCGGGGCCGGCACCCGGATCGATTGGCTGGGCCTCGGGGCGCTCAGCGTCGGCCTCACCGCCGTCGTCCTCGCCCTGGTCCAGTCCCAGGCCTGGAGCGCCGCGGCCGTCGCCGCGCTGGCGCTCGTCGGCCTCCTCAGCGTCGGCGCCTTCTGGGCGATCGAGCACCGGGTCCGGGAGCCGATCGTCGAATTCGACCTCTTCCGCAACGGTCCCTACTTCGGCGCCAGCGCCGCCGCCTTCGCCCTGGTCGGTGCCTACTGGGCGGTGATGTTCTTCCAGCCGCAGTACCTGCAGGACGTGCGCGGCTACTCGCCGATCCTCAGCGGCTTGATGATCCTGCCGGTGACCGCGCCGATGGTCTTCATCTCGCCCTTTTCCGGCCGCCTGATCGCCCGCTTCGGTGCCCGCCGGCTGATGACCGCGGGGATGCTCTGCGGAACGCTCGGCCTGCTCGTCCTCACCCGGATCGAGACCGACAGCCCCTACGGCCTGCTCCTCGTCGGCTACCTGCTCTTCGGGGTAGCCCTCGGCCTCGTCTACGCGCCGATGTCGACCGCGGCGATGGCGGCGATGCCGCGGGAGAAGGTAGGGATCGCCTCCGGCGTTCTGGCGATGGACCGCGTCCTCGCCGGCGCCGTCGCCCTCGCCGCCACCGGCGCCGCCTTCCACACCCTGCTCGGTGACGGCCACTCCTTCGCCGCCTCGGTCGCCGGCGCGACCTGGGTCGCGGTCGCCCTCTGCGTCGTCGGTACCGGCCTCACCTGGGGCTATGTGCGGGATACGGAGGATTCGTCACCCGGCGAGCCCCAGCACCACATGCACCATCGGCGCTTCCATCTTTAGGCGCGCTTGACAAAGCCAATTCCGACCTGTCCACTAGGAATCGAGCGAACCGCATTCCAGAGCCATTTCTGCCATCCTCTTAGGCGATGCCTGATCTGTCTGGGGATGAGCTTCAAGAGTTGTCTGAACGCCAGGATCCCCGACTTCTAAGAGCTCTCGACGTGGTCGCCCCCGGGGGCGCGCTGCGAGAGGGCATAGACAACATCGTCCACTCGCGGACGGGCGGCCTGCTGGTCGTCGGCGACCTCGACGACATCTCCCATCTGCTCTCCGGCGGGATCAAGCTCGACGTCGACTACACGCCGGCGATGCTCTACCAGGTGGCAAAGATGGACGGCGCGATCGTCCTCAACGGCGAGGCGACGAAGATCGCCTGGGCCAACGTCCAGCTGATGCCGGACCCGACGATCCTCAGCTCGGAGACCGGCACCCGGCACCGCACGGCAGAGCGCGTCTCCAAACAGACGACGGCGCTGGTCGTCGCGATCTCCCAGCGCCGCGACGTCGTCTCCCTCTACGTCGAGGGGACCAAGTACATCCTTCAGGACATCCCCGCGGTGCTGGCGAAAGCCAACCAGGGACTGGCGACGCTGGACAAGTACCGCCAGCGCCTCGACCAGGTCTCGGCCCGGCTGACCCAGCTCGAGTTCGACGCCGGCGTCGTCCTCCACGACGCCCTCTCGGTGCTCCAGCGTGCCGAGCTCGTCACCCGCATGGCGGTCGAGGTCGAGCGCTACATCGTCGAGCTCGGCACCGAGGGCCGGCTGATCGAGATGCAGCTGGAGGAGACGATGGTCGGCGTCGCCGCCGACAAGACCGCCCTGATCCGCGACTACAGCGTCGAAGACTCCGAGGCGAACCTGACCGCCGTCCTGCAGGCGCTGGGGCGGATGCCCCACCAGGACGTGCTCGACTTCGGTCGCCTCGCCGAGCTGCTCGGCTACGACCGCAAGGTCAACACGCTGGACTATCCCGTCGGCCCCCGCGGCTACCGCGTGCTGGGCCGGGTCCCGCGCATTCCCAAGCTTGTCGTCCAGAAGATCACCCACGAGCTGGGCGGGTTGGAGGAGGTCCTGGCGGCCTCCGATTCCGATCTCGCCGCCGTCGACGGAGTCGGGGCGCAGCGCGCCAAAGACATCCGCGAGGGCCTTCGCCGGCTTCAAGAGGTCGATCTGGTCGACCGGTACTTGCAGAGCTGACGGCGCCACTCGCCGTCGACAAACGAAAGGAGTCACCGATTTCCGAGCTAGACGAGGCCACCGTGGAGGCTGTCTTCGAAGACGTGGAATACGTCTGCGACTTCGAGATAGGCGACAAGGTCGTTTACCCGCATCATGGCGCGGGCCTGGTGATGACCAAAGAGACCCGTGAGCTGATGGGGGAGGAACGTGAGTACCTCACGATCAAGATCCTCCACAACGAGCTGACGGTGATGGTGCCCTGCGAAAACGCCGGCAAAGCGGGCCTGCGGCGCATCATCGACGAGGAAGAAATCAAGAAGGTCACCGACGTCCTTACCGACGAAGTGTCAGAGATGCCGAAGAACTGGAACCGGCGTTTCAAGTACAACCGCGAGAAGATCAAGACCGGCGACGTGTTCGAGCTGGCCGAGGTCGTCCGCAACCTTGCCATCCGCGAGATGGAAAAGGGCCTCTCCACGGGCGAGAAGCAGATGTACACCCGGGCGAAGAAGATCCTCGCCTCGGAGTTCATGTACGCGCTGGACAAGGACGAGGAGGGCGCGGAGGAATACCTCGACGGCCTCCTCGAGGAGCGGTTCGCCGCCACTGCGACCGCCTAGCGCTGCTGCAGTAACTGCGGTCATCGCGGCCGCCGGCTCCGGGGAGCGACTCGGAGCCGGCGGCCCGAAGGCCTTCGTCCCGGTCGCGGGGCGGCCGATGGTCGAGTGGTCGATCGCGGCCTTCCGCGCCTGCGACTCGGTCCGCTCGATCGTCGTCGCCGCGCCGCCCGGCCACATCGGCGACCTCGGCGGGCACGATCTCGGCGTCGTCCCGGGCGGTGCGACCCGGGCGCAGTCGGTCGCCAACGCCCTGGAGGCGGTGGGAACCGAGTACGTCGCGGTCCACGACGCCGCCCGGCCGCTGCTGACCCCGGAGCTGGTCGAAGCGCTCGTCGCCGACCTCGACGCGGCGCCGGAAGCCGCCGGCGTGATCGCCGCGGCGCCGGTGGCCGACACGATCAAGCGGGCCGGGGCATCGAGCTGGCAAAAAGGCCCCTCAGAGGGGCAAAATCGCCACCTCGCGATCGAGGCGACCGAGGATCGGTCCCGGTTGTGGGCGGCGCAGACGCCGCAGGTGTTCCGCACCGAGGCGTTGCGCGGGGCGCTGGCTGCCGCCGAGCGGCCGGAGGAGGCGACGGACGAGGCGATGCTGGTCGAGTGGGACGGCGGCACCGTGCTGATCCATCCCGTCGCCGAGCAGAACCTGAAGGTGACGACGCCGCTCGACCTGCGGGTCGCAGAGCTGCTGCTGGCCGAGCGCGCCGGCGCCTAATCGCGCAGCAGCACGAAGACCAGCATCGCCGCGAAGCAGAGCTGTCCGGCGCCCATCGCGGTGCCCAGGTTCTTCGCCCCGGCCAGGAGGGCGAGCGCCGTGCCGCCGGCGAAGGCAAGCAGGAGGAGCAGGAGCTGACGGCGCATTCGGCGCGAAGTCTATGCTCGCTCCCATGCTGACCGACTACCACCTGCACCTGCGCCCGGACGAGGACGGGACCACGTTCGAGCGCTACTTCACCGCCGAGAACGTCGAGCGCTACCTGGCCGCCGCGGAGGCGGCGGGGATCGAGGAGCTGGGCGTCTCCGAGCACGTTTACCGCTTCCGCCAGGCGCTCGACCTCTGGAGCCACCCGCTCTGGGTCGAGAACGCCCGCGACGACGTCGACGCCTACTGCGAGTTCGTCCGCGGCACCCCGCTGCGGCTCGGGATCGAGTGCGACTTCGTCCCCGGCGCCGAGGAGCGGACCGCCGAGCTGCTGACCTCACGCGACTTCGACTACGTGGTGGGCTCGGTCCACTTCGTCGGCGAGGGCGACGCGGCCGTCGACCACGACGGCTTCGACGTCTGGGAAGGCGGCGGCGACGCCGACGAGATCTGGCGGCGCTACTTCGAGGCGCTCGCCGACTGCGCCCGCTCCGGCCTTTTCGACATCCTCGCCCACCCGGACCTGGTCAAGGTCTGGGGCCGCTCGCGGCCGCTGCCCGAGCGCGACCTGCGCGCCTTCTACGAGCCGGCGGTGGAAGCGATCGCCGAGAGCGGGGTCGCGGTCGAGATCTCCACCGCGGGCCTGCGCAAGCCGGTCGGCGAGCTTTATCCCTCGCGCGAGTTCGCCGAGCTGTGCGTCGAGGCCGGCGCCTCCTTCGCGCTCTCCTCCGACGCCCACCTGCCCGAGCAGGTCGGCTTCGAATATGACCGGGCTGTGGACTTTCTCGGCGAACTGGGAATAGACGAGATATGCGTCTTCGAGCAGCGCCGGCGGAGCCTGGCCCCGCTGGGAACTCGCGTCGGGTGAGCATGGTCGGCCTCGGCTACGACAGCCACCGCTTCGCCCCGGGCCGCCGCCTCGTCCTCGGCGGGGTCGAGATCGAGCATGACCAGGGGCTCGAGGGGCACTCCGACGCCGACGTCCTCACCCACGCGGTGATCGACGCCCTGCTCGGCGCCGCCGGCGGCGGCGACATCGGCACGATGTTCCCCGACGACGACCCGAACTGGAAGGACGCCGACTCGATCGACCTGCTGCGGACCGTGGTGGGGACGATCGCCGGCCCGATCGTCAACATCGACGCGACCCTGATCTGCGAGCAGCCCCGCCTCGGCCCCTACAAGGCGGAGATGGAGCGGACGATCGCCGAGGCGACCTCCGCCCGGGTCAGCGTCAAGGCGACCAGCAACGAGGGCATGGGCTTCGTCGGCCGCGGCGAGGGCATCGCCTGCATCGCCGTGGCGAGCGTCGATACCGAATAGGCTTCCGGCCGGGATGGCGGACTCGATACTGAGCGCGGCTGGCCTCAAGGCCTCGATCTCCGACTCGATCTTCGAGGTCAAGACCCTGCGCGAGGCCGGCATCCTCGCCCCGATGCGCCCCGACAAGGCGCTGAAGATCGGCAGCGCCTTCCTCCGCTGGGGCGCCTCCCCGGCGCTCGGCGTCACCACCGCGGCGATCCACCACCCGCACGAGCTGGCGATCGTCGACGAGCGCGGCGCCCTCAGCTGGGAGCGGCTGCACCGCCGCACCAACGCCCTCGCCGACTCCCTCGCCAAGATGGGAATCGGGCCCGGCGACGGGCTCGGGATCATGTGCCGCAACCACCGCGGCTTCGTCGAGGCGACCCTGGCCGCAGCCAAGCTCGGCGCCAGCGCGCTCTACCTGAACACGATGTTCGCCGGCCCGCAGCTGGCCGAGGTGACCCGTCGCGAGGGCCCGAAGGCGCTGGTCTACGACGAGGAGTTCACCGACCTGCTCGCCGGGGTCGACGACTCGGTGATGCGGATCGTCGGCTGGTGCGAGGGCGAGGTCTCCGGCCCGACGCTCGACAGCCTGATCGAGGCCGGCGACGAGTCCGACCACAAGCCGCCGCCCGAAAAGCCGAAATTCGTGATCCTCACCTCCGGCACCACCGGCACCCCGAAGGGCGCCCAGCGCTCCAGCCCCGACGGGCTGATGGCGATCGCCTCGCTGATCGACAAGATCCCCTTCCGCACCAACATGACGATGATGATCGCGGCGCCCCTCTTCCACTCCTGGGGCTTCTTCCACTTCGTGATGAGCCTGCCGACCGGCTCGACGATGGTGCTGCGCCGCCGCTTCGACCCGGAGGAGACGCTGCGGGCGGTCGAGCAGAGCCGCGCCGACGTCCTCGCCGCGGTGCCGGTGATGGTCCAGCGGATCCTCGCCCTGCCGGACGAGGTGCTCGAGCGCTACAGCCTGCCCTCGCTGCGGATCACCTCGCTCTCGGGCTCGGCGCTGCCGGGCGAGCTGGCGATCGAGTGGATGGACCGCTTCGGCGACAACGTCTACAACCTCTACGGCTCGACCGAGGTCGCCTACGCGACCGTCGCCACGCCGGAGGACCTGCGCGCCGCGCCCGGCACCGCCGGCAAGCCGCCGCGGGGCACCAAGATCCGCCTCTACGACGATGCCGGCAAGGAGGTGCCGCAGGGCGCGGTCGGCCGCATCTTCGTCGGCAACGAGATGGCCTTCGAGGGCTACACCGGCGGCGGCGGCAAGGAGATCATCGACGGCCTCTACTCGAGCGGCGACGTCGGCCACTTCGACGCCGACGGCCGCCTCTTCATCGACGGCCGCGACGACGAGATGATCGTCTCCGGCGGCGAGAACGTCTTCCCGCGCGAGGTCGAGGACCTGCTCGCCGACCACGAGGCGGTCGAGGAGGTCGCGGTGATCGGGGTCGAGGACAACGAGTTCGGCCAGCGGCTGAAGGCCTTCGTCGTGATCAGGACCGGGGTCGAGGTCTCCGCCGGGGACCTGACCGCGCACGTAAAGGCGCACCTGGCTTCCTACAAGGCGCCGCGCGAGGTCGAGTTCCTCGACGAGCTGCCGCGCAACGCGACCGGCAAGGTCCTGAAGAAGGACCTCCGCGCCGGCGATACTCAGGCATCCGCCTAGAGCCCCGGGGGAGGGGTTCGGCGGACAACAGCGGGGAGGGTCCGGCGAACCCCTCCCCCGGGGCTCCAACCGGGCCATCGCAAATTGCGGGCGTCTTCGGTTGCAGGTCTGTGGGAGCTTCCGGCGCTGGTAGTAGTTTGCGCGGGGATGGGCGAGCCGGTTAGGCATCTTCAGCAGGTCGGTGAGGCGACGCGTGTGATGCGCGGCGTCGCCGACCAGGCGCTCGAGTGGGTACGGGTCAGCGAGGAGCGCGTCGCCGCCGCCGAAGAGCGGACCGAGGCGGTCAAGGGCAAGGTCAAGGAGGGGGCGCTGCTGACGCTGCGCAAAGTCTCCGCCGAGGCCCGCGAGCGGATCGCCACCGAGCGCAAGGCGCGCTCCGAGGCCGAATCCCGCCTCGCCGGTGCCGAGGCGGCCCGCGATCGCGCCGAGCAGGCCTTCGAGGAGCTGCAGCGCACGGCGCAGGCCGAGCGCGAGGAGATCGTCGCCAAGACTTCACAGGCGCGCTCGGAGGCCGAGCGGTCGGCTGCCGAGGCGAAAGCCGCGGCTGAGAACGCCGTCGCCGAGGCGAAAAAGGCCGCCGAGATCGAGGTCAAGGTCCAGGTCGAGGAGGCGCGGCAGCGGATCCAGGCCGCGGCCGACGAACGGATCGCCGCCGCCGAGCAGCGCGCCGCCGACGCCGAAGCCGCCGCGGCCGAGTCGCACGACGCCGCGGTGCGGCTGGAGACCGAAATCGAGAAACGGGTGATGGCCGGCACCGAGGACGTCCGGCGCGAAGCCGAGGAGAGCATCCAGCAGATGCTCGAGAAGGTCGAACGTGAGGCCGAGGAGGCAGCCCGTGCCCGCGCCGAGGACCAGCTGCGAGTCGAGGCCGACAGGATCCGCATCCAGGCGCAGAAGCGCGAGGAGCGGGCCCGCGAGGCAACCGAGGACGAGATCAAAGCCAGCGTCGGCAAGGCCCGGCGCGAGGCGCAGGCGGCGGCCGAGGAGATCGCCCCGTCCTGGCTGCGCGGCAACGAGTCCAAAGCATCGACCGCCGGCTACCGGACTTTTTGATCTAACCTCGCCTGCGCAATGCGCGAGGTGAGGATCAGAGACACGCTCAGCGGCGAGCTGCGCTCGCTGGAGCCCGGCTCGGAGGTGGGTATCTACGCCTGCGGGCCGACGGTCTACAGCCGCATCCACATCGGCAACGCGCGGCCCTTCGTCGTCTTCTCCCTCTTCGCCCGCTTCCTGCGCTCCGAGGGCTACCGGCCGAAGCTGGTCGTCAACGTCACCGACATCAACGACAAGATCTACGTCGCCGCCCGCGGCGCGGGCAAGGGCTCGACCGAGTTCGCGGCGGAGATGACCGCCGCCTACGTCGGGGACACCGACCGGCTCGGGGTCGGGAGGCCCGATGCCGAGCCGCTGGCGAGCGAGACGGTCGAGGGGATCGTCTCCCTGATCGCCGAGCTGGTCGAGGCCGGCCACGCCTACGAGTCAGGCGGCGACGTCTACTTCCGGGTGCGGAGCTTCGAGGACTACGGCAAGCTCTCCAACCGTCGCCCCGAGGACATGGACCAGGGCGAGGACGCGGGCTCGGCCTCCCTCAAGGAGGACCGGCTCGACTTCGCCCTCTGGAAGGCGCACAAGCCCGACGAGGACACCAGCTGGGACTCGCCCTGGGGACCCGGTCGCCCCGCCTGGCACATCGAGTGCTCGGTGATGGCCGAGCAGGAGCTGGGCGCGACCTTTGCGATCCACGGCGGCGGCTCCGACCTCGTCTTCCCCCACCACGAGAACGAGATCGCCCAGTCCGAGGGCGCCGGGCGGCCCTTCGCCAAGGTCTGGATGCACAACGGGATGATCGAGACCGATGCGGCGAAGATGTCGAAATCCGAGGGGAATATTTTTCAGCTTTCGACGGCGCTGGACAGCTATGGGCGCGAGGCTGTCGTTGCCTATTTGATCTCTGGGCATTACCGGCAGCCGCTTGCTTTTGGCCCCGAGCAGATGGAGGAAGCGGTTGCTCGGGTGGAGAGGCTTCGGAACTTCTTCAGGGAGCATCCCGGTGGGGGGGCATCCGAGGGGGGTTCGGCGGACAAACAGCGGGGAGGGTCCGGCGAACCCCCCTCGAATGCCCCGATCGAGCGCTTTCGGGACGCGCTGTCTGATGACTTCAATACGCCCAGAGCTCTCGCTGAGGTGTTCGAGCTGGTCGGTCGCGCGAATCGGGGTGAGGTCGATGCCGATGGCGCTGCAGTGGAAGTCGCCGAGATGCTCGAGCTCGTTGGTCTCAGCACCCTTACCCAGCCGGAGAAGGGTGCTGAGGGCGACGAGCGGGCTTTGGAGCTGATGCGGGAACGGGAGGAGGCTCGGGCGGCTAAGGACTTTGCTCGGGCTGATGAGATTCGGGATCAGCTGGCTGAGCTTGGATGGACCGTCAGGGATTCTGCTGACGGGCCGAGCCTGGTCCCGAAGGCCTGATGGCGAACCAGTTCATCTATGGGCGGAACCCGGTCGCCGAGGCGGAGCGGGGGCGGCGGCGGGTTCATCGGGTTTGGCGGGCGCCGGAGACGCCGGCTGGGGAGCTGGAGCGGCTTTGTGGGTCGCCGGACCACCAGGGGGTGGTGGCCGAGGTCGATCCCTATCCCTACGGCGACCCGAAGGGGATGCTGCGGGAGGGGGCGCTGCTGGTCGCGCTCGACCAGGTCCAGGACCCGCGCAACCTCGGCGCCGTCTGCCGCTCGGCGGAGTTCGCCGGGGCCGCGGGCGTGATCGTGCCCGAGCGCCGCTCGGCGTCGGTGACCCCGGTCGTCTGCAAGACCTCGGCGGGGGCCGTCGAGCACCTCGAAGTCGCCCACGTCCGCAACCTCGCCGACTGGCTGGCCGAGGCGAAGGAGGCCGGCTTCTGGATCTGGGGCGCCGACGCCGACGCCGAGCAGGCGCCTTGGTCGGTCGACCTCACCGGCTCCACCGTGATCGTCCTCGGCGGGGAGGGCAAAGGCCTCCGCCCCCGGGTAGCCGCGGCCTGCGACGGCTTGGTGGCTCTCCCGCAGGGAGGCAAAGTGGAGTCTCTCAACGTTTCAGCAGCTGCTACGGCTTTGCTCTTCGAAGCCGTCCGTCAGCGAACCATCTAAAGCCATCACCCGGCGAGAGGGGGTCCCTCTCCCAGACACTCAACATCGAGCCATAGCGAGATGTGTCTGGGTGAGGGACCCCCTCTCGGCGACCCCCATTGACCCTGCAAATGCAACGGCGGTTGCAGAAAGTCGCAATTTGGGGTTGACAGAACTCTGCTGGGCGGTAAAACTACCGCCGCAATAAGGGTGAACCTCAGCTTGAGGTGCGCTCTGTGGAATAGGGCGCCTCTGGGGAGGTAAGTGGCGCCACGACCCTTCAGCAAGGAGAAGGATCTGTGGCTCTATCGTCGCCTACGCAGGAATTGCCGCTACCGGTCGCCAAGACTCGTGGTCGCTCCCTCAACCCTAACCCTCAAGTTGAACTTGATGATCACTACCTGGTCGCCCTCGCAAAGGAGGGAAGGCCCGACGCCTATGACGCGATCGTCAAACGCTACCGCGGCTTCGTCCGCCTCAAGGCCTCTTCCTACTTCCTCCTCGGCGGCGAGTCGGACGACCTGATCCAGGAGGGCCTGCTCGGCCTCTACAAGGCGATCCGCGACTACCGGACCGACCGCGAGTCGAGCTTCCGCAACTTCGCCGAGCTCTGCATCACCCGCCAGATCATCACCGCGGTGAAGACCGCGACCCGCAACAAGCACACCCCCCTCAACCAGTACGTCTCCTTCAGCCAGACGCCGGCCGCGGCGGGCGACTCGGAAACGACCCTGGACGAGATCCTGCCCGGGCCCAGCGTCCACGACCCGGTCAACCAGGTGATCGCAACCGAAGAGTTGGCGAGCCTCGTCTCCTGCCTCTCGGGCGTCTCCGGGGTGCTCTCCGAGCTGGAGAGCCGGGTCCTCTCGCTCTACCTCGACGGCCACTCCTACGAGCTGATCGCCGAGCGCCTCGAGTGCGACACCAAGACCGTCGACAACGCCCTGCAGCGGGTCAAGCGCAAGGTGGGGTCCCACCTCGCCTCCAGGGAGGTCGCCGCCTAGGCGCTCCGGGCAGGTCGGAAAGGACGTAGTTCAGGAGTTCCTGGCCGTGGTCCGAGGCGACGGAAACATCGTCGGCCTTGACTCGGACCCGGTGCAGCGACTGCATCCGCAGCACGTCGCCGTCGGTGCGGTGGTTGGGAAAGATTCCCGCGTAGGAGACGCCGAGGCGCTCGAGATGGTCGGCCACGAGGGCGGTGGCCGGTTTCTCCAGCGGCAGGTCGACGTAGACCGCGTCGAGGCAGCGGCGGTGGAAGAGGTGGTGGCGCTCGGCGGCGATCGCCTGCTCTAGGTCGGCGCCCGGGACGTGGACGGTCAGCAGCGCCAGGTTGTGGTCCTCGTCGACCTCGCAGTGCAGCTCGGTCCTCTCCGCCAGCTCGCATCCCGGCGGTGGGTCGGCCAGCTCACCCCGCAGCTGGCACAGCTCGATCGTCTGGGCGACGATCTCCCGGTGGCGCTCGGGCGCGTAAACCTCGCGCTCGTGCCCGTCGTTCAGCTTCAGGTAGAGCAGCGCCGCCGACTGCCGGCCGCGGCGCTCGGCCGCGGCGTCGTTGGCGACCGAGGCCGGGATCCAGCCGAGCAGGAACCCGGTCTCGTGCGCGCCGAGGTCGATGTTCGCCTTCTGGCTGTAGGGGTGGGCGGCCGTCGCCTCGCTGTACATCCCGGCCAGACCGCGCCCGCGCGCCCACTCCATCAGGTGCTGCTTGGTGCGGGTGAAGAGGTGCTGTCCGCGCGCCGCCGGCAGGGTCACCGCCTGGCCCGAGTGGCCGACCGCGTCGCCCGCCGCCGCCAGGCTCATCCCGATGTGGCAAAGAAGGTCACCTGCGGGGCTTTCTGCGACGCAGGCGACGTAGGTGCCGGCCTCGATTCGGGCGCCGACCTCGGCCGGGTCGTACACCCACCGCACGTCATAACTTTGACCATATGCCGCTTCGATAGCGGTGGTCAGCACGGTACCCTCGTCGGGCCCCAAGAACCTGAACGTCACGTCCATTACGGACATCATCGCCACCAAGCCCGCCTAGCTCAACCTGGGAGAGCGCCTCATTTGTAATGAGGAGGTTGCCGGTTCGATTCCGGCGGCGGGCTCTTTTCGCATCGCAGCTCGCTCCTGTGCGCCTGACACCGCGGTTCTCCACTCGCCGCCGCAACTATCTCCGTCTCTCCCCGTTTACGCAAACGGCGCTAAGCGCTGCAGGCAAGGGAAGTCAACTAAGGAGGCGAAGCAAATGCAGCAGCAGGAGATGTTCGAAAGGGGAGACGGGCATCGGTCGCGCCGGTGGGCGATCGCGGTCCTCTGCGCGGTGTGTGCCCTGGTACTCGCGATGACCAGCACGGCGGGGGCGTCGGTGATCAGCATCGGCAGCGTCCTGCCCAAAGAACCCACCCCGACCAAATTCGAACGGGTTCAGACTCTTTTCAATACCGCGCTCCCGCAGTCGGGCGTGAACCTCGCCTCGCCGGTCTCGGGCGCAGTGGTCCGCTGGCGGATCCAGGGCGCCAAAGGCGGCCCGTTCCGTCTGCGGATCCTCCACCCGAACGGCAAAGGCGCCTATGAAGCATCGGGAACGAGCCTTCCGGTCACGCCCGCGGGACTTGGGCTGGAAACCTTCGAGACCAACCTGAAGATCCAGGCGGGCGACCTGATCGGGATCGATCCCAGCAACGACAGCGACGAAATCGGAGTCGCCGTCACCTCCGGCGCCAGCTTCGCGTCGATCTTCCCAACGCCTTTCGACGGCTCCATCGTGGCGCCGAGCGAAACGTTCAGCGGCAAAGAGATCGAGCTCAGCGCCGAAGTTCAGCCCCAGCCGGAAATCGTCTCGATCTCACCGGTTTCCGGATCGGTCACGGGTGGGACGCTGGTGACGATCACCGGCACCAACCTCGGCGGCGCGACCTCGGTGAAGTTCGGCGCCACGCCGGCGGCCAGCTTCACGGTCGACTCCGACACCGAAATCACCGCCACCGCCCCGGCCAGCGTCAAACCGGGCAAAGTCGACCTCACCGCTACCACCCTCGCCGGGACGAACGTCAACACCAGGTTCGACGACTTCGTCTACCAGGCGTGCGTGGTGCCGGCGCTGAAGAACAAGACGCTGAGCAAGGCGAAGACGCTGCTGCGGCGGAACGGGTGCAAACTCGGCCACGTGAAGAAGATCGAGGTGCCGAAGCCGAAGAAGGTCGGCAAGGTGCTGAAACAGGCCCCGAAAGCGGGCAAGGTCCTGGCCCCCGGGGCGCGGGTGCGCGTCAACGTCGGGGAGTAGGGAGAGGCAGCCCGCTCAGGGCTGAGTCGAATCGCCGCCGAGGAGCTTGGCCTTCTCGGCGGCGAACTCCTCGTCGGTGAGGATGCCTTTGTCGCGCAGGGAGCCGAGCCGCTCCAGCCGCGCGAGCCGGGCGTCCTCGGCGTCGGCCGGCAGGGTCGCGGTCGGGGCCTCGGCGGCGGCATCCTCGCCCTTGTGCCTCTCGGGCAGGCGCAGCTTCGAGGCCTGCTCTCCCACCCGCTCGCCGATGTTCGCGTCCTTCACCGCGCCGACGACTTTGTCGCGGGTGCCGCCGAAGGTGTCGTCGTAGGTCGCTTCGGGGAATTCCTCCTCGGTCTGCTTGCGCAGCTCGTGGATTCCGACGGCGGCCATCGCGGCGATGATCAGCGTGGTCAGGAAGGTCCGCAGCCCCTGGGTCGGGCCGGTGAGGAAGTAGAAGCAGACGATCAGCGCCAGCCCGGTGTAGACGTAGGCGGGGTGGAGGCGCAGGGTCGGGGCCATGAAGCGGCGGACGGAGCGGGCGCTGCTGGTCGGCGAGGCGAGCCAGCCGGCCGCGAGGAAGAGGAGGCCGACGACGATCACGGTCTTGGCGATGCTGGTCATCAGCGAGGTGCCGATGTCCCACGCCGCTTCTCCCGCCCCGGTGGCGCTTTCGGCCGTGACCAGCTGGTCGACGACGATGCCGCCGGCGATGTGGCGGACGACGATCACCCCGAAGCCGGCCGCGATCAGGCCGACTCCGCTGAGCAGGACGGTGACCCAGCGCCCGTCGCGGGACAGGTAGATCGCCCCGCCGAAGCAGGCGAGGGTGAGGAGCGTGAGCAGCAGCGCCAGGCCCTTGATCGCCACCGCGATGTCCTGCGCCGTCTTCAGCTGGTCGGACTTGAGGATCTCGACCTGGGCGGCGTCCGGGGGCAGTTTTTCGGCCAGGCTTTCCCCGATCCCGATCTGCTGGGCGAGGTTGGTCAGCAGGCTGCCGAGGTTGAGCTTGACTTCGCCGTTGTCGGTTTCGACCGCTTCCTTCTTGTTTTCGAGGACGGCGAGAAGCTGTTCGTGCGTGCTGCGGTTGGCCTGTTCCCAAAGGTCCTGGGCGGTCGAGGTTTCCAGGGCCTTTTCGGCTCCCTGCCCGGCTACCTGGCGGAGGCCGCCGGCGGCCGGCCCGGCCAGGTCCTTGGTGTCGCCGGGAAGGATTTCTTCCAGTTCCTTGCTGACGTCGACGTTTTCGTAGAGCTGGTCGACCAGGTAGTCGCTCAGCGTCGCGCGGATCGTCTTGTCCTTCAGCAGGCGGCCGCTGGTGTGGACCCAGTCGTCGGTGTTGAGCGCCTGGCGCTCGGTCCAGATCGCGAAGACGCTGAGGAAGGCGAGGAACGAACCGAGGATCACAAGCCCTCTGACCACCCGACGTCGTCCGCGGCTCATCGGCGGATGGTATACGTGAACGATGAAGCTAGAGGGCATTCACCACATCACCGCGATCACCGAGGACGCCCAGCGCAACGTCGACTTCTACGCCGGCGTGATGGGACTGCGGTTGGTCAAGAAAACCGTCAACCAGGACAACCCGACCGTCTACCACCTGTTTTTCGCCGACGAGGCGGGGGATGCGGGCTCCGATCTGACCTTCTTCGAGTACCCGGGCGCGCCGCTCGGCCGGGCCGGGGCCGGGATGGTGCACCGGATCGTCTGGCGGGTCGCCTCCGAGGAGGCGCTCGACTTCTGGGCCGAGCGCCTGCGGGCGAACGAGATCGAGTCCGAGCGCGAGGGCAACGGCCTCGTCTTCTCCGACCCCGAGGGGCTCGAGCACGAGCTGCTTGTCGTCGACGTGCCCGACCAGCCGCTGATCGCCGACCATCCCGAGGTGCCGAAGGAGGTGGCGCTGCAGGGGTTCCACGCGGTGCGTGCCTACGCCGTTTCGCCCGAGGCTTCGTTCGGGCTGCTCGAGGCGCTTGGGTTCGAGCAGGCCGACGGCGCCTGGGAAGCGCGCGGCGAGCAGCGCGGCGGCCGCTACCTCTTCGACGAGCCGCCGGCCGAGCGCGGCCTGCAGGGGGCGGGCAGCGTCCACCACGTCGCCTGGGCCTCGACCCCCGAGGAGCTGCTGGACTGGCGCGAGAAGGCCGTCTCCGGCGGCGCCCAGCCGACGCCGGAAATCGATCGCTTCTACTTCCGTTCGATCTACTTCCGCGAGCCGAGCGGCGTCCTCTTCGAGATCGCGACCCTCGGCCCCGGCTTCACCGTCGACGAGCCGGTCGAGCACCTCGGCGAGAAGCTCTCGCTGCCGCCGGCCTACGAGCACCTGCGCGACGAGGTCGAACCGAACCTGCGCCCGGTCGAGAACCCGCGGCTCAAAGCCCAGGGTTGAGTTTGAGCGGGGACTTCGTCTGGCGGGATGCCGGGCGGACCGTCGTCTTCCGGCGGGGTGGGGTCGGCGCCGCGGTGGAGGTGTTGCGCGAGCGGGGCTTGGAGGAGTTTGAGCTGCTCAGTACGGAGCGGGCGCTCCGGGAGTTGGATGGGGCTCGGGGACTTGCCGAAGGGGCGAGTCGTGTTCATGAAGTCCCCCGGGGCCAAGTCCCGGCCGCCGCAGCGGCGTTGACGGGCACACTCGCACCCCCTTCACCTGCTGAGGAGGGGGTGCGAGTGTGCCCGCTTGTGGCGCTCGGCGGCGGCCGGGTGGTTGACGTGGCGAAGGCAATCGCTGCGATCTCCGGAGCCGAGGTCGTGGCGATTCCAACCACGTTGTCCGGCGCGGAGATGACCGGGATCCATCGACTGCCTGAGGGAGCTGAGGAGCGAGCGAAGGGATTGGTGCGGCCATCGCTGGTGATCGCCGACCCCGAGGCGATGACCGGGCAGCCCGAAGAGGAGCTGCGGGCGAGTGCGATGAACGCACTGGCGCACGGGGCGGACACGCTCTACCTGCCGAACTCGAACCCAGTGTCCGAGATGACCGCCCTGCGCGGCGCGGCCCTGATCGCCAGCGCCCTCGATGACGAGCGCGAAGCGCGCGACCGCGCCGCCCTCGCCCTCGGCTCGATCCTCTGCGGCTACGCGATCGACTCGGCCGGGATCGGCCTTCACCACCTCGTCTGCCAGACCCTGGTCCGCCTCTGTGGCACCCCGCACGCCGAGACCAACGCCGCGATCCTCCCGCACGCCCTCGCGTATCTCGCCGAGCGCAAGACCGAGCCCTACGACCGCCTCGCCGCCGCGCTGGGCACCGAGCGAGATCGCCTGGCCGAGCGCGTCACCGAGCTGGGTCAGCCCCCGCGCCTCAGCGAGCTCGGAGGGGACGAGTCAAAGCTCGACGAGGCGATCGAGGCGATGCGAAAGCGACCGGAGCTGCAAAGCGTGCCCGGTCCGCCAACGGCGGAGGACCTCATGCGGTTGGTGCGGCAAGCCTGGTAGGCGCGTAACCGGGACTTCGCACCCGTGTAGCGCTACGCGTGACCCGGGAACCCTTGAGCCCTGAGCGGCTCGCCTCCTACCACGCCTACACGCGCAAGCACAGCGTCAACTGGCCGCTGTACCACCTCGCGCGGCTCTTCCTGCTGCCTTTCTTCCTCGTCTACTTCCGGATGGAGCGGCGGGGGCGGGAGTACGGGCGGGTCAAGGGCGGGGTGATCGTCGCCTCGAATCACCGCAGCTTCCTCGACCCCTTCGTCGCCGGCGCCTGCCTGCCCTGGCGGCGGCCGATGAACTACATGGCCAAGGTCGAGCTCTTCGAGCGGCGCTGGCAGGGCTGGATGCTCTCCCGGCTCGGCGCCTTCCCGGTGCGCCGCGGCGAGTCCGACGAGGACTCGATGCTGACCGCGCGGATGATCGCCGAACGCGGCGGCGCGGTCTGCCTCTTCCCGGAGGGGACGCGGATCCGCCGCGGCACCCTGGCCAACCCCAAGCGCGGCGTCGGCCGGCTCGCCCTGCAGACCGGCGCGGTCGTGATCCCGACCGCGGTGCTCGGGACCGAAGAGGTCCGCCGCGGCTGGCGCATCCGGCCGCGCAAGGTGAAGGTGCGGATGGGCCCGCCGATGACCTTCCCGCGCGCCGAGGAGCCCTCGCCGGCGCTGGCCGAAACGGTGACCGCGCGGATCTGGCCCAACGTCCTGCTGCAGTGGGAAGACCTCGGCGGCCTGCCGCCGATGCGCCGTGCCGCGGTGATCGGCGCCGGCAGCTGGGGGACGGCGGTCGCGGTGCTGCTCGCCCGCGGCGGCCTCGAGGTCCAGCTCGGGGCGCGGACGGCGGAGCGGGTCGAGGAGCTGATCGAGGACGGCGAGAACCGCCGCTACCTGCCCGGCGTGCCGCTGCCCGAGTCGATCGACGTCCGCCCGGCCTCGGCGATCGAGCTCGCCGGCCTCGACCTGATCTGCATGGCGATCCCCTCGGCGCAGCTGCCGCAGGCGGTGGGCGCGATCGCCGACCGCGTCAGCTCGCGCAGCGCCGTGCTGATGCTGACCAAGGGGCTGATCAGCCCGCAGGGCCAGCTCCCCTCCGAGTACGTCGGCGAACGGGTGCGGGCGCGGGCGATCGCCTGCCTCGGCGGGCCGGCCCACGCCCGCGAGGCGGTCTCGGGTTCAGCGGCGCTGGTCCTCGGCTCGGCCGACGAGGAGCTGCGGGTCCAGATCGGCGAGGTCTTCGACCGCGCCGGCCTCGTCTGCGAGCGCTCGCGCGACGTGATCGGCGTCGAGATGGCCGGCGCCGGCAAGAACGCCGCCGCGCTTGCCGCCGCTGCCGCCGAGCCGCATGGCTTGAACGCGGCCGGGATCGCGGTCGCCGCGATCTGGCGCGAGTGCATCGACCACGCGGTCGCCCGCGGCGCCGAGCCCGAGACCTTCGCCGGCCTCGCCGGCGTCGGCGACTTGACGGCGACGATGATGGCCCCGTCGGGCCGCAACCGCCGCGCCGGCGAGCTGCTCGGGACCGGCACCCCCGCGGCCGAGATCCCCGGCAAGATCGGCCAGGCCTCCGAGGGCCTCGACACGGTTCCGATCCTCGCCGAGGCGGTCGCCGCCTCCGGCGTCGAGGGCCCCGCGCTCGGCGCCCTGGCGGCGCTGATCCGGGGCGAGATCGACGTCGAGGAATGGATGGCGAGCCTGCGACAGGTCGAGCGTCAGAGGCAGGCCGCCTGATGCGCGGCGGAGGCGCCGACGCCGGGGTAGGCTTGGCCGGTGAGCACCTCCAGGGAGAACGTCGAGCCGGCGGACCTGGCTCCGGCGGCCAAGGCGGAGCTCGACCGCGCCTTCGAGGACTTCTACCGCGCCCACCTGCGCGACGTCTACTCCTACGCCTACTACCGGGTGGGGAACCACCACGACGCCGAGGACCTGACCGAGCAGGCTTTCCTGCAGGCCTACCGGCACTTCGACCGCGCCCGGCGCGAGTCAGACGGCCGGCCGCTGCGGCCGTGGGTGATCCGCATCGCCCACAACCTCGCCTCCAACTACTACCGCGACCGCTCGCGGCGACCGCAGACGCCGCTGGAAAACGCGGCGCCGATCGCCACCCGCCACGACACCGAGGCGATCGCCGAGGGCCGCGAGGAGCTGCGGCAGGTGATGGAGCACTTGGAGCTCCTGCCCGACGACCGGCGCGACGCGCTGATCATGCGCTTCGCCCTCGGCATGGACAACCGCGAGATCGCGCGGGCGCTGGGGCGCTCCGACGGGGCGACCAAGGTGCTGATTCACCGCGCGATCAAGCAGCTGCAGGAGGAGATGGGCGATGAGCGAGCCGCGTGAGACGCTGAGCGGGTCGACCTGGGATGTCGAGCAATTGCTCGGCGACGCGCTGCGGCCGATCGAGCCGCCCGAGCGGCTCTCGGCCCGCCTCGAGGACACCCTGGCGGCGGTCACCCAGGCCGCCGCCGAGGAGCTCTCCGACTGGGCCGAGGAGCTCTCCGAGAGCGAGCTGCGGGCGCTGCGCGACCCGCGCAACTGGGTGCGGCCGGTGGTCGCCGTCGGCGCCGGCGGCGTCGCCACCGGGGCGCTGGTCCTGATGGAGCTGCGGCGGCGCGGGCGCAACCGCAGCGAGAGCGGCCTACGCTCGCTTGCCAGCGGGCTTCGCTCGCGGCTTTAGCTGCCGCGGCTTCGACTTCTTCGGCCCCGGCTTCGACTTCGCCCTGGGCGTGCCAGCCGCGGCTGCGAGCCCGAGCAGGCCGACGACGAGCTCGAGCGCGCCGGTTCCCCAGCCGACGATCGCAAGCAGCGTGTAGAGAGCCCCGACGGTCAGCGAGTAGGTGCGCGAGGCGACCCCCGCGAACAGCAGCCCGACGGCGCCGGTGGCGATGTAGAGGAGGTTCAGCCAGCCGTTGACCTGGATCGCGCCGAGCGCCTCCTCGTAGCGGTCGAGCGGTCCGAAGGAGGCGTAGTAGAAGAAGCCGACGACGCCGAGGACGAGGAGGAGGGCGCCGGCCGCGGCGGCGAACAGTCGGGCGGGGCTGGGGGCCTCCATCGGCGGCGATTGTAGGCTGCTTTGCCCGATGGCCGAGCACTGTTACCGCCACCCCGACCGCGAGACCCGCGTTTCCTGCTCCTCCTGCGGGCGGCCGATCTGCCCCGACTGCATGACCCCGACCCCGGTCGGGATGCGATGTCCCGAGTGCGCGAGCCAGCGCACCAAAGTCGTGCGGAACCCGACCGGGACGCCCGGTGCCGACGCCATCCCGGCTACCTACGCGCTGATCGCGATCAACGTCGTCGTCTTCCTGATCGAGATGCTGAACGGCTCCGGCGGGCTGTTCGGCGATCTGAGGAGCCGCTTCTTCGCCGACTTCGCCCTCCTTGGTCCCGCAGTCGCAGAAGGCGAGTGGTACCGCCTCGTCACCTGCGGGTTCCTCCACGTCAACTTCATCCACATCGGCTTCAACATGTTCCTGCTGCTGATCCTGGGGCGGCTGCTGGAGCCGGCGCTGGGGACGCCGCGCTTCCTCGTCCTCTACTTCGCATCGCTGCTCGCCGGCTCGTTCGGCGCGCTGGTCGTCGAGCCGAACGCGTTCACCGTCGGCGCCTCCGGCGCGGTCTTCGGCCTCGCCGGCGCCGTCTTCGTCATCGCCCGCGGCCGCGGGATGGACCAGCTCGCCGGCGAGATCGGGTTCCTGATCGTCTTCAACCTGGTCTGGAGCTTCGTCGGCTCGAACATCAGCGTCGGGGGGCACATCGGCGGTCTGATCGGCGGCACGATCTGCGCCCTGGCGATCGTCGCCGGCGAGAAAGGCGCCTTCGGGCGCAACCGTCTGCCGCTGGAGATCGCGGCGATGGTCCTCGTCGCGGCGATCTCAGTGGCCGGCGCGCTCGCGGTCGCCTAGCGGCGCCCGCAGGGCGACGAACTCGATGTTGCCGGGTGGGTCGACGAGGTCGGGATGAAGGACGTGGCCGAGCAGCTCGACGCAGTCGACCAGCCGCGGCCCCGGCTCGGCGAACAGGGTTCCGTCCACCGCGTAGAGCCTGGTCGCGCCGAGCCCGGCGATGTGCTCCCAGTGCTCCATCGCCTGCGCCTGCGCGTTCTCGACCGAGACCTCGGGAAGGACGACGACGACGTCGGCGCGGAGGCTGGCGAGCTCGCCCCAGCCGACGGACGGCGGGTTGAGGCCGGGGTCCCCGGCGACGTCCTCGCCGCCGGCGATCGAGATCATCTCCGGGATCCAGAACCCGCCCACCCGCGGCGGGTCGAGCCGTTGCAGGGCGATCACCCGCGGCGAGCCGACTCCGGCGAGGGCGGCGCGGATCGTCGCCAGGCGTCCCTCGAGCTCGCCCCGCAGCTCGTGGGCGTGGTCTTCCATCCCGGTCGCCTCGCCCAGCCGCACGACCTCTTCGAGCATCTCGCTGAGGGTGGCGACTCGCATTGCTCGGTCAATATCGCACTTAACGAGCGCTCTGGCACCGGAACCGCGGGACGGGTAGCTATATTCACGAAGCCGAATGGCCGAGGACGTCCCAGCCCGAAGTACCGGGCCGCATAGCCGATGAGCGTCCTGCTGCTCGTCTTGCTGGCGCTGTTGATTGCGATCAACGGCTTCTTCGTCGCGGCCGAGTTCGCCCTGGTGCGCACCCGCCGCGGCAAAATCGAACAGGCGGTCGAGGAGGGTGCGGCGGGAGCCGAGGCCGTGGTCGAGCAGCTCGACCGCATCGACGAATCCCTCTCCGCCTGCCAGATCGGGATCACGATGGCCTCGATCGGGATCGGATTCCTCGGCGAGCCCTCGCTGGCGAAGCTGATCGAGCCGGCCTTCGGCGGACTCTCCCATGCCGCGGCCGCGGCGATCTCCCTCGCCATCGCCTTCGCCTTCGTCACGGCGCTGCACATCTCGATCGGCGAGCAGGTGCCGAAGATGCTGGCGATCGCCCAGCCCGACCGCACGGCGCGGCGTGTCTCGCGGCCGCTCGGCTGGTTCGCCTCGGCCACCACCCCGTTCACGAAGGGGTTGAGCTGGATCTCCAACGGAGTGGTCCGGATCTTCGGCGTCGACCCCAAAGACCTCGAGGAACACCACACCGCCGAGGACCTGAAGCAGATCATCGACAGCTCGCGGATGGGGGGGACGCTCGACCCCGGCGAGGCCGGGATGCTTGGCGGCGTCTTCCACCTGCACGAGCAGGAGGCGCGCGAGGTGATGACCCCGATCCCGGCGGTCGTCACCGTCGACGCCTCGGAGACGGTCGAGGCGGCGCTTCGCCGCTGCGTCACCTCGGGCCACACCCGCCTGGTCGTGATCGAAGACGACAACGCCGATCGGGTCAAAGGGGTCGTCCACAACAACAGCCTCGCCCGCCTCTACATGAGCGAGGGCCCCGACGCCGCCCTCGACACCGTCATCCGCGACGCGCTGATCGTGCCGGAGACGCGGCCCCTCGACGACCTCCTGCACGACCTGCAGGTGCAGCGGACCTCGCTCTCGGTCGTCGTCGACGAGTACGGCCGCACGGTCGGGATCGTCACCGTCGAGGACATCCTCGAGGAGGTCGTCGGGGAGATCGAGGACGAGACCGACCCCCGCGCCGCGGCGGTGCGGAGGCTGACCAACGGCGACTGGTTCGTGCGCGGCCACGTCTCCCTCGGCGACCTCGCCGACGCCGGGATCGAGCTGCCGGTCGACACCGACGCCTACAACTCGGTCGGCGGCTACGTCTTCGGCGAGCTCGGCCGGCTACCCCGGCGAGGCGACTCGATCGTCGCCAACGGGTACACGATCCGGGTCGAAGCGGTGCGCGAGAACCGGATCGAGGCGGTGCGGATCAGCGGCGGCAGTGGCGATTCCGTCCGCACCCCGGCCTAACTTCATCGGGCAACCCGCTTCCGCTCGACCCTTGGAGGTACCGCATGTGGGTTGTACGCCTGACCGACAAGCAGCTTGAGGTCCTGAGGGCACTGCTGCGCTCCGAGGAACACCTCGGCCCGGCGCTGAAGGGTTCGATCGAGGCTCTCGACCTCGCCCGCTGGGACGATCTGCCCGAGGCGGAGCTGCCCTGGGAAGAGATAGAGACGGTGGCGCGCCGGCAGGGGATCAGCGAGGCCGACGTGATCTGGGACCTCGCCAGTCGCCGCAAAGCGGCGTAGCGCTCAGTCGTAGCTGTAGAAGCCGGCGCCGCTCTTGCGGCCCAGCTTTCCCTCACCGACCAGCTCGACCAGGAGGCCCGGGGGCTGGCTGGCTGCCTCGCCGTTCTCGGCGTAGAGGGCGTCGCCGATCGCCTGGGAGACGTCGAGGCCGACGAAGTCGAGGAGGGCCAGGGGGCCCATCGGGTGGCCGGCGCCGAGCTTCATGCAGGTGTCGATCTCGCCGGCCTCCATCCCGGTCCGCTCCATCAGGCGGACGGCTTCGAAGAGGAAGGGGAAGAGGAGGCGGTTGACGACGAAGCCGGCCTGGTCGGGGACCTCGACCGCGGTCTTGCCGAGCGCGGCGCACCAGGCGAGCACCTTCTCGCGCGAGGCGGCGGCGCCGTCGGGGATGCAGACCTCGATCAGCTTCATCCGCGGCACCGGGTTGAAGACGTGGAGGGCGAAGAGCTTGTCGACCCCGGCGGCCTCGGAGATCGCGGCGATGCTGAGCGACGAGGTGGTGGTGCCGAGGTCGGCGTCGGGGCAGGCTTCGGCGATCGTGCTGAGCAGCTCGCCCTTCGGCGCCACTTCCTCGACGATCGCCTCGATGATCACGTCGCAGTCGGAGAGGTCCTTCGGGTCGGTGGTGACCCGCAGCCGCGAGGGATCGCCGCCCTCGATCTTGGCGCAGGCCGCGACCACTTTCTCCTCCGCGCGCCAGGCCGAGGCCTCGCTGCGGGCGAGCAGAATCGTGTCTGCGGTGGTGGTCGAGACCGCGGCAAGGCCGGTGGCTATCGCCCCGCTGCCCGCGATCCCCGGACTCGTGTACCCCTGGTTAGAGCTCATTGGCCGGTGCTTCTATCACGCCTTCGCGCCCCGATGACGCGCGGGTTCGGGAAGCTGTGGCCCTGGCTGACTGACCAGTCAGTCGGCTACTCTGGAGTTGAGGCCGCGCGCACGCGCGCCGGTGATCTTCAGAGGAACGGAGGCTGGCAATGGGCAACGGCAACGGGAAGTTCGGCGGCAACGAGGTCGTCATCGTCGAGGCGGTCCGCACCCCGATCGGTCGCGGCCACCCGGAGAAGGGCTACTACAAGGACCTGCACGCCTCCAACCTCCTCGCCCGCACTTACAAGGAGCTGATCGAGCGCTCCGGCATCGACCCGAACGAGGTCGGCGACGTGATCGCCGGCTGCGTGCAGCAGTTCGGCGAGCAGGGGCTGAACATCGGCCGCAACGCCTGGCTCGAGGCCGGCCTGCCGCAGGAGGTGCCGGCGACGACCGTCGACCGCCAGTGCGGCTCCGCCCAGCAGGCTGTGAATTTCGCCGCCGCCCTGGTCGCCTCCGGCGTCCACGACGTCGCGATCGGCGGCGGGGTCGAGCACATGGGTCACATCTCCTTCGCCGACTCGGCCTCGGTGATGCAGGAGCACGGCTTCGCCTTCTCGCCTGAGCTGCTGGAGCTCTATGACCTGATCCCGCAGGGCCTCTCGGCGGAGATGATCGCCGACCAGTGGGAGATCCCCCGCTCCGAGCTCGACGAGCTCGGCGTCCGCTCCCAGCAGCTGGCGGCGAAGGCGACCGAGGAGGGCCGCTTCGACCGCGAGATGGTGCCGATGCAGGTCAACGGCGACACCTACGCCACCGACCAAGGCCTCCGCGAGACGACGATCGAGGCCCTCTCGGCGCTGAAGCCGGCCTTCAAGGAGGACGGCAAGATCACCGCCGGCAACTCCTCGCAGGTCTCCGACGGGGCCGCCGCGGTGCTGCTGATGACGCGGGCGAAGGCCGACGAGCTGGGCCTGAAGCCGCGGGCGCGGATCTTCGACCAGACCACCGTCGGCGTCGATCCGGTGATCATGCTGACCGGCCCGATCCCGGCGACGCGGAAGCTGCTCGAGCGCAACGGGTTGACGATGGACGACATCGATCTGGTCGAGGTCAACGAGGCGTTCGCCTCGGTGCTCGCCGCCTGGCGGCGGGAGCTGGAGCCCGACATGGACCGGGTCAACGTCAACGGCGGCGCGATCGCCCTCGGCCACCCGCTCGGCTCGACCGGTGCTCGCCTGATCACCACCCTGCTGTACGAGATGGAGCGCTCCGACAAGGAGATGGGCCTGGTGACGATGTGCTGCGGCGGCGGTCTCGGCACCGGCACCCTGATCCAGCGGGTCTAGGGGTTGAGGACCGGGGCAGGGGGTAGCTTCCCTGCCCCGTTCATCCCGAGGTAAGAGGAGACAACTTGAACCGAGCATCTCTCTCGGCGCTTGCCGTCCTGGTGGCGCTCGCCGCTCTCGTCGCCGGCTGCGGCGGTGGAAGCGACACCACCGACAGCGCCACCGTCACCCTGACGAAGACGGAGTTCGTCAAACAGGGCGACGCGATCTGCGAAGAAGCCAGCGAAGACAACCAGGCCGAAGCGGAAGAATTCGCCAAGGAAAATGGCTTCGAGCTTGAAAAAGCGAGCAAAGAGCAGCTGGAAGAAGCCGTCGGCGCGGTGCTCGTCCCGAGCCTGGAAAAGCAGGCCGAGGAACTCGACGCGCTCGGCGCCCCGCAGGGCGACGAGGAGCAGGTCGAAGAGATCGTCGTCGCGCTGGAAGACGCGACCGGGGAAATCGAAGACGACCCGAGCCTGGTCTTCAAGGCCAAGACCCTGCAGAAGGCGAACCAGCTGGCCGAAGCCTACGGCTTCAAGGTCTGCGGCAAGGGGTGATCTGTCGCCCCTGATCGCTTGGGAAAGGGCGCCCTCGGGCGCCCTTTCTTGTGGTTATAGAAACCTCATAAGTTGTAAGAAGTTTGAGCAGCGGATAGGTTGCGTCCTCGGTAACCCGACGGAGAGGAGGCAACTGTGAAAAAGGGAGAGTTCGCGCTGCTCGGCGCGCTGGCGACGCTGGCGATGCTGATTGCCGGCTGCGGTGGCGGTGGCGGTGACACCACGGTGACGCTGACGAAGGCGGCATTCATCAAACAGGGCGACGCGATCTGCAAAAAGGGCAACGCGGCGAGCGGACCCGAAATCGAAAAGTTCAGCAAAGAAAACGGCTTCACGCTTGAAAAAGCGAACGAAGACCAAGCGGAAGAAGTCGTGACCGAGGTGCTGGTGCCGAACCTGCAGCGCCAGACCGAAGAACTCGAAGCGCTCGGGGCTCCCGAGGGTGACGGAGACGAGATCGACGCACTCATTGCCTCGTTGAACGAGGCGACGAGCGAACTGGAAAAGGATCCGAGCAAGTACTTCGAAGCAAACGCCCTGGCAAAACCGATTCGCCTGGAGAACGCCTACGGGTTCAAGATTTGCGGCGGAGGATGAGCGCGGAACGGTGGCGTCTTCTCCGCGCAAATTTGCGCGTCATTGACTTGACCGGGGTCTCTGGCTTATAGCTCTCCCGATTAGTCAAACTATTGGGAGGCGGGCAGAGTCGTGTACAGGTGGATCAGCGGGATCTTGGTGGGTCTAGTCGCGCTTGGCGCAGTTATCAGCGGCTGCGGTGGAGGGAGCGATTCATCGTCGACCGTGACGAAGGCGGAATTCGTCAAGCAGGCTGACGCGCTCTGCGCCGAACGGCAGGAGGAATGGAAGGCGGCCCTGGCCTCCTACAACCAGGAGGTCCAGGAACGAAATGCCACCAACAAGCTGCAGGTGCAAGAAGAAATCGCAACGGGCCTGTTGGAAAAGGAAATGATCCCTGCGGTCAGCAAGCAGCTCGAGGCCATGGAAGCGCTGCCGGCGCCCGAGGGCGGCGAAGAGCAGGTTTCGAAGATGATCGACACCCTTTCGAAGGAACTCGAGAAGGTCGAAGGCGAAAAGAATCCGGTCTACGGCCTCGCCAAAAGCCACAATTTCGAAAAATTCGAAGAAGAAGCCAAGAAGTACGGCTTGAACTGCTCTTTCGGATAGGTTGAGCGATCCCCTGGCCAGCTGGCCAGGGGATCGCTATATGCTCCCCCCCGATGGATCTGACGCTGTCGCCATCGGAGGAGGAGTTCCGCGAAGAGGTTCGCTCCTGGCTGGAACAGAACCACCCCGGGCCTGAGCCCGAGGCCGGCCTCGACGAGGTGATGGCCTTCCGGCGCGAGTGGCAGCTGCAGCTGCACGCGGCGGGCTGGGCCGGGATTTCATGGCCGAAGGAGTACGGCGGTCGCGGCGCGACGATGATCGAGCAGGCGATCTTCGCCGCCGAGGCGAGCCGCCAGGAAGCGCCGAGCCCGGCCAACGTCCTCGGCCTGGCGATGGGCGGCCCGGTCGTCATCGCCCACGGGACCGAGGAGCAGAAGGCCCGCTACCTGGAGCCGATCCTGACCGGCGAGGAGATCTGGTGCCAGGGCTTCTCCGAGCCCGAGTCCGGTTCCGACCTCGCCTCGCTGAAGACCCGTGCGGTCAAGGACGGCGACGAATGGGTGGTGACCGGCCAGAAGGTCTGGACCACCTTCGCCCAGTACGCGAAGTGGTGCATGCTCGTCGCCCGCACCGACCCCGACGCGCCCAAGCACCAGGGCCTCACCTACTTCCTGATGGACATGGAGCAGGACGCGGTGCAGACGCGGCCGCTGGTTCAGATAACCGGCGAGGGCGAGTTCAACGAGGTCTTCTTCGAGGAGGCGCGGGTGCCCGACGCCAACGTCGTCGGCGGCGTCGGCAACGGCTGGGCGGTGGCGATCACGACGCTGATGAACGAGCGCGCCGGGCTCGCCTTCGGCGCGATCTCCCAGATCCAGAACAGCCTGGGCCGGCTCTCGAAGCTGGCGCGCGAAACGCCGTCGAACGGCGGGGCCGCGGCCGACGACTCTTACTTCCGCCAGCGGATCGCCCAGCTCCACATCGAGGTGGAGACGATGCGGCTGAACGCCTACCGCGGCCTGACCAAGACGATGCAGTCTGGGATCCCGGGACCAGAGGGATCGCTCGGCAAGTGGCAGTGGGCCGACATCAACCAGGACCTGACCGAGCTCGCGCTCGAGATCGAGGGCGCCTACTCGATGCTGGCCCGGGGCGCCGACCGCGCCGTCTCCGGCGGCGCCTGGCAGTACGGCTTCCTCCGCTCCCGCGCCAACTCGATCGAGGGCGGGACGACCGACATCCTGAAAAACATCATCGCCGAGCGGGTCCTGGGCCTGCCGCGACTGCGGTAGGCAAGCCTCCATGTACTTCGACCTCACCGACGAGCAGCAGGCGATCCGCTCGACCGCGCACGATTTCCTCGCCTCGCGCTTCAAATCGGAGCGGATCCGCGAGATCGCCGCCAGCGAGAGCGGTTTCGACGAGGCCGGCTGGAAGGAGATGGCCGAGCTCGGCTGGGCCGGCTTGGCGCTGCCGGAGGAGTGGGGCGGACAGGGTTTGGGGACGGTTGAGCTGGCGGTCCTCTTCGAGGAGATGGGCTACGCACTGGCGCCCTCGCCGCTGCTCTCGAACACGGTCGCCGGGCTGGCGCTCGCCGCCGGCGGCTCCGGCGAGCAGAAGGAGCGCTGGCTGCGGCCGCTGGCCGAGGGCACGCTGCGCGGGACGCCGGCGCTGATCGACGCCGACGGGCCGGCTGAGCCGATGAAGTTCTCGATGGCCGCGGGAGACACCCTCAGCGGCACCAAGACGCTCGTGCTCGACGCCGGCAGCGCCGACTTCTTCCTCGTCGCCACCGCCGACGGCGGTCGCCACATCGTCGAGAAGGGCGCCGACGGGGTGACCGTCACCGCGGAGGAGTCGATCGACCCCACCCGCCGCCTCTTCTCGATTCGGTTCGACGGCGTGCGGCCGGAGGCGACCCTCCCCGGCAGCGGTGCGGACTACCACCCCGTCTTCCACCGAGCCTGCGTCGCCCTCGCGGCCGAGTCGACCGGGATCGCCCAGCGCGCACTGGAGATGTCGGTCGCCTACGCCAAAGACCGCCAGCAGTTCGGGCGGCCGATCGGCGCCTACCAGGCGGTCTCCCACCGCTGCGCGCAGATGCTGCTGGAGACCGAGAACTCCCGCTCCGCCGTCTACGGCGCCGCCTGGGCCGCCGACGCCGAGCCGGAGTCCCTGGCTCTCGCCGCCTCGACCGCGAAGGCCTACGCCTCCGACGCCGGCTGGCGGGTGCCGGACATGGCGATCCAGGTCCACGGCGGGATCGGGTTCACCTGGGAGCACGACCTCCACTTCTTCCTCAAGCGCGGCCGCGGCAACGCGGCGATGTTCGGCGACGCCAAGTGGCACCGCGAGCAGGTCGCCGAGGCCGTGCTGGCCGGCGAGACCGCTCCGGCGAGCGCCTGAGAGCGCGAGTCCCGTGGGCGCGCTCGATCGCATCTCGGTCGCCGCGATCGGCACCTCGGTCGCCGACCTCGAGGCGGAGACGCTGCGGGCCGAGGCCGCCGGGGTCGAATGCGTCTGGGCGCCGGAGCTGTTCCGCAGCGCGGTCACCCAGGCGAGCTACCTGGCGGCGAAGACCGAGCGGATCGGGGTCGCGACCGGGATCGTCTGGGCCTTCACCCGCAGCCCCTTCATCCACGCGATCAGCGCCCTCGACGTCGACGAGATGTCCGGCGGGCGCTTCCGCCTGGGGATGGGCGCCGGGGTCAAACGCCTGAACGAAACGTGGCACAACGCCTCCTACGGCAAACCGGCGCCGCACCTGCGCGAGGCGATCGAGGCGACGCGGCTGATCATGCGCCAGGCGAGCGCCGGCGAGCCGATCCGCTACGAGGGCGAGTACTACGACATCGACATCAAGGGCTGGGTGCGGCCCCATCCGGCGCCGCGCGAAGCGGTGCCGATCTACACCGCCGCGGTGCAGGCGGGGATGGCGCGGATGGCCGGCGACGTCGCCGACGGCCTGATCGGCCACCCGATCCAGAGCCTGCGGTGGATCGACGAGGTGATCGTCCCGGCCTTCGAGAAGGGGCTCGGCCGCTCCGGCCGCGAGCGCTCCGGCTTCGACTACCTGCCGACGGTCTGCTGCGCGATCGACGACGACGAGGGGCGGGCGATCGAGATGGCCCGCCGCACGATCTCCTTCTACGCGACCGTCAAGACCTACATGCCGCTCTGGGAGCTGCACGGCTTCGCCGACAACGCGGTCGCCGCCGGCGAGGCCTTCCGCCGCGGCGACCTCGCCGCCGTTCCCGCTGCGATCAGCGACGAGATGGTCGAGGCCTACTGCGCCGCCGGCCCGCTCGACAATGTCCGCGCCCGGGTCGAGGCGACGGCCGAGCGGGCCGACGGCCTCTTCCTCACGCCGCCGACCTACTTCATCTCCCCCGAGGAGCTGAGCGAGTTCCAAAACCGCATCATCGACGCCTTCGGCCCCGGCGCTTGAGCGCCGAGTCCGCGAAAACCCGTACAGAGTCAGGGTTTTCGCGGACTCGCGAGTTCGAGGTTCTGGAGCGAGTGCGGGAGATACCGGAGGGATTCGTGAGGACGTACGGGGATGTCTCTCCGGGGGCGCCGCGGTTCGCCGGGACGGTCCTCTTCCACGTCGACGAGCCGGATCTGCCCTGGTGGCGCGTGGTCCGCGCCGACGGCTCGCTCGCCAAGGGCGACCGGCAGCGGGTGCTACTGGAGGCCGAGGACGTGCCTTTCGACGGTCCTCGCGTAAACATGGACGCTGCGCGAGTGCCCAGGGAATAGGGGCGCGAATTGCTACTTCAGGCGGCCTCGGGATCGATACCAGACTCAACCCGTGCACGAAGGTCAGCTTCATCCATGCCGCTTTCCCTCACTCTTTTCTGAAGCTCCTGCCGAAGCTCTTCATAGTCTTCCTGGTGGCGCTCAATGTTCCACTGCGCCATGGTGCCTCGATGATCGATGCGGCTATGCGAGATGGTGTCGTCCTCATCATCCGCCAAGTTCCACCGGCCCCCTAATGCCTCAGTGCACTCAATGAAGCTGTCGTGATCAAGAACGTCAGCGGGAGTAGGTTTTAGGCCAATTGCAAGCATCCTTTGAATCGCTTCAGACCCAAGCATTCGGTCGTACAGCTCTGCCATCAGCTTGGTTTCAGTCGTTCCTACCGATTCCAGAATCTGAGTGGAGAGAACCTCGACCCGCCGACTGATTCGCTCCAGTCCACTAAGCGTCTCGGAGACTTTCCCTTCCTCCTTGACCTGCGAAAGGAAGGAATGCAGTAGCCCCGCCCATTGCTGCCGTAAATATTTTTCGATGTCCTCGAAATCGGCGAAGGGAACGAGTGCGTTGTTAGCGCCCTGTGCCCGGACTTCCTCAATAAAAGCAAAAATTCGCTTGTCGTCTGCATTGGGAAACGCCATCTCGCTCAGATCGACACCGTCAATCGAATTAGCACGCCAGACCTCGAAATCGGCAAAGGTCCCCCGCTCTACCAATGCAAAGACCGGGACCTTCTGCCGAATGGCCTCTTGGTACTCGGCGTTGGTCACCGATTGCTCGGCATCAAGCTCAGTCCCGTACCGGCCGCCGATGATCAGCACAAAGAGCTGGCAGTTATGAACCTCTGCGACGGCTGCTTGAGCAGCCGTTCTGTGAGGGTCGAAAAAGATAGTTCCGCGCTCGCTGAGAATCGGGTTGTATCCAAGCGATCGAACGAAGAACCGTAGGTTCTCCCGGATGTACCGGAGGTCGTAGAAGGTAGAGCTAATGAACACGCTTGGAGCGGGCACGGTCAGCACCCTAACCTGAAGCAGAGGGCACGCACAACCTGTCTGATGATCAACCCTTTTTCCATCCCCGCTGGACATCGCCTCAGTCATCCGGTTGCTCGGGCCGTAGACCCTCCTGCCCTGCGGACCGCGGCGATGGTGACCCCGAGGATTGCCTAGACGGGCCAGAAGTATCCCTCGCCGCAAACCAGCCAGATCACGATGCAGATGAGGACCGCAAAGGCACCGCCGGCGGCGATGCCAATGAAGTCCTGCTTCATCTTCAGGCGCCAGCTTGCGCTGGTGCGCAGGTCCGTCGATCTCTAGGGGCAAATCACGATCAGGTGGAAATCGGCGTCCTCGTTGTTGCCGTCTTTGCCGCGGGTGCGGACCTCGATCGCGTTCGGGTTGGCGGCCGAGCTGTTGGTCTGCGCGTAGCCCGAGTTGGGGACCGAGGTGCCGGCGTTGTTGCGGCCGGCGACGTTGGCGCAGCCGGAGACGTTGAAGGGGAAGGTGACCGTCACCGCGCCGCCGCCCTCGGTGGCGGTGATGTCCGGACCGCTGGCCCGCGCCAGCACCGCGTTGCCGGGGTTGGCCGGGTTGTTGACCACTGCCCAAAAGGTGTGGGTCGATACCTTCGCGAACGGCACCGTGCCGAGCTTGTTGGTGTTGATCTGGAACCCCGTCAGGGTCTTCTGCTTCAGCTTGCCGCCGCCGATCGTCTGCTTCTTGATCGCGCCGCCGTTGATCGACTGGGCCGCGTATGCCGTCCCCCCGAGCGCGGCGACCAGCGCGATCAGCGCCACCACCATTGCCGGCGACGGGCGCTGCTTCAAAAGCCGTTTCATCCTGGACTCCCTCCGGTAGTGGCCGAGTACCTCAATACTTGGTAACCCGCTTGCAGGCGAGTTGCTGCGGTCGCTCTACCCGGGGAGGGCGGCGGCGAAGCGCTCGAAGGCGGCCATGTCGGTCACGGCGGGGCCGTGGCCGGGGAGGATCAGGGAGGGATTGAGCGCGGCGAGCTTGCGGATCGAGCGCCGGTTCTCGGCCGGGTCGGGCGTCAGTTCGTCGGGCGGCTCGAGCAGCTTGGAGCGCGTCGTCACGTAGGTGAGGTTGCGGATCACGTCGCCGCAGATCGCGACCCGGTCGTGCTCGCGGAAGAAGATCACCTCGCCGGGGGCGTGGCCTGGGGCGTGGACGACGCGGAAGCCCGCGACCTCGTCGCCCTCCTGCAGGACGCGGTCGACCTTGTGCGGCGGCCCCTCCCACATCCGGGCGAAGAACTTGGCGCCGGGGTTGTTGGTCGCCGCCACCGGCCGCCGTCCCTCCATCGCGTCGACGTCGTCGGCGTGGCAGGCGAGCGGCACGCCGCGCGTCTCGCAGACGGCCTTGGCGCAGCCCTGGTGGTCGGGATGGACGTGGGTCAGCGCCAGCATCGAGATCTCCCGGCCCTCGAGCTCGGCGAAGATCCGCCGCTTGTCCCAGCGCCGGCCGGCGTCGATCAGAACGTCCTCGGCCAGGTAGACGTTGATCAGCGGGCGCGGCGCCTCCTTCAGCCGCCAGACCCCCGGAGCGAGGTACTTCAATGCGAGATCCCGAGGCCGTCACGCGGCTCGCCGCTGTGGCGGGAGAGCTCTTCGAGGCGGGCGATCTGGCGTTCGCCTTCGAGCCGCGCCGGGTGGTCGGCGGGCAGCGGCTCGATCAGGCGGCGGATGCGGTTGCGGACCTGCAGCGCGAAGTGGGGGGTGACCGGGCCGGCGAGGGCGCGGATGTCCTCGACCGTGATCTCCTTGGTGCCGCCGAGCAGCTGGGGGTTCTCCGACTCGCTCATTCTGCTTCCCCGATCTTCGCAAGCTCGGCGAGTTCGTTGACTTCCGCCTGCTGGCCGACGCCGATCGCGTCCTGGTCGCCGATCACCCAGACGTGGTTGTAAAAGGCGCGGGTCGGGTCGCTCGTGTAGCCCGGCTTGACGTCGAGCAGGTAGCTGCGGACCGCCTCGGGCAGCTGGTCGGCGTCGTCGGTGAGCAGCAGCGGGCCCCAGGTCCCCGAGGCCGAGAGCGGCGACGCGGCGGCAGCGTCGGCGGGCGCGTCGCTGCGGGCGAGGACGAACCCGTGGCCGGGGTCGTTGACGTTCCAGCCGAAGCTGCCGTCGCGGTAGCGGGCCAGGGCGAGGGCGTTGGCGACGGGATCCTCGCCGGCGACACGCTTGACCTGCTTGGAGGTCTTGGCGATTTCGCGCACGACCTCGGAGGAGATCGCCGAGGAGGGGCCGAGCACGTAGACCGGCACCTTCGGGTGCGCCTCGAGGACGGCGGCGGTCGGCCCCGGCAGCTTCTTCTCCCCCGTGAAGAGGACCGGGTCGCCGGAGCGCGCGGCCCAGGCGGCCGCCGGCAGTGCGAAGTCGGGGCGCGAGTCGGAGGCGACGACGATGTGCTTCGGCGCTTCGCCGAAGAGGCGGTCGCGCAGGGTGGCGATCTGGGCGGCGGTGCTGGCCGGGTCGCCGGAGTCGATCGGGACGGCCTTGCCGGGGTAGGCGACGGACCCGATCGCAAAGAGGGACGCCTGGCCGGTCGCCCTGCTGCCCTGCGGGTCCAGCGCGGCGAGCGCTTCTTCGCTGACTGCGGGCATCTCGTCGGGGGCGGAGAAGAGGATCGGCGCTCGCACCGGGGCGGCCATCAGGACGCCGGCGGCGATCGCGCCGGCCCAGTCTTCTTCGCCGACCAGGGTGACCGCCGCCGGCCGCTGCGCCGGGGTCGTCGCCGGGTAGACGGCGAGGGCCGCGCCGGCCGCGTTGGCGGCGGGGGACGAGCCGCCGATGCGGGTCGTGTTGTTGGTCGCGAAGCCGGGATAGCCGAGCGCTTCGGCCGTCTGTTCGGTGGCGTCCGTGCCCTGGTTGCGGCCGGCGGCGGGCGCCGGCGCCGGGGCGGGGGTCTCGCTCGTGCCACTGTCCTCGCCGCCGCTGGTCCCCCAGATGATCGCGACGACGATGAAGACCAGGGCGAGGCCGACCAGCGCCAGCAGCAATCTCGGCGTTCCGGGTCCCGAATTGCCCTCGGCGTTCGTCCTTGGGCCGGTATGTCCGTCCGAAGGACGAACGCCGCCGCTGTCCTGCGGCTGCGCCTCCGGTTTCGCCGGTGCCTCGGGCGTCGATTTCTCGGCCTTTGTCTCCTCCGCCGGGACGTCGGCGTTGATCGGCCGCTTCGGGGTCACCGGGGAAACGTACCGATGGCCTCCCTCCTGGAGGAGTAAAGTCCCGGACTGGCTGACTGACCAGTCAATCGGTAGGCGGAAGAAAAGGGAAGAGGATGGATTTCGCACTCAACGAGGAGCAGCAGGAGTACAAGGCGAGTTGCCGGAAGTTCGCCCGCGAGGTGATCCGCCCGGCGGCGCGCAAGCACGACCAGGAGGAGAGCATCCCCTGGGAGGTGATCAAAGAGGCGCGCAATCAGGGCTTCGGCACGCTCGAGTCGATCCAGCGCTCCGCCGCCGATCCCGAGGGCCAGTTCCAGGTCATCTCCGCCGAAGAGTTCCACTGGGGCTGCGCCGGCACCGCACTGGCGATCTCCGGCTCCGGCCTCGCCGCGGCGGGCATCGCCTCCTCCGGCACCCCCGAGCAGATCATGCGCTGGGTCCCCGAGTGCTTCGGGACCAAAGACGAGATCAAACTCGGCGCCTATGCCGTGACCGAGCCGCAGGCCGGTTCCGACGTCAAGAGCCTGAAGACGACCGCCAAGCGCGACGGCGACGAGTGGGTCCTCAACGGGACCAAGGTCTTCATCACCAACGGCGGCATCGCCGACGTCCACGTCGTCGTCGCCACCGTCGACCCGGCGCTCGGCACCCGCGGCCAGGCTTCCTTCGTAGTCCCCAAGGACACCCCGGGGCTGTCCCAGGGCAAGAAGGAGTCGAAGCTCGGGATCCGCGCCTCCCACACCGCCGAGATCGTGCTCGAGGACTGCCGCATCCCCGGCGACTGCCTGCTCGGCGGCGACGAGAAGCTGGAAAAGAAGCTGCAGCGCGGCCGCGAAGGGAAAAAGTCCCGCGGCGCCGACGCGCTGGCGACCTTCGAGGTGACCCGGCCGCTGGTCGGCGCCTCGGCGCTCGGCATCGCCCAGGCCGCCTACGAGTGGACCCTCGAGTACCTCGACGGCCAGAGCGAAGGTGGGGTGCCGATGCTGCAGGCGCAGCGGATCCAGCAGACGCTGGCCGACGTCGCCACCGAGATCGAATCCGCCCGCCTGCTGGTCCAGCGCGCCGCCTGGATGGGCCGCAACGGCAGGCCGATGACCGGCGGCCAGGGCTCGATGTCGAAGCTCAAGGCCGGCGACGTGACGATGTGGGCGACGACGACGCTGATGGACCTGGTCGGCCCCTACGCGCAGAGCACCGACTGCCCGCTGGAGAAGTGGTTCCGCGACGCCAAGATCTACCAGCTGTTCGAGGGCACGGCCGAGATTCAGCGGATGGTCATCTCGCGGATGCAGGCGCGTGAGTACGCCGAGCGCCTCGGCTACGCCGCCGAGGTCGCCGAGCAGTCGATGAAGAAGGAGCCCGTCGCCGCCTGACCCCGGCCGTATCCTCGAGGGATGCACGGGCCCGGCCACGGACATAGCCACAGCCACGCCCTCGACGCCCGCCGTGCCGACAGCCGGCGGCGGATGTGGTGGGCGCTGTGGATCAACGTCGGCCTGCTGCTCGCCGAGGCGATCGGCGGGATCGTCACCGGCTCGCTGGCGGTGCTCGCCGACGCCGGCCACCTCCTCTCCGACGCCGGCTCGATCGTCCTCGCCCTGATCGCGGCGCGGCTGGCGTCGATGCCGGCGGAGGGTCAGCGGACCTTCGGCTACCAGCGCTCGGAGGTGCTGGCGGCGCTGGTCAACGGCCTGCTCCTGGTCGTCGTCAGCATCGCCGTTGCGATTGCCGCGATCGGCCGCTTCTCCGACCCGCCCGGGATCGACGGCTGGGGGGTGCTGGCACTCGGCCTCTTCGGCCTCGCCGGCAACGTCGCCGCCACCGTCGTCCTCGCCCGCGGGCAGCGGGACGACATCAACCTCGAGGGCGTGCTGCGCCACTCGGCCGCCGACGCGCTCGGCTCGATCGGGGTCGTCGTCGCCGGTGCCTTCGTCCTGCTCGGCGGCTCGCCGGTCATCGATCCGATCGTCGGCCTGCTGATCGCCGCCCTGATCCTCGCCTCGTCCTGGCGCCTGATCAAGGAGCCGGTCGACGTGCTGATGGAGGCGGCGCCGGCCGGTGTCGACGTCGAAGGCGTCGGGGCGGAGATCTGCCGCGAGGACGGCGTGCGCTCCGTGCACGACCTGCACGTCTGGACCGTGACCTCCGGCTTCGGCGCGATCGCCGCCCACGTGGTCGTCGCCCAGGGGGTCGACCGCGACCTGATCCGGCGCCGGCTCGAGCTGACCCTGCGCGACACCTATGGGATCGAACACACGACGCTGCAGATGGAGGAGGAGGCGAGCCAGGAGCTCCTCCACGTCGAGAACGCGCCGACTCGCTGAACACCCAATTCCCGACCTTCCGTCTACTTAATTTTAGTAGTTCAGGGGTCCGATCTGTTAGGAGCCCGCTGCAGATGGGGTAAGCCAACAGCGGATGATCAGGCAGGCGAGGAGCTATCTGCTGGGTGCGATGTCGGGCGCGGGCCTGATCGCGGTGGCCGTGGTCGCCTTCGTCCTCCTCGTCTCGGTCCAGGTCTTCGACAACTTCCCGATCCGCGGCCTGATCGGCGGCGGTGACGACGTCGCGGTCTCGGCCGCGGAGACGGCCGGCGCCGCTCCGGGCTCCGCGGGCGGCGGTGGTGCCGGCACGGCTGGCGCAAACGGCGGCGGCGGTGGCGGCGCGAACGCCGCCCAGGGCAACGGCGGCGGATCGGCCAACGGCGGCCAACAGGGGGTGATCGGCACCGGCCAGCAGTCAGATGAAACCGGAGGCGGTGGCAACGGCGGCGGAAACGGAGAAACTCCCGGTGCGGGCGGTGGCTCGACGCCTGGTCAGTCTCCCGGTGGTTCCTCCGGCGGCTCGGGCGCAGCGTCCAGCGGTGGCGGCAATGGCTCTGGTGGGAGTGGCGGCGGCACCGGCGGCTCGGGCGGAGGCGGCGGCACGACCACCTCGACGACGACCGGCAAAGTCACCAGCACCGTCAACGAAACCGTCAATCAAGTGGACGAAACGGTCACCGGCGGCGCCCTGCAGGAAACCGGCGTCACCCAGACGACCGAAGAAACCGTTAACGGCGTAGTCGGACCCGAATCCCCGGTCGGCAAAGTCGTCGACGAAACGGTCGGCGCCGTCGAAGGCGTGCTCGGCGGCCTCGGCGGCAAAAAATAACCCCGCCGTCCCGCCCTCTAATCAACTAATCGTCAAAATGCCCGTCTCTATGGCGGAGCGAGGACAGGCGGGGTCGGTGACCAGCGATTCGATCGTGGACTCGGCGGTCTTCCCGCAGGGCAGTCGCGTCGACGCCGAAGGCCACCTGGAGGTCGCCGGCTGCGACCTGGTCGAGCTGGCCGAAGAGCACGGGACGCCTGCCTACTTCTACGCCGAGGACGACATGCGCGCCCGCGCCCGCGCCTACCGCGAGGCCTTCGAGCGGCACACCGACGAGTACGAGGTCCTCTTCGCCAGCAAGTCGCTGCCGTGCACGGCCGCCTACCGGCTCTTCGCCGAGGAGGGGCTCTCCGTCGACGTCGCCTCCGGCGGCGAGCTGCACATGGCGCTGCGGGCCGGCTTCGACCCCGACCGGATCCACATGCACGGCAACAACAAGTCCGACGAGGAGATCCTCTTCGCCGCCCGCGCCGGGATCCGCCACCTGATCCTCGACTCCTTCGACGAGATCGAGCGCTGCGAGCGGCTGCTCGACGAACCGCAGAAGGTGCTGATCCGGGTCACGCCCGGGATCAAGCCCTCGACCCACGACTACATCACCACCGGCCAGCTCGACTCGAAGTTCGGCTTCGGGCTCGAGGACGGCCTGGCGGCCAGGGCGGTCGAGCGGGTGCTCGCCTCCGAGAAGCTGGAGCTGGCCGGGCTGCACGCCCACATCGGCTCGCAGATCTTCGAGCTCGAGCCCTACACGCTGGCGATACGGGCGCTCGGCGACCTCGCCGGCGAGTGGTGCCGGGTCGTCAACGTCGGCGGCGGCCTCGGCGTCGCCTACACCCACGAGGACGAGCCGCCTTCGATCGAGGCCTACGTCGACGTCAAGGTCCGCGGCGTCGCCGAGGTCTTCGGCTCCGGCGTGCGGATCCTGGTCGAGCCCGGTCGCTCGCTGGTCGCCAACGCCGGCCTCACCGCCTACCGCGTCGGCACCGTCAAGGAGATCCCCGGAGTGCGCACCTACGTCGCCGTCGACGGCGGCATGTCCGACAACCTGCGGCCGATGCTCTACGGCTCGAAGTACGAGGCGCTGATCGCCGACCGCGCCGCCGCCCCGGCCGAGACGCTGGTCACGATCGCCGGCATGCACTGCGAGTCCGGCGATGTGATCGTCCGCGACACGCTGCTGGCCGAGCCCGCCGTCGGCGACGTCCTCGTCACCCCGGCCACCGGCGCCTACGGTTACGCGATGGCGAACAACTACAACGGCGTGCCGCGGCCGCCGGTCGTCTTCTGCCGCGACGGCGAGTCGCGGGTCGTGGTCCGGCGCGAGACCTACGAGGACCTGACGGCGAGGGACGTCTGAGCGCCGTGTCCTCCGAGGGCTCCAAACCCGTGCGCATCGGGCTGCTGGGGCGCGGCACGGTCGGCGCCGCCTTCGCCGGCCTGCTCGCCGAGCGGGCCGATGCGGTCGAGGCGGCGACCGGGCGGCGGCCGGAGATCGCCGGGGTCCTGACCCGGGAGGAGGGGGAGTTCGAGGCGATCCTCGCCGGCTCGGACCTGGTCGTCGAGCTGATGGGGGGGACCGAGCCGGCGCGCGAGCACGTGCTGGCGGCGCTGCGGGCCGGCAAGCCAGTGGTCACCGCCAACAAGCAGCTGCTCGCCCAGCACGGCGACGAGCTCTTCGCCGTCGCCCGCGAGGCGGGGGTCCAGCTGCGCTTCGAGGCGGCGGTCGCGGCGGTGATCCCGATCGTGCGGACGATCCAGGAGAGCTTCGGCGTCACCGAGATCTCCAAGGTCTTCGGGATCGTCAACGGCACCACCAACTTCATCCTCACCGAGATGGCGGCGACCGGCGCCGGCTACGACGAGGTGCTGGGACGGGCGCAGGAGCTGGGCTACGCCGAGGCCGACCCCTCCGACGACGTCAACGGCGCCGACGCGGCGGCGAAGATGGCGATCCTCGCCCGGCTCGCCTTCCACACCCCGGTCACCCTCTCCGAGGTCGCCTACGAGGGGATCGAGGCGATCGCGCCCGACGACCTCGCCTACGCCAAGGATCTGGGCCTCTCGCTGAAGCTGCTCGGCATCGCCGAACGGCGCGACGGCGGCATCAGCGTTCGCGTCTTCCCCTGCTTCCTCTATCCCGGCCACCCGCTGGCGCCGATCGAGGGCCCGTTCAACGCGGTGATGGTCGAGGCGCCGGCGATCACCGAGGTGACGATGTCGGGTCCGGGCGCCGGTGGCCTGCAGACCGCTTCGGCGGTGCTCGGCGACGTCGTCTCGATCCTCGCCGGCGACGCGCCGGTGCACGAGACCCGGGTCGAGCTGCCGCTGGTCACCGACGTCGGCTCCTCCTTCTACCTGCACCTCGAGGTCGCCGACCGGCCCGGCGTGCTGGCGGCGGTGGCGACGGTGCTCGGCGACCACGGCATCTCGGTCAAGAGCTTCGTCCAGCGCGGGACCGGCTCCGATGCGCGACTGGTGATGGTCGTCCACGAGTGCCTCGAGTCGAAGTTCGCCGCCGCCGTCGAGGAGCTGGGTCGGTTGGAGGACCTGCGTTCGCCGCCACGCTCGATCCGGGTCATCGAGGAGGAGTACTGATGGCGGCCGGGCTGATCGACCGCTACCGCGACCGGCTCTCGCTCGAGCCGGGCGATCCGGTGGTGACGCTGAACGAGGGTTCGACGCCGCTGATCGAAGCGCCGCGGCTCTCGGAGCGGATCGAGGCGAAGGCGTATCTCAAGTTCGAGGGGCTGAACCCGACCGGCTCGTTCAAGGACCGCGGGATGACGGTCGCGGTCTCGCGGGCGAAGGGGCGCGGCGCACAGGCGATCATCTGCGCCTCGACCGGCAACACCGCCGCCAGCTGCGCCGCCTACGCGGCGCGGGCGGGGATGCGCGGGGCGGTGATCGTCCCCGAGGGCAAGATCGCGATCGGCAAGCTCGCCCAGGCGCTGATGCACGGCGCCCGCGTCGTCGCCCTGCAGGGCAACTTCGACGACGCCCTGCGGATCGTCCGCGAGCTCTCGCAGAAGCACCCGATCGAGCTCGTCAACTCGGTCAACCCGCACCGGATCGAAGGCCAGAAGACGGCCGCCTTCGAGGTCGTCGAGGACCTCGGTGAGGCGCCGGGCGCGCTGGCAATCCCGGTCGGCAACGCCGGCAACGTCACCGCCTACTGGCGCGGCTTCCAGGAGGTCGGCGCGGCGCCGATCCTCTACGGCTTCCAGGCCGAGGGTGCGGCGCCGCTGGTCCGCGGCGAGCCGGTCGCCAACCCCGAGACCGTCGCCTCGGCGATCCGGATCGGCAACCCGGCGCGCTGGGAGGAGGCGATGGCCGCCTTCACCGCCTCGCGCGGGCGCGTCGCCGCGGTCTCCGACGAGCAGATCCTCAACGCCTACCGCTGGCTCGCCGACAACGAAGGCGTCTTCTGCGAGCCCGCCAGCGCCGCCTCGGTCGCCGGCCTCCTCGCCCACGGCCTGCCGGTGGTCGAGGGCAGTGCCAAGCCCGAGACCGTCGTCTGCGTCCTCACCGGCCACGGCCTCAAGGACCCCGACACCGCGCTCTCGAAAGCGCCGGCCGTCATCAACTGCGACAACAGTCTCAGCGCCGTCGAGCGCGCCGTGTTTGATTGATGCCGTGACCGTGCGCCACCGGCTCGTCCGCGTCCCCGCCTCCTCGGCCAACCTCGGGCCCGGCTACGACGCGATGGCGGCGGCGATGGCCCTGCACCTCGAGCTGGAGGTCGAAGAGGCGGGCGAGTTCTCCTTCGACCCCGGCGGACTGGACGTCTCTACCGGGCGCGACAACCTGATCGTGCGGGCCTTCGAGAGCCTGCGGCCGGCGGACGGGATCGCCTTTCGGCTGCGCAGCGAGATCCCGCTGGCGCGGGGGTTGGGGTCGAGCGCGGCGGCGATCGTCGCCGGGCTGGCGGCGGCCGACCACCTCTATGAGCTTGCGCTCTCGAAAGAGGAGGTGCTGGCGCGGGCGACCGAGATCGAGGGGCATCCCGACAACGTCGCCGCGGCGATCTACGGGGGCTTCGTCGTCTGCGGGAGTGGAGATGACGGGCCGACCGCGGCGCGCTTCGACCCGCCCGAGGGCCTGGAGGGCATCGTCGTGATCCCGCCCGAGGAGGTCTCAACCGAGCTTGCCCGCGAGGCGATCCCGGCCGAAGTGCCGCTCGCCGACGCCGTCGCCAACGTCTCCGCCGCGGCGATGCTGGTGCTGGGCCTGCGCAGCGCCGACCTCGACCTCCTCGCCCGCGGCCTGCGCGACAGCATCCACCAGGACCGTCGCCGCGACCTCTACCCGCGCTCAATGGAGATCGTCGACTCGGCCCGCGAGCTGGGCGCGCTGGGGGCGACGATCTCCGGCGCCGGCCCGACCGTGCTCGTCTGGACGACCTGGCAGGACGCCGGCAACGTCGCCGCGGCGCTGTCCGAGCGCTGCGCCGGCTGGGCCGAGGTCAAGCGGCTGCCGTTCAGCCCCCTAGGCGCCGACGTCCCCGAGCTGTAGACGCCGTGGACTGGGTCGTTCGCATCGGGCTGGTCGAGCTTGCGATTGGCGGGCTCCTCGGCTGGGCGATGGTCATCCGCGGAGAGCGGCCCGATTGGCTGCGGCGGATCGGCGTCGTCGCCCCGCAGCGGATCCGCCAGGTCCATCTCGACTACGTGATGATGGGCCTGATCCTGATCGGAGTCGGCCTGGCGGTTCCCGACCTGCCGACCGCCGTGGCCGCCGCGCTCGTCTTCGGCACCTTCGTCAACCCGCTCCTCTTCGTCCCGCTCGCCTTCGAACCCGATGCGGAGAAACAGCTCTGGTACCGGTCGCTCGCGGTCGTCTCCTTCCTCGCGATGAGCGGCAGCCTGGTGATCGCGGCGATCGTCGGCCCCTGATCGGCGTTCGTCCTTTGTTCCGCGTACGGCGAACAAAGGACGAACGCCGAAGGCGTGACTAGGATCGCGCCATGCCGACCTCGCTGAACTCGAAGCTGCTCCTGCCCGCCCTCTGCCTCGCCGCGCTGCTGGCGCTGCCCGCCACCGCGGGCGCGACGCTCGCCTACGTGAAGAACCCGTTCAACGCGACGGTCTTCGTCGCCGGCGACGACGGCAGCGGCGCGCGCAAGCTCGAGACCGGACACAACCCGCACGTCGCCCCGGACGGCCTCTCGGTGGCCTATCTGCACGAAGGGTCGAAGGGCGCGCAGGAACTGAAGATCGCCCCCGCGACCGGCGGACCCGGCGCGACGCTGATGACGAACGTGCGCGAAGCCTTCTACGTAACCTGGTCGCCGGACTCGAAGACGATCGCGGCGCTGCGCGGCCCCGAACTCGGCAAGCGCAAGCTGGTCCTGGTCGACGTCGCCACCGGCCTGCAGAGCGTCGTCGCCCAGGGCTTCTTCAGCGGCTTCAGCTTCTCCCCCGACGGGACCGAAATCGCCTACGCGCTGGCGCCGAAGGAAAAGTACCCGCCGCGCAGCGACGTCTTCCGCTTCCCGGTCCCGATCCCGGGCGTGGTCAACGTCCGCGCCCCGGAACCGGTACGGCTGACCAGCGACCACAACTCCTCGCAGCCCCTCTGGGGGCCGCAGAAGATCGTCTTCGTCAAGGCCCTGGAAGGCAAGAAGCGCCAGTACGGGGGCAAGAACGAGCTCTACCTGATGAACGCACAGGGCAAGGGCGTCAAGCGCCTGACCCACACCAAGGTCGATCCGCTCCTGCAGGGCCTCTTCCCGACCGACTGGTCGGCCGACGGCTCCCGCCTGCTGGCCGAGTTCGAGGGCCAGGACGTCAGCTACGCGGTCACGGTCAACCCGAAGACGGGAGCGCAGCACCCGGTCGCCGGGACCGGCGAGCAGGGCTTCGTCGGCACCGACCTCTCCGCCGACGGCAGCCTCGTCCTCGGTTTCAACGGCGGCTTCGACCCGGGCCTCCGCAACCACAAGGTCCAGACCGTCCCGTACTCCGGCGGCAAGCCGAAGACCCTGGTCAAGGAAGCGTTCGAACCGAGCTGGAGCCGCTGACACAGTCAGGGGCTAAGGTCTGGCCATGGCCAACTACTCGATCAAGCACAGGGATGAGTTCGAGCGGATGGAGGGGTCCGGGGCGTCGACCTGGCTGCTCGCTCGCAAGGCTCTCGGCACCTCTGCCTTCGGCTACAACCTGGTCGAGATCGCTCCCGGCGGGCAGATCCCCGAGCACGACGAGTCCGGCAGCGGGCAGGTCGAGCTCTACGTGATCCTCGAGGGCGAGGCGGTGATGCGGCTCGACGGGGAGGACCATCCGGCGCCCGCCGGCACCTTCGCCTCGATCGAGCCGGCCGCGACGCGCACGATCCTCAACCGTTCTGAGGCGACGGTCACGGCGCTGCTGATCGGGGTCGAGCCCGACGGCGGCTACGAGCCGATGTCCTGGGGCTGAGGCTGACTTTTCCCGCATAACGCAGGAAAAGCCGGAATCGGCGAGTGGGGTGGCGGATCGTCCCTATAATCCGGAAACTCGTTAACCCGTCGCGCGCCCGCTCGAAGAAGGCGTGGAACCCGGGAGGTCAAAATTGAAGACCCAGTCCGATCGCCGCGCTCAGGTCGAGCGCTACTCGCCAGAGCGTCCCTACCGGCCCCTCGTCTCGCCACCCAGCGTCGAGGACAAAGACGCCTGTGCCATCTACGCGTCCGTGCGCAAAGACGCGACGCCGAGCCACGAGCCGATCGAGCTGGCGATCCCCGCCCTGCAGAAGATGCTCCACCGCGCCGGCAACGTCGACGGCGAGGGGGACGGCTGCGGCCTCCTGCTCGACATCCCGCGCAAGATCTGGGCCGAGGAGGTCCGCACCGGCGGCCACGACCCCTCGCTGGCGACCGACGAGGCCTTCGCCGTCGCCCACGTCTTCATCGAGCGCTCGCAGGACGGCGAGAAGATCAAGCACGACGCCCGCGAGCTGCTCGCCGAAGGCGGCTTCCGGGTCCTCGCCGAGCGGGTCGGCGTCGTCGACTCGCCCGCCCTCGGCCCGACCGCCCGCGAGGAGGAGCCGGTCTTCTGGCAGCTCGCCGGCCTCGTCCCCGACGCGAAGAGCCGCGACGCGGTCCTCTTCGACCTGATGATCTGCCTGGAGAAAGAGCTCGGCGTCCACGTCCCCTCCTTCTCCGCCACCACCTGCGTCTACAAGGTGATGGGCGCACCGAAGGTGCTCGGCGAGTACTACCCGGACCTGCGCGACCCGCGCTTCGAGACGATCGGCTGCTTCGGCCACAACCGCTACTCGACCAACACCTGGCCCTCGTTCAAGCGGGTCCAGCCCTTCTCGGTCCTCGGCCACAACGGCGAGATCAACACGATCCAGCAGCTGCGCCAAGAGGCGAAGATGCTGTCGGTCCCGATCCAGCCCGACTCCTCCGACTCGCAGGACCTCAACCGCACGATCGACACCCTGGTCAGCCGCGAGGGCTTCAGCCTCGCCGAGGCGATGGAGATGGTCGTGCCGCCGATCGTCGAGGAGGTCCGCGGCCTGCCCTCCGACCTGCACGCCTTCTACATGTACCTGCACCAGACGATGGGCCCGTTTGCGCAGGGCCCGGTCGCGCTGATCGCCCGCCACACCGACGAGTGCGTCTTCTCCGCCGACGCGATGGGCCTGCGCCCGCTCTGGCAGGTCGAGACCGAGGACGACTTCGTCTTCAGCTCCGAGCCGGGGGTCGTCCCGGTCGGGAAGATGTCCTCGGAGCCGAAGCCGCTCGCCCCGGGCGAGAAGGCGCTGGTGCTGATCGATCGCGCCGAGCGCCGTTCGAGCCTGCACGCGCATGACGAGATGCTGCGGATCGTCAGCGACCGCTGGCTGGCGCGGAACGGCGTCGAGGCCGTCGCCGGCTACGACCGCGCGCTGGAGACCGGCGGCCCGCTCGAGGGCCAGGACGTCCCCGGCTACTCCGACGCCGGCCCCGAGGAGCCGGTCAAGGTCTCCGACCGCGTCCTCGCCGGCTTCGGCTGGCAGCGCGACGACGTCAAACTCGTCCAGCAGATGGCCTCAAACGGGGCCGAGCCGGTCGGCTCGCTCGGCTACGACGGGCCGCTGGCGGCGCTCTCGCCCGAGCGCCAGAACCTCGCCGACTACTTCAAGGAGACGGTCGCCGTCGTCACCAACCCGGCGATCGACCGCGAACGCGAGATGGAGCACTTCTCGACCCGGACCCTGTTCGGCCGCCGCCCCTCGCTCGACAACGCGAGCGCCGACACCGGCACGGTCGAAACCGGGTTCCCGGTGATCCTCGGCGGCCACCACGGGCTGGCCCCGCTTGCCGACCAGGCCTACCGCCGGATCGCCCGCGAGCACGACACCTATCTGCTCGAGGACCTCTGGGAGGAGTTCCGCGGCCGCGCCGCCGCGGTCGACATCTCCCTGCTCGAGTCGGAGACGACCCGCGGCGCGATCGACCGGATCAAGCAGGAGGCGGTGAAGAAGGTCCGCAACGGCAGCGAGCTGCTGATCCTCACCGACCGCACCGTCTACGACTCCGAGCGGCGCTACCTCGATCCGCACCTGGCGACCTCGGCGATCGACCAGGCGCTGAAGCAGTTCAAGGTCGAGCGCGGCGAAGTCAACCTGCGCCGGCGCTGCGGCATCGTCCTGCGCTCGGCGGCGATCCGCAACGTCCACGACGTGATGCTCGCCCTCGGCCTCGGCGCCAACGGCGTCTGCCCCTACACGATGGTCGAGGTGATCTGCGTCGAGGACTACGAGTCCGATGTCGCCAACCTCTGCGCGGCGCTGCGCAAAGGGATCGAGAAAGTGATCTCGACGATCGGGATCCACGAGGTGCGCGGCTACGCGCGCCAGTTCAGCTCGATCGGGATCAAGCCCGAGCTGGCGGAGATATTCCAGACCGAGTTCTACGCCGCCTCGGAGAAGGCGGGGACCGGCTTCGCCGAGCTCGACGAGAGCACCAACGCCCGCGCCCACGCCCTCAGCGGCGACGACGCGGCGGCGAAACCGGCGAAGACGTTCCGTTTCTACCCGAAGGTCTACAAGGCCGCGATCGCCACCGCCAACGGGACCGGGACCTACGAGGAGTACTCGCAGAAAGTCCGCGACCTGGAGAAGCAGAGCCCGATCTCGATGCGCCACATCATGGGGCTGAAGGGCGACCGCCCGGCGGTCGACCCCGCCGACGTCGACGCCGGCGTCGGCCACCACGACTACCCGATCGTGATCTCCTCGATGAGCTTCGGCTCGCAGTCCGAGCCGGCCTTCCGCGCCTACGCCGACGCGGCGAAAGCGATCAACGTCCTCTGCATCAACGGCGAGGGTGGCGAGATCCGCGACATGTACGGCCAGTACCGCAAATGGCGCGGCCAGCAGGTCGCCTCGGGGCGCTTCGGCGTCTCGGCGGAGATGCTGAACAGCTCCTACGTCGCCGAGATCAAGATCGGCCAGGGCGCCAAGCCCGGCGAGGGCGGCCACCTGCCCGGCAAGAAGGTCTCCGAGAAGGTCGCCGCGGCGCGTAACGCCGCGCCCGGCACGGACCTGATTTCGCCTTCGAACAACCACGACCTCTACTCGATCGAGGACCTGGCCGAGCTGATCGACGAGCTGAAGACCGTCAACCC
>DATIOC010000018.1:0-16932 GCA_035473555.1 Solirubrobacterales bacterium
TACGCCGCGACCTTGATCGGCGCTCGCGAGTCGGGTCGCTTCTTCGGGATGATGACCACCGCCGCCGGCACCGTGCCCCCGGCCAAGGTCCTCGTCCTCGGCGCCGGCGTCGCCGGGCTGCAGGCGGTAGCCACCGCCAAGCGTCTCGGCGCGATCGTCACCGGCTTCGACATCCGCCGTGCCGCCTGGGAGCAGATCGCCTCGCTCGGCGGGCGCCCGCTGGAACTGGACTTCATCCCCGACGCCGAGGGCGAGGGGGGCTACGCGCGGCCGCTGACCGACGAGGAGAACGCGCAGGTGCGCGACGCCCTCGCCGAGAACGCGGCGAAACAGGACATCATCGTCACCACCGCCGCGATCCCCGGCCGCCCGGCGCCGCTGCTGGTCACCGCCGAGGCGGTCCGCAACATGGCCCCGGGCTCGGTGATCGTCGACCTCGCCGCCGAGACCGGCGGCAACTGCGAGCTGACCGAGCCCGGCCAGACCGTGGTCGAGGGTGGCGTCAAAGTGATCGGCACCCGCAACCTCCCCTCGGAGATGCCGGCGCCGGCCTCCCAGCTCTACGCCAAGAACCTCGAGAACCTGCTCGGCCTCCTGATCACCGAGGAGGGCGAGGTCAAGGTCGACTTCGAGGACGACATCATCGCCGCCGCCTGCATCACCCAGGGCGGCGAGATCAAAAACGAGAGGGCCGCGAAATGAGCCTGATGACCGAGATCACGATCTTCGTCCTCGCCGTCTTCGTCGGCTTCGAGGTGATCTCGAAGGTCCCGACCACCCTGCACACGCCGCTGATGTCGCAGACCAACGCGATCCACGGCATCGTCATGCTCGGCGGCCTGATCGTCCTCGGCTACGCCGACGACGGGCTGGAGTACCTGATCGGCACGATCGCCGTCGCCTTCGGCGCAATCAACATCGTCGGCGGCTTCATGGTCACCGACCGGATGCTCGGCATGTTCGCCCGCAAGCCGAAACCCCAGAGCAAGCCTGCCTCCTCCGCTTCGCGTCCGGGGGCAGGCGGCGCTGACGGAGGCGGATCGTGAGTCTCTTCGCCGTGCTGGAGCCGGGCGGCGACGGAGCCACCGCCCTCTACATCGTCGCCTTCTCGCTGTTCATCATCGGGATCAAACAGGGGACCCACCCGACCACCGCCAAGCGCGGCAACCTGATCGCCGCCGGCGGCATGGCGATCGCCGTGGTCACCACCCTGCTGCTCGACGGGATGGGCAACTGGGGCCTGATTGCGCTGGGCCTGGGAATCGGCACCGCGGTCGGCGTGATCGCCTCGATCCGCGTGCAGATGACCGAGATGCCCCAGATGGTCGCCCTCTACAACGGCGTCGGCGGCGGCGCGGTTGCCCTGATCGCCTGGTCTGAGATCCGCCACGGGAGCCTGGGGCTTCCCCTCGACGAGCTGATCCCGATCATCTTCGCCGGCGTCGTCGGCTCGGTCTCCTTCTGGGGCTCGAACATCGCCTTCGCCAAGCTCCAGGATCTGATCCCGACGCGGCCGATCGCGGCGCCGGGGCAGCAGGTGATCAACGCCGTCCTGCTGATTGCGATCGTCACCATCTGCGTCGTCCTCGCAGTCGACCACGAGTCGCCCTCGCAGGGTCTCTTCATCCTCCTCCTGGTCCTCGCGGCGATCCTCGGCAACCTCGTCGTCCTGCCGATCGGCGGCGCCGACATGCCGGTCGTGATCTCGCTGCTGAACGCCTTCACCGGTCTCTCCGCCGCGGCCGCCGGGTTCGCGCTCGACAACGTCGCGCTGATCGTCGCCGGCACCCTGGTCGGCTCCTCGGGAACGATCCTCACCATGGAGATGGCGACGGCGATGAACCGCTCGGTCGCCAACATCCTCTTCTCCGGCTTCGGCGGCGCGCCCGCCGGGGGTGGGGGAGGCACGGGCGAGGAAAAGCCCCACGTCTCGATCGGCGCCCAGGACGCGGCGATCAAGCTCGCCTACGCCGACACGGTCGTGATCGTCCCCGGCTACGGCCTCGCCGTCGCCCAGGCCCAGCACGCGATCAAGGAGGTCGCCGACGAGCTCGAAAAGCGCGGCGTCACGGTCAACTACGCGATCCATCCCGTCGCCGGCCGCATGCCGGGCCACATGAACGTCCTCCTCGCCGAGGCCCACGTCGCCTACGAGAACCTCAAGGAGATGGAGGAGATCAACCCGGAGATGTCGCGCACCGACGTCGCCGTGGTCGTCGGCGCCAACGACGTCACCAACCCGGCGGCGAAAAACGACCCCGACTCGCCAATCGCCGGCATGCCGATCATCGAGGTCTCCGAGGCCCAAGAGGTGATCGTGATCAAGCGCTCCCTCAGCCCCGGCTTCGCCGGCATCGACAACGACCTCTTCTACGAACCGAACACCTCGATGCTCTTCGCCGACGCCAAAGCGGCAGCCAGCGAAATTGCTGCTGAGATCGGCAACCTCTAAAAGGTTTGAGGGACCAGCCGGGTTGGCCCGGCGGGTCCTGTCACGGCAGGGGACCCACCACCCCTTCCGGTAGCTAAAGCTTCCTCAGGGGTGGTACCCCCTACCGTGCCACCCGCGGGAGGAGCGCTGACCTGCCCAGTGGGTCGGGCAGGTCACACCCAGGGTCGACTTCGACTTCAGAGCTCTGATGCACGCATCCGACATTTGACCCAGTCAGGTGTGCTCAAAGTCGGATGCGGCGTCTAGGATCAGCCGGTGAAATCGGTTCGAGTTCTTTGGCTTTTGGGTCTTGTTGCCTCGACAGCATTGCTGGTCGGAGGCGTCGCAGCCTCATCGGCCGGTGCCGCGCAAACCTGCCCCCCTCCGGCGGAACTTGAACGGCCCTCAAATCCTCGTGGGGCGATTCCTTCTGCAAAGGACGCCCTGGGAATTCCCGGCCGCGTTCTCGAAGTGAAGAGGGGGCCGAAGTCCGACTATGCCTCCATCGTGAAGCGTGACTGTGGGATAGAGGTTCTACGAAAGTCCGTCTACGTGGTGGTGCACCCCAAGGGACATCGGTGCTCCGCTTGCAACCTGCATGCGTATGTCGTCAAGTTCCGAGATGGCCCCTGGGAAGTCTTTGCTGGCTACTAGCTACTTTGAGTTCGCAGGCACGGCTTCACTATGGCCGTCGACTCTCGTACCGGCTACCTCGATGGCCAACGAACGGACAGCTGCTGCCCCACGTTCGACCAGTGCGTCGTTGACCTGAGAGGGCAGCTCGGCTACGAAGGCGGTGCTGTTCTTGAAGGTGTGGTTTTGCCAGCGGGAGGCGCTGCCGGGGTAGGGGCCTGGGAGGCGGATTAGGGGGAGGTTGATCAGGTCGGCGAAGCGGTGGGCGGCGAAGGGGTTTCCTTCTGGCTTGTCGATCAGGCCGAAGGGTTGGTGGAACCAGATGGTTATGTCGGGCCTTTCGCGGAGGATCAGGCGGTGGGCGGCTTGGGACTCCGGCTCTGAGAGCGGGCCGGGGCCGGAGTATTCGCCGCCGGTGAGCGGGCGCCAGCGGTAGGGGAAGTTGCGGTTCAGGTCTACGCCGTGGGCGTTGCCGCGGGTGCCGGCGGCTACGCCGTCGGGGTTGATCGTCGGGATTACGAGGAGGTCGGTCCGTGACGGCGGCTTGCCCGCGATCAGCCGTTCGGTGATCCGCATCCCCGCCGCCTCGTTGCCGTGGATGTCGCCGACGACGAGCACCTTCAGCGCCGGGGCGGGGGCGCTGTCGGTGAAGAGAACAATCGGGCGGCCCTGCACAGAGTGGCCGATCACCTGTCGCTCGTCGGCCCTCGCAATGCCCGGGAACAAGCAGGCGAGCAGCGCCAAGCCGCCGAGGTATCGAAGTCGCAACCGTTCCGCCACAGAGGCGGCACTCTAGGCACCCACGCGTATGAACTTGCTCCCTAGCGTCGGGCCATGGGTTCGGAGCGGGGACAGGGGACGGTCGAGTGGGTCGGGCTGGTGGCGCTCGTCTCGGTGGCGATGCTGGCTCTCCTCGCCGCCGGGGTGCGGGTGCCCGGGGCGTCCCTGGCGCTCGCGGTCGCCGACCGCCTCCTCTGCGCCGTCTCCCTGGCCGACGGCTGCGGGGACGAGCCGGAGCTGATCGCCGCCTACGGGGACGAGGTCGGCGGGCTGGTCCGGCAGCACATGCCGATGCTCGCCTTCGAGCATGGCTCGCGGGCCGTCCCGGTCGACTTCCGCCGCTGCCGCCGCAGCGAGTGCGGCGACGCCGCCGGCACGGGGCTGATCCACAAGACCGACGAGGGACTGCCGGTCACCGTCTTCGTCCACGTGGTCGATTGCCGCGACGGGGAGGCCGAGCGGACCGAAGCGCTCGGCGCCGACTGCTCGGACGAGCGCGCCGGCAACCTCTACGTCCAGTACTGGACCTACTACGCCGACTCGGCGACGCTGCGCGGGATGCCGATCGCCGGCAAGAAGGGCTACCACAAAGACGACTGGGAGAGCGTCCAGTTCCGCATCGGCCCCGACGGCAGCGTCGACGAGCGCGCCTCCTCCCACCACGGCTACAACTACTTCCTCACCGACAACAACTGGACCTCCGACGCCGGCCTCGTCGCCCACGACGGCTGGGGGCCGGAGACCCATCTCCTGCTCGTATCCGGCGGCAGCCACGCCGGCAACGCTGCGGGCATGGCCAACACCGACCGCTACACGCCGGGCCGCCGCGTCCACCTCGTCCCGCTCGAGCCCCTCGCCACCGACGGCACCACCTTCGCGATCTCCGCCCCCTGGCTGAAGCAGGTCTGGCTCGACCCCGAGGCGGCGGGCACCGCCTGATTCACATCCGGGTTCGCAATGCTCGCTAGGGTCTTCGTATCCCGGCCGACGTGTCCTCAGAGTCGAAGGCGGCGATCGCGGAGGCTCTTTCCGAGGCTCGCGAACGGACGCTGGCGCTGGTCGAGCCGCTCGACGACGCGCAGCTGAACAGGATCTACTCGCCGATCCTCAGCCCACTGGCCTGGGACCTCGGCCACATCGCCAACTTCGAGGAGCTGTGGCTGGTGCAGACGATCGGCGGGCGTGAGCCGCTGCACGGCGAGCTCGGCCGCTTCTACGACGCGATCGAGAACCCGCGCAAGATCCGCGGCGAGCTGCCGATCCTGCGCGACGAGGAGCTGCGCGCCTACCTGGCGGACGTCCGCGAGCGCACCCTCGACGTACTGGAGGGCATGGAGATCGCCGCCGACGTCGAGGATCCCCTACTGCGGGAAGGTTTCGTCTACGAGATGCTGCTCGCCCACGAGCTGCAGCACAACGAGACGATGCTGCAGCTCCTGCAGCTGGTCGACGGCTACGAGCTGCCGTACGAGGTCGAAAGCGCACGCAGTTATCCCCGTCTACCGGGGACAAGTGCGTCGGGCGAGGTCGAGATGGTCGGGATCGAGGCCGGGGAGCACGAGATCGGTGCCCCCGCGCACGGCTTCGCCTACGACAACGAGCGGCCCCGCCACACGGTCGCGCTCGCTGCCTTCGAGATCGATCGAACCCCGGTCACCAACGGCGCGTACATCGCCTACATGGAGGAGACCTGCGCCGAGCCGCCCCTGTACTGGGTCCGCGAGGGGGATGGCTGGGTCGACAGCTCCCGCGACCGCCATGAGCCGGTCGACCGCGAGCGGCCGGTGATCCACGTCTCCTGGGAGCAGGCCGATGCCTTCGCCCGCTGGGCCGGCAAGCGGCTGCCGACCGAGCATGAGTGGGAGGCGGCGCGCCCGCATCTCGACGGCCTCGGCCACGGTTGGGAATGGACCTCCTCGGACTTCGTTGCCTACCCCGGCTTCGAGGCCTTCCCCTACCGCGAGTACTCCGAGGTCTTCTTCGGCGACGAGTACAGGGTGCTGCGCGGCAGCTCCTGGGCGACCCACCCGCGCGTCGCCCGGCCGAGCTTCCGCAACTGGGACCTGCCGCAGCGCCGCCAGATCTTCTCCGGCCTGCGCTGCGCGAGGGACGCATGACGATCGCGATCGACATCCACCTCGACGCCGACGCCGCGGCGCGGATGGCGCGCGACGTCCGCGCGGGCCTCTGCGCCTATCCGAAGGAGGTCGCGCCGAAATACTTCTACGACGAGCGCGGCTCGCTGCTCTTCGAGCAGATCACCGAGCTGGACGAGTACTACCCGACGCGCGCCGAGCGGGAGATCCTCACAACCCGCTCCGCCGAGATCCACGCCGCCGCGGGCTGCCCCGAGACGCTGGTCGAGCTCGGCTCTGGCTCGGCGGCGAAGACCCGCCACCTGCTGAGCGCGATGCGCGACTGCGGCAGCCTCGACACCTACGTCCCGGTCGACATCTCCGAGGAGATCACCCAGCGCACCGCCGCCGAGCTGGTCGAGGAGTACCCCGGCCTCAACGTGCACGGCCTCGTCTGCGACTTCGAGCAGCACCTGGAGCGCGTCCCGCATGGGTCCGGGACGCGGATGATCGCCTTCCTCGGCGGCACGATCGGCAACCTCTACCCGCGCCAGCGCCACGCCTTCCTCGAGCGGATCCGGGCTCTGCTGGGACCCGGGGACCACCTCCTGCTCGGCACCGACCTGATCAAGGACCGCGCCCGGCTCGAGGCCGCCTACGACGACGCCGCCGGGGTGACCGCCGAGTTCAACAAGAACGTGCTGGCGGTCCTCAACAACCAGCTCGGCGCCGACTTCGACCTCGACGCCTTCGAGCACGTCGCCCGCTATGACGAGGAGGCCGAGCGGATGGACATCCGCCTGCGCTCGCTCGCCGACCAGGACGTCCGCCTCGACGACCTCGACCTCGAGATCCACTTCGGCGCCGAAGAGGAGATGCGGACCGAGATCTCGACCAAGTTCACCCGCGAGCGGATCGCCGCCGCCTACGACGGCGCCGGCCTGGAGCTGCGCGGCTGGTTCACCGACGCGGCGGGTGACTACGCGCTCAGCCTCGCGGCACCTGCTGGGTGATGCAGTGGATGTTGCCGCCGCCGAGGAGGATCTCCCGGGCCGGCACGCCGACGACCTCGCGCTCTCCGAAGACGCGGCGCAGGATCGTCGCCGCCTCCTCATCGTGGCGCGGGTCGAGCAGCGGGTAGACGATCCGCGAGTTGCCGAGGTAGAAGTTGACGTAGGAGGCGGCGAGGCGATCGCCGGCGCGGCGCGGCCGCGTCCCCTCGGTGAGGTCCACCCCTTCGGCCTCCTCGGCTGAGGTCTGCAGCGGACCGGGGGAGGGGAGGAGGATGACCTCGAGGGACCGTCCCCGCGCGTCGGTCGCGGCTTCGAGCCGCTCGCGCGCGTCGCGGGAGATCGAGTGCTGGGGATCGTCCTCGTCGTCGGTCCAGGTCAGCAGCACGACCCCCGGCCGGGCGAAGCAGGCGAGGTTGTCGACGTGGCCATCGGTCTCGTCTTCGAAGGCGCCGGCGCCGAGCCAGACCACCTTCTCGGCGCCGAGGTACTCGAGCAGAACTCGCTCGATCTCCTCCTTCGAGAGCTCGGGATTCCGGTTCGGGTTGAGCAGGCACTCTTCGGTGGTCAGCACCGTGCCCTCGCCGTCGGCGTGGATCGCGCCGCCCTCGAGCACGATCGGCGCCCGGTAGCGGTCGTCGCCCTCGACCTCCAGCACCTTGGCCGCCACCCGGTCGTCGCGGTCCCAGGGGAAGTAGAGGCCGCCCTCGGTCCCGCCCCAGGCGTTGAAGCGCCAGTCGACGCCCCGCCGCCGGCCCTCGCCGTCGACGACGAAGGTCGGGCCGGTGTCGCGCATCCAGGCGTCGTCGGTCGAGACCTCGACCACCCGCACCTCCGGCGGCAGCTGCGAGCGGCAGTTCTCGAACTGCGCATCGGAGACCGCCATCGTCATCGGCTCGGAGGCCGCGATCGCGGTCGCCACCGCGGCGAACGCCGCCTGTGCCGGCTTCGCGCCCAGGCGCCAGTTGTCGGTCCGCTCCGGCCAGGCCATCCAGCAGCCGGCGTGCGGCTCGAACTCGCCCGGCATCCGGAAGCCGTCGGCCTCCGGCGTCGATTTGTGCGTCGCGCTCACCTCCCTCTATCTTGCACCAGTGGACGAGATCCGCCTGATCCGTGCCGAGCAGCCGCCCTCCTCGCCGGCGAGGACGCGTCCGCCCGAGCGGCCGCCGTTCCGGATCGCCGCCGTCCAGCACCGCTGGCACCCCGACCCCGCCGAGCACGAGGCCACGCTCGAGCAGGGCATCCGGATCGCGGCCGACGAGGGCGCGCAGTTGGTCTGCCTGCAGGAGCTGACCCTGAGCCGCTACTTCGCCGTCGACCCGGCCGGCCCCGAGGCCGCGGGAGCCGAACCCGAGGAACTCCCCGGCGGCCCCACCTTCGAGTTCGCCGCCCGCATGGCCGCAGCAAACGGGGTCCACGTCCACGCCTCGCTCTACGAGCGGGCCGAGGAGGGCGACGGGCTCGGCTTCAACACCGCGATCGTCGTCTCACCCGAGGGCAGGCTGGTCGCCCGCACCCGCAAGCTCCACATCCCGGTCACCGCCGGCTACCACGAGGACCGCTACTTCCGCCCCGGCCCCGCCGACTCCAACCCTTTCCCCCTCGTCCCCCTTGAACTGCATCAACTTTTACCCCCAGCAGAAGTAGAAGTTGATGCAGTTCGGGAGGAGGTTCGCCTGGGCCTGCCCACCTGCTGGGACCAGTGGTTTCCCGAGGTCGCCCGTGCCTACAGCCTCGAGGGCGCCGACGTGCTCGTCTACCCGACCGCGATCGGCTCCGAGCCCGACCATCCCGAGTTCGACACCCAGCCGCTCTGGCAGCAGGTGATCGCCTCCAACGGGATCGCCAACGGCACCTTCATGGTCGCCGTCAACCGGATCGGCACCGAGCCGCCGCTCACCTTCTACGGCTCCTCCTTCATCTCCGATCCCTACGGCCGCATCCTCGCCCAGGCCCCGAGAGACGAACCGGCGGTGCTGGTAGCCGACCTCGACCTGGATCAACGCCGGGACTGGCTGGAGCTGTTCCCCTTCCTCAACACCCGCCGCCCAGACGCCTACGGGCTGCTCTCCGACTAAGGCGCCAGCGCGTCGATCGTCTCGGCCAGCTTGTCCGGCGTCACGATCGGGGTGACGATCGGCAGGGTGATGCCGCCGGCGACGAATTCTCCGAGGCGGGCCTTCATCTCCTCCGGGGTCCCGAAGATGAACATGTCCTCGATCAGCTCCCACGGTGCCGCCGCCGCGGCCGCCTGGCGGTCGCCGCCTTCCCAGGCGGTGACCATCGGCTCGATCTGCTCGCCGTAGCCGAGCCAGCGGTAGAAGTTGGCGTAGACCGGGACGGTGATGTAGGAGGAGAACATGAAGCGGGCGAGCGGCTCGACCTGCTCGCGGGGGCCGGGGATGCAGAAGAAGCGGCAGAGGAGCTCGAACCCGGTCGGCGGGTCCTGCAGCTGCGCGGTCACCTTCGGCAGCCCGCTCAGCGGCAGGAAGTTGGTGAACGCTCCGGCGGCCTGCTCGACGGCGAGGTCGAGCATCTTGCCGCGCAGCGCCGCCAGCACGATCGGCACCTCGTACTTCGGCGCGGTTTCCAGCTTGAAGCCGGTCTCGGTCCGCTCGCCGGCCAGCGCCGGCTGCAGGAACTCGAGCGTCTCGCGCACCTTGCTCAGCGGCTTCTCGAAGGGGATCCCGTTCCAGCCTTCGACGATCCGGTCCGAGGAGGAGCCGAGGCCGAGCATGAAGCGCCCCTCGGAGGCGTCGGCGAGCGCCGCCGCCTGCTGGGCGAGCAGCGCCGGGCCGCGCTGGAAGACGCCGACGATTCCGGTTCCGAGCCGCACCCGCTCGGTCCAGGCTGCCGCCAGCGCCAGCGGCGTGAACCCGTCGGGCCCGGCGGTCTCTCCCGTCCAGAGGTCGGTGTAGCCGGCGGCCTCGGCGCGCTTGACCAGTCCCTCGTGCTCAGCGAGGGTCAGTCCAGGGAGCGGCAGCGTCAGGCCCCAGCGGTCCATCGAAAGGGACCCTATCGTCGCCCGGGCGCTCGTTGCGAACCTCGAAGCGGCGGGTCGGCGACCACTGGCTGAAGAACGACTCCGCGTCCTGGGCGCTGAGCGGCCGGGTGAAGAGGAAGCCCTGGCCGTTGTCGCACTTTTTGTCGCGGATCAGCGAGAGGTCCTGCGGGCGCTCGATCCCCTCCGCCGTGGTCTCGATCTCCAGCGCTTTGCCGAGCTGGACCAGGGTGTGGAGGAGGATCTCGCCCTCGCCGCCCTCGGCCAGCTGGGAGACGAAGGAGCGGTCGATCTTCAGCACGTCGACCGGGAACTGGCGCAGGTGGGAGAGAGAGGAGTAGCCGGTCCCGAAGTCGTCGACGGCGATCCTGATCCCGAGGGCCTTCAGCTCGACCAGGCGCCGCACGGTTTCCTCGGCGTCGGTCATCAGCGCCGTCTCGGTGATCTCGATCGTCAGCGCCTCCGGGCGCAGCCCGCTGAGCTCAAGGGCGTCCTTGACGTCGTCGATCAGGTCGTCGGTGTCGAGCTGCAGCGCCGAGACGTTGACGGCGAGGTCCAGCGGCCGTTCGTCCTCCTGCCAGCTGGCGGCCTGGAAGCAGGCCTCCTTAAGGACCCAGGCGCCGACGTCGACGATCAGCTTCGACTCCTCCAGCAGCGGGATGAACTCGTCCGGCTCGACCACGCCGCGGCCGGGCCGGCGCCAGCGGATCAGCGCCTCGACCCCGGTCGGGGTCATCGACTTCAGGTCGAAGGTCGGCTGGTAGACGAGGAAGAACTCGCCGGCGTCGAGCGCGCTCTGCAGGTCCATCTCGATTTCCAGCCGCGACTGGACCTCGTCCTCCATCCCCGATTCGAAGACGAGGTAGCGGCCCTTGCCCCCCCACTTCGAGCGGTACATGGCGATGTCGGCGTCGCGCAGCAGGTCTTCGGCGCAGGCCCGGTCGCCGGTGGCGATGCCGATGCTTGCCTTGACGTGGACCAGGGACTCGCCCCCGTCGCCGAGCGTGAACGGCTCCGAGAAGGCGTCCAGCAGGCGCTCGGCGATCAGCTCCGGGCCGGCGGCCAGCGAGAGGCCGTCGGCGATGACGACGAACTCGTCGCCGCCGAGGCGGCCGAGGGCGTCGGTCTCGCGGATCACGCCCTCCAGCCGTTCGGCCACCGCGCAGAGCAGTTCGTCGCCGCAACCGTGGCCGAGCGAGTCGTTGATCGCCTTGAAGTTGTCGAGGTCGACGAAGAGCGCCGCCACCGGTTCCTGCTTCAGCCGCGTCCGGGTCAGCGTCTGCTCGATCCGGTCGAGGATCAGGGTCCGGTTCGGCAGCCCGGTGAGCGCGTCGTGGGTGGCGAGGAAGACGAGTTCCTTCTCGCGGCTCATCAGTTCGTCCTGGGCCCGCTGGCGCTCGTCCTCGAAGGACTGGCACATCCGCACCAGGGTGACGTCGAGGCTGCGCTGCACCATCGCCCGGGCCTTCGCCAGGGTCTCCTCGGGAAGGTCGAGATCGGCGGCGCTCTCGTCCAGCACCTCGAGGGTGGCGTCGCGCCAGCGGAGACAGCGTTTCGTCACCTCGTTCAGCGCCGCCTCCCGTTGCGAGGCGAGCTGGGCGAAGATCCGCCACGACTCCTGGCCGACCTCGCGGGCGACCGCTTCGCCTTCACCGGCCATCCAGCGGGCGACGGCGACGGTGGAGACGGTGCCGACGTCCTCGAAGCTCTCTTCGACGACCTTCGCCAGTGTCTTGCTCGATTCCGCCGAGCTGCGCATCATCCGCTCGACCACGTCGTCGGTGCGGGCACTCAGCTCTCTGCCCAGCCTCTCCAAGTCCGGCGCTCCCATGATTTGGGCCTCATCGGCTTGCGCCGACCGTCACTTGAGACCTGGGCACCGATTCGTGCAGGTGTCCGCCGCCGCCGTTCCGTTAGCCTGCGGCGCACATGGGCCTCACTTCTCAGCAGGCGGGGAGCGCCGGATCGGCCGCCAAGCCCGATCGCAACCTCGCCCTCGAGCTCGTCCGCGTCACCGAGGCCGCAGCCCTGGCCTCGGCCCGCTGGAGCGGCCGCGGCGACAAGATCGCCGCCGACCAGGCCGCCGTCGACGCGATGCGCCACGTCCTCGACTCGGTCGCGATGGACGGCACCGTGGTGATCGGCGAGGGGGAGAAGGACGAGGCGCCGATGCTCTACAACGGCGAGCAGATCGGCGACGGCACCCCGCCGCACGTCGACATCGCCGTCGACCCGCTGGAGGGGACCCGGCTCTGCGCGCTGGGGATGCCGAGCGCGATTGCCGTCATCGCCCTCGCCGAGCGCGGCACGATGTTCGACCCCGGCCCCTGCGTCTACATGGAAAAGATGGCGGGCGGGGAGGAGATCGCCGACCTGCTCGACCTCGACCGGCCGCTGCCGGAGACCCTGAAGCTGATCGCCGAGCGCAAGGGGGGCTCGGTCGGCGACGTGGCCGTCGTCATGCTCGACCGCCCGCGCCACGAGGAGGCGATGCGCGAAGTCCGCGAGGCCGGCGCCCGGATCCGGCTGATCACCGACGGCGACGTCTCGGCGGCGCTGCTGGCGGTGAGCGAACGCTCGCCGGTCGACCTCCTCTGGGGGATCGGCGGCACCCCCGAGGGCGTGATCTCCGCCGCCGCGCTGAAGTCGATGGGCGGCCAGCTGATCGGCCGCCTCTGGCCGCGCAACGACGCCGAGCGCTCGGCAGCGGTCGACGCTGGCTACGACCTCGACCAGGTCCTCACCGCCAACGACCTCTGCTCCGGCGACGACGTCTTCTTCTCCGCCACCGGGGTCACCGACGGCGACGTCCTGCAGGGTGTCCGCTACCGCGGCCCCGGCGCCAGCACCGAGTCGCTGGTGATGCGCTCGCGTTCCGGGACGGTTCGCCGCGTGCATGCTCGCCACGATCGCAGCAAGCTCCGCGAGATCATCGGCGAGAGATACGGCTGATATTCCGCCTTCCGGGTAGTAGTTCGGCGTGATCGCTGTCGCCGGTTCGACCGGATACGTGGGTGGGCTGCTGTGCAAGCGGCTGCGCGAGGAAGGGCAGGAGGTCCGCGCCCTGGCGCGCCATCCCGACGGCGCCGAGGATCTGACGGCGGTCGGCTGCGAGGTCGTCCGCGCCGACGTGCTCGAGCCCGAGACGCTCGGCCCGGCCCTGCACGGCGCCGACGTCGCCTACTACCTCGTCCACTCGATGGGGCGCGGCTCCGACGGCGATTTCGCCGAGCGCGACCACCGGGGGGCCGAGAACTTCGCCGCCGCGGCGGCCGCCGCCGGCGTCAAACGGATCGTCTACCTGGGCGGGCTGGGGGAGGGGTCGAAGCACCTCAACTCCCGCCACCAGACGGCGGAAGCGCTGCGTCGCGGCGCGGTCCCGGTCGTCTACTTCCGCGCCGCCGCCGTGCTCGGTGCCGGCAGCGAGTCTTTTCGCACCGCCTTCTACCTGGTCCAGCGCCTGCCGGTGATGATCACCCCGCGCTGGGTCGTCACCCGCACTCAGCCGATCGCCGTTGCCGACGCGATCTCCTACCTCGCCGCCGCGGCGGACCTCGAATTGCCGTGCGAGCGCGAAATCGAAATCGGCGGGCCCGATGTCACCACCTATGGCGGGATGATCGACGAGCTGGCCCGCGCCCTGGGCCGTCGGCCGCCGCGGCGGATCACGGTGCCGCTGTTGACCCCGTTCCTCTCCTCGCTCTGGATCGGGCTGGTGACCCCGGTCGACTCGGGCGTCGCCAAGCCGCTGATCGAGGGCCTGGCGACCGAGACCGTGGTCACCGATCCCTCGGGGATGGAGATCTTCGCCGACGTCGAGCGGACGCCGCTGCACGAGGCGCTCGCCGCCGCCCTTGCCGAGCGCGGCTAACCCGCCGCCCGCTCCTGCTCGCTGCGCGCCACCGCTTCGCCGACGAAGGGGACGAGGAAGCCGTAGGTCAGCTCGGGGAGGAGGCGGGGCAGCTCAGCGGCGCGGCCGAGGACGACCTCCTCGTAGATCCTCGCCATGATCGCCCCCACCGAGAGTTCGGTCGCCCGGGAAAGCTCGGGGTTGGGCCCGTCCTCGCCGAGCCCGTCGTCGAGGAGCTTGGTGAAGCGGGCGTACTCGGCCTTGAACGTCGCCCGGAAGGCCGGGCCCACGGTGCTGAGCTCGACCAGGAAGAAGCGGGCCGCCTCGGGATCGGCGGCGAACCACCCGAGAATCACCCCGAGGGAGCGGCGCACCCGTTCGGGCCAGGGACCCGCTTCGAGGTAAGTCGGCCGTACCTGCTCCTCGAGGTCGTCGGCGAGGATCTTGTGGGCGGCGAGCATGCAGGCGAGCTTGTCGTCGAACAGTTCGTAGAAGCTCTCGCGGCCGACCCCCGCCTCGCCGAGGATGTCGGCGACGGTGGTCGACTCGTAGCCCTTGGCGACGGTGACCTTGACCACGGCGGCGAGCAGCCGCTCGCGCTGCGAGCGCTCGACCAGCTCCCGCGGCAGGCCGTGCCGCCCCCGCGGAAGTCGCCACTGCCGCAGGTCCTCCGGGTTACCGGTCACCGCGCGACGGCACCGCTGATCTCGGTTTTCCCCGCCCGGCGGGACTGTCTCAGCGCCTCCTCGTGGCCGCCGTAGGGGCTGACCGCCAGGTAGACGACATCCGGCAGCAGCTCCCCGAGGCGGTCGAGCCGGTCGTTGGCGATCTGGTTGAGGATCAGGATCTGGGCCTGGCCGAAGGCGAGGCGGGGATCGGTGTGGGCGGTCGGCCTGTCGCCGTTCTCGCTCCAGAGCGCTTCCAGGGCGGGGATCGTCGCCCGCCGGTAGCGCTCGATCACCTGCGGGTCGACCGCCATCGCGTCTCCGGTCAGCACCTGCGCCAGGCCGGGCTTGGCCGCCAGCGCCTCGACCACCGCGGTCGCCCCCTTTCGCGCCGCGTCGCCGGGCTCGTCGGTAGGGGAGTGGGCCGTCGCGGCCACGACCTGGAGCTCGCCGATGCAGCACTCGATTGCGGCGTCGAAGCACTCCCGCTTGTCGTCGAAGTGCTTGTAGAAGGTGGTGCGGGAGATGTGGGCGCGGGCGACGATGTCGGTGATCGTCGTCGCCGCATAGGTCTTCTCGGCGCAGCTCTCGACCATCGCGTCGATGATCCGCTGGCGCTGGGGGCGGTCGGAGCCGGGCGGGACTGGTCCGCTCCCAGACTTCTCGAAACTCCAATGTTTTCCCATCATTCGAATTCTCCCAGTCAGAGTGTCCAATTGTCTAGGAAGAAAAAGACTTTCCATTTGCAAGAAAGTTTTCGTCTGCCGATCACTCGTCCGAGGACTGTTCTTTCCGGCCCCTGCCGCCGATAGGGAAACCGGAGTGACTCCGAAATCGAAATCGGCACGAGCGGCCTGGGCCGCCTTCACCGGACCGGCCGGAGCCCAGGCGGTCGCGCTGCCCGGCGCGTTCGCCGTGCTGGCGCTGCTGCTGCTCGTCTACGACCATCTTCAGGATCGCATCCCGCCCCTCGTCTTCTGGCTCTGCGTGGTGCTGATCGCCTGCGTCTTCGCCTGGTTGGTCGAGACCGCCCGCCGCCAGAGCCAGCGCCTCGTCGTCGAACAGGAGCGCGCGATCCGCGACCGGGTCACCGGCCTGCCCAACCGCGAGGCGTTGCTCGACGACCTCCCCCGGCTCTCGGGCCCGGAGCGGCGACACAGCCTGATCGTGGTCGAGCTGGAAGGGCTGCAGACCTATTGCGACGCCTTCGGCGAAGCGGTGGCGAACCGGTTCGTCGCCGAACTGGCCGGCAGATTCCTCGATTCCGTCTGGCCGGTCGGCGGCGCCGTGTACCGGGTCGACGGTCAGCGCTTCGCCGTCGTCGTTCCGGCCGAGAGCCACGTCAACGGCGAGTTCCTCCTCTCGCGGACGGGCTCCACCGAGGGGGAAGGGCTGATCGGGCGCAGCTACGGGGAAGTCGCCTTCACGGCCGGACTCGACGATCCGGAGACCGTCCTGCAACAGGCTGGACAGAGCGTCAGCGCGCACAAGAAGCGCCACCAGCGCTCGGCTCGGCGCCAGGCCCACGCGGTGCTGATGGCGGTGCTCAGCGCCCGCCGTCCCGACCTGCGCGAACACCTCCGCACGGTCGCCTTCCGCGCGATCTCGATCTCCCGGCGCCTCGGGCTCGACGAAGCGACGATCGACGACGTCTTCCTCGCCGCCGAGCTGCAGGACATCGGCCTGCTGACGGTGCCGGAATCGGTGCTGGAGAAGGAGACCGCGCTGAACGCGACCGAGATCACGCTGATCCGCAACCACCCGGTGGCCGGCGCCCGGATCGTCTCCTCGGCGCCCGGTCTCTCCAGCGTCGCCGAGACGATCGCCGCCGTCTCGGAGCGCTACGACGGCAGCGGCTACCCCGAGGGCCTCGCCGGCGAGGACATCCCCGTCGGCTCGCGGATCATCCGCGTCTGCGTCGCCTTCGCGGCGATGACCTCGAAGCGGCCCTATCGTCAGCCGCGCAGCCAGGGCGAGGCGCTGGGGGAGCTGCAGCGCGGCGCCGGCCTCGAGTTCGACCCCCGGGTCGTCGAGGCGCTCGCCGCCGACCTGACGGAGGAGGGCGCCCTCGCTACGGAGGACCCGGCGCCTCTCCCTGCTGGGTAAGCGCCTTCCGTTCCTCGCAGCCGCTGCACCCCTTCTGCGGTGCGCCCTGCCGGTAGGGCAGTTCGCCCGTCTCGTGGAACTCGAAGCGCAGCGAGTTCATCACCGCGCCGACCATCAGCGCCAGGCTGAGCACGTAGAACCAGAGCAGGGCGATGAGGATGAAGCCGAGGGTCGAGCCGAAGCGGGAGAGGCTGGACACGTTGGAGAGATAGATCGGGAAGAGCCAGTTGGCGAGGCCGGCGCCGATGGTGACGAAGAGAGCTCCCGGCCAGACCGCACGCCAGGGCATGTGGCCTTTCGGGACCGCCCAGAAGATCACGCAGCAGATGCCGAAGGTGACGAGCAGCGCCGCCCCCAGCAAGAGGATCGTGTCGATCGCCT
>DATIOC010000019.1:0-41558 GCA_035473555.1 Solirubrobacterales bacterium
ATCCAGGAGGGCGTCGTCTCGCTCGGCGCCTACGGCGACGTCTTCGTCCGCAACGTCCAGTGCTCGGGGGTGATCCCGCAGATCAGCGTGATCATGGGCCCCTGCGCCGGCGGCGCCGTCTACTCGCCGGCGATGACCGACTTCATCTTCATGGTCAAAGAGACCTCGCACATGTTCATCACCGGCCCCGAAGTGATCAAAACCGTGACCGGCGAGGAAGTCGAGTTCGAGGAGCTCGGCGGGGCGATGAGCCACAACTCGAAGTCCGGCGTCGCCCACTTCGCCTCCGAGGACGAGGAGAGCTGCCTCGAGGACGTGCGCTACCTGATGAGCTTCCTGCCCTCGAACAACCTCGAGGCGCCGCCGCGGTTCGAGCCCTCAGACGACCCCGAGCGCGAAGACGCCGAGCTCGACACCCTCGTCCCCAACGACCCGCAGAAGCCCTACGACATGCGCGACGTGATCGCCCGCGTGGTCGACGACGAGGAGTTCTTCGAGGTCCACGAGCACTTCGCGAAAAACATCGTCTGCGGCTTCTCCCGGCTCGACGGCTATCCGGTCGGGATCGTCGGCAACCAGCCCGCCTTCCTCGCCGGCGTCCTCGACATCGAGGCCTCCGAGAAGGCAGCCCGCTTCGTGCGGACCTGCGATTGCTACAACATCCCGATCCTCACCTTCACCGATGTTCCCGGCTTCCTCCCCGGCACCGACCAGGAGTGGAACGGGATCATCCGCCACGGCGCCAAGCTGCTCTACGCCTTTACCGAGGCGACGGTGCCGAAGCTCACGGTCGTCACCCGCAAGGCCTACGGCGGCGCCTACGACGTGATGAACTCGAAGCACATGCTGGCCGACTACAACGTCGCCTGGCCGACGGCCGAGGTCGCGGTGATGGGCCCCGAGGGCGCCGTCAACATCATCTACCGCAAAGACATCGCCAACTCGCCGACCCCCGACGAGCGGCGGCAGAAACTGATCGACGACTACAAAGCCCATTTCGCCAACCCTTACTCGGCGGCGGAGCGTGGCTACATCGACGACGTGATCGAGCCGCGCCAGACGCGGCCGAAGCTGATCCGGGCGCTGCGGATGCTGCAGACCAAGCGGGTCGATCAGCCGAAGCGCAAGCACGGGAACATTCCGCTGTAGTCAGGGGGAGAGGGGCCGGTGGGGGGTGCCTGGGAGCACCTCCGCCGCGCGGGCAGGAGATAGCTGTCGCCCAAAGCCTTTCGGCGCGGCTCCATGCTGAGTACCCAGGCACCCCCCACCGGCCCCTCCAGGCGACGGCGGGGGCTGGTTGAGGGGTTAGGCTGGGCTTGTGATCGGGGCTTTCTTTGAACTGATCGTCGAGGCAGGAGGTCGCCTTCTTGGGGCGATCGGGTTCGAACGGTTCGTCGAACGGGATGAGGCCAAGCCGGATCCGCGCAATTTTCCACCGCCTCGCTGAGCGGCCTCCTTTAATGTCGTACGACTTCGCTTGGGGTCGTCCGAGACCGGGGTTAAGTTGGCAGCATGGACTTGAAGAGCGTTTCTGTGCAGGGAAATGACGTTCGGGTGCCCAAGCCTGAGGTTGGGACCGCCTATCTCGTCGAGCGCTACAGCGCTGACAGCGTCAAGGCGGTGATCCTGCACCCGGACGACTTTGCGGAGTTGCAGGGCCGGGCGCAGATGCTGGAGGACGCGGCGCGGCCGGTCGGGTTCGAGCTGACTGATCTGGGCGTCAAAGCCCACCGGATTGCGGAGTCCCGCGAGGGCGAGACGGTCGAAGACGAGGCGGCTGTCCGCAGCCTGCTCGGCCTTTGACTCCCTCGCCGGGCGAGGTGTACTGGGCCGTCGTCCCCAGCACGCCACAGGCGCCGTTCCAGGTCTTTGTCAAGGACGGGCCTCCCGTCGAGGTTCCCGACGCCGGCACGATCGTCTCCGGACTGCAGAAAGAGGGGAGCGCCGAGCTTCGCTTCGTGGTCGAGGCCAAGGCGCGGCCGGTACTGCTGCTGTCTGATCACGTCGACCCACAGACTGGAGACATGTTCGGTCTACGCCTGATCGGCCTCGACAGCCTCGACGAGGACGAGTCCCAGCACGTCCGTGAGCAGCGAGATGCGGGGCTGTTCCACCTCAAAGGGGAGCGGTTCCCCGGCCTCAGCGAGGAGTCGGCGGCGATGATCAGCGCCCCGATCCGCATCCACCAGAGCGCCGTCGACCTCAGCGGCCCACTCGGCCGCCTCGACCAGAACGAGATGCGGGTCCTAGCCGAGCGCTTCGTCACCTACTGGCAGTTCGATCTTCACCAGCTGCTGATCGGAAAGATCCGGGAGTTGCTGCGGAAAAGGGACTCAGCCTAGATCTGGGGGACCACGGGCTATACGGAGTTGCAGACCAGGCGGGTCGATCAGCCGAAGCGCAAGCACGGGAACATCCCGCTCTGGCGTTACCGCCTCCGGCGAATCAAGCCCAATTTGGGCACCTTCCCCAGCCCAAGGGGGGAGAGTTTCATCCGTCTGTTCCTTATCCGTGCATCGCAACGAGAAGGAACAGACGAAGAGAGATTTGGCTGGCGGTGAGCGAGCTCGCGAGTAGGCAGCACAGTGTGGTGTCGCGAGAGCAGCTGCGAGCTACCGGTCTCAGCGATGAGGCTATTGAACAGGCGGTTATCTCAGCGAGGCTTCATCCCCAGTTTCGAGGGACCTACTCGGTCGGCCTCCGATCAGTCGAACTCCACGGGCGCCACTTCGCCGCGACGCTGGCCTGCGGGAAGGGAACTGTTGTCTCCCACGGATCGGCCGCTTGGCTGTTCGGCCTGTGGCGAGCGAAGCCCGGGGAGGTGGAAGTCATCGCACCGATCGAAGCCGGCCGCAAGATCCCGGGGATTCGCCGTCGCTTTCCGCCGCCGCCCGTCCCAAGTCATTTGTGCGAGTACGAGGGGATCCCTTGCACCAGCCCGTCTCGCACGCTGGTCGATTTGGCCGGGCTCGCCGGAAAAAACGCATTGGCCGAAGCAGTTGAGGAGGCCGCGGTCCTCGGCATCCTCAACGTTCCGGCGATCGACGGGATTCTCGATGAAAACCGTCGCAGGGGAAGTCGCAAGCTGAACATCATCCTCGAAGAGTGGCGTCGCTATACCCCAAAGATGAGGCTTCGGAGCCGCATGGAGGCGAAGATGCTGCCGCTGCTTACCCACCATTCCCTGCCGATTCCCGAGACCAACCAGAAGCTGCGGGTTGCGGGGAGGACGTTCGAGGTGGACTTCCTATGGAGAGAGCAGAAGGTAGTCGTCGAAACCGACGGAGGCGCCTTCCATGCCAACCCGATGGCGCAGAGGCGAGACGCCGAGCGCAATCGGCTCCTGGCCCGGGCCGGTTACCGGGTGCCTCGTATCGGCTGGCAGCAGCTCTGCGAAGAACCCCACCAGACCATCGCCGAAATCGGCTACCTCCTCCGCACTCCACGTTCGTCTGTTCCTTAACGGTGTCTGACAACGAAAAGGAACAGACGAACGGGCTAGGGCACGGCGGTGGCCTCGGGGTCTATGTTGCCGGCGCCGCGGCCTGCCGTTGGGCCCTCGTCGCCTCCCAGTCGGTGGGCTAGGTAGACGGGGATGATTGAGATCAGGATCACTATTACGGCTACGGCGTTGACGATCGGGAGTTCGTGGGGGCGGAAGAGGTTGGAGTAGATCCAGATCGGGAGGGTCTGTTCGCCGGCGCCGATGGTGAAGTTGGTGACGATGATCTCGTCGAAGGAGAGGGCGAAGGCGAGCAGGCCGCCGGCGATCAGGGCGCTTTTCATCCCCGGGAAGGTGACGTAGCGGAAGGTCTGCCAGGAGTGGGCCCCCAGGTCGGCCGAGGCCTCCTCAAAGGAGCCGGAGAGGCGGCGCAGGCGGGCGACGGCGTTGTTGTAGACGACGACGATGCAGAAGGTCGCGTGGCCGACGATCACGGTGAAGAGGCTGAGCGGGACGTCGAGGACCTGGGTGAAGGTGTTGGAGATCGCGACGCCGGTGACGATTCCCGGCAGGGCGATCGGCAGGATCACCAGGAAGGAGATCGTCTCCCGCCCGAAGAAGCGGTGGCGCGCGACGGCGAGGGCGGCGAGCGATCCGAGGACGAGGGCTATCGCCGCGGCGATCACGCCCGCTTTCAGCGAGGTGAAGAAGGCTTCGCGGGCGGCTTCGTCCTTGAACGCCTGCGAGAACCAGTGGGTGGTGAAGCCCGGCGGCGGCCACTCGAGGATCTTGCTCGAGTTGAAGGCGTAGATCCCGATCACGATCAACGGGATGTAGATGAAGGCGAGCCCGACCGCGACGGCGAGCCGCAGCAGCCACTGGGAGCGTTTCGAGAGCCTCATCGCGCCATCCGCCTAGACATGCTCGAAGGCGCCGAGCTTCCGGGCGACCATCAGGTAGGCGATCATCACCACGATCGGGATCATGGCCAGGGCCGCGGCGAACGGCTGGTTGTTGGCGATGTTGCTGTAGATGACGTTGCCGATGAACTGGTCGTTGGAGACCAGCCGCGGGGTGATGTAGTCGCCGAGGGTGAGCGAGAAGGTGAAGATCGAGCCGGCGACGACGGCCGGGAAGCTGAGCGGCAGGATCACCCGGCGGAAGGTGGTGAAGGGGGAGGCGCCGAGGTCCTCGGAGGCGCTGATCAGCGAGTTCGGGATCCGCTCCAGCCCGGCGTAGATCGGCAGGATCATGTACGGCAGCCAGAGGTAGCTGAAGACCAGCCAGACGGCGGTGGTGCCGTAGCCGGGGCCGTGCAGGCCGATCGGTTCCAGCGCCCAGTTGATCGCGCCGTTGGCGGAGAGCAGCGTCCGCCAGGCATAGACCTTGACCAGATAGCTGGACCAGAGCGGCAGCAGGATGCCGATCACCAGCAGCGCCTTGCCGCGCCGGCTCGCCACCTTGGCCATGTAGAAGGCGATCGGGAAGGCGATCACCGCGTCGGTCAGGGTGACCAGCAGCGCGGTCCGGATCGTCCGCCAGGCGATCGTCCGGTAGACCGGTTCGTTCCACAGCGCTTCGAAGTTTTCGAGGGTGAATTCCTTGATCGTCAGCCCGCTGAGCGGGTCGACCGACCAGAAGGCGGCGACCAGCAGCAGGGCCAGCGAGCCCAGGTAGCCGATCACCAGCCAGCCGATGGGGCCGGCCAGCAGCGCCCCTACCTGCAGGCGCTCGCGGCCGTGGAAGAGGTCGGACAGCCTGTGGCTGACCGACCTCTTCTCCGCGACCGTTTCAGACATGAATCAGAACCGGGTCAGCCTTTGATCGTGGTCCAGGCTTTGACCCAGTCGTTGTAGTCCTTGCAATCTTCTTCGCCGTTGCCGCAGTCGGCGAGCGGGGTTTCCCAGTAGTAGACCCGCTTCCAGAACTCCGGTTCTTCGGCGTGGTATTCGGCGCAGAAGTTCTTGTTCGCCGTCTCTTTGCAGGCGAGTTCCTGCGCCGGTGCCTCGCCGAACCATTCGGCGACCTCGGCGTTGATTTTCGGTTCGATGATCCAGTTCATCCACTCGTACATGCAGTTGGGATGTTTGGCGTCCTTGGCGATCATCCAGGTGTCGGACCAGCCGGTCGCGCCCTCCTTCGGCAGGAAGCCCTGGCTCGCCGGGCTGGCTTTCACCGGCACGCCTTCTTCCTTCAGCGCGAAGTACTGGTACTGCCAGGTCGTCCCGACCGTGACGTCGCCGCCGGCGAAGGCGGAGATCTGCTTGGCCGCTTCGGACCAGTATTCGCCGACGTTGGCCTGCTGTTCCTTCAGCAGATCGATCGCCGCGTTGAACTGGTCTTCGTTCAGCTCGTAGGGGTTTTCGATACCCAGGTCGGGCTGGTGGTACTTGAGGTACATCGCGGCGTCGGCGATGTAGCTGGATTCGTCGTAGACGCTGATCTTGCCCTTGTACTTGGCGGCGACCTTGGGATCGAACATCACGTCCCAGGAGTCCGGTGCCGGCTTCACGTCGTCCCCGTTCCACATCAGCAGGTTGGCGCCGCGGCCGTGCGGGATGCCGTAGTTGACGCCTTCGAAGGTGTTGTACGGCTGGTCCTTGAGGTCAGAGAAGACCGTCTTGTAGTTGGGGACCAGGTCAGTGTTGACCGGGGCGACGAGGCCGGCGGCGACGAGCCGGGCGGTGGCGTTACCGGAGGCCGAGACGCCGTCGTACTGCCCGGTTTTCATCAGCTCGACCATTTCGTCGGAGGTGCCGGCTTCCTTGTTGTTGACCTTGCAGCCGGTCTTCTGTTCGAACGGTTTGCTCCATTCGGGTTCGACGTAGCCGGCCCAGGAGATCAGCGAGACTTCGCCCTCCCCTTTGCCGACCTTCTGCAGCGCTTCGTCGCTGCTGCCACCGCTGGTCGAGTCGCTGCCGCCGCCACATCCGGCGAGGGCGAGCATGAACACGACCAGGCCGGCAACGACGAGCCACGCCGTGCGGGCGGGGTTGCCATCCCTTTTGCTCATTTCGGTGCTACCTCCTGTTTGGTTGACTTCCCGCCGACGGCGGCCGCGTGCTCGGGTCGCCACCCGACTTGGACTTCGCTTCCCTGCCCTGGCAACGCGCCCGAGGACGCGCTCTCCACGTTCTGTCTCACCAGCTGGAGCTTCTCCCCTTTGTCCAGCTGAACCGTGAAGCGGGTGACGCTGCCGGCGTAGGCGACATCGACGACGCGACCGCTCTCCGTCTGTAGGCCGTCGGCCGGAGCGCCTGGCGCCAGCAGCTCGATCTTCTCGGGGCGGATCGTCATCCGCTCGCCGCCCCGCTCGATCAGGTTGGAGACGCCGACGAAGCCGGCGACGAACTCGTTGGCCGGGCGCTCGTAGAGCTCGAGCGGCGAGCTGACCTGCTCGATCCGGCCGCCGTTGAAGACCGCGATCCGGTCGCTCATCGTCAGCGCCTCGTCTTGGTCGTGGGTGACGTAGACGAAGGTGATCCCGACCTCGCCCTGGATCGCCTTCAGCTCGGTCTGCATCTCCTCGCGCAGCTTCAGGTCCAGCGCGCCGAGCGGCTCGTCGAGCAGCAGCACCTTGGGCCGGTTGACGATCGCCCGGGCCAGCGCGACCCGCTGGCGCTGGCCGCCGGAGAGCTCGTTCGGCTTGCGCTCGGCGTAGCCGGGCAGGCGGACCATCTCCAGGGCCTCTTCGCTGCGCTTCGAGCGCTCGGCCTTGGCCACCCGGGCCACCTTCATCCCGTAGGCGACATTGTCGCCGACGGTCATGTGCGGGAAGAGGGCGTAGTCCTGGAAGACGGTGTTGACCTTGCGGTCATACGGCGGCACCCCGCTGACGTCCTCTCCCGCCAGCTCGATCGTCCCGTCGGTCGGATCCTCGAACCCGGCGATCATCCGCAGCGTCGTCGTCTTCCCCGAGCCCGACGGCCCCAGCATCGTGAAGAACTCCCCCTGCGCGATCTCCAAGTCGATCCCGGCGACAGCAGCAACCTCGCCGTAGTACTTGGTGAGACCGGAGAGACGTATGTCGGGAACCGAGGCGTCTATGCGTGTGACGTTATCCGGGAAGGTGCGGATTGCAAGGACAAACTGGCCCGGAAGGCTTAGCCGGACTGGAGTACATCAGCTCTTGCGCGCAAGGCTTCCTCTCGCGTCACCCGTGCCTTAAAAGCTGTTGGAGGAGGGGGTGGGTGGCCTCCTCTGGGTACTCAGCATGGAGCCGAGCCAAAAGCTTTTGAGGCGTCAGCCGATTCCCGCAGCTCTCGGCGGAGGTGCTCCCAGGGGAGGCACCCCACCCGCTCCCAGCTAACCAGCGCTAGTAGCCGAGCGGGTGACGCGAGACGAAGCCGACGTTGTCGCGCAGGTCTTCGTGCCAGCGGGGGCCGGTTTCGCCGCCGCTGTCGCCGGAGGTGTCCCAGCGGAAGCCGGCGATTTCGGCGTAGGCGTGGCCGGCGTTGGTCCAGACGGTGATCCAGCGGCCGCTGCCTTCTTCGCCCCACTTGGCCATCGGGCCGGAGGGGAGGGGGCTTTCGAGGAATTTGCCGCCGTGGAGGGCGTAGGAGACGGAGCCGGAGCAGTCGTAGCCGCGGTCCCACCAGCGGGCGTGGCCGCCGCCGAAGATGTAGGGCTTGGTGCGGATTTTGTTCGCCGCGGCGATCACTGCCTTGACCCGGGGAGGAGCGCTGGCCGGCGGGATCAGTTCCCCGCTGGGGAGCAAGCGGGCCTTCGCCGTCGGGGCGCAGAGGTCGACCGCCGACGGGGAGGCGCCGCCAGAGGTGCACGCGGCGGAGGCGCTGCCCGGAACGAACAAAGCGGTTGCTGCGAGGGCGATGACGACCACCAGCCCAGCCAACCTGAAGTTGTGACGCAAACCGATTCTCCTTCGTCGGCCTACGGGGTTAGCTGTCGGGCTAGCGCGAAAGGAGCCTGCGCTCCCACCTTCAACCTGGTGGGTTAGCCCCGAAAACGTGGTTCCCCCGCTCCCTGAACACTCTTTGCGCCAGGGATTCGGCGTTTCGGTTACTGACCGGCGGCAGTGTAGCCCATCGCGCGGCGCTTTGCTCACAAAACGCAAATATTTAGCTTTGGACCCCGCTCCCATGGAGATTTGTTCGACGCCTGGGCTGGTAGCTTGCGCCTTGGGATGAACCTTTCGGGCCGCAAAACGCTCCTCACCGGGGCGACGGGAGGGCTGGGAAGGGCGATCGCCCACTCGCTGGCCGCCCGCGGGGCCGTGCTGGCGCTCAGCGCCCGCAACCGCGAGGCGCTCGAGGCGATGGCCGCCGAGCTGCCCGGCAGCGGCCACTCCGTGCTTCCCGCCGACCTCGCCGAGCCCGACGCCGCCGAGCGGCTCGCCGCCGAAGCCGCCGGGACCGAGATCCTCGTCGCCAACGCCGGCCTGCCCGGCGCGGGCAAGGTCGACGAGTTCAGCGCCGAGGAGGTCAAGCGGGCCCTGCGGGTCAACCTCGAGGCGCCGATGCTGCTCGCCCGCGCCCTCTACCCGGCGATGCTCGAGGCCGGCTCGGGCCAGCTCGTCTTCGTCGCCTCGCTCTCCGGCAAGGCGGCCAGCCCCCGCTCTTCCATCTACAACGCGACCAAGTTCGGCCTGCGCGGCTTCGCCCTCGGCCTGCGCAGCGACCTCAACCATCGCGGCGTCGGCGTCTCGATCGTCTCACCCGGCTTCATCCGCGACGCCGGCATGTTCGCCGACGCCGGCTCCAAGCCGCCGCCGGGAATGGGCACCTCCAGCCCCGAGCAGGTCGGCGAGGCGACCGCCAAGGCAATCGAGCGCAACAAGGTCGAGGTAACCATTGCCCCTCTTCCCCAACGAGCCGGCGCCCACCTCGCCCTGATCAGCCCTTCACTGAGCGTCAAAGTGCAAAGTGGCAGCGCTGGCCAAAAAGCAGCCAAAGACATCGCCTCCGGTCACTCGCCTGACAAGCGCTGAAGTAGGCGGGTCCGGTGCCGGACCCGCCCCCACCAATTGCCTAGGATGAGTGCGTGAGCAGCGATTCCTTCAGCGCCCGGTCCAGCCTCTCGGTGGGCGGTCGCGAGTACGAGATCTTCCGCCTCGACGCGCTGCAGGAGCGTTTCGACGTCGCCCGTCTGCCGTACTCGATCAAGGTTCTGCTGGAGAACGTCCTGCGCCTGGAGGACGGGGTTTCCGTCACCGCCGCCGACGTCGAGGCGATCGCCTCCTGGGACGCGGCCGCCGAGCCGAGCGCCGAGATCCCCTTCCAGCCCGCCCGCGTCCTGATGCAGGACTTCACCGGCGTCCCCGCGGTCGTCGACCTGGCGGCGATGCGCGACGCGATGGAGGAGATCGGCGGCGACCCGGCGGCGATCAACCCGCTGGTCGACGTCGACCTGGTGATCGACCACTCGGTCCAGGTCGACGCCTTCGGCAACGCCCGCGCCTTCGCGGTCAACGCCGAGCACGACTTCGAGCGCAACCTCGAGCGCTACTCGTTCCTCAAATGGGGCCAGCAGTCCTTCGACAACTTCCGCGTCGTCCCGCCGGCGACCGGGATCTGCCACCAGGTCAACCTCGAGTACCTCTCCCAGGTCGTCTACAGCCGCGAGAACGGCGGCGTCCTGCAGGCCTACCCCGACACCCTCGTCGGCACCGACTCGCACACGACGATGGTCAACGGCCTCGGCGTCCTCGGCTGGGGCGTGGGGGGGATCGAGGCCGAGGCGGCGATGCTGGGCCAGCCGATCTCGATGCTGCTGCCGCAGGTCGTCGGCTTCAAGCTCTCCGGCGAGCTGCCCGAGGGGGCGACCGCGACCGACCTCGTCCTCACCGTCACCGAGATGCTGCGCCAGCGCGGCGTCGTCTCCAAGTTCGTCGAGTTCTTCGGTCCCGGCCTGCCGACCCTCGGTCTCGCCGACCGTGCCACGCTCGGCAACATGTCGCCGGAGTTCGGCTCGACCTGCGCGATCTTCCCGGTCGACGCCGAGACGCTGCGCTACCTCGACCTCACCGGCCGCCCCACGGAGACGATCGAGCTGGTCGACGCCTACGCGCGGGCGCAGGGCATGTTCCATGACGGGGGCCATGAGGAGTCGACCCCCGATCCGGTCTTCTCCGATCTGCTGGAGCTCGACCTCGGCGAGGTCGTCCCCAGCCTGGCCGGCCCGAAACGCCCCCAGGACCGGGTGCCGCTCTCCGAGGCGAAGGAGTCCTTCCTCGAGGCGATGCAGGAGTTCGACCCCGAGGCCGCGGAGCAGATGGGCAACGGCCGCGACGAGGCGATCGAAGAGTCGTTCCCGGCCTCCGACCCGCCGGCCGAGGACCACGACGACGAGCGCGGCAAACCGCGGCCGGCGGTGAGCGGCACCGCCGTCGACACCAGCCGCAGCCACGACGCCGTCGCGGTCACCCTCGACGACGGGACCGAGATCGAGCTCGACCACGGCCATGTCGTGATCGCCGCGATCACCAGCTGCACCAACACCTCGAACCCGAGCGTGATGGTCGGTGCCGCTCTGCTGGCGCGCAACGCCGTCGAACGGGGACTCGAGCGCAAGCCCTGGGTGAAGACCTCGCTGGCGCCGGGATCGACCGTCGTCACCGACTACCTCGAGCGGGCCGGGCTGACCGAGTACCTCGACGCGCTGCAGTTCAACCTCGTCGGCTACGGCTGCACGACCTGCATCGGCAACTCCGGGCCGCTGGCGCCGGAGATCTCGGCGGCGATCGCCGAGCAGGACCTGGCGGTCTGCGCGGTCCTCTCCGGCAACCGCAACTTCGAGGGCCGGATCAACCAGGACGTGAAAGCCAACTATCTGGCCAGCCCGCCGCTGGTGGTTGCCTACGCGCTCGCCGGGCGGATGGACATCGACCTGGAGAACGAGCCGCTCGGCGAGGGACAGGACGGAGCGCCCGTATTTTTGCGCGACATCTGGCCCAGCGCCGAGGAGATCAAGCAGGTGGTCGGCGCCTCGGTGCAGTCCGAGATGTTCGAACGCAACTACGCCGGGGTCTTTTCCGGGGACGAGATGTGGAACGCGGTCGACGTCCCCGCCGGCGATCGCTACACCTGGCCCGACTCGACCTACGTCCGCCGGCCCAGCTTCTTCGAGCAGATGCCGGCGCAGCCACCCGGCGTCGAGCCGATCGCCGGCGCCCGGGCGCTCGCCGTCCTCGGCGACTCGATCACCACCGACCACATCTCTCCCGCCGGCGCGATCAAACGCGACAGCCCCGCCGGCCGCTGGCTGACCGAGCAGGGCGTCGAGGTCAAGGACTTCAACTCCTACGGCTCGCGCCGCGGCAACCACGAGGTGATGATCCGCGGCACCTTCGCCAACATCCGCCTCCGCAACCAGCTGGTCGAGCGCGCCGGCGGCTACACCCGGCACTTCCCCGACGGGGAGGAAACGACGATCTACGACGCCGCAATGCAGTACGCAAGCGAAAAAGTGCCGCTCGTCGTCCTAGCCGGAAAGGAGTACGGCTCGGGCTCCTCCCGCGATTGGGCCGCCAAGGGCACCAAGCTGCTCGGGGTGCGCGCGGTGATCGCCGAGAGCTACGAGCGCATCCACCGCTCCAACCTGATCGGGATGGGGGTGCTGCCGTTGCAGTTCGCCGCGGGCGAGAGCGCCGCCTCGCTCGGCCTCACCGGGGCCGAGAGCTTCGACGTCGGCGACCTCGAAGACGGGCAGGCGAAGAAGGTGACTGTCACCGCCCGCGCCGACGACGGCAGTGAAAAGAGCTTCGAGGCGACGGTCAGGCTCGACACCCCGAACGAGGTCACCTACTTCATCAACGGCGGAATCTTGCAGACCGTACTTCGGAACTTAAAAAGGTAGGCGCAGCGGGGCCGCGGGAGGCAGGGGGGTCCGCGCGACCCACACTGCACCTGCGCGTCGGTAGCCAGGGAGGGATGCCGACGCGGCCGTTCCCCCTGGCGGGACTGCCCTGAGGAACAGTCAGCGTTTAGCTATACAGGCTCTGTCCCGCTCGGTCAAGCGGAATCGAGCGCTTTGGCCCGGTTCTGGTGACTTTCCGACTCGGTTACCTGGGAACTCGGTTGTACACCTATACCCCAGCCCTTGCGTTCGATCAACTCGATTCCGATCACGCTGCCGACCGGTCCGACAGGGGTAAGGGTCGCGGCGAGCAGGGTGTAAGGGGCCTCCTTGCGTACGCAGGCCACCCAGATCACCACGCAGAGGGCGATGAAGCCGAGGCCGTGAGCCCAGCCGAAGAGCATCGTCGCGGTTTCGAACCCCGGCGCGATCCAGAAGACGAGCAGGCCGGAGAAGACCGCCAGCTCCACCCAGGAGAAGCGCTTCACCCAGACGAAGAGCTCACCCGGGACGGGCTTCTCGAACGGTTTGCGCCGCGCCATGGGCTCAGGCCCCGGCGGTCAGCGCGGTGAGCACGATGCGCTCCTGCTCCCGCGCGTGGGCGCCCGAGTAACCCTCGCCGGTGCTGGCCCGGCCCTGGCGGCCGATATAGGTGAGGGTGACGCCCTCGGGCAGGACGTCGGGCATCCGGCGTGACATCACCTTCCAGGCGCCCATGTTGCGCGGCTCCTCCTGAACCCAGGCGATCTCCTTCAGGTTCGGGTAGGAGGCGATCAGCCGTTCCAGCTGTTCCTTGGCGAAGGGGTAGAGGACCTCGACCCTGGCGATGGCGACGTTCTCGGCGCTGGCGCGGCGCTCGTTGCCGTCCATGTCGTAGTAGACCTTGCCGGTGCAGAGGACCAGGCGCTCGACCTTCTCGCGGCGCTCGCCGGCGGTCGGGTCGTCGAGGATGAACTGCAGTTCGCCGTCGGTCAGCTCCTCCAGGGTCGCCGTGGCCTTGTCGAGGCGCAGCAGCCCCTTCGGGGTGAAGACGATCAGCGGCCGCGGCTTCTTGATCAGCGCCTGGCGGCGCAGCAGGTGGAAGTACTGGGAGGCGGTGGTCGGGTAGGCGATGCGGATGTTGCCCTCGGCGCCGAGGGCGAGGAAGCGCTCGATCCGGGCGCTGGAGTGCTCCGGGCCCGACCCCTCATAGCCGTGCGGAAGCAGCAGCGTGAGGCGGCTGGTCTGTCCCCACTTCGACTCGCCGGAGACGATGAAGCTGTCGATGATCACCTGGGCGGCGTTGGCGAAGTCGCCGAACTGGGCCTCCCAGAGGACCAGGGCGCTGGGGCTCGCCGCCGAGTAGCCGTACTCGAAGCCGAGGCAGGCGATCTCCGAGAGCGGGCTGTTGTAGAGCTCGAAGGGGGCCGAGGCGTCCTCCAGGTTCTGCATCGGCGTGTACTCGAGGCCGGTGTTCTCGTCGTGGAGGACGAGGTGGCGGTGGGAGAAGGTGCCGCGCTCGGTGTCCTGGCCGGTGAGGCGGATGTGGACGCCGTCGGTCAGCAGGGTGCCGAAGGCGAGCGCCTCGGCCTGGCCGAAGTCGACCCCGCCCTGCTCGAGCGCCTCGACCCGCCGCGCCAGCGGGCGGCGCAGCTTGCGGTGGACGTTGAAGCCCTCGGGCGTCTTCAGCAGCTCCTCGTTGATCGAGCGCAGCTTGTCCGCCTCGACCGCGGTGTGGACGGGCGGGCTGGCGGTGCGGTCGAGCAGTTCGCCGGTGCTGCTGGTGACGCCGGTGACGGTCGGGTCCTCGTACTCGCCGAGCTCCATCTTCTGCCGCAGCCCTTTCAGCGCCCCCGACATCTCCGCGTGGCGCTCGTCGGAGGCCTTGCCGACCTCCTCGGCGGAGACGGTCCCCTCCTCGATCAGCTTCTCGGCGTAGATCTCGGAGACGGGTGGGTGGGACTTGATCGCCGCCGCCATCGTCGGCTGCGTGTAGGCCGGCTCGTCGGTCTCGTTGTGGCCGAAGCGGCGGTAGCCGATCACGTCGATGACGACGTCGCGGCACCAGCGCTCGCGGTAGGCCATCGCCAGGCGGACGGCGGAGACGCAGGCCTCGACGTCGTCGGCGTTGACGTGGATGATCGGCACGTTGAATCCCTTCGCCATGTCGGCGGCGTAGGGGGTCGAGCGGGCCTCGTCCGGGTCGGTGGTGAAGCCGACCTGGTTGTTCTGGATCACGTGGACGGTGCCGCCGGTGCTGTAGCCGGGCAGCGATTGCAGGTTGAGCGTCTCGGCGACCACGCCCTGGGCGGGGAAGGCGGCGTCGCCGTGGAGCAGCACCGGCACCGCCCGTTTCGGGTCGTGTGTGAGGTTCGGGCCCTCGAAGTCCTGCTGCAGGAAGCGGGTGCCGCCGGTGACGACCGGGTCGACGAACTCGAGGTGGCTGGGGTTCGGGTAGAGGCGGACCGAGATCTTCTGCTCGTCGGCGGTCTCGTACACGCCGCGGTGGCCGTAGTGGTACTTGACGTCGCCGGTGCCGCCGTGGGGGATCGCGGCGACCGCCTTCACCGCCTCGATCTGCTTCGAGCCCTCGAACTCGGCGAGGATCGACTCGACCGAGCGGCCGAGGTTGTGGGCGAGGACGCTGAGGCGGCCGCGGTGGGCCATCCCGAAGACGACCTCCTCGGCCCCGGCCCGCTGCGAGAGGGTGACGATCTCGTCGAGCATCGGCACGACCACGTCGAGCCCCTCGATCGAGAACATCTTCTGCCCCAAATACGCTTTCTCGAGGAAGCGCTCGAACTGGAAGACGTCGATCAGCCGGTTCAGCAGCCGTTTTTTCTCCTCGTCGGTGAGCGGCTGGCGGTGGGCGCCGGTCTCGATCATCTCCCGCAGCCAGATCCGCTGCTGGTGGGAGGAGAGGTGCTCGACCTGGTAGCCGATCGTGCCGCAGTAGGCGGTGCGCATCCGCGGCAGCGCTTCCAGCAGGTTTTCGCCGGGCACGCCGATGCGGAGGATCGAAGCCGGGATCCGCTCCATCAGCTCGGGCGTCAGGTTGACGTTCTCGGGCTGCAGCGCCGGGTCGCCCTTCGGCTCGGAGCCGAGCGGGTCGAGGTGGGCGGCGAGGTGGCCGTGGGTGCGGTAGGCCTTCAGCAGCGAGGTCGCGGCCTGGACCGCCTGCAGCAGCTCTTCGTCGATCTCGCCGGGGGCGCTGCTCGGTTCCGCACTCGGGGCGGCGGCGCTCAGCGGCGGCGCCGAGGCGGAGGCCGGGTGGGCGGTGCTGACCACCGAGGCCTCGAAGCCGAGGTCGGCGGCGACCGCCTCGTAGAACCCGTCCTCACCCTGCAGCAGTTCCTCGACCTTGCGCAGGAAGGCGCCCGACTCGGCGCCCTGGATGACGCGGTGGTCGTAGGTCGAGGTCAGCGTCATCACCTTGCTGACGCCGAGCTGCTTCAGCCGTTCCGGCGAGGCGTGCTTCCACTCCGGCGGGTAGGCGATCGAGCCGGTGGCGATGATCGCGCTCTGGCCGCTGAGCAGGCGCGGCACCGAGGCCATCGTCCCGATCCCGCCCGGGTTGGTGAGGCTGATGTTGGTCCCCTGGAAGTCGTCGGCGGAGAGCTTGTTCTCGCGGGTCTTCGCGATCAGCTCTTCGTAGCGGGAGTGGAAGCCGGAGAAGTCGAGCCCGTCGGCGCCCTTGATCGCCGGCACCATCAGCGAGTGGGAGCCGTCCTTTTTCTCGACGTCGACGGCGATCCCGAGGTTGACCGGGCTCCCCTCGATCGCAAACGGCTTGCCGTCCTCGGAGGCAAAGACCCGCGTCATCACCGGCAGCTCTTTGGTCGCCTCCACGATCGCCCAGGCGATGAGATGAGTGAAGGAGACCTTCAGCCCGCGATCTTTGAGCACCGAGTTGATCGCCTTCCGTTTCGCATCGAGCGTGTCGACTGCAATCGTCCGGAACGAAGTGGCGGTCGGAACCTGCCGGCTTTCATCCATCGCGTTAGCAAGCATCGCCGCCGCCCCACGCAGCTGCTTAGCCTCCCCCGCAGCGGCGACAGCCCCATTCCCGCCACCGTCAGCCGCAGCCATCACATCCTCTTTGGTCACCTTCGAGCCAGGCCCCGAACCCTGGACGGAGCCCAGATCCACGCCGGTAGCTTCAGCAACTCTCCGGGCAACAGGCGTCGCTTTGACATCAGCGCCTGCACCGTTGCCTGACCCGTTCGAACCCTGGGAAGAAGGCGCCTGTGCCGTGGGTGGCGTGGTAGGGGGGACCCCCTGCTGCTGCGCAGCTGGGGGTGGGTCCCCTGCCGCGACAGGACCCGCGGCCGCACCGCTCTGTCCCTCACCAGCCTCCATCTCAGCCAGCGGAGCCCCAACAGGCACCTCGTCATCCACCTGCGCAATCAGCTTGGTGATCACTCCGTCCATCGGCGCAGGCACCTCAGCATCGACCTTGTCAGTCGAAACCTCGACGACGGTATCCCCCTCGGAGACCGAGTCCCCCTCGGCCACGTGCCACTCGAGCACGATGCCCTCGGTAACCGACTCGCCCATCTCGGGCATCGTGATCTGGACGGTCGCCGTCTCGGGCATCTCTGGGCTCAGTCTAAGGAGTTTGGTTTACGGGCAGGCCTATCGAGATACCCTGGTACCCCAATGAGCTACTTCGTCACCGGCGCGACCGGATTCATCGGCCGCAATCTCGTCCAGAAACTGCTCCAGCGCGAGGGCACGATCTACGCTCTGGTGCGGGCGGGATCCCGCGGTCGCCTCGAGGAGCTGCGCACCAGCTTCGGCGCCGACGGGGCCCGGATCGTGCCGATCACGGGCGATCTGACCCAGCCCGGGCTGGGAGTCTCCGAGGAGGACTTGGTGGCGATGCGGGGCGAGATCGACCACTTCTTCCACCTGGCGGCGATCTACGACCTGACCGCTGACGCCGAGACCCAGCAGGTCGCCAACGTCGAGGGGACGCGCCACGCGATCGAGCTCGGCGGGGCGCTCGAGGCGGGCTGCTTCCACCACGTCAGCTCGATTGCCGCCGCCGGCCTCTACAAGGGCGTCTGGACCGAGGAGATGTTCGACGAGGCCGAACGGCTGGACAACAACCCCTACTTCCGCACCAAGCACGAGTCCGAGCGGCTGGTCCGCGACGAGTGCCAGCGGCCGTGGCGGGTCTACCGGCCGGGGATCGTCGTCGGCGATTCGCGCACCGGGGAGATCGACAAGATCGACGGGCCTTATTTCTTCTTCAAGGCGCTGCAGCGGCTGCGCCGGGTGGCGCCCTCGTGGCTGCCGACGCTGGGGATCGAAGGCGGCGAGATAAACATCGTCCCGGTCGACTACGTCGCCGCGGCGATCGACCACATCGCCCACAAACCGCGCCTCAACGGCCGCGCCTTCCACCTCACCGACCCCAACCCGCACACCGCGGGCGAGGTGATCAACCTCTTCGCCCGCGCCGCCGACGCGCCGCAGATGGCGGTGCGGCTCGGCACCGAGGTGACCGAGCCGGCGACCGGGGCGGTGCGCAGCGCCCTGAAGCTGTTCCCGCCGGCCAAGCGGGCCGCCAAGCTGGCGCTCGACCAGGCCGGCCTCCCCGCCGAGCTCCTCACCTACGTCGATTACCCGACGACCTTCGACTCGACCCTGGCGCAGAAAGCGCTGAAAGGCTCCGGCATCGAGGTGCCGCCGCTGGAGACCTACGCGACCCGGGTCTGGGACTACTGGGAGCGCAACCTCGACCCCGACCTCTTCAAGGACCGCTCGCTCTCGGCCGCGGTGCGGGGCAAAGTCGTGCTGATCACCGGCGCGTCGTCGGGGATCGGCAAAGCGACCGCGGTCAAGGTCGCCGACGCCGGCGCGACGGTCCTGCTCGTCGCCCGCTCGCTCGACAAGCTCGAGGAGACCAAAGAGGAGATCGTCGCCGGCGGCGGCACCGCCCACATCCACCAGTGCGACCTCGCCGACATCGAGGACATCGAGCGGATGGCCGAGGAGGTCCTCACCTACCACGGCCACGTCGACATCCTCGTCAACAACGCCGGCCGTTCGATCCGCCGCTCGATCTCGCTCTCCTACGACCGCTACCACGACTTCGAGCGCACGATCCAGCTCAACTACCTCGGCTCGGTCCGCCTGATCCTGGCCCTGCTGCCGGCGATGCGCGGCCGCAAGTTCGGCCACATCATCAACATCAGCTCGATCGGGACGCAGACCAACCCGCCGCGGTTCTCGGCCTACGTCGCCTCGAAGGCGGCTCTGGACGCGTTCAGCCGGGTGATCGCCTCCGAGGTCGTCGAAGACGACGTCCACATCACCACCATCCACATGCCGCTGGTGCGGACGCCGATGATCGCGCCGACGCGGATGTACGACATGTTCCCGGCGATCACGCCCGAGGAGGCGGCGGAGATGATCACCAAGGCGATGATCAAGCGGCCGAAGAAGGTTGCGACGCGGCTGGGGAACTTCGGCGAGCTGGTTTATGCGGTGGCGCCGAAGGCGAGTGATTCGCTGCTGAACACGGCTTACAAGCTGTTTCCGGATTCGCAGGCGGCTAAGGGGAAGAAAGACGAGGCTCGGGATAAACCGCCTTCTACCGAGGCCGTTGCGTTTGCGCACTTGATGAAAGGTGTGCACTGGTAGCGGTGGTTTGTGGGCCCGGGGGGAGACCCTCCCCGGACACATCTCGCCAATGGCTCGATGTTGAGTGTCCTGGGAGGGTCTCCCCCCGGGCCCTCGACACGTAATAGGTTGAGCTGATGGCTGAGCGGCGGCTGAAGCATTGGGGGTGGGGGTATGAGGACCAGGCGCCTACGGCTACTCAGTTGCGGGAGGCTGCTGAAGGGATTCGCAGCCGGTTTGGGTTCGGGGGGGAGGTGGAGAAGCCCGTTCCTTTGGAGGAGATTGAGCTGCGGAAGCCTCGGCTGAAGAGGCCGGGTGGGTTTGGGGATCTTTTTTCGGACGACCATTACGAGCGGACTGCTCATGCGTTGGGGAAGGCTTACCGGGATGTCGTCCGTGGCTTCTACGGGAAGTTCGAGAACCCGCCTGATCTGGTCGCTTACCCCAAGGACGAGTCTGAGATCGAGACGGTTCTGAGTTGGGCTGAGGCCGAGGGGGCGGCGGTGGTTCCTTTTGGCGGCGGCACCAGCGTTTGCGGTGGGGTCGAGGCGCGGGTGGGGGAGCGGGCGGTTGTCTCGCTCGATCTGCGGCGGCTGGACCGGGTGTTGGAGGTCGATCCGACTTCGTTGGCGGCGCGGATTCAGGCTGGGGCTACCGGGCCGGGGCTGGAGGACCAGTTGCGGGAGCACGGGCTGACCTTGCGCCACTTTCCCCAGTCGTTCGAGTATTCGACCTTGGGGGGCTGGGTGGCGACCCGGGCCGGGGGGCACTTCGCGACGCTGGAGACCCATATCGACGACCTGGTCGAGTCGGTGCGGGCGATCACCCCGCGGGGGACCTGGGAGAGCCGGCGGCTGCCGGGGTCCGGCGCCGGGCCTTCGCCAGATCGGCTGCTGATCGGCTCGGAGGGGATCCTCGGCGTGATCGCCGAGGCCTGGGTGCGGGTGCGGCCGCGGCCGGAGTTCAAGGCGTCGGCGGGGGTCGAGTTCGGCGACTTCCTCCAGGCTGCGGGGGCTGTGCGGGAGATCGCCCAGTCGGGCCTGTATCCGGCCAACTGCCGACTGCTCGACGCGGGCGAGGCCGAGCTGACCGGCGCCGGCGACGGCAGCGCCAACCTCCTCATCCTCGGCTTCGAGTCCGCCGATCATCCGGTCGACGACTGGATGGACCGGGCGCTCGCCCTTGCCCGCGAGCACGGCGGCGCCCCTGGCGACGTCCGCACCTCCTCAGGAGGCGACGACGCGGTCGGTGCCTGGCGCGGGGCGTTCCTGCTCGCGCCGTACCTGCGCGACACCTTCGTCGCCTGCGGCGTCCTCTCGGAGACGTTCGAGACGGCGATCACCTGGGACCGCTTCGAGGAGTTCCACACGACGGTGATGGAGACGACCCGCCGCGCCGTCTCCGAGGTGAGCGGCGTGCCGGCCGACGGCCCCGGCGCGCCCCGCGTCAGCTGCCGCCTCACCCACGTCTACCCCGACGGCGCCGCCCCCTACTTCACCGTCCTCGCCCCGGCGATCCGCGGCGGCGAGGTCGAGCAGTGGGACGAGATCAAGGCCGCCGTCTCCGAGGCCCTGATCGACGCCGGCGGCACGATCACCCACCACCACGCCGTCGGCCGCGACCACCGCCCCTGGTACGACCGCCAGCGTCCAGCCCCCTTCGCTGCCGCCCTCCGAGCCGCCAAGGCCGAGCTCGACCCTGCAGGCACGCTGAATCCAGGCGTTCTGATCGACCCGGCATGAGGTGGACGCCGCCGCGCGCCGCTACCCTTTCGCGACTCGCATTCCCGGTGCGGCAGCCAAATTCGCCTGCCCAGCCGGTTCCTGACGATGGAAACGATCACCTCCGAACAGCCCACCGTGCCCGCTGAGCCGACGCAGCCCGAGCAGGAGCCCGTGGTGCCGCGGCGCTCGCCGCTGCGCGCTGCGATCAAGACCGGGCGGCCGAAGGAGTGGATCAAAAACGTCTTCGTGTTTGCCGGCCTGCTCTTCTCCGGCAAGTTCAACGAGGGCCACGCGGTGGTCGAGGCGACGATCACCTTCTTCTCCTTCTGCCTGATCTCCAGCGCCGGCTACTACGTCAACGATTTGATCGACGTCGAGCTCGACCGCAAGCACCCGAAGAAGAAGTTCCGGCCGCTGGCCGCGGGCGAGCTCTCGGAGCGGACGGCGATGCTGATCGCCCCGGTGCTCGCCGCGATCGCGATCGCGATCGCCTTCGGCGCGGTCAACTGGGAAGTCGGGCTGATGGCGGTCGGCTACGGCGTCGCCCAGATGGCCTACAGCCTCGGCCTCAAGCAGATCGTGATCATCGACGTGATGACGCTGGCGGGGCTCTTCATCCTCCGCGTCGCCGCCGGCGCCAGCGCCGTCGACGCCCACGCCTCCGAATGGCTGCTGCTCTGCACCGGCATGCTCGCCGCCTTCCTCGGCTTCACCAAGCGCCGCCAGGAGGCGGTCTCCGAGCTGCACGAGGGGACCTCGACCCGGCCCGTCCTCGAGCACTACTCGCTGCCCTTCCTCGACCAGATGGTCTCCCTGGTCACCACCGGCACCGTGCTCAGCTACGCGATCTACACGGTCAACTCGCCGCTGATCGGCAGCCAGATGATGCTCACCATCCCGCCCGCCGTCTACGGCATCTTCCGCTACCTCTACCTGATCTACGACCGCAACGACGACCGCTCGATGTCCGGAATCATCACCGGCGACCGCGGCATCCAGGCCGCCGGCGCCGCCTTCGCGATCATCGCCTTCCTGCTGCTCTACGTGTTCAACAACTGACGACTCCGAACTTTGGGGGCTCATAGCCCCCCAAATCTCGGAGTCGCTACGCCATCCCCACGTCTGGCGGGACGCCTTCCATCAGGTAGAAGCGGGCGCGGCCCAGCTCCTCGCCGTCCACCTGGACGACGGCGGCGTGGGGGCCCGCGGTGGTGAAGGCGGCGGTGGCGGCGATCGACATCACTAGGCGCTGCTCCTGACCTTCGGGGAGGCCCGGGGGGCGGCCGGTCTCGAAGTTGGCGGTCAGGCCCTCGCCGAGCTCGTTGCCGTCAGGGTCCTGGACGGTGACGACGAGCTCGTGGGGGGTGTTGGTCTCGTGCCAGGCGACGTCGACGCCGAGGCCGATCGAGAAGGACCACTCGTGGGGCAGCTCGGGCAGGCGGAGGACGTTCCAGCCGCCGCCGGTCAGGTAGAGCTTGCCGTTGACGGCCTCGCTGTGGTCGCAGAGGAGGAGGAAGCCGATGTTCACGGGGCCTCGCCCTCGGCGTAGGGGATGACTTTGAGGTCGGAGCGCAGTTCGACCTTGCCGCCCTTGCTGAACTGGAGGTCGATCGTCTCGTCTTTGCGGTAGGTCCCGAACAGGCCCAGGTACATCGCCAGCCAGCGGCCGGTGCCGATCTTCTCCTTGACGATCGGGCGGTTGAAGACGATCTCGCCGGCTTCGATCCGGTAGGTCTCCTTGTCCTGCTCGATCCCGTTGATGAAGACGGTGAAGGGCGGTTCGGCGCCGGCGGGCAGCTTGACCCGCTCGCCGGCGGCGTAGCTGCCCTTGGGGATCTCGGTCTCGGTCTCGGTCTTGCTCATCGTCGCTCCGCTTCAAGAGTCTCGCGCACGAGGTCAAACGGCGTGTCGTGGTCGGTCGGGTCGAGCTCCTCCCTCGCTACCCCGCCGCTAAAGGGAACGAACGACCCGTCCCCGCGAACGTCCACTCCGGCGACCGTTTTCCGCAGCAGCCCGCCGCTGCTCAGTTGCAGCCGGGCATGGACCTGATCCCGAGCCTCGAAGTCCCGCAGCGACTGGACCCGATCGACCGGCCCCTCCGCCCGAATAGCCAAAGCGCGCTCCCGCATCGCCGCGACGGCATCGGTCAGATCCTCGAACTGCGCGTGGTCGACGTCCGACCCATGCCGGACCGTCAGCTTCCAGCGCGCCACTGGGGCAGGTGCTCTAGGCGCCGCGCCGCGGGCGTTTCGGCCTGCGTGCCGGCGGGCCGACGATTTTCTCCGGCCCCTCGCGCCCGTCGATGGGCACGTACTCGAGCTCCCGCTCACCGGTGTAGATCTGTCGCGGCCGGGCGATTTTCTTCTCCGGGTCTTCCTGCATCTCCATCCACTGCGCGACCCAGCCGGCGGTGCGGGGGATGGCGAAGATGACGGTGAACATCTCGGTCGGGATGTCCATCGCCTCGTAGATGATCCCCGAGTAGAAGTCGACGTTCGGGTAGAGCTTGCGCGAGGTGAAGAACTCGTCGTCGAGCGCCCGTTTCTCCAGCTCGCGGGCGATCTCGACCAGCGGGTTGTATTCGGTCGCGTCGAAGACGTCGTCGAGGTGCTGCTGGATGATCCGCGCCCGCGGGTCGTAGTTTTTGTAGACCCGGTGGCCGAAGCCCATCAGTTTCTCCTCGCGCTCCTTCACCCGCTCGAGGAAGTCGGGGATGTTCTCCGGCGATTCGATCCGCCGCAGCATCCGCAGCACCGCCTCGTTGGCGCCGCCGTGCAGCGGCCCGTAGAGCGCCGCGACGCCGGCGGCGACCGCCGAGTAGGGATCGACGTCGGAGGAGCCGACCCCGCGCACCGCGTTGGTCGAGCAGTTCTGTTCGTGGTCGGCGTGGAGGATGAAGAGGACGTCGAGGACCTTGGTCAGCGCAGCTTTGGGGATGTGCCGATCTTCGGTCTTCTTGAACATCATCGAGAGGAAGTTTTCGGCGTAGTTGAGCTCGTTGTCCGGGTAGACGTAGGGCAGCCCCATGTTGTGGCGGTAGGAGAAGGCGGCCAGGGTCGGCACCTTGGCGATCAGCCGCACCGCGGCCATGTAGCGCTCTTCGGGGTCGTCGATCTGCTTCGCGTCCGGGTAGAAGGTCGAGAGCGCGCCGACGCCGGCGAGCAGCATCCCCATCGGGTGGGCGTCGTAGCGGAAACCCTCGAAGAAGTGCTTCAGGTCCTCGTGGACGAAGGTGTGGTGGGTGATGTCGAAGACCCAGCGGTCGAGCTGCGGCGCCGTCGGCAGCTGGCCGAAGATCAGCAGGTAGGCGACCTCGAGGAAGGTCGACCTCTCGCAGAGCTGCTCGATCGAGTAGCCGCGGTGTTCGAGGATCCCGGCGGCGCCGTCGATGTAGGTGACCGAGGAGCGGCAGGAGGCGGTGTTGGTGAAGGCCGGGTCGTAGGCCATCATCCCGAATTCGTCCTCGTCGACTTTGATCTGGCGCAGGTCCATCGCCCGCACCGTGCCGTCGGAAATCGGCACCTCGTAGGACTGGCCGGTGCGGTTGTCGGTGATCGTCAGCGAGTCGGAAGCCATAGGGCGGCGCCCATTCTGTCACTTCACCCGCGTCGGCTGTTAAGAGGTATTGGCGAAGCGCTAGGAAGCGACGGGACCTTCGAACTGCGTCATCGCGCGCAGCTGCTCGAAACGCTCGTCGATCTCCTCGCGGGTCAGCCGCGAGACGCGCTCGGTGCCGAACTCCTCGACGTTGAAGGAGGCCAGCACGGTTCCGTAGCCCATCGCCCGCCGCAGCTCGGCGTCGTCGAAGTGGTCGCCCTCGACGCTGTCGAGGTAGCCGAAGAAGCCGCCGGCGAAGCTGTCGCCGGCGCCGGTCGGGTCGCGGACGTCCTCGAGCGGGAAGCCGGGGAGGGCGAAGAAGCCGCCGTCGGTGAAGAGCGCGGCGCCGTACTCGCCCTGCTTGGCGATCACCGCGCGCGGTCCCATCTCCATCACCATGCGGGCGGCGCGGGCGAGGTTCGACTCGCCGGTCAGCATCCGGATCTCGGCGTCGTTGACGACGAGGCAGTCGACCTCGGCGATCGCCGCCGTTAGCGAGTCCTTGGCGGTCTCGATCCAGAGGTTCATCGAGTCGAGGCCGCTGAGCCGGGCCGAGCCGCACTGGGCGCGCACCTGGCGCTGCAGGTCCGGCTGGATATTGGCGAGGAAGAGGGTGTCGGCCGCCTGCGAGGCAGCTGAGAGCTTCGGCTCGAACTCGGCGAAGACGCCGAGCTGGGTGTCCTCGGTGTGGGCGACGTTGAGGTCGTACTCGTAGCGGCCGCGCCAGAAGAAGGACTGGCCGCCGGCGACCCGCTCGACGTCCTCGGTGACGATCCCGCGGCTCTCCAGCACCTCGAACTGCTCGGCGCCGAAGTCGTCGCCGACCGGGCCGACCGGGCGCACCTCGGTGAAGAAGCTGGCGGCGAGCGAGAAGTGGACGGCGGCGCCGCCGAGCATGCGCTCGCGCTCCCCGAACGGGGTCTTGACCGCGTCGAACGCGATTGATCCAACGACCGTGAGCGCCATGAGCGTGGCAGCCTAATCGAGGTGACCGCGCGAGCGGCGGTCGCCCTGCGAGACTCAGCGTCCAATGAAAGCCATCCGCATCGAGGAGTTCGGCGGACCCGAGGTGCTGCAGTACACCGAGGTCCCCGACCCCAGCCCCAAGCTCTCCGAGGTCGTGCTCAACGTCAAGCGCAGCGGCGTCAACTTCGCCGACACGCACGCCTCCCGCAACGACTATCTCGCCGAGCAGACCCTGCCGCTGATTCCCGGCGCCGAGGCCGCCGGTCAGCTCAGCGACGGCCGCCGCGTCGTCGCCCTGCTCGGCAGCGGCGGCTACGCCGAGAAGGTCGCGGTGCCGCAGACGCAGTTGATCGAGCTGCCCGAGGGCGTCGACTACGACCAGTCCGCCGGCGGCCTGCTGCAGGGACTGACCGCGATGGCGCTGGTCCACCGCTGCGCCCGGATCGAGCCGGGGGAGACGATCGTCGTCGAGGCCGCCGCCGGCGGCACCGGCGGTCTCTCGGTGCAGGTCGCGAAGCGCGCCGGAGCCCGGGTGATCGGGCTCGCCTCCAGCGAGGAGAAGCGCGAGCTGGTCAAGGGACTCGGCGCCGACGCCGTCCTCGACTCCCGCGCCGAGGACCTCGGCGCGGCGATCCGCGAGGCCAACGAGGGCAAGCGCGTCGACGCGGTCCTGCACATGAGCGGCGGTGCCGCCTTCGACGCCGAGATGGACGTGCTGGCACCGCTCGGGCGGATGGTCGTCTTCGGGATCGCCTCCCGCGAGCAGCGCGAGGTCTCGACCGCGGCCCTGCTGCGCGGCTCGAAATCGGTGATCGGCTTCTGGCTCGCCCACCTGCTGAGCCGCCCGGATCTGCTGGTGCCGATGATCGGCGAACTGCTCGCGGCGATCGCCAAAGGCGAGCTGACGGTTACGATCGGAGAGGTCTACCCACTGTCGGAAGCGGCGCGGGCGCACGAAGACCTGATTGCCCGCCGCACCACCGGCAAGCTCCTCTTGGATCCCAGCAAGTGACCCCTCGTAAGTGACCACCACCACGTGAACTTCAAAGACCTAGGGCTCTCGCCCGACATCCAGCAGGCCCTCGACGAGCTCGGCTACGAGGACCCGACGCCGATCCAGGAACAGGCGATCCCGGAGCTCCTCGGCGGCCACGACGTGATCGGCCAGGCCCAGACCGGGACCGGCAAGACCGCCGCCTTCGGCCTGCCGCTGCTGCAGTACCTCGACCCCGCCAACGAAGAGGTGCAGGCGGTCGTCCTCACCCCGACGCGGGAGCTCTGCATCCAGGTGACGCAGGCGCTGCGCTCCTACGCCGAGCACCTCGACATCGAGATCGTCGCCGTCTTCGGCGGCGCCCCGATCCGCTCGCAGCAGTCGCAGCTGCGCTCCGGCGCCCACGTCGTCGTCGCCACGGTCGGCCGGATGATGGACCTGATGAGCCGCCGCTCGCTGGTCCTCACCGCGGCCCGCTACGTCGTCCTCGACGAGGCCGACGAGATGCTCGACCTCGGCTTCATCGAGGACGTCGAGAAGATTCTGCGGATGTGCCCGAGCGGGCGCCAGACGGCGCTCTTCTCGGCGACGATGCCGCCGCCGATCCAGAAGCTCGCCGAGGGGTACATGTACGACCCGACGACGATCAGCATCACCCCGGAAACGCTGACCGTCGACAAGATCCAGCAGGCCTACGTCGAGGTCCCGGCCAAGGAGAAGGCGACCCGCCTGGTCGAGCTGCTGAAGACCGAAGAACCCGAGCAGGCGATCATCTTCACCCGGACCAAAATCGGCGCCTCGAAGCTGGAGAGGCTGCTGAAGGACAAAGGCCTGGACGTGAAGGCGCTGCACGGCGACCTCAGCCAGGGCGTCCGCGACGGGGTGATGATCAGCTTCAAGGACCACCGCGTGCGGCTGCTGGTGGCAACCGACATCGCCGCCCGCGGGCTCGACGTCGACCACGTCACCCACGTCATCAACTACGACGTGCCGAACTCCTCGGAGACCTACGTCCACCGCATCGGCCGCACCGGCCGGGTGGGGCGGACCGGCCGCGCGATCACCTTCGTGACGCCGGACCAGAAGGACGAGATCGCCCGCATCGAGCGCGACGTCAAAACGAAGATCGGCGAGTGGGAGACCCCCGAGGAGCGGCTCGAGCACGCGCCGCCGCCTCGGCGCCGCGAGCGGGCGCCGAAGCAGGAGCGCGAGCGCGAGAAGGAGCCTCGGCGGGAACGGGAGAAGCCGGCCGCCGCCGAGAGCAACGGCGACGCGGGCGGTGACGAGGAGGAGAAGGCCGAGACCACCAAGCTCTTCGTCAACCGCGGCGAGCGCAGCGGCATCGACGAGGAGGCGCTGCGCTGGGCGTTGCGCGAGGGCGCCGTCCTCCCCGAGGAGGCGATCCACGACGTCCGCGTCCTGCACCGCTTCTCGTTCGTCGAGGTCGACCCCGACGTCGCCGAGCGCACCGTCGAGTATCTCGACGGGACCAAGCTCGAGGGCAAAGAGATCCGCCTCGAGATCGCCAAGAGCTAGACGACTCCGAACTTTGGGGGGCCATAACCCCCCAAATGTCGGAGGCGTTACGCGGTCAGCTCGTCGACTGTCTCCAGCAGGCGGTCGAAATCGATCGGCTTGGTGATGTAGGCGTCGATCGCGAGGTCGGTCGGGGCGTCGGCGTCGCCCGGGTTCTGGTGGGCGCTGACGATCAGGACGGGAGCCTCCCAGCCGGCGGCGCGCAGCTCGCGCAGGGCGTCGATGCCGGATTTGCGCGGCATCATCGCGTCGAGCAGGAAGAGGTCGGGGACGACGCCGGTGGCGATGTGGTCGAGCACCTCCTGGCCGTCGGCCGCGGTGGCGACGGTGTGGCCGGCCATCTCCAGCCGGGTCCGCATCAGCAGCAGGATCGTCTCCGAGTCGTCGGCGACGAGGATCGTCGCCATCAGCCTGCCTCCGCCGGGGCCTGGCTCTGGCCGCCCGGGGCGCCGTCGCCGGTGGGACCCGGGGCGGTCGCGATCGGCAGCCGTAGCCGGAAGGTCGAGCCCTGCCCGACGGTGGACTCGGCGGCGATGCTGCCGCCGTGGAGCTCGGCCAGCGATTTCGAGATCGCCAGCCCGAGGCCGGTGCCGCCGACGCGCTGGGTCAGCCCCGCGTCGCCGCGGGTGAAGCGCTCGAAGATGTGCTCCAGCTGATCTGCCGGGATGCCGGGTCCGTCGTCGCTCACGGTTATCTCCACCTCGGCACCGTCGGCCCGCGCCGAGACCCCGATGGACGCACCTTCGGGCGAGTACTCATGAGCATTCGTAAGCAGGTTCACCAATATTTGCCTTATCCGGTCAGGCTCGACGTTGATCGGCGGCAGGCCGGGTTCGATCTGTTCGCGGAGCGCCTGTCCGCCCGCCTCGGTCTGGGCGCGCATCGTACGGACGACGTCCTCGACCAGCGGCGCGACCTCGGTCGGCTGCGGCCGGATCGAGAGCCGGCCGGCGTCGGAGCGGGCGAGGTCGAGCAGGTCGTTCAGCAGCCGCACCAGGTGGCGGCAGTTGTCGAGGATCACCTCGACCGTCTCGGCCTGGCGCGGGGTCAGCGACTCGCGTTCCAGCATCAGCAGCTCGGCGAACCCCTGCACCGAGGTCAGCGGGCTGCGCAGCTCGTGCGAGGCGGTGAGGACGAACTCGTCTTTGAGGCGGTCGAGTTCGGCCCGGCGGACCTCCTCCTGCTCGAGCTCGGCGGCCATCTCGTTGAAGGCGGTGCCGAGGGTCGCGGTCTCCGCCAGGCCGCCGACCTCGACCCGGGTGCTGCGGTCCCCAGCCGCGAGCCGGCCGGCCGCCGCGACCAGCTCCTCGAGCGGTCGCCGCATCGAGGAGATCAGGCCGCTGAAGAGGAGCAGGGCGCCGGTCAGGCCGGCGAGCAGCCCGGCGGCGACCAGCAGCGCCGTGTCGCGGGTGTCGGCGGAGATTTCGTCGCGCATTTCGCTCCGCCGTTCTCCCTGCCGGGCGACCACGGCGCGGGCCGCTTCGCCGCCGGTGCCGCGGGCGATCCGTTCCCGCGCCACCATCTCCACCTGATAGGAGCGGGCTATCGAGTCCTCGAAGTCCTGGCGCTGCTGGATGAAGCGGCCGACGCCGATCACCGCCATCGCGGTGAGCACGGCAAAGCCGATCGCGAATCCGATCCGCAGCCGGTTGGCGAGCGACGGGCTCAGCCGTCGGTTGGATCGTGAATATGCTTGCGCCCCTATGGCTGACGAGGCTACCGAGCAGGACGGCACCGTCGCGGCTCCGGACGGGATCGACCAGCCCGCGCTCGAAGCCTGGTTCGGGGAGAACGTCCCCGGCGCCGAGCTGCCGCTCGCCTTCGAGCGGATCGCCGGCGGCCACTCGAACCTGACCTACCGGGTCACCGACGCCGCCGGCCGCAAGTGGGCGCTGCGGCGGCCGCCGCTCGGCAAGCGGCTCGGCTCGGCCCACGACATGGCGCGCGAGTTCAAGGTCGTCTCGGCGCTGGGCGGGACCGACGTCCCGGTCGCGCCGGTGGTCGGGCTCTGCGAAGACGAGAGCGTCAACGAGGCGCCCTTCTACGTGATGGAGTTCGTCGAGGGGCCGATCCTGCGCGGCCTCGCCGAGGCGGAGATCTTCCCCAACGAGGGGGACCGCCGGGAGATCGGGCTCCGCGTCGCCGACACCCTGGTCCAGATCCACGCCGTCGACCCCGACGCCGCCGGCCTCGGCGACCTCGGTCGCAAGGAGGACTACGTGGCGCGCCAGCTGCACCGCTGGCAGGGGCAGTGGGAGAAGTCGAAGACGCGCGAGCTGGAGCCGATCGACCGCGTCCACGCCGCGCTCTCGGCCCGCATCCCCGAGCAGGGCCCGGCGACCATCGTCCACGGCGACTACCGCCTCGACAACATGATCCTCAGCCCCAGCGGCGAGGTCGCCGCCGTGGTCGACTGGGAGCTCTGCACCCTCGGCAACCCGCTGGCGGACGTCGGCCTGCTGATGGCCTACTGGCCCGAGCGCGGCCAGGGCGATGACGTCGTCGCGCTCGGCATGCCCGCCAACCTCGCCCCGGGCTTCCCGACCCAGGCCGAGATCGCCAGCCGCTACGCCGAGCGCAGCGGCCGCGACCTCTCCAACCTCAACTTCTACGTCGCCCTCGGCTACTGGAAGCTGGCGATCATCCTCGAGGGCGTCTACGCCCGCTACGTCGCCGGCGGCTACGGCAAGGTCGACGAGGGCATCCACGCCTTCGCGAGGCTGGTCGAGCGGCTGGCCGAAGAGGCGGAGAAGCGCGCGGGCAGCTAGGGATGCTGGTCTTCGCTCGCGTTGCAGGGCTGTCTGCAATCTGAGGCTTCCGTGGCCGGTTGATCTCCGTGCATCTGCGGCTTCGGGGAGCGGCTCCCAGCTATTTGATCGTCTTCGTCTTCGCACTGCCGCGAGGTTCGGTCTTCAGCACAAGCTGGTCCGTTGGGCGCCGTAGCTCCGGCAGTTGACTGGGATTCCGGGGTGCTTGCCGCGGTCTTAGAGGGCCCGGGGTCTTCTGGTGCAGCTCTTGGCTTAGTACTCGCCGACCTCGTTGCCCCGTCTTCCGTGCCTCCATTGGAGCTGGTCGGCCGTTGTGGCACCGGTGCCTTGGGCTGCTCGCTGGCGGACGAAACCGGCTTGGTCGGGTCCGTCGAATCCTCACTGCCGCAGGCACCGAGGACCGCCACCGCCAGCAGAAGGGCACAGCAAAGAGTCATCTTGCGGGCAAGCATCGCGCGGGAGCCTAGCCGGAATCCGATCAACCTGAAAGGGTTAGGCGCAAAGCAGCTGATCCGGAGGGCCGGGTCGCCCTCCTCACCACAGAAGGAGTTTTTGTGAAGCAGATAACGAAGCGACTCACGTATGCAAACGTGATGTCGTCAATTGCCGTCTTTCTTGTCCTCGGCGGCGCCACGGCGTTGGCCGCCGGTCTCGCCAAGAACAGCGTCGGCTCCAAGCAACTGAAGAAGAACGCTGTCACCTCGGCGAAAATCAAGAACAACGCGGTGACGACGGCGAAGATCAAGAATGGAGCGATCACCGGCGCCAAGGTCAACGTGGGCACCCTCGCGACCGTTCCGAACGCCTCCCATGCTGGTACTGCTGACAGCGCCGGCAGCGCCGGAAACGCAAATACTGTCGGCGGCCAATCAGTAGTGAAGGTCTTCAGGACCCTTACTGCGGGACAGTCGAACGTACAAGTTGCCTCGGTCGCGGGGTTCAATTTCATCGCCACCTGCGAAAGTTCCGACGCGAGTCTCCAAGTCACGGGCCCGGTCGGGCCTGCTTTCGCAATGGAGGCCGGTGGAGTTGCCGGGAACCTGACGGACCAAACCACCGACAGCTATGAAAGTGTCGAGCCGGGCGAATCTGGTGACATTGAAGTTGACGAGCTGTCCGGTGGTGGTGATGCGACCTACGGGACCGCCAGCTTCTACGGGGCGACTGCCGCCGGAACGGTTGTGAGTGGTGACCTTGGTTACGACTACGACACGTTCGGTGACGAACCCGAAAACGTCTGTCTCTTCACCGGTCACCTGATCGTCGGCTAAGCAGCTCAAAGCCGGTTGTTCGAGCGCCGGGCGCTTTTCGCGCCCGGCGCTTTTTTCACGCCCTCCGTGCTATGTCGCCTCGCGGGTGGCCCGTTGGAGCGGACTTGCCGGGACTACCAGACGACCTCGATGCCGTACCGCTGAAGCTCCCTGTCAGCGGTGACCAGGGCAAGTCCGTCGCAGTCGGTCTAAGCGACCAGGAGGCGGTCGAAGGGGTCGCGGTGGTGCATCGGCGAGTCCCGACGCGACTGGCGTGCCGAGGGCTGATCGACAGCAGGGCAACGCCCGCTCGGTTCATCTGGTCGATTAGGTCAGAAGGGTCGCGAGCTTCCTGGGTTCTTGTTTGCCGGCCATCCACCAGAGGACGACGTGGGTGTCGAGCAGGAGGGTCAGGGCTTCATGCCGAGGGAATGGGCGAGGTCGTCAGGTAGCTCGTCGAAGCCGTCCGCGATCCGGACGCGCCGCGCGAGGCGCCTGCGAGGGAGGCAAAGCCCTGTCCTCGGCGCTCCGGACCGAGACGTGCCGCCCCTTCGCTCACTCTTCGCATTCGCAGCATCAGCGCTGCCGAGGGGGTCACCTTTCCGGTTGCGTAGGTCGAGAGGCGCGAAGTCGAGGTGCCGATGTGGGATGCGAACGCGTGGCGGGTGAGGCCGGACTCCTCGATCAGTCGTTGGATTTCGGACGCAACCGCCATGCGCTCCGCGGCCTCGGTGTCGCGACGGGCCTGCTCGATCACCCGCCCATCGTCTTGGCCGCCCCGTATGGGCGGTTATAGGTGAGCACCTCTTCAACATTGCGTGCACGCTTCCCCAGGGCTGGGCCTGGATGGCCGCGCCAAGCCGGCGCCAATGGGACAGGCTGCCCCGCTCCGCCGTTTGAATCGCCTCCAGCGGCCACTTCTCGACCGGATCTTCGGGCGAGACATTGACGTTGCGGAAGATGAGCTCGGTCATTCAGCCTCTTCTACCACCAGCAGACAATCAACTACACCATCTGTACCGCGTGCCTCGGCTTGGGCTGGCCTCGACGCCTGGCCCAGCGGTTCAGCTCGCGGCCGGCTAGACCATCCGCACCGCGTGCCGGGGCTCGAGGTTGCCTTCGGCTTCGGCCTCGGCGCGCTTGGCCCAGCGGTTCAGCTCGCGGCGGGCGAGGACCATCTTGTGGACCTCGTCGGGGCCGTCGGCTAGGCGGAGCATGCGGCTGAAGCGCCACATGATCGCCAGGGGGGTGTCGTCGGTCATGCCTAGGGAGCCGTGGATCTGGATCGCGCGGTCTAGGACGTCCATCACCATGTTGGCGGCGACGATCTTGATCGCCGAGATCGCCTGGCGGGCGGCTCGCTTGCCCTCGGTGTCCATCTTCCAGGCGGCGTAGAGGGTGAGGAGGCGGGCCTGGTCGATCTCCATCCGGCTGGCGGCGATCGACTCCTGGACGAACTGCTTGTCGCCCAGCGGTCCGCCGAAGGCGGTGCGTTCGTTGGCGCGGCGGCACATCATCTCGTGCGCCCGCTCGGCGGTCCCGATCGCCCGCATGCAGTGGTGGATGCGCCCGGGGCCGAGGCGGTCCTGGGCGATGGCGAAGCCGGCGCCGCGCTCGCCGAGCAGGAACCCCTTCGGCACGCGGCAGTCTTCGTAGCGAATCTCGCAGTGGCCGGGGCCGCCGTCGTGGCCCATCACCGAGATCGGCCGCACCAGGTTGAAGCCGGGGTTGTCGGTGGGGACGCAGATCATCGAGGCGCGGGCGTAGGGGGGAGCGTCGGGGTCGGTGACGACCATCGCGATCGCCAGCTCGGCGCCGACCGCCCCGGAGGTGAACCACTTGTGGCCGTTGACGACCCACTCGTCGCCGTCGAGCTCGGCGCGCGCCTGCAGCAGCGTCGGGTCCGAGCCGGAGACCTCGGGCTCGGTCATCGAGAAGCAGGAGCGGATCTTGCCCTCCAGCAGCGGGTGGAGCCAGCGCTCCTGCTGCTCGGCGGTCCCATGCTCGGCGAGGATCTCCATGTTGCCGGTGTCCGGAGCCGAGCAGTTGAAGGCCATCGGCGCTGCCATCGGGCTGCGCCCCATCTCCTCGCAGAGCAGCCCGTACTCCCAATTCTTCAGCCCGGGGCCGAAGCGCTCGTCGGGCATGAACAGGTTCCAGAGCCCCTCGCCCTTCGCCTTCTCCCGGACCGCGACGAGGTTCTGCGGATAGGGGACGCCGGTAGCGACCTCCGCGTCGAGCGCTTCCATGATCTCCCGCTCCTGCGGGTAGATCTCGTCGTCCATGAAGTCGAGCACGCGCTCGCGCAGCGCGGCGACCTCGGGGCTGGGCTTGAAGTCCATCGTTTCCTCTCCTCGCTCTCCGGAAAGGGAACGGTATTCGATCGCTCGTTCAGGCCCGCCGGTAGCGGGCGAAGAGCTCGCCGGCCTCCTCGAGCAGCCAGACCAACTCCAGGTCGACGATCTCGGGCAGCGCTCCCTCGAGGATCCGCGGTGCCTCCTCGCCGCCGCTCAGCTTCGGCGCGATCGTCAGGAAGAGCTCGTCTACCAGACCGGCCGCCTGCAGCGAGGCGTGGAGCCTCGGCCCTCCCTCGCACATCACTGCCCGCACGCCTTCCTCTCGCATCGTGGAGAGGAGCGCCGCGGGATCGGCCCGCTCGCCGCCCTCGCTCGTCACCACCACCAGCCGTTTCTCGAGGTTCGCGTAGCGCTCGGCCCGCATCGTCCCGGCGCCGATCATCACCGCGTCGAAGCGCTTGCGCAGGCCGGCCAGCATCGCGGTGTCGGTCGCCGAGCCGATCGGCCCCGAGACCCCGCCGATCGTCGCCCGCCCGTCGAGGGTGGCGGCGAAGTTGACGGCGACGAACGGCCGCCCCTCGCGCTCTTCCTCCCACGGCTCGTAGGTCCCGAGCTGCTCCTCGACGGTGGTCGGGCCGGGATCTGGGAAGAGCCGCCGCATCGCTCGGACCCTACCCGCGCATCGGAGTTTCGACCCAGCGGGGTGTGTCGAAAATCGGCAGCGGCTTCAGGAGTAGTCGTGCCAGCCGGCGAACTGGCGGCCGGCGAACTTCTGCAGCTCGGCGACGTCCTCGGTGAAGCGGCCGCGGATCGTCTCGAAGAGGTCGTCAGGGAGCTTCGGCTTCGGTGCCGGCGGCTTGTCCGGATCGTGGACCACCTTCTCGACGATCCAGCGCATCGACTCCGGCAGGCGGTCGAAGTTGCGGTCGAAGGAGCGCAGGCCCGGGAGTTTCACCAGCTTCTCCATCAGCTGGTATTTGTCGCCCTCCTTGGCGCTCGACTTCTCCCACTCGCGGTCGAACTGCTCGGAGGTGAAGCTCTCGGAGACGCCGGCGAAGGCGAAGGCCTTGCGCATCGTCTCTTCGCGTTCCGATTGCAGCTCCTCCTGGGTGATGATCTCGATCTGGCCGCGGTCGAAGCGCTCGAGGTAGGGCTGCAGCTGCATCCAGTACTTGGAGCGGTTCATATAGGAGGAGTTGGGGTTGGAGAGGACCTCGACCAGCTCGCCGGTCTCGTAGCCGGCGCCGGTCGCGTGGACCCAGTGGGAGAGGATCCGCTTGATCGGGTCGCGGACCATGTAGAGCAGCCGGGCGTCGGGGCAGTTCTGCTTGATCCGCTCGGCGGCGCCCTCGAAGCGGGGCAGGTTCGTGTAGTGCGGCGAGGACTCGCCGCGGACCTTGAAACGGTCGTCGAAGCGGCTTGCGTACCAGTCGAGGCCGAGGTCCCAATTCAGCTCCTCGACGAAGAAGTTCAGCTCCTTCGGCTTCGACATCTGGATTTCCGGATGCAGGCCGAGGTAGTGGTGGATGCTCGTCGTGCCGCACTTGAGCCCGCCGATGATGATCAGGTTCGGCAGCTGCGCGTGGCGTTTGCGGCGCTTGCGCCAGCGGCTCTTGCGGTCGGCCGCGTAGCGCTCGCGGGCACGCGTGCACATCGCTTCGTCAGCGGGATCCCGGGTGGCGGCGGGAGGCAGGGTGTGCGTGTCGGTATCCGGCACGAGCGTGGCTAGTCTAGCTGCGATGCCCGCTGCCGATCTCCAAGCCAACTTCCAACGCTTCTTCGAAGCGTCGACGGAATTCTTCCGCCATCTCTCCGAAATCGACTGGACGACCTTCGCCCTCGCCCTGCTCTGCCTGCTGGCGATGCAGCTGGCCCGCGCCTGGGCCTGGCGGAACGTGCTGCGGGCGGCCTATCCGGACAAACCGATCCCCTTCCTGCCGCTCGCCGCGGCCTACCTGGCGGGGGCCGGGATCAACGCGATCGTCCCCGCCCACGCCGGCGACGCGACCAAGGTCTTCCTGGTCAAACGCCAGATCCCGGACTCCTCCTATCCGGCGGTCACCTCCTCGTTCCTCGTCCAGACCGTCTTCGACACCTCTGTCGGGATCCTGGTCCTGCTCTACGCGATCAGCCAGGGACTGCTGCCGCCGCTGCCCCGGATCCCCGACCTGCCCGCCTTCGAGATCTCCTTCTGGGCCGAAAACCCGAAGTTCTTCTTCATCACGGTCGCCGTCACCCTGCTGGCGATCGCGATCGCGATCTTCATGCTCGCCCACCGGGTGCGCCGCTTCTGGGCGCGGGTCCGCCAGGGGGTGATCATCCTCGCCGAGCCGGGCCGCTACATGCGCGAGGTCTTCGCCTGGCAGGGGGTCGGCTGGCTCTTCCGCTTCGCCGCCTTCTGGTTCTTCCTCGAGGCCTTCGGGATCGGCGGCTCGGTCGGCAACGTAATGCTGGTGATGAGCGTCCAGGCGATCGCCAACATCGTCCCCTTCACGCCGGGAGGAGCCGGCGCCCAGCAGGCGCTGCTCGTGGCGACCCTGCACGGGCCGACGCGGACCGCGGTCCTCTCCTTCTCGGTCGGGACCCAGATTGCAATGGCGGCCTGGTCGGTCGTGCTCGGCTTCCTGGCGATCCTGCTCGTCTTCAGGACGACGGACTGGCGGGGTCTCATCAGGCAGGCCCAGGACGAAGCCGAGAGCGACAAGGCCGCCCAGGCTGCCAGCTCCTAGCTCGACCAGCCGGGGTAGCGGCCGGCGATGCGCCACTGCCAGGGTGGGCGCTCCGAGGCGGGGAACTCGTAGTGGTTGCGGCCGGGGAGGGTCTCCAGCGGCACCAGGGCGGGGTCGTCCTCGACCCGGACCTCGGTGCCGGCCGCGGCTTCGACGTCGGCCTGCGAGGCGCGGCGGCTGAGACGTTCCCAGCCGAGCGAGGGGCGGTAGAGCCAGTAGACGAGTTCGACCCAGCCGGCTGAGTCACGCCGGTCGACGATCTCGGTGAAGGCCGTGGTGCGGCGCCGGGAGGCGGTGAGGTGGGGACCGGCGGCGACGGCGCAGCTCTCGCGCCGGCAGCGGCGGAAGTCGACCGGGACCAGCGGCAGGCCGGAGGGACCGGGCAGAGCCAGCGGCGTGGGAGCCAGCGCGCGTGCCAGCCGGGCCAGCGGCCAGCCGTAGGCGGGAATCAGCGGATGGTGGCGGCAGGCGTCCGGCAGGCGCGGCGCGCAGCGCATCTTCTTGCCGATCGCGCCGGCCAGTTGACGACCCGCATCCACCTTGCCGCCCGAGGCGACGGCGGCGATCCCGGCGACGAGCAGCAGGGCGATGAGCGCCGCCAGCGCCAACTGCTCGACGCTCGCCGAGCCCCGCTCGTTCTCCACCCCCTGCCTCATCGCACCGACGCTAGGCGGCCGCGGCGCACGGGTGGCGCGCAGAAGGTGTCAATTGCGTGCCGCGGGTGGGTCGGTTCTGCTTACATGGAGGGCGATGGAGGGCGGCTTCAACCTGTTCGGCGACCCCGAGGAGTTCCGTGCCCGCATGGAGGAGCTCCAGGAGCAGATGCAGTCTTCGCAGCGCGTCGCCTGGGCCGACAACGCGATCAAGCTCGCGGTCGAGATGACCGTCGCCTCGATCGGCCGCCTCGACCTCACCGGCAGCGCCGACGAGCAGGCGATGCAGGTCCGCGACGCGATCCGCGTCCTCTTTCCCGAGGCAGTGACTCTCGTGCGCGAGGCGCGCGAAGGCCTCTCCTGAGGTTGAATCAGCAGAGTCACGCTGGATGGACCCTGCTTCACCTTGCCAGACGGTGGCCTACCATCCGCTTATGGCGCGGCCCCTGACCACCCGCTCCGAGTGGCTGGCGTCGAACCCGTCGGTGCGGTTCTCGGAAACGCTCGCCGGCATCTCGCGGCGAGTCTCCGAGGGAGAGGAGTTCTCCCATGCCGTCCGTGAGTTCCTCGACGAGTTCGCATTGAGGGGAGACGGGGAGTCCCGCGGCAGGGCAATCGCGGAGCGGCCGGGTACGACCGGGGACCGGCGCTACGACGCGTACCTCGGTGCCCTTGCCGAGCATCTGGCTGCCGTTCACAACCTGGTGCGACCGGCGTGGTCGATCGAGCCGGAGCGCTTCCTCGACAGCTTCTGGTTCGTCAGCGAAGTGCGCGGTTTCCGCGCGACCGCAATCGCCCAGGCTCCCGCTGCCTTCCGTCGCCGAGGTGTCTTCCTTCCAGAGCGGTCCTTGCATCGGGTCTGAAGAGCGTGGACAGGGAAGAAATAGTCGGTGCGCTGACAGCGCTGGCGGCCGAGCTGGAGCGGCAGGGGGTCAGCGCCGAGATGTACGTCGTGGGCGGCGCCGCGATCGCTCTTGCTTTCGACGAGCGACGGGCCACGCGTGACATCGATGCGGTGTTCGAGCCGAAGGTCGTGGTCTACGAGGCGGCGGCGGTGGTGGCGGAGAGGCGCGACCTCCCCGCCGGATGGCTGAACGACGCGGTGAAGGGGTTTCTTGCCGGAGATGATCCCGCGGCGACGCCCATCCTCGATCTACCCGGCCTCCGCTGTCTCTCTGCCTCCCCGGAGGTTCTGCTCGCGCTCAAGGTTCTGGCCCACCGGGTCGGGGAGGACGAGGAGGACGTTTGCTTGCTGGCCGCTCAACTCGGCCTTGAAAGCGCCGATGAGGTGCTTGCGGTGGCCGAGCGCACCTTCGGCGACCGTCTCGAGCCGGCCGCGCGCTTCTTTGTCGAAGAGCTGTTCGGCGACGAAGATTGACCTAGAACAGCTCGACGCGCACCGTGATCACGCTGCCCCGGCGGAAGAGGCCGCCGGCCAGCTCGACCGGGATCGCGATCACTAGCGCCGGGATCGCGAGGACGACGGAGGCGAGGGCGTCGATCTGTCGCTGCCAGGGCTCGGCGGCCGGGACCGCCGGCATGTCGCGCAGGGCCCCGAGGGCGACGTTGCGGCCGAAGGTGACGCTGTTCAGCAGCGTCTGCCAGGTCGCGGCGAGGCTCGCCCCCGGCTGCCAGCGCCGCGACTTGACGATCTGGTCGCGGCGAGCGACCAGTCGTCGCACCGCCTCGACCGTGAACAGGTAGCGGGCGTCCGGCCGCAGTCCCGACCAGCCGGCGCCGCCGAGCGAGCAGCCGAAGCCGGCGCGGTTTTCGATCCGGATCGTCTCCCCGTCGCGCAGCCGGTCCAGCTCGCGCAGCGCCGCTTCCGCGTCCCCGGCCTCGCCGACGACGCCGAGCCCGCAGCTCTCGCAGCGGCGCACCGGCCCGGCCAGTCCCAGCTTCTGCGCGATCCAGCCGAAGAGCGGCTCGCCGCAGGCGGGGCAGGGCGGGTTGTCGGGGCCGGCTCCGGCCTCGAGGGGGACGACGGCGTGGGGGCTCTCTGCCTGGTCCATGCTCGGGTAGCGTACGGATCGTGCGCCTCAGCGAGATCATGACCTCCGGCGTCGTCACCGCCAGCGCCGAGGCGAGCGCTCTGGAGGTGGCAAGGCTGATGCGGGACCACCGCGTCGGCTCGGTCGTGATCGTCGACCCGGCCGGCAAGCCGGTGGCGATGGTGACCGACCGCGACCTCACCCTGCGGGTCTTCGCCGAGGGGGTGGAGTCCGACGCGCCGGCCCTCGAGCACGCCTCGCGGCCGCTGATCCACGGCGAGCCGGAGATGGAGCTCGACGAGGCGGCGGCGCTGATGGTCCAGCACCGCGTGCGCCGGCTACCGGTCGTCCGCGGCGAAGAGCTGGTCGGGATCGTCACCCTCGACGATATCGCCGTGCGCAGCGGCAACCTCGAGGTGGCGCAGAAGATGACTCAAGACGTGATCGAAGGGGCCCTGCCCCAGTTCTACTTCCACGAGAGAGGATAGGAATGCCGAAGAGCAGGGCCGAGTTCCGGGCCCGGGAGCAGCGCTGGGCGGTTCCCGTAGGCCTCGCAAGCATCGCCGCGGTCGTTCTGCTGATCGCCTCGCGGCCACTCAACGTCAGCGGCGACGGCGAGGCGGAGATCCTCCGCGAAGCCCACGCCCACGGCGGCTCCGTGCTCCTCTCCGGCCTGCTGCAGACGCTCGCCTTCATGCTGCTGGCCCTGCCGCTCGTCTACCTCTTCCGCGCGGTCGCCGCCCGCAGCAATCAGGTCCGCCCGCAGCTGATCGGCCTCGTCGTCGCGGCGCCCCTCTTCCTCGCCGCCTCCGCCGCCTGCTCGATCGGCCTCACCCACGAAGCCGCCGACAGCTTCGTCGCCGGCGACGTCAAGCCCGAACTGACCGTCAAGGAAGCGCGGGAGGAATGCGTCGAAGAGCGCAAGGACGAAGGCGTCGACTTCCTCGAAAAGGAATACGACCCGGCGCAGGGGACCACGCCGCAGCGCGCCTGCGAAGAGCGCAAGCTGGAAGACGACGCCGCTTCGCGGGCGACCAAGGAAGCCTCGCTGGCGCCCCCCGCCACCGGCCTCGGCCTGGCGGGAGCCCTGGGCTTCGTCGTCACCCTTCTTTACACCGGCCTCTGGGCGATGCGCACGGGCCTGCTCTCGCGCTTCTGGGGATCGGTCGGGATGGTGGCTGGGATCGCCTTCCTGCTCGGGCCGCTCTTCCTCGTCGCCCTCGTCTGGTTTGTCTACTTCGGGATGCTCTGCCTCGGAATCGTCCCCGGCGGCCGGCCGCCGGCCTGGGAGGCGGGCGAAGCGATCCCCTGGCCGACGCCGGGGGACAAAGCTGCCGCCGAACTCGAACCGGAGGGCGGCTGGGACGACACGGACATCGAGACCGACGCCTCGGAGGTGGACCTGGACGACGAGCCGCCTTCAGAGCCGCCGCGCAAGCGCAAGCAGCGCGAGTAGTCGCTACTCGGCCTGGCCGGCGCTGACGCGCTTGCGGTGGGTGCGGATCTCGCTCATGATCCGCTCCAGCCGCGGCTCGGCCGAGGTGTCGACGTGCGACATCGCGGCGGCGACGCCGGGGTGGACGGCCGCGATCCGCTCGTGCATCGCCTGCGCCACGGCGCGGTAGGTGGGGTGTCCCTCGCGGCCCGAGCGCAGCTCGATCAGGTGCATCGCCTCGCGGGCGTTGAGGTCGAGGGTGTAGCGGATCCGGTAGGCGAGGCTGAGCGCGTAGGGCGCCTGCTCGGCCAGCCCGGCCGCGACCAGCCGCTCGTACTCGCCGCGGGATATCTCCAGGGCGCGCTCGAACTCGCCGCCGACGCCGGCTTCGCGCACCTCCTCGGGGATCCCGGCGCCGAGGTCGGGGCTGAGGCGCTGCCACTGGCAGGTCAGCATCCGGTGTCGCTGCAGGTCGCGGAAGGCGCCGTAGTCGGAGACGATCTCGAAGCGGTAGCGGAGCGCCTCGAAGCCGCGCCCCGGCCGGTAGCGGCGGTTGCCCCGCTCGCCGACCAGCGCGCCCAGCAGCGCCGCGCGCTCGTCGCGGTCGAGGACGTCGATCCGGGCGAGGATCTCGGTCTCCGGCGTCGCCGCCGACTCGAAGAGGCAGGCGGCGAGCAGGGCCTCTTCGCTGCCGTCGACGTGGACCAGTTCGACCGACGGGGTGCCCTCTCCGGTCCCGCGGCGGTCAAGGCC
>DATIOC010000020.1:0-13558 GCA_035473555.1 Solirubrobacterales bacterium
GCCGCGGGCGGGCTCGGAGCTGACCGATGCGATCCCGTCGCCCGCCGTCGAGACCTACGCCAGCCGCGAGCGCACAAATGCGACCACCTACACCTACACCAACGGCGACGGCGACGAGGCGCTGATGGCTCGCGCCCAGAGCGGGGACGCCGATGCCTTCGCCGATCTCTACGACCGCCATGGCGAACGGGCCATGCGGGTGGCTGGAGCGATCTGCCAGGAGGCCGGCGGCGCGGAGGACGCGGTGCGATTGAGCTTCCTGGCGATCTGGCGCGACCGAGCTCGGTTCGGTCCGGAGCACGGCTCCTTCAAGGCCTGGTCGATGGGCATCGTCAGCATCAGGGCGGCCGGCCCGAAAGTGACCGTGGAGCAGGTGATCGCCCTGGCCTACTTCGGGGAACTGAGCCACACCGAGATCGCCTCGCAGCTCGACCTCCCGGCCGGGAGCGTGAAGGGCCGGATGCGCCTGGGGCTGGAAAAGATGCGCAAGCAGATGGGGGCGCTGCGTTGAGCGCCGAGAACGGCAGTCAGCGCCGCCACCACCTGGACGCGATCCGCGTCTCGGCGATCCTCCTCCTGATCCCCTACCACGCCGCCCGCTACCTCCAGAAGGGCGACGGCGACCCCAGGATCGTCGACGCCGTCGTCTGGTTCGTCCACACCTGGCACATGCCCCTCTTCTTCGCCATCTCCGGCTTTCTGGCCGCCAGCGCGCTGCAGCGATCGACGGCATCCCGGCAGGTGCGGGCGCGTTTTCGCCGGCTCGGACTGCCGCTCGCGGTCGGGATGCTGACCGTCGTCCCGCTGGCGAACTTCTTCGTCATCGAGGCGGCCGCCCTCTGGCCACGCAAGGGACCGATTCCGCCGGAACGGCAGCTCGAGTTCGCGAACGTCTTCAACCTCACCCCGCGGCACCTCTGGTTCATCTCCTACCTGCTGATCATCTCCCTGGTCGCGATCGGCGTCTGGCTGGCGATCCAGCGGATGCCGAAGATCGGGGCGGCCGTCAACCGCGGCTTCGGCCAGCTGTTGCGGTCTTGGTGGGCGGTCCCGGTCCTGGCCTCGTTCAGCGCCGCGATCCTGGTCACCAAGACCGGCTGGGTCGCGGGAGGCTCGGAGGCCAACTCGCTGATCCCCACCCCGACCCTCTTCGCCTACTTCGGCTTCTTCTTCGTCTTCGGCTGGCTGCTCAGCGGCCAGCCCAACCTGATCGAGGACCTGAAGCGCGGCGCCTGGCTGCGACTCGGTGCCGGGGTTCTGATCGCCGTGCCCGGCTTCCTGCTCTTCTACAACAACGGCGACTTCACCGGCAACACCGGCACCCCGGGCGCTCTGGCCGACATCGGCGCGCTGCGCATCTACGGGCTGTTCGCGGTCGGCATCGTCTGCTGGCTCACCCTGTTCGGGATCTGGGGAGTGCTGGCGCGCTACGTCCGCAAGGAGTCGCGGGTACTGCGCTACCTGGCGGATGCGAGCTTCTGGATCTACCTCGTCCACATCCCGTTCCTCGTCGCCCTGCAGAGCACGCTCTCGACGACCGAACTGGCGATGCCCGTCCGCTGGGTCCTGGCCGTGAGCGGCACCTTTGCGCTGGCCCTCGGGAGCTATGCCCTGATCCGGGAGACGCGCAGGCAGGTGAAGGTCCACCGCGTCCGCCGGGCTCCCCGCAGTCGGCGCTCCTCAGTACCCATCCCCGAGGGGAACTGAGCGGCGCAGGCGATCGAGGACCCGCAGCGCCCCGAGGTTCCGCAGGGCATATCCCTGCTGCAGCCCTTCGGGCCGGAAGTCGATCGCGGTACAGGGAGGGCAGAGGGCCGACGGATGGACCCCGTCTTCGCCCAGTCCCTGATCGGGCACCCCGGGCGCGACCATCTGCCGCCAGTAGTTCCACAGCGGCAGCGCCCGGTTCTCAGCGAGGGCGGCGATTTCGGCGTTGAACCGCGCCACCCGCTGCGCGAACGGCCGCCGCGGCCGGGGCGGGATCGTGCTGATCACCGGAATCGTCCCGGCGTCTTCGACAAGACGCGCGACGCGGGCAAGGTCGCGGCGAAACTGGACCGCAGTGAATTCCGTCAAATCGTTGGTCCCGAACATGATCAGCGCGACCGAGGGGCGGGTCTGCCGCAGCTCGCAGCTGACCGCGGGCAAGTCCAGGCATTCGGGCGACGCTTCGAGCCGGGAGAGAGCATCGACCGCCCTCCACCCGGGCACCGCGGCCACGCCGACCCGTGAGTAGCTGTCGCTGACCGCACAGCCGGCGACCTCAGAGCCCCGCGGCACCGACGTCGCGCCGAAGAACTCCACCGTCCCGCGCAGCCCGCTCCAAGCCCCTAACTGAGGACGCCGGCAGGCCAGCGCCTGCAGGAACGACGGCGAGGCAGTGATGCTGTCGCCGATCTTGGCGAACACCCCCGGCCGGTTCCCAAACCCCTCCCCCCGAATCGCGATCTTCTCGAGGTGGCCAGCAACGTCGGGCCCAAGCGCGGGGACAACAGGCAGCTCTTCCCATTCGGCGGCGGAGGCGTCGTGGCTGAAGAAGAAGCCGGACGCCAGCAGGCCAGTAGCAACAAGGACGACGCGGAGGAGTCGAGGGCAAATCAACCGCAAGCCAAAGCTTCCGCTAGCCATGTAGCCGTTGGTGAGCGATCTCATAGACCGTGCGAGCCTTCGATCCGTGCGGGTGGTGGCGGATACCGAAGGCGAGGTAGCGCAGTCGCCCGCGACCGTTGACGATTTCTAGCTGGAAGACCATCCCGAATCGTCCGGCCGGGGGCGGCATATAGACCTTGAGACAGTGCGGCAGCAGGGTGCCGTCGCTGCCTTCGGCTTCACAGCGCCGCAGATCATCGCTTGGTACGCCGTCACGTTCGTAGGCGCGTCGCGCAGCCCTAGCAACATCTGCGCCAGCGGCGTTACCCTCTTTCGTATCCGCGTCAAAAGGCGCCTCGTCGAAAACGACAGGCGCGTGGCCCCGCTTGTTCGTCACGGCTTAGCCCTCGCCGTCAGGGGGCAAGAACGGCCCAAACTCGCGCTCGAAGGCAGCAAACTCCTCATCAGTGGCCTCACGGCCGCCCGTCCGAGCCTGAACCGCTTTCCACGAAGTGTCAGGGACGAGGGTGAGTGACCCGTCTGGGCGCTCCTCGGTGACGACGTACTCGCCAGCCCGATCACCGCTGAGCTTGACGTGAGCGTGGGACTCCATGGGAAAAATGATGGCACACAGACCTAATATACGAGCGGCTTTCTTTGGCTTTGCAGCCGTTAGTTCCGCGATCTCAAATGGCTCTGACAAGCGAAATCTCGCTTGCTAGAGCCCAAGGCGCCTACCAGAATCGAACTGGTGTAAACGGCTTTGCAGGCCGCTGCGTAGCCACTCCGCCAAGGCGCCGGGACAACGGTGAAGCCTAGCGTCGCTCAGGCGGATTCGTTCGGAGGCGTCGGCGCTACTGCTCGTAGCCCTCGACGGTGCCGCCGTCGCGGACGCTGGCGTCGTCGGGGTTGTCGCCCGCCTCGCGCAGGGAGCGGCGCTGGCGGAGGTAGTCCCAGGTCTTGTCGAGCTGGAGTTCGATCTCCTGCAGGCGGGCGTGCTCGTCGTCGTCGAGGCCCTCGCCCTCGTGGCGATGGAGGAGCTTCTCCTCTTCCTCGACCAGCTCGTTGATGCGCTCGAGTACTTGTTGATCGTCCATCTCGGCTGCTTACCCGCCTTTCGTGGATTCGACAACACCGAAGGTGATCCCGGCCTTCTGCAGCCGCTCGAGCAGGGCGTCGCCCATCGCGACCGCGGTGGTCAGCTGGCCGGAGCGCTCGGCCAGCTCGTCGAAGGCGAGGCAGAGGCCGGACTCGGCGAGCATCTTCGAGGTCTCGCTGTAGCCGGGGTCGCCGCCCTTGACCTCGGTGACGACCCGCTCTCCCCCGCCCTCGCCGACGAAGACGACCTTGAACCAGCTCTGCTCGCGTTTGGCCTCGCTCGGGCCCTCGCCGGGCGATTTCATCTTCAGCAGCAGCTTGCGGGTCGGCGGCAGCTGCGCCAGCGCGAAGCCGCTGCCGACGCCGAGGCCGAGCGCCCCGACCGAGGTCAGGTGCTTGGCGAGCAGGTTGTGGCCGTAGGTGAAGTCGGGGCCGTAGCGGTCGAGGCCCGCGGCGGAGCGCAGGACGATCGGGCCGTCGATCGTCGGCAGCGGCACCGCCCAGCCGCCGAGCTCTGGCATGCGGCGGACGCGGGCCGGCGCCGAGTGGATCGCGCGGCCGGCGGGGCGCTGCTCGGCCCGCTTGCGCTCCTTGGCGGCGGCGAGCGTTTGCCGCGCCCGGCCGAAGGCGTTGATCGCCGAGTGGTAGGTGCCGCCGGAGAAGCTGGCGTTGCTGCGGACGTAGCCGTTGACGGTCAGCGGCACGCCCTCGGGCAGCTGCTTGACGGTGAAGTAGGCGCCGAGGTCGTGCGGGATCGAGTCGAAGCCGCAGCAGTGGACGATGCGGGCGCCACTGCGCTCGGCCTCGGCGTGGTGCTCGATCCAGGTGCGGTCGACGAACTCCGGCTCACCGGTGAGGTCGACGTAGTCGGTCCCCGCCGCAGCGCAGGCGGCGACCAGCGGGCCGCCGTAGAGGACGTAGGGGCCGACGGTGGTGACGACGACCCGGGTGGACTCGGCGACCCCTCGCATCGCCCCCGCATCGCCGGCGTCGGCGACGACGATCTCGGGCGCCGGCGCCTGCGGCGAAGCCGCCGCGAGGCGGGCAACGACAGCCTCCAGCTTCGAGCGGTTGCGGCCTGCCAGCGCCCATTTCATCTCGGCCGGCCCGTGCGCGGCCAGGTACTCGGCGGTCAGCCCGCCCGTGAACCCGGTGGCCCCGAAGAGAACAAGGTCGTAGGGGCGGGATCCGTCCATCGACCGCATTCTCTCAGGGCGCGCGCCCGGGTGCCCGCACGTGGAACGGACGTCGCAGGCGACCAGTCAGCGACCACGACGTCCGCTGCACGTGCAAAAGCTCAACGGAATGGCTTCACAAATGTCAGTCCCAACACGAATTCAGCATGACGGGGGTAGTAACCGTCAGCACCACCTCGAGCAAGACCTTCGGGGGCCGCGCTCGAGGTGGGCTTCGTTTTCGGATTTGGATCAATCGGGTGAACCGTACGGCTGCCCGGGTTCGCAGGCCTGCCCGTCGCCAGGGGGCGGATAGACATAAACGGACCCGCCGGAGCCCCCTCCCGCCGGCCAGAATTTCACCGCCGCCTGAGTCAGCGAGATGATCATGATCAGGACAAGCGGGAATATGGCGATCCGAGTCCGCCATTGATTTGTCTTCGGAGCATCACCACCAATCCCAAGAGTCGGGCGGGATTCTTTCGTCAGGAGTTCGACCACCAGGAACAGAATTCCGAGACCCATGCCGGCACTGGTGCTGATCCACAGCAGCGGAGCACTGGCGCCGGCAAGAAGGCCAGAAGCGAAGGAACAGCCGCCGCAGACGAAGGCGATGATCGAGAGCTTCCACCAGGTCAGCCAGGGTCTGGACCGATGGGGAAGCGGACCATGTTCATGGGGCCGCGCGGTTACCACAGCGACCCCCGCGGCAAGACCCAGGTTAGGTGCTCGGGAGAGACACGAGTATCCGTGCTTCTCAGACGCGTTGCCTCTTGCGCTTCAACCAGACGAAGGTAACGATTGCTCTTCGCCGTCCGGCCTGGATGCTCTTGTATTGGCACGTCGCTCTCCTTTGTCGTTTCCGCGAATCCCGGTGCGCCGGGACGTGCCTGCCGGAGCAGCGCGGAGCGTTCGGAGAACGACCCTGGACTAGACGTGCAAGCCCAGGTTCAAGCGTCGGACTCTTAATGACCTCGCGGGTGCAGAGCTGGCACTGACGGGGCCAAAGACCGTCGCGCCGCGACCGGTACCAACCGGCGATGCAAGATTCGCGCTTGTGGTACCGCTGCGGCGATCCATAGTCCTCCCATTCAGGGGCGGCGTGAGCTGCATCGCGTCTTCCGTTCCCCTAGAAATTTCCCCTCGCCAGGTTTACCGATTATCCTGGCTGCTCAGCCAGGATTGCAGAACTACCGCGTCTTTTCAAGGAACCGGCGGAGGTCCCGCCCCACGCACCTAGGCTCCCGGGGCGGTGGGGGTGGCCGAAGTTCCGCTCTGCACCGGATGGCCGCCGTCGCGCCAGACGCCGACGCCCTTGCCGACGTGGACGACGTCGAAATCGGCCCGCTGCAGGATCGAGGCGGCGAGGCCGCTGCGCTTGCCGCCGCGGCAGATGGTGGCGATGGTGCGGTCGCGCGGCAGCTCGTCGAGCCGGCCGGCGAGGTCGCCGTAGGGGATGTGGAGCGAGCCCGGGATGTGCTCGCCGGCGTACTCGGAAGCGTTGCGGACGTCGAGGATCACCGGGCCGCCGTCGCCGTCGACGCGGCGGGCCAGCTCGTCGGGGTCGATCAGCTCGATCCGGTGCACCGGCCGCTCCTCCGTGCGCCAGGCGGTCATCCCGCCCTCGAGGTAGCCGCGGACGGCGAGCCCGACCGCAGCCAGCATCTGCGCGGCACGGCGCTCGTCGCCGCTGGAGGCTGCGACGACGACGATGTCGCTCCCCTCCGGCGCCACGCGCGAGACCTTGGTGGCGAAACCGGTGTCGTAGGAGGAGGCGCTGAGGGCGCCCTCGATGTGGGCCTCGTCGAACTGCTCGTTGGTGCGGCCGTCGATCACGACCGCGCCCTGCTCGACCAGCTCCTCGACCTCGTGGGTGCTGAGCGGCGCCGGGTTGCCGAAGTCCTCGACCAGCGGGCCGCGGTTGAGGCCGACGATGCGCTCGACGTTCGGCGGTTTGTCGCCCAACGAGCCGACCTGGTCCTCGACGAACTCCGCCTCGTCGGCGATCTGCAGGGCACGGTTGTGGCGCCGCTCGAAGCCGATCGTCGAGGAGGACTTGAGGTCGAGGCCGGAGCCGCCGCAGAGCGAGCCGCCGAGGTGGCCGGGCCAGACCTCGACTTCGTCGGGCAGGACGAGGAGCCGCTCGTGCAGCGAGCGGAACATGTCGGCGGCGCCCTCGCGCGGTTCGACCGCGAGGTCGGGACGGGCGACGTCGCCGATGAAGAGCGAGTCGCCGGTCAAGAGCGCCCAGGGGTCTCCCCCGCGCCCGTTGTCGCTGAGCAGGAAGCAGGTGTGCTCGGGCCGGTGGCCGGGAGCGTGGATCGCCTCGATCACCAGGTCGCCCAGCTCCAGCTTCCAGCCGTGGGAGAACGGCTCGTGCGGGTACTCCGCCTCGGCCAGCTCGTGGACGTGGACGGTGGCGCCGGTGCTGCGGCAGAGCCGGCCGTGGCCGGAGACGTGGTCGGCGTGGTTGTGGGTCTCCAGCACGTGCCCGATCCGCACCCCGTGCAGGCTGGCGAGCCGCCGGTAGGGGTCGATATCCCACTGCGGATCCACCACAGCGGCGACGCCCGCTTCCCGGTCTGCGACCAGATAGGAAGCGCAACCGAGGTCCTCGTGAATGATCTGGCGGAAAAGCATCTTCTCCCTCGCCGGTCAGGCTACCGCGCCAACCGCCCCGCCACAGCTAGAATGCCCCCCGTGCGGCTGTAGCTCAGCTGGCTAGAGCGTCTGCTTGCCATGCAGAAGGTCGAGGGTTCGAATCCCTTCAGCCGCTTAATTCAATGTCCTCTCTTCAACTTCGACTGTCGAAATGGTTGAGTCGGTTGAAGGAGCGAGATAGCGAGCCCGTCGGTTACGACGACGCTCGCCCTTTCGGCACGGCCGACGATCTCCTCGATATCGGCGCTCAGCTCCATGAGCACGGCTGTTTTCTCATGATGCGCCAGCTGAAGACCGCCGCTGGTGAAGAATTCTTCGAGGACGTGACCGCGCGGTTTCGGACCGAGAATTGCAGCCTCGCCATAGCATTCAATTTGGGAGACGACCTTTACCTCTTTCGGATCGATGAATTAGAAGATGCGCTCTCAAATCCAGCGCGGTCATCGAGAGGCAGCACCCCTGTCCCGCCCGAAGATCTTCCTAGCCGAGAGGAGTGCCAGAAGATCCCGGGGTGCGTACTCATGATGCGGTGGGCTGAGGAGATCGAGGATCAAGAACTGTTCGAGCCCATTCCGGCTCTCTTCGTGACGACCGAGAAGGGTTTCAACGAACTACTGGTCCGCGGCGAACGTTACGTCTTTCGACCTGAAGATCTATGGGAATCTCTAACCGACCCTAGGACTTACCGACAGGACGACGATGGGCCGTTTCCGATCGATGCATTGCGCGATCCATCGGGCATCTGAACTCAGAGCAGCTTCATGAATTCATCGCGGCTAACGCCGGACGCGTCCACGATCTGATTGAGGGTTCCCCTTGCGAGATCTCGAGCGTGCATAGGCACGACAACTCGATGCGGGTGTTCTTCATGGCGGAAGACGTGATGACTGCCCTTGGTTCGATCCAGCTCCCAGCCGCAGCGCTCCAGCGCTCGAATCGCCTTCTTAGGCGAAACCGAGGGCAGTCGGGGCGTCACGCCGCGACAGTAACGCGCTCGATCTCGACTGGTCCGGGGATCTTGTCGCCGTGAGCGATAAGCGACTCGACATATACCGCGATCGCCTCGCGAATCATCGCCAGGGCCTCGACGCGCGTCTCGCCTTGGGTCGTGCAGCCTGGCAAAGAAGGCACAGTGACGCTGAAGCCGCCGTCCTCCTCGGGCATCAGCACAACCTCAAACTCACGGGGCGCTGCCATGCGAGAAGTTTACGACGCTCGCCGAGAATCATTGGACAGCGAGGCAATCTGACTGCCCAAATCCAGCCGATTCGTGCCTACTCAGCCGAATCCGATGTCTGCAAATTCCAGCATTTGGCTCTAGGCGGCCCCAAGAGCTGCTCCATGGCACAGTGCCTGCTCCTGGCCGCGCTTTTCGGGCCTAAGCCGCTTCGCGCAAACGTTTCAGGTGAGCGTTCGCTCGAGCTTCACCTCGCACATGTCGACCGATGCGCGCGTGCCGGGCGTCTCCGAGGGATCCATTGCGCTGAACACCTTGGCTCCGGCCTCCATGTCCTCGGCGCTGTCGAACGTCTGAAGGACCAACGCCGTTCCCTGTGAGTCGTCGAACAGGATCTTGAGACCCTTGGCGGACACGCCGGGCGGTGGCCCGTCGGACTCCTCTATGCGGGCAAGAAGCTCTTGCATCCGCTCGGCAGAAACGTCGGTGAACCTGACGGCTCTTACATACATGACGACTTCCTCCTCACTGTGTCCTGGGATACCGACCATAGTCGGTTCCCCCTGACCCGCGGGCGGGTTTTTGCTCAGCGCCAGAGCTCGCGGCGGAGCATCTCATTGCCGCGTTCGAGCTGGTCGATGGTGGCGCTCGAGACCGAGGGGGTGCGGGTGGCGCGGTTGATGCGGGCCTGGACCTCTCGGTGTGACTTCTTGGTGCGGCGGGCTACGTCGCCTACCAGGCGGCTGCGCTCGGCGCGGAGGCGCTCCCGGGTGGCGTAGGCCGACTCCCGTTCGGGCTCGGTGTTCTGCGGCGCGGCTTTGGGTTTGGCGAGGGTCTTCGTCGCCGGCTTGGGGTCGTCGGTCGGGAAGAGCTGGAGCGTGGTTTCGCTCATGATCGCCTCGTCGAGCTCGGCGTCGCCCGAGCTGAGGGCGGCGAAGGCTTCGCCCGGTTTGCGCCGCTCCGCCTCGGGCTCCTCGATCTCCTCTTCCTCCTCGCCGGTCGGCGAGAGGTCGAGGGCGTGGCGGCGCTCGAGCTCGATCTCGCGGGCCAGGGCCTTGAGGCGCGGGTCGGCCGGCATCAGCAAGTAGCTCATCTGGCGGCGCGGTTGCGGGGTGGTGCGGATGAAGCGGCCGACCACCTGGCGGAAGAAGAGCTCGGTCCGGGCTGCGGTCGCGTAGACCCCCACCCGCAGGCGGGGGATGTCGACGCCCTCGGAGACCATCAGGACCGAGACCAGCCAGCGCCGGTCGGAGGAGGCGAACTCGGCGATGCGCTTGCTGGCGCCGGGCTCGTCGCTCATCACAAGCTCGGGACGCTCCCCCGCGACCGACTCGAGCCGCGCCGCGATCGCCCGGGCGTGATCCTGGTCGGAGGCGATGACCAGGCCGCCCGCGTCGGGGTGGCCGTCGGCGCGCACCTCGCTCAGCCTCGCATCGCCGTCGCGGAGCACCTCCCCCATCCACTCCCCCTCCGGGTTGAGCGCCGTCCGCAGGCGCCGGGCCGACTCCGCCGCCGGCAGGACGAGGTCGAAGTCGGCGCTTCGCAGCCGGCCGTCCGAAAGCCACTCCATCTCGCCGTCATAGGGCAGGAAGGTGATCGGGCGGCAGACCCGGTCAACCAGGGCCTGCGGATAGCCGTAGACGTAATCGGCCCGGCTGACGCCGTCCTCGTCGTAGCTGACCCAGGGAATCGCCGAGTTGTCGGAGCGGAAGGGCGTGCCGGAGAGAAGCAGCCGGAAGCGGGCGCCGTCGAAGGCCTTACGGGCCTGCAGGCCCCAGGCGGCCTGGTCGCCCATGTGGTGGGGCTCGTCGGCGATCAGCAGGGTCGGCCGGCGACCGGCGGCCTGCCGGTGCGTGTCCGGCCCGGCGGCGATCGTCTGGTAGGTGACGGCGACGCCGTGGAAGTCGGTCGACTCCGGCCCGTCCGCGTTGGGCCGGTTCGGCTCGAGGTCGATCCCGTAGCGGCCCGCGTCGGCTGCCCACTGGCGGCAGATATGCGTCGTCGGGCCGGCGACGACGACCCGCGAGACGAACCCGGCGCTCAGCATCCGGTGGGCGATGTGGAGGCCGAAGGTCGTCTTGCCGGCCGCCGGCGTCGCCGAGGCGAGGAAGCTGGCGTCCGAGTGCGCCCGCACGGCCGCGGTCGCCTCCTCCTGCCACGAGCGAAGCGGGCGGGCGTCGGGCCATTCCGGGAGCGAGCGGGCACGCGCCGCGCCGCCGGTCGGGTGCTGAGAGACGTCGTACAAGGGCCGGCCACAATATGGTCGCCCGCGGTCGGAGGGGCCGCTCCAACGGGTCGTTCTTGCGTCCAAATCCCCGCTAGATCCGTGATTCCGCCCCTGCCGAACCTATAGTCCCGCCGACTTCTCGTCCGGCGTCTAATCAGGAGGATCTGAAATTGGCAGTGTCTCTCGAAGGTAATTCGCACCGCAGGGCTGGACTGGCGACGATCGCCGTCGTGGCTCTGCTGGGGCTCCTAGCGGTCGCAGCGTTCGCTCCCAGCGCGCAGGCGAGGGTCGAATCGTTCCAGGCCCTGGCGCCGAGTACGGTGGAACTCACGGCGTTCACCGCCGACCCGGGGTCCGGCTTGATGTACGCGCAGGAACAAAGCGGCACGAAATTCTTCCGCTACGACCCCCGCACCAACGCTTGGACCGAACTCCCACCGGCGCCGATCGACAGCGGCAACAATGGCGGCGCAGCGTTCCTCAACGGCAAGATCTACGTCGTCTACACCGGGAACGCAACCGAAATCGCCGTCTACGACATCGCCTCCAACAGCTGGACCACGATCGACAACCCGCTCGCCGAAGGCACGGGGAACATCGTGGCCGGAAACGGGCGGCTCTACTTGGTGGTGAACCGCGAATTCGTCGCCTATAACCCGGTGACGCAGATCCCCACGACGCTCGCGGATGCGCCGGAGTTCGCCCCGGCCGATTGCGGCGAAGGCTTCGAGAAGTGGGGTGGCCTGCAGGTGGTCGGCGGCAAAATCTACGGTCACCAGGGCGACGGCTGCACCGGCTTCGCCGTCTACGACATCGCCGGAAACAGCTGGCAGGAACTTCCCTATCCCCCGGAAGTGGACGAAGAAGGCCCGCTCCTCGGCAGTGCGTTCGACCCGGTGACGAACACCTACATCACCTACGGGCCCTACGGAGGGAAAACCCTCTACCGGTTCGACATCGAAGCCGGCTCGTGGACGACCGGCACGCTGCCGTTCGAAGTCGACGATGGCGGCATGGCCTACCTTGCCCTGCCCGGCCTCGAAGGCGTGTACATGATCCAGGGCGAGGAAGGCACCGGATTCACCCGCTACACCGAACGCAACCAGACCGACCTCGCGCCAACGATGGCTGCGCGCATCGGCAAAGGCGGGCTGATCACCTACTCGATCCACGTCGCCAACAACGGACCGGAACGAGCGAGCGGAATCGTGCTCTCGAATCCGCTGGCGGCCCGCACGAAGCTGGTCTCTGCGGTGACGTCGCTGGGAACCTGCGGCGGGACCACCGTGCTCACCTGCGACATCGGTCTCCTGCGGAGCGGGGCGAGCGCCGACCTGACGATCAAGCTGAAGGCGCCGTTGCGGAAAGTGACCAACACCGTGACCCTCTCCAGCCAGGCGGTCGAGACCAACGCCGGGAACGACAGCGCGCAGGTCGTCTCGAAACAGTGCGTGGTCCCGAAACTCAAGACGCGCAAGCTCAAAGCAGCCAAGAAGGCCCTCCGGAAGGCGAACTGCAAACCGGGCAAGGTGAGCCACCGCTTCAGCGGCAAGCCCGAGGGCAAGGTGATCCGCGGAAGCAAGAGCCGCGGCAAGGTCCTGCGGGCGGGCAGCAAGGTCAAGCTGGTCGTCTCCAGCGGCCCGAAGCCGTCGGGTCAGGCCAAAACGAAAAAGGCACAGAAGTAGGAGGGCGGTCGCCGGCGCCGTCGGCGACTTGACCCAGACCCTGGAAAAGCCCCGCTCCGGCGGGGCTTTTCTTTTCCCGCGCAATCTCCGGGTGACAAAGGGTGGCAAATACTGGCCGTTTGTGGTACCAATTATTGGGTACCCCATGGGCTGTTCCCAAGGATAGTTCCCCCAGTAGTTACCCACAGATCCATCCCCCACCGACGCAAGGCAGGAGGAGCGTGAAGAGCACTAGGTACGGCGCCGTCGTTTACTCCCTGGCCACGGCTGCCCTGTTGCTCCTCCCTGCCTTCGCGTCGGCTCGGGCGCCCGTCGGCGCCTAGCGCAGCTCTGAAATCAGGTTGTCGAGGTCGAGCGGCTTGGTGCCCATTTCGACGCCCTTGCCATCGGCCGGGCGCGGCCACTCCTCGCGCGGCCGGTCCCAGTAGAGCTCGACGCCGTTGCGGTCGGGGTCGGAGAGGTAGAGCGCCTCGCTGACGCCGTGGTCGGAGGCGCCCTCCAGCGGCCAGCCCGCCTCGCTCACCCGCCGCAGCGCGTCGGCAAGGGCGCGGCGGGTCGGGTAGCGGATCGCGGTGTGGAAGAGGCCGGTGGTCCCCGGCGGCGGCGGTGAGCCGCCTTTCGAGGACCAGGAGTTGAGGCCGATGTGGTGGTGGTAGCCGCCGGCGGAGATGAAGGCCGCGTCGGCGCCCCAGCGCTGCATCAGCTCCAAGCCGAGGATGCCGACGTAGAAGTCGAGGGCGCGATCGACGTCGGCCACCTTGAGGTGGACGTGGCCGATGTCGACGCCGGGATCGATCGGCTCAGCCATCGAGGGCCTCGTTGACGAGGCGGTCGGCCTCGGCGTTGTACTCGCGGCGCACGTGGCGGATCGACCAGCGCTCGAAGTCCTTAAGGGCGTCCTTCACCTGGCCATGCAGCTCGCGCATGGTCGCGTCCTTGACCTTGT
>DATIOC010000021.1:0-86875 GCA_035473555.1 Solirubrobacterales bacterium
GTCTCGATCGCCGGCTTCGACAGCGAGCTGGCCGAGGAGTTCTTCCGCGCCGTCGCCAACAGCGCCAAGCTGACCCTGCACATCTCGGTCCGCTCCGGGACCAACGCCCACCACATGATCGAGGCGGCGTTCAAGTCCTTCGCCCGCGCCCTGCGGGTTGCGATCTCGATCGACCCCGAGGAGAACGGCGTGCCCTCGACCAAGGGGACGCTGAGCGAATGAGCGCCCGGATCGCGATCCTCGACTACGGGATGGGGAACCTGCGCTCGGCCGAGAAGGCGCTCGAGCACGTCGGCGTCACCGCCTCGATTACCCGCGACCCGGTAGAGGTCCAAGCCGCCGACGGCGTGATCCTGCCGGGAGTCGGCGCGATGCCGCGGGCGATGGAGCGGATCCGCGAGTTCGGCCTCGAGGAGCTGATCGCCGAGCGGCGAGCGGCCGGCGTGCCGATCCTCGGCATCTGCCTCGGCCTGCAGCTGCTCTTCGACTCGACCACCGAGTTCGGCGGCTCGGGCGGGCTCGGCCTGCTGGAGGGCCCCGTGGTCGAGCTCGAGGCCGACGGCCTCAAGGTCCCGCACATCGGCTGGTCGCCGGTCCGCTGGGAGCGCGACTCGCGCCTGACTGAGGGCCTGCCCTCGGGGACGCCGTTCTACTTCGTCCACTCCTTCGCGCCGCGCCCCAGCGCCGAGGACCTGCTCGGCAGCGCCGAGTACGGCAGCCGCTTCGCCTGCGCCGCCCAGCGCGAGAACGTCTACGGCGTCCAGTTTCACCCCGAGAAGTCGAGCACCGCCGGGCTGCGCCTGCTCGCCAACTTCGCCGGCATCTGCGCCAAGACACCTGCGGCTGTCTAAAGCGCGTGATCCTCTACCCGGCGATCGACATCCGCGGCGGCCAAGCGGTGCGCCTACTGCAGGGCGACTATGCCCACGAGACGGTCTACGACGCCGACCCAGTGGATGCGGCGGCACGTTGGGCAGGAGAAGGAGCCGAGTTCCTGCACGTGGTTGACCTCGATGGTGCAAAGGCAGGTTCGCCCCAAAATCTGGATGCAGTACGCCGGATCGCGGCGGCAGTGGAATGCCCCTTCCAGGTAGGCGGCGGCCTGCGAGAAGCGAAATCGGTCGCGGCGGTGCTGGATGCCGGGGCAACGCGCGTGGTCATCGGCACCGCGGCCCTGCGCGACCCAGAGTTCCTGGACAGGGTCGTGGCCGAACATGGCGAGCGCGTCGTGGTCTCGGTGGATGCCCGCGGAGGGAAGGTCTCTCTAAGTGGATGGACCGAGGCAACGGAGAGGGACGTGGAGGAGACTGTGAAAGAGCTGGGCGGGAGGGGCGTGGCTCGATTTCTCTGCACCGAGATCGATGTCGACGGGACCATGGAAGGCCCCGCGGTGAGCGAGCTGAGCCGGATCGCGACCAGCACCTCGGCTGCGGTGATCGCCTCCGGGGGCGTCGGCGACCTTGAAGACCTCGAGAGCTTGGCAGTGCTCGGTCGCGCCACTCCGAACCTCGAAGGAGCCATAGTCGGCCGAGCCCTCTACGAGCGCAGCTTCACCGTCACCGAAGGCATTGCAGCGCTGCGATAGGAGGCCGTCGGTGGGGGTCCCTGGGTACTCAGCATGGAGCCGAGCCAAAAGCCTCCGAGGCGTCAGCCCAACCCCGATCCACTCGGCGGAGGTGCTCCCAGGGACCCCCACCGACGGCCTCCCAGCAACGCCCCTCTACGCTAAGCCCATGTCCCTAAAGCGCGTAATCCCCTGCCTGGACGTAAACGCCGGCCGCGTCGTCAAGGGCACCAACTTCGTCGGCCTGCGCGACGCCGGCGACCCGGTGGAGCTGGCCGAGCGCTACGACGCCGAGGGCGCCGACGAGCTGGTCTTCCTCGACATCACCGCCTCCCACGAGCAGCGGGAGACCATCGTCGAGCTGGCGCGGCGGACCGCCGACAACGTCTTCATCCCGTTCACGATCGGCGGCGGGATCCGTTCCGTGGAGGATGCGCAAGCCGTGCTCGACGCGGGCGCCGACAAGGTCTCGGTCAACTCGGCGGCGCTCGCTCGGCCGGAGCTGCTGACCGAGCTGAGCGACCACTTCGGCGCCCAGTGCGTGGTGATCGCGATCGACGCCAAGCGCGAGGAGGACGGTTGGGGCGTTTACGTCAACGGAGGCCGCAAGCGGGTCGAGGGCCGCGACGCCGTCGGCTGGGCCGCGGAGGCTGTCGAGCGCGGGGCGGGGGAGGTGCTGCTGACCAGCATGGACCGCGACGGCACCAACGACGGCTACGACCTCGAGCTGACCCGTGCGGTGGCCGAGGCGGTCAGCGTTCCGGTGATCGCCTCCGGCGGCGCCGGCGAGCTCTCGCACCTCAGCGAGGCGATCACGGGCGGTGGGGCAGATGCTGTGCTCTGCGCCTCGATCTTCCACTACGGCCACCACAGCGTCCGCGAGGCGAAGGAGCGGATGGCGGCCGACGGGATCGCCGTCCGGCTCTAACTCGTCTTGGCGGCCCCGGCGCGCAGGGCCGCCGCCAGGTCGGCGACGCTCCAACTGCCGAGCACCTCGATCCGCGCCAGTTCGAAGGGACGTTCCCTGGTCGCGAAGCCGGGGATCTCGGTCGTCGCCCCGGCGTAGCCGGCCGCTTCGACCGCGGCGACCACCTTGGGGTCGAAGCGCCCCGCCGGGTAGCAGAAGTTGGCCACCGGAACGCCGTATTCGCGCTGCAGGATCCGGCGCGAGCCGGCTACTTCGCGCCGCAGCGAGGCCGGGTCGAGCATCGTCAGGTCGGAGTGGTCGATCGTGTGGGCGGCGAGCTCCCAGCCGGCGCCGAGCATCGCTTCGACGTTGCTGCGGTAGAGGTCCGAGCCTTCGGCCTTGAGGTTGAGGACCCCGGGCCAGCCGCGCTTCTTCAGCTGCGGCAGGGCGAAGGTGTACTGGGGCCGGTAGCCGTCGTCGAAAGAGATCACTACCGGCTTCTCGGGCATGGTCCCGCCGCGGTACCAGGCGTCCTCGACCTCTTCCAGGGTCACCGCCTCGTATCCCCGCCGCGCCAGCCAGGCCATCTGCCGGCGGAAGGCGGCCCGGGGCGCGTAGAGCTCCGGGTAGGCGACTTTGGTCCGCGGCCGGCCGAGCACGTGGTACTCGAGGATCGGGACCGGGCCGGTGTGGGCGCGCCAGCCTTCCTTGCGGTGCGAGGCGACTGCCACGGTCTCGCCCCCGCGGAGGGCGACGGTCGCCCCCGCGGCGAGGCCGACCACGAGGACGAGAGAGCCGGCGGCCAGCAACCGCTGCCGGCGCAGGCGCCGCCGCTCCTGCGCTCTGCGACGGGCTCGCTCGGCCGCCCGCGCCTGCGCATCCCCCTGGGTTCCGTAGTTGCCGGCCATCCGCGAGAGCGGTCATCGTAGGCGGTCCATGACCGACCTGGCGGCAGCGCTGCACCATGCCCACCCTGAGCTGGAGGCCGTCCGCGAAGCGGCTCAGGAGCCGGTCTACCTCGTCGGCGGTGCGGTGCGGGACATGCTGCTCGGCCACCCGCGCGCCGACGTCGACCTGGTCGTCGAGGGCGACGCCGCGGCGCTCGCCGAGCGGCTGGGCGGTGCCGCGGCGGAGCACGAGCGGTTCGGGACGGTCAAGGTCGAGGTCGGGGGCCACGAGGTCGACATCGCAACCGCCCGGACCGAGACCTACGCCCAGCCCGGTGCACTGCCCGAGGTCGCTCCCGCCGCGAGCATCGAGGCCGACCTCGGCCGTCGCGACTTCACGATCAACGCCCTGGCGATCCCGCTGGCCGGCGAGTCGCGCTTGATCGACCCCTTCGGCGGCCGCGGCGACCTCGAGGCGAGCCTGCTGCGGGTCCTGCACGAGCGCTCGTTCGAGGACGATCCGACGCGGGCGATCCGCGCCGCGCGCTACGGGTCGCGGTTCGGCTTCGCGCTCGAGCCCGGGACCTACGAGCTGCTGCGCCGGGCAGACCTGGCGACCGTCTCCGCCGACCGCCGCCGGGCCGAGCTGGAGCGCCTCGCGGCCGAACCGAACGGTCGCGTCGGCCTCGGCCTGCTCGCCGGCTGGGGCCTGATCGACCTCCGGGAGGGCGGTGCCGAGCTGATGCGGGCGGTGGAGGAGCTGCTGAAGCAGCCGGAGTGGGCCGGCCTCGTCTCGCGCGAGCAGGCGCTGATCGCGGCGGCGCTGGGGCCGGAGGGGGCGGAGCGGGTGCTGGCCTCGATGCCGACGCCCCGGGCCGGCGAGGCCGTCGAGGTGGCCGAGCGGCGCGACCCGGTCGAGTTGATCCTCGGCCGGGCGCTGGGGGCGAGCTGGCTGGACCGCTACCTGACCGTCTGGAGCAAGGTCGAGCTGGAGATCGACGGGGCCGACCTGATCGCCGCCGGGGTGCCGCAGGGGCCGGCGATCGGGCGCGGCCTGCGGGCGGCCAAGAGCAAGCGCCTGGAAGGCGAGGTCTCGGGGCGCGAGCAGGAGCTCGCCGCGGCGCTGGAGGCGGCACGTGGAGTGGCGTGAAGAGTCCGGCGTCCGCTGGCTGGAGGCCGATCTCGGCGGAGCGAGGGTCGCCTTCTCGACCCGCCTCGGCGGGGTCAGCAAGCCGCCCTTCGACAGCCTCAACCTCGGGCTGCTGACCGAGGACGCGCAGGAGGCGGTCGAGGAGAATCGCCGTCGCCTCGCTGCCGTTCTCGGCTTCGAGCCCGAGCAGGTCGTCTTCGCCCGTCAAGTCCACGGAACCCGCCTGATCGAGCATCCTGCGGATGGCCCGGTCGAGGCTGACGGGCACGTCGTGCGCGGGCCCGGCCTCGCGGCGCTGGTCTTCACGGCCGACTGCCTGCCGGTTGCGGTTGCCGGTCCCAAAGGGGTGGCGATGCTCCACGCGGGCTGGCGCGGACTTGCCGGCGGGATCCTCGCGGCCGGCGCCGAGGCGGTGGAAGCGACCTCGGCGGCAATCGGCCCTGGGATCGGTCCCTGCTGCTACGAGGTCGGCGAGGAGGTGCTGGACGCCTTCGCGGACCTCGGCGACGGCGTCGCCACGGGGAGGATGCTGGATCTGCCGGAGGTGGCACGCCGGCAGCTCGCCGCGGCCGGTGTCGAGCAAATCGAGTCCGCCGGGCTCTGCACCAGTTGCGAGACGGAGCTGTTCTTCTCCCACCGCCGCGACGAGGGGCGCACCGGCCGCCAGGGCGGCATCGCCTGGATCGAGGCGGGCTGATGGCCGAGTTGATCCACGACATCGACGCCGCCAGGGTCGCGGCCAGGCTGGAGGAGGCGCGGGCGGTCGCCGGCCCGGAGGTCGAGCTCCTCGTCGCGACCAAGTACGTGCCGCTCGAGGAGATGGGCAAGCTGGCCGAGGCCGGGGTGGAGCTGGTCGGGGAGAACCGCCAGCAGGACCTCGCCGCCAAGCACGAGCGCTGGGGCGATGCTTTCAGCTGGGACTTCATCGGCAACCTGCAGAGCCGCAAGGTCAAGCAGGTCCTGCCGCTCTGCCGGCTGATCCACTCGGTCGCCACCGACTCGGTCCTCGACCAGCTCGGCAAGCACGCCCCGCCCGAGACGGAGGTCCTGGTCGAGGTCAACGTCTCCGGCGAGGAGGGCAAGGGCGGGGTGGACCCCGGCGAGCTGCCGGCCTTCGTCGAGCGTTGCCCGGTGACCGTCGCCGGCCTGATGGCGATGCCGCCGTTCAGCCCCGATCCGGAGCACTCCCGGCCCTATTTCGCCCGTCTCGCCGAGCTGGCGGCGGCCAACGGGTTGCGCCGGCTATCGATGGGCACCTCGCAGGATTGGCGGGTCGCGGTCGAGGAGGGGGCCACCATCATTCGGCTGGGCCGCGGGCTGTTCGGGTGATTTCCGGCGAAATCTGGGAATAATCTGTAAAGGAGTCGGCCCCTCAAGGCCGAATCACGCTGCAGATATGGCTCTCAAAGACACTTGGCATCGCGCGCTCGTCTACTTCGGCTTGGCCGAGGACCACGACTACGGCCCCGAGTACGAGGAAGACTTCGATCCCGAGACCGGGACCGAGGAAGTCTTCGAAGGTCGCCGCGAGCGCGGCGAGGGCGGTTCTTCGGTTCGCCGCCTGCCGACCTCGCGCCGGCCCCGGCGCGACGAGATCGACGACATCTTCGCCGACGACGAGCCGATCGCCGCCAGCCGGACCCGCACCCTGCGCCCGGTCGACAACGGCGGCGACGGGGGGGACCTCCAGGTTCACCTCGTCATCCCGCGCAACTTCAACGACGCCCAGCAGGTCGCCGACCAGTTCAAACGCCAGGTGCCGGTGATCCTCAACCTGCAGACCGCCGATCATGAGCTCTCGAAGCGGATGATCGACTTCTGCTCCGGGCTCACCTACGCCCTCGACGGCGGCATGCAGCGGATCGCCGAGAAGATGTTCCTGCTGACGCCGCGCAACGTCGACGTCTCCGCCGAGGAAAAGGCGAGGCTGATCGACAAGGGCTTCTTCAACCAGTCTTAGGCGTTCACCAGATCGACACTAAGTAGCCCCACTTTCTTCACGGGCTGCCGATTCCCCGTTCTTAGGTTGCGGTCGTTCCACAACGACTCGAAACCAACCCAAGAAAAGGGGAATAGATGAAAGGCAAGCGTCTTTCGACGTTGCTCGCCGTGGCCCTGGTCCTGACGGCGGTCGGCGCCGCCACGGCCTTTGCGCATGGCGGGTTCTGGTTCAGCCATCGCGACAGCCAGGAGAGGGCGGTCGTCGCGGCCCTGCACGACCGCGATCCGAAGAACGTGATCTTCCTGCTCGGCGACGGCATGGGCACCCAGGAGATCACCGCCGCGCGTTACTACCTCGGCGTGCACAACCCGCTCAACGTCGACCGGATGCCGTTCACCGGGTTCGACACGACCTGGGCCGTCAAGCCGGGAGCGAGCGCTCCCTACCTGCCTGACTACGACCCCGACTCGGCCTCGACCGGGACCGCTTGGGCGACCGGCCACAAAACGATCGACGAGCGGATCTCGCAGGGCCCGAGCAGCGCTGAAAACGTTCCCGGCCCGAACCTGACCACGGTCCTCGAGCTGGCCCAGAAACGCGGCATGAAGGTCGGCGACGTCTCCACCGCGGAGATCACCGACGCGACCCCGGCCGTGCTCGCCTCGCACATCTCCCTGCGCGGCTGCCAGGGACCGGCCAACATGGCCGCCTGCCCGACGGAGACCAAGGGCGCCGGCGGACTCGGCTCGATCGCCGAGCAGGAGGTCGACCACAAGGTCGACGTGCTCCTCGGAGGCGGTCGCAACCGCTTCACGGCGACGATCGGCAGCGGCCCCGACGCGGGCAAGACCGTCGTCGAATCGGCCCAGGCAAAGGGCTACCAGTACGTCACCGACGCGACGGGCCTGGCCGGTGCGAGCAGCGCCAAACCGGTCCTCGGCCTGTTCAACCCGGGCAACATGTCGCTCGAATGGATCGGCCCGGCGGCCGCGGCCGGCAAGGGCAACGCGCCGGCTCCGTGCACCGAAGGCCAGCGCCCGGCAAACGAGCCGAGCCTGGCGGCGATGACGCAGAAGGCGATCGACCTGCTCGACACCGGCAAAGGCCACAGCAAGGGGTTCTTCCTCCAGGTCGAGGGAGCCTCGATCGACAAGCAGGACCACGCGACCAACGCCTGCGGCCAGATCGGCGAGACGGTCGCCTTCGACCAGGCGATCGGGGTGGCGCTCGATTACCAGCGGAGCCACCCGGACACGCTGGTGGTGGTCACCGCCGACCACTCCCACACCAGCCAGATCGTCGCCGAGGACGCCAGTGGCAGCGGCATGCCGACCGGCTACTCGACGAACCTGCTGACCAAAGACGGGCAGACGCTGAGCCTCACCTACGGCACCGCCGGCTACGGCGGCCCGGGCGTGGCTCCGGTGGCCGCGCCTCCGAGCCAGCAGCACACCGGCGCGGTCGTCCCGGTCTGGGCCTCCGGCCCGGGCGGTCTCGACGTGCTCGGGACCAACGACCACACCGACCTGTTCGAGACGCTGGGCGGGTAACCCGCCGCGATCATGGCCCGGGGTAGTCTCCCGGGCCATGATCGTTGGCTTTGTGGGGTCCGGCAGTATGGCCGCGGCGATGGCGCGCGGCTGGGTCGGTGAGTTCGAGCAGGTGCTCTTCTCCGACAGCGGCTCCGGCCGGGCGCAGGAGCTGGCCAGAAGGATGCGAGGAGAGGCCGTCTCGAACGAGGAGATCGCCAAGCGCGCCGACCTCGTGGTGCTGGCGGTGAAGCCGAACCGGCTCGCCGACGTGGCGCCGGAACTGGGCGAGGCGAAAGAGGTGGTCTCGGTGCTCGCGATCACCACCCTGGAGCAGCTGCGGGCGGCGTTCCCCGCCGCCGAACACGTCCTGCGGGTGATGCCGAACGTCGGCGTCGAACTCCGCAAGGGGGTCCTCTGCGCGGCGGGGTCGGCGAGCGACTGGAGCTGGGGCAAGCTCGCCGTGCTCGGGCGGATGGTCGAGATCGCCGAGGATGACTTCGACGCGGCGACCGCGGTGATGGGCTGCTCGCCGGCCTACTTCGCCCTTGCCGCCGAGGCGATCGCCGCCGCCGGCGTGAAGGACGGCCTCGACCCTGACCTGGCGCGGGAGCTGGTCGCGGACACCGCGCTTGGGACCGCCGAACTGCTTCGCCACCGCGATCCCGCCGAAATCTCCAAGGCCGTCGCCTCTCCAGGCGGCGCCACCGAGGCCGGCCTCGAAGCGCTCGACCGCGAGGGTGCCCGCCGGGCCTTCGCGGCGGCGGTCGAGGCCTCGCTGGAGAGGATGCGCTGATGGCGCTGGCGCTCACCCGCGGCGATCTCGCCGATTACGTCAGCGCCCTCTTCGTCGTCTACGTGATCCTGATCTTCATCCGCATCGTCGCCTCCTTCGTGCCGCGCATGCCCTACAACCGCTACCTGCGCGCGGTGCTCGACTTCGCCCAGGAGGTCACCGATCCCTACCTCAACTTCTTTCGCCGCCTGATCCCGCCGATCGGCGGGGGCGGCGGCTTCGGGCTCGACCTCAGCCCGATGATCGGGCTGCTGCTCCTCTTCGTCGCCCAGAGGGTCGTCGTCAACCTGATCGCCGGGTGAGCGCCTCCGCCCGCGCCTGGGGCCTGGCCGCGATCCTCTGCGGCGCGATCGTCGCCGCCGACCAGGCGATCAAGGCGGCTGTCGAGGCGCACCTCTTCGTCGGCGAGGAAGTCGGCGTGCTCGGGCCGCTCGGCCTCACCCTCGCCCACAACCGCGGCGTCGCCTTCGGGCTGGCCGGGGGCGCCGGGATCGGTCTGGTCCTGACGACGGCGGTGGCCCTGGGGGTGATCGCCTTCATCTTCGGCCGCGACCCCGAGCGGCGGGGGATGTGGGTCGCGGCGGGCCTGCTCGCCGGCGGCGCGCTCGGCAACCTGATCGACCGTCTCGCCGCCGGCGAGGTCACCGACTACCTCGCCGTCGGCTCCTGGCCGCCGTTCAACCTCGCCGACGTCGCGATCACCGCCGGGGTCGTGCTGATGGTCCTGATCTACCTGCGCGACGCCGAGGACGGAGCCGGGAGTGGCTGAGCCGGAGCTGCGGATCGTCCACCTCGACGAGTGGCTGGCGGTGGTCGACAAGCCGGCCGGGCTGGTCGTCCACCCGGCCCCGTCCCACACCGGGCCGACCCTGGTCGACGAGCTGGCCGAGATCCTCGGTGGCGGCGGCGACCCGGAGCGGCCGGGGATCGTCCACCGCCTCGACAAAGGAACCAGCGGCCTGCTGGTCGTCGCCCGCGACGACGCGACCCACGCGGCGCTGCAGGAGCGGGTCCGCGAGCGCGAGGTCGAGCGGGTCTACCTGGCCCTGGCCGGCGGCCGGCTCGCCTCGCGGACCGGCACGATCGACGCGCCGATCGGCCGCGCCGCGCGCCAGCGCCACCGGATGGCGGTCTCCGGAGCCGCCTCCCGGCAGGCGCGGACCCACTTCACCGTGCTCGAGCTGCTGCCCCGGGAGACCTACCTGGAGGCACGGCTGGAGACCGGCCGCACCCACCAGATCCGCGCCCACTTCGCCGCCATCGGCCACCCGCTGACCGGCGACACCACCTACGGGGGCGCCGACCGCTACGGCCTCCGGCGCCAGTTCCTCCACGCCCACCGCCTCTCCTTCCAGCACCCGCACGGCGGCGAGCGGCTGAGCTTCACCTCGCCCCTGCCGGAGGACCTGGCGGTGGCGCTGGAGGCGGCCCACGCCGAGTAGGCGCCCGCTCTACAATCGACGGTCCAAACCAACCCCCGCTCAGTGCGAGCCCGGATCCTGCCTGGCCACCAACCAGGTCCCGGTAAGCGGAGCGGGGAGCTTCGCCCCAATTTAAGGAGAACAAAGCAATGCCCCAGGCAGAACTCAAAGAGCTGCTCGAGGCCGGAGTCCACTTCGGCCATCAGACCCGCCGCTGGAACCCGAACATGCGCCGCTTCATCTTCGGCGAGCTGGACGGGATCCACATCATCGACCTGCTGCAGACCGAGGCGCTGCTGGAGAACGCGCGCAAATTCGCCGGCGAGCTCGCCACCGGCGGCGGCACGGTGCTCTTCGTCGGCACCAAGAAGCAGGCCCGCGACACGGTCCAGGAATGGGCCGAACGCTGCAAGATGCCCTACGTCAACAAACGCTGGCTCGGCGGCCTGCTGACCAACTTCAACACGATGTCGGGCCGGATCGCCCGCCTGCACGAGCTCAACGGCTGGAAAGAGGAGGGCAAACTCGACCTCCTGCCGACCAAGGAGCGGATGGGGATGGAGGCCGAACTCGCCAAGCTCGAGTTCAACCTCGGCGGCGTCCGCGACATGGACCGGCTGCCCGACGCGGTCTTCGTCGCCGACCTGAAAACCGAGGAGATCGCGGTCAACGAGGCGGCGCGCCTGCGGATCCCGATCATCGGCCTGGTCGACACCAACTGCGACCCGACGCCGGTCGACTACGTGATCCCCGGCAACGACGACGCGATCCGCTCCTGCCAGCTGGTCATCGGCACGATCGGCGGCGCCGTCGAGGAGGGTTCCAGCTCCTGGCGCGTGCAGGAGGAGAAGCGGATCGCCGAAGAGATGGAGCGGCGCAAACGCGAGGAGGAAGAGCGGAAGAAGCGCGAGGAGGAAGAGAAAGCCCGCGTCGAAGCGCTGGAGGCCAAAAAAGCGGCCGAGGAAGCCGAGAAAGCGGCGCAGGCCACGGCTGCGGCGCAGCAGAAAGCGCAGCAGGTTCAGGGGCAGCCGCCTAAAAAACAGCAACAGCAGCAGGCTCAGGCGCCTCAGGCCGCGCAGGCAGAGGCAGCTGAGAAAACCGCCGAGGCTCCGACGGTTGCCGGAGAGGCTTCGGTTGCCGAGGTGAAAGAGGAGGCTTCCGAGGAGCAGCCTCCGGCTCCGCCTGCTGAGAGTGCCGAGCCCGCTGCTGCGGAGAAAGCTGAGGAGTCGAAATGAGCGTTACTGCTGCTGACGTGAAGGCGCTTCGGGATCGGACCGGGGCGGCGATGATGGACGCGAAATCGGCGCTGGTCGAGGCCGATGGGGACGTCGAGCGCGCGGTCGAGCTACTGCGGGTCAAGGGGCAGGCCTCTGCCGCCAAGCGCGAAGGGCGCGGCACCGACGAGGGTGTCATCGCCTCCTACATCCATGCCAACGACAAGGTCGGGGCGATGGTCGAAGTCCAGTGCGAGACCGACTTCGTCGCCCGCAACGAGGAGTTCAAGGTCTTCGCCTACCAGGTGGCGCTGCACGCGGCCGCGACCGCGCCGCAGTACGTCACCACCGATGAAATCCCCGCCGAGGAGCGCGAGGCCGAAAAGCGGGTCTTCGAAGAGAAGGCGCGCGAAGAAGGCAAGCCCGACAACGTGGTCGAGAAAATCGTCGAGGGTCAGCTCAACAAGTGGGCGGCCGAAGTCGCGCTGCTCGACCAGACTCACGTCAACGCCGAGAAGCACGAGGGCAAAACGATCGAGGAGCTGCGCCAGGAGCTGGCGGCGAAAACGGGCGAGAACGTCCGCGTTGCCCGCCTCGCCTATTTCCGCGTCGGCGAATAGAGTCAGCCGCAGTGACTGACTCTGCCGAGCCGCGCTTCGGGCGCATCCTGCTGAAGCTCTCCGGCGAGGCCCTGATGGGCAGCCTGGAGTTCGGCACCGACGGCGCCGAGGTCGACCGGATCGCCAAGCAGGTCGCGGCGGTCCGCGAGCGCGGCGTCGAGGTGGCGATCGTGGTCGGCGCCGGCAACATCTACCGCGGCCTCGACGGGGCGGCGAGCGGGATGGATCGCGCCACCGGCGACTACATGGGGATGCTCGCGACGGTGCTGAACGCGCTCACCCTGCAGGACGCGCTGGAGCGGCTCGACCAGCACACGCGGGTTATGTCGGCGATCGAAGTCCAGGAGGTCGCCGAGCCCTACATCCGCCGCCGGGCGATGCGCCACCTGGAGAAGGGCCGCATCGTGATCTTCGCCGCCGGCACCGGCAACCCGTTCTTCACCACCGACACCGCGGCGGCGCTGCGCGCGCTGGAGATCCACGCGGCGGCGATCCTGATGGCGAAGAACGGGGTGGAGGGGGTCTTCGACTCCGACCCGGCGACCAACCCGGAGGCGAAGTTCATCCCCGCGATCACCCACAAGGAGGCGATCGAGCGGGGGCTGAAGGTGATGGACTCGACCGCGCTCTCGCTCTGCATGGACAACGACTTGCCGATCTACGTCTTCAACATGGGCGACGAGGGCAACATAGATAGGATCGTTTGCGGCGAAAAAGTGGGGACGCTGGTCTCTAGTTCCCCCGCCGACTGACGAGGACGGGAACCCTGTGGAGCTGATCGACGAACTGCTTGCGGACGCCAAGGAGCGGATGGCCAAATCGGTCGACTCGAGCCGTGGCGAGCTGGCGACGGTCCGCACCGGGCGCGCCTCGCCGCACCTGCTCGACCGGATCATGGTCGACTACTACGGCAACCCGACGCCGCTGAAGCAGCTGGCCAACGTCAGCGCCTCCGACGCCCGCCTGCTGACCGTGACCCCGTTCGACAAGAGCGGCCTGGGGGCGATCGAGAAAGCGATCCAGGAGTCCGACATCGGCCTGACGCCGAGCAACGACGGCAACCTGATCCGCCTGCAGATCCCGGAGATGACCGAGGAGCGGCGGCGGGAGATGGTCAAGGTCGTCCACGGCGTCGCCGAGGAGGGCCGGATCGCGATCCGCAACGTCCGCCGCGACATCATGAGCGACCTGCGGGAGCTGAAAAAGGAAGGCGAAGCCGGCGAGGACGACGAGCGCCGGGGCGAGGACGCTCTGCAGAAGCAGACCGACGCCGCGATCGCCGAGATCGACGCTTTGCTCAAGGGCAAGGAAGAAGAGATCCTCGAGGTCTGAGGCGGCCACCGCAGCGTGACCGCGCCCAAATACGTAGCGATCATCACCGACGGCAACGGCCGCTGGGCGCGGCAGCGCGATCTGCCGGTGGTCGAGGGCCACCGGGCCGGCGCCGACACGCTGAAGGCGCGGCTGCGCGACGCGGCCGAGCTGGGGATCGAGGAGCTGACCGTGTACTCGTTCTCGACCGAGAACTGGAGCCGGCCCGAGGAAGAGGTTCGCGGCCTGCTGGAGATGATGGGGGAGCGGATCGGCTCGGAAACGCCGGAGTTGAAGGACGAAGGCGTGCGGATGCGCTACATCGGCCGCCGCGAGGGCCTCGACCCGGCGCTGATCGAGCGGATGCAGTGGTCCGAAGCGGAAACCGTCGCCAACGACCGGATCGTCCTCTACGTCGCCTTCAACTACGGCGGCCGGGCGGAGATCCTCGATGCAGCAGCCAAGTTCCAGGGCGAGTCCGAGGAGGAGTTCCGCGGACTGCTCTACGCGCCGGAGATGCACGACCCGGACCTGCTGATCCGGACCAGTGGCGAGCAGCGTCTCTCCAACTACCTGCTCTGGCAGTGCGCCTACTCCGAGCTGGTCTTCCGCGACGAGCTCTGGCCGGACTTCGACCGCGCGGCGCTGGAAGCCAGCCTGCGCGAGTACGAGACCCGGCAGCGGCGCTTCGGGAGCCGGGCATGACGATGGACCTCTTCGACGACGAGATGTTCGAGGACGAGCCGCAGGAGCCGGAGCGGCCGCCGCGCGAGCCGCGCAAACGCCGCCGCGGCAGCGGCGAGACGGCGAAGCGGGTCCTGGTGGCGCTGCCGTGGATCGCCTTCGCGATCGCGATCACGGTCGCCGGCGGGCTGATCTTCGCGGCGGCGATGATCGGGATCGGGATCCTCGCCATCCGTGAGTACGCAAGCATCGCCGACCGCTACCGGCCGTTGCTGATCCCCGCCTACGTCGCCGTCGCGGCGCTCGTCCTCGCCGCCTACTTCGGCACCGCCTTCAACATCCTCTACGTCGTCGCAGGCACCTTCCCGCTGCTCTTCGCCTTCGCCGCCGACGCGCGCCACCGGGAGGGGGCCACGGTCTCGCTCGGGGTGACGCTGCTGGGGGTGCTGTGGATCGGGATCCCGCTGGCCCACGCGGTCCTGCTGCGCGAACTGCCCGACCACGGCGCGGCGCTGCTGATCGACGTCCTCGTCGGCACCTTCGTCGCCGACACCGCCGCCTACGCGACCGGCCGCATGTTCGGCAGCCACAAAATCGCCCCCAACCTCTCGCCGAACAAGACGATCGAGGGGCTCGTCGGCGGCTTCGTGATCGGCACCATGGGCTTCTGGTTCGCCGGCCTCTACCAGGACTGGCTCTCCGGGGTGGACGCGCTGATGATCGGCGCCGCCGTCGCCGCCGTCGCCCCGGTCGGCGACCTCTTCGAGTCGATGCTGAAGCGCGACCTCGGCACCAAGGACACCGGCACCCTCTTCGGCCCCCACGGCGGCCTCCTCGACCGCCTCGACGCGGTCTTCTTCACGATCGTGATCGGCTATTACCTCTCGGTAGCGGTGGTCTACTGACCCGCCGGCGACGGTGACTGCAATGCTCCCGCCGTGGGAGGGACCAAGGCTGTCTACTATCGCGACGACCATGGCTCGGAACCGGTGCGTGAGTTCACCGACGGGCTGTCGCCGAAGCGCGCTGCCAAGATCGACACCTACATCGAGGAGCACCTGAGCGGACAGGAGGCGAGTGCGCCGCCGCCGGAGTTCCCGATCACCTCGCAGATCGAGGACGAGCTGCGCGAGCTGAGAGTCCGCTTCGCGAATACTCGTTACCGCATCCTCTACCAGCGGTCCGACGATCTCATCGTCCTGCTGCACGCTTTCGAGAAGAGGACCGGGGCAGTGCCACCGGCCGAGAAGGATCTGGCCAAGGCACGGATGGCCGACTTCAAACGGCGAATGAACAGGAAGCCGCGAAAGCCGCCCCGGGCGGCGGGGCATGACGCTCCGTGGCGTCGTCGGATCCGCGATTGACATATTTATCTAAATAGATAAGCTTCGCGCCATGAGAGAACGCGACGCCGACCACGTCAGTCCGAGAGGTAAATCGGCCCCCAGTGCCGCGGAAGGTCGAGCCCGTCAGAGCGACGCCTATCGCGAGGCAAGAGACGAGTACGCGGCGATCCGGGCGCTGAGGAGCCGGAACTGGATCGCCGCGCACATCCGCGAACGGCGTTACGAGCTGGATCTGACGCAGAGAGAGGTGGCCGAACGGGCGGAGACCTCTCATTCCTTCATCTCCAAGGTCGAGAGTGGAGACCACATGCCGACGATCCCAGTTCTGAGGCGAATCTTGGGTGTTCTCGACGAGGAGTTGCTGATTGGGTTCGAACGCCAGGTGCCCGACGAGGAACCCGAGCGGGAGGTCGCCCCACCGCCGGAACTTGCAGCCGCCTGAGGTCAGGCTGTCAGCGATGAACGACGACTGGCGAGTGCAGGTCAAATTCCGCGCCGATGGCGTTGCCGATGCCCTGCACGACCGCCTCGACGCGAAAGAGCTCGAGCACGATCTGAGCGAAGCCTTCCAGGACCGGGTGATCGTCTCGCGGAATGGGACGACGATCTTCCTCTACGCCGGCGATCGCGAGCAGGCCGAGAAGGCGCGGGCGCTGGTCGAGCGGCTGGCGCAGGAGGACGGCGAGGAGGTGGACATCGATTTCCGTAGGTGGCACCCCGACGCTCTCGAGTGGCGGGCCGCCGACGAGCCTCTGCCCGACGACGCCGCCGCGCGAGCGGCCGAGCACCAAACGCGAATCGAAGCGGAACGCAAGGAGTCCGAGGAGCAGGGGTACCCGCAGTACGAGGTGCGGGTGCAATTTCCCTCGTGGGGTGAGGCCGGCGAGTTTGCCGAGCGTCTCCGCAGCGAGGGACTTCAGACGGTTCATCGATGGCACCACGTCCTGGTCGGGGCCAACGACGAGGACGCTGCCAGGGCGCTGGCGGAGCGGATCCGCTCCGAGGCGCCGGCGGGCAGTGAGGTGGTCGTCGAGGCGACCCTGAAGGAGATCCAGGACGATATCCGCAGCCCATTCGCCTTTCTGGGCGGCCTTGGCGGGTAGCGGTAGCCGCCTCCGTATCCTCTTTCAGGCATGAAGAAGGTCCTCATACTCGGCTCGACCGGGTCGATCGGCACGCAGGCGCTGGAGGTGATCGGGCGCTCGCCGGAGCTGCAGGCCGTGGGCCTGGCGGCCGGCAGCGGCTGGGAGACGACGGTCGAGCAGGCGCGCGAGCACGGCGTGCCGGTGATCGCACTCGCCGACGCCGACCCCGCCGGGCGCGCCCGCGGCGCCTGGAGCGGGCGGGTCCTGGACGGCGAGGAGGGCGTGCGGGAGCTGATCCTCTCGACCGAGCCCGACCTCGTCCTCAACGCGATCGTCGGCGCCGCCGGCCTCGGCTCGACGATCGTGGCGCTGACTGAGGGGATCGACGTCGCCCTCGCCAACAAGGAGAGCCTCGTCCTCGGCGGCGAGCTGGTGATGGCCCTGGCCGAGGCGACCGGGGCGCGCCTGCTGCCGGTCGATTCCGAGCACAGCGCGCTTTTCCAGCTGGTCAACGGCGAGGCGCCGGGGACCGTGGAGCGGCTGGTGCTGACCGCCTCGGGCGGCCCCTTCCGCGGCCGGGACGACCTCTCTGGCGTCACCGTCGCCGACGCCCTGGCCCATCCGACCTGGGAGATGGGGGGGAGGATCACGATCGATTCGGCGACGCTGATGAACAAGGGCTTCGAGACGATCGAGGCGCATCACCTCTTCGGCGTCGGCTACGAGCGGATCGGCGTCGTCGTCCACCCGCAGTCGCTGATCCACTCTCTGATCCACCTCAACGACGGCTCCTCGCTGGCGCACCTCGGCTATCCCGACATGCGGGTGCCGATCTCCTACGCGCTGCACTTCCCCGAGCGGGCCGACGTCGACGTGCCGCAGCTCGACCTCGCCACGGTCGGCTCGCTGACTTTCGAGGAGCCCGACCCCGAGACCTTCGCCTGCCTGCGGCTGGCGCTCGAGGCGGGGGCGGCCGGGGGAACGGCGCCGTGCGTGCTGAACGCCGCCGACGAGGTCGCCGTCGCCGCCTTCCTCGCCGAGCGGATTCCCTTCACCGGCATTCCAGCGGTGATCGAGCGGGTGCTGGAGGAGATGCCGGCCCAGGCCGTGACCCACTTCGACGACCTCTTCGCCGCCGACGCCGAGGCACGCGAGCGCAGCGAAGAGCAGATCCGGGGGTTGATGCCCGCATGAGCTGGTTCTGGGTCTTCGTCGGCTTCTGCCTGCTGGTCATCCTCCACGAGGCGGGCCACTTCTTCGCCGCCAAGGCGACGGGGATGCGGGTCGAGCGCTTCTTCCTCTTCTTCGGGCCGACGATCTGGTCGGTCAAGCGCGGCGAGACCGAGTACGGGGTGAAAGCGATCCCACTCGGCGGCTACGTGAAAATCACCGGCATGAATCCGGAGGAGAAAGTGCCTCCGGAGGTCGCCGACCGCTCCTACTACCGACAGAAGGTCTGGAAGCGGATCGTGGTCGTCGCCGCCGGGCCGGCGGTGAACATCGTGCTCGCCTTCCTCATCCTCTTCGCCGTCAAACTCGCCTATGGCCAGGAAGAGATCGTGCCGCGCGTCGCCGAGATCCGCCAGGGCACGCCCGCCGCCAAGGTGCTGCAACCCGACGACACGATCGTCGCGGTCGACGGCAATCGCTACTCCCGGATGGGCGAGGAAGAGCGGCTGGCGAAGTTCGCCGAAGACGTCGCCTCCCACAAGTGCCCGGGGGAGCAGACCGACGGTTGTGTCGCGGCAACCCCGGTGAAGATCGAGGTCCGGAGGGACGGCGAGCTGCGGACGTTCGCGGTGCTGCCGCGCTATGACGAGAAGGCGAAGCGGGCTCTGGTCGGATTCTCCTACGGGACCAGTGACGTCGCGGTCGGCCCGGGCGGCGCCGCCAGGGAAGCCGGCGACGCGATCTGGCAAGTCGCCAGCGGCACCGCCCACGTCTTCACCCACCTGTTCGAATCCGAACAGCGTAAGGAAGTCTCGAGCGTGGTCGGGATCAGCGACGTCGGCCACCAGGTGGTCGAGAGGGGCCTGGAGGAGTCGCTGCTGCTGCTGGCCCTCGTCAGCCTCTCGCTGGGGCTGATCAACCTGCTGCCGATCCTGCCTCTCGACGGCGGCCACATCTTCTGGAGCCTGGTCGAGAAGGTACGCGGCCGCCCGGTGTCGCTGCGGGTGATGGAGCGGGCGACGATGGTCGGCTTCGCCCTCGTCCTGATGCTGATGTTCATCGGCCTCTCCAACGACATCGGCAGGATCACCGGCGATGGCTTCCAGGTCCGCTAGCCCTTCGGGCGAATGATCCTGAACCCGTAGGCGGCCGGGGTCGGGTCCCTGGTGCCCTCGCGGTCGACGGCGCGGACCTGGAAGCGGTGGGCTCCGAGCGCCAGGCGCTTGACGGTGAAAGGAGACGCGCAGGAGCGAAAGCCCTTGCGGTCGAGCTTGCACTCGAAGCGCGACCCCGGTTCGCTGGAGGTGAAGCGGAAGGTGGGGGTTCGGTCGGCGGTCCGCCCTGGAGGCTTGCGGCGGAGGGTGGTCTTAGGGGCCTGATGCTCCCCGGACTGAGGCTCGCCTCCGCCCCCGGCCGTCCCCGAGCAGGTTTTCTCGCCGGGGGCGACTGAGTTCGGCCGCGGCGAGGGGAAGACGGCTTCGAAGTCGGCCTGGCTCTGGTCGCTGTCGTCGGCGGAGTCGAGCGCGGTCGGGCAACCGCGGCCGATCGCGCGGCGCAGCGCCATTCCGTCGGGGATGGCAGCCGGTGCCGCCGGGGTGCCGGCCGGGCTCGGGAGCGAGCCGGAGAAGCTACCCCAGGCGAGGCAGTCGATCGTCTCCCAGCAGACGGCGCCGCCGGTGGGCAGGAGCTGCCCCGCCGGCGGCAGCGGGGCGTCGGCGACGATCCCGAATTCGGCTTCGGCCTGCGGCGTCGCCAGCAGCATCGTGCTCTGGTTGGCCGCGTTGGCGACGTTGTCGGGAAAGGCGGAGGTGGCGGCGGGTGCCCCGGCGGCGTCGTAGCTGCGGACGAAGTGGCCGCCGACCAGGTTCTGGCCGCTGGACCACATCTCCAGCTCGACGTACTCGGCGTTCGGGTTGGCCGCCGAGCCGGGGTAGACCTCGCGCACCTGGACGAGGTGAAAGGTCGCCAGCGCGGGGGAGGGCAGCGCAAGCAGGCAGGCCGCCAGGGCGGCGATGACGGTGGCTCTGGCGGCGCGCCCGGTCACCTGCGGGCACCGAGCAGCTTGAACTTGAACACCGCCGGGGACGCGTCCGTGCTCGCACCGGCCACCGCCCGCACCGCGAACTTGTGGGGCCCGGGTTGGAGCGGCTTGGTGGTGAAGGGCGAGCGGCAGGCTTTGAACGCACTCCGGTCGACGGCGCACTGGAACGCGGTCCCCGGGGTGTCGGAGCGGAAGCGGAAGGTGGGGGTGCGGTCGTGCGTCTTCGCTCCCGGTTTGCCGGAGATCAGCGTCTCCGGAACCCGGGTAGTTGGCGGCGGTGCGGGCGCCGGACCGAGCTGCACCGGCGCGAGGACGACCTGGAAGCTGAAGCCGGCGGGGCTGGGGTCGACGTTGGCGCTCGAGTCGATTGCCCGCACCTGGAAGCTGTGGGGACCTGAGGCGAGTCCCGAGTAGGCGATGCCGGCGGTGGGGCAGGCGGCGAAGGCGGAGCCGTCGAGCGAGCACTCGAAGGTCGACCCTGCCTCGTTCGACGTGTAGGTGAAGGCGGCGCCCGAGCTGGCGCTTGGATCGGGCGGGTGGCTGGAGATCGTGGTCTGCGGCGGCGTCGTGTCCGCGAGCGAGTTGTCAACCGTCCATGAGTAGGCGGTCGGCGTCGCCTGCTGGTTGCCGGCGGCGTCGGTCGCCCGCAGTTCGAAGGTCCAGTCGCCGTTTGCCAGTGAGCTGTAGGTCTTGCCCGAGGTGCAGGCGGAAAAGCTGGCCGCCTGCCCTTCGAGCACCAGGCTGCACTCGAATTTGGACCCCGTCTCGCTGGAGTGAAAGGTGAAGGACGCGCTGGTCCCGGGGCTCGGGTCCACCGGCTTCTGGTCGATCGTCGCGGTCGGCGGGGCGGTGTCGACCCGCCAGCTGTAGGCGGCGGGGGTGGGGTCGGGACCGGACCCGTTCCGACCCCGCACTTCGAAGCTGTAGGTGCCGTCGGCGAGGGCGGTGTATTCGACCCCGGTTTCCGGGCAGGAGGCGAAGGCGGCGGCGCCGAGCCGGCATTCGTAGCTGGTCGCCGTCGGGGCTTCGTAGGTGAAGCTGGCGCTGGTCGCGTTGGTTACCGCCGCCGGGCGCTCGTCGATCGTCGTGTTGGGCGCACCGGCGCAGGTTTTCTCGGCGATCGCCGCGGCGTTGTCGTGGGGGGCCGGCGCCACCTCGGCGAAGTCGGTGGCGCTCGCGTTGGTGTCGTCGGATTCCTCGAGCAGGGTCGGACAGCCGGGTTCGATCGTCCGTCGGATCGCTTTGCCGGCGGTGACGCCACCGGGTGAGACCGGAGAGCCGACCGTCGTCCCGGTCGCGGTCTGCAGGGCCGCGCCGCCGCTGAAGTTGCCCCAGGCGACGCAATCGGCGGGGAGGCCGCCGGCGTTCCAGCAGGCGGCGCCACCGGCGGCGGGGAGCGAGAGGCCCGCGTCGACGAGGTCGGGGGTGACCCCGAAGGTCGCCTGGGTGCCGCTGTCGCCGATCAGCACCGTCGCCTGGTTCGCCCCGTTGGCGACCCCGGAGGAGAAGGTCGAGCTGTGGACCAGGGTCCCGGCGGAGTTGTAGACAGTCATCGCGTGCCCGCTGAGGAGGGTCTGCGCCCCGGCGTACATCTGCAGCTCGACGTAGCCGTCCTGGCCGGCGCTGGGGTAGACCTCGCGGACCTTGATCAGGTGAAAGGTGGCGCCGGCGGCAGGCGCCAGCAGCAGCGCGCAGGCCGCCGCGGCCGCCAACGTCCATCCAAATATCCGCCCTCCCATCGCCCGGCATACGGCTGGCACGCCCGTCAGGTTCAACCGGCGCGCGATCCACTCTCAGTAGGCTTCGAATATGGCTTCGAAACGGCAAATCTTCGTCGGCAACGTGCCGATTGGCGGCGGTGCTCCGGTCGCAGTGCAGACGATGACCAAGACCGAGACCGCCAATCTGGCGGCGACGATGGACCAGATCCGCAAGGTCGCCGACGCCGGGGCGGACCTGGTGCGCTGCGCGGTGCCGCGGGAGCAGGACGCCGAGGCGCTGAAGACGATCGTCAAGGAATCGCCGATCCCGGTGATCGCCGACATCCACTTCAACCACACCCTGGCGCTGAAAGCGATCGAGGCCGGCGCCCACTGCATCCGCCTCAACCCGGGCAACATCGGCGGGCGAGACAAAGTCGCCGAGGTCGCCGAGAAGGCAAACGCCGCCAACGTGCCGATGCGGATCGGGGTCAACTCGGGCTCGCTGCCCAAACACCTGCATGAGCTGGAGCGCGAGGCCCCGGTCGAGGCGCTGGTCGCCGCCGCAATCGAGTTCGTCGAACTGATGGAGGGCCTCGACTTCGAAAACTTCAAGGTCTCGATCAAGTCGACGAACGTCCCGTACACGATCGCCGCCAACCGGCTGCTCTCGGAGAAGATCCCCTACCCGCTGCACCTCGGCGTCACCGAGGCGGGGACGAAATGGGGCGGCTCGCTGAAAAGCGCGGTCGGCCTGGGGACGCTGCTCGCCGACGGGATCGGCGACACGATCCGGATCAGCCTCTCGACCTTCCACGCCGAGGAGGAGGTCAAGGTCGCCTGGGAGATCCTCAAGGCGCTGCAGCTGCGTGAGCGCGGGCCGGTCCTGATCGCCTGCCCGACCTGCGGCCGCCTGCAGTTCGACATGGACTCGGTCGTCGCCGAAATCGAGAAGCGCCTGGAAAGCTACGCCGAGCCGGTCGAGGTCGCCGTCCTCGGCTGCGCCGTCAACGGCATCGGCGAGGCCAGCCACGCCGACTTCGGCATCGCCGGGGCGAAGAACGAGGGCCTGATCTTCGCCGGCGGCAAACCGCTGCGGAAGGTCCCGCAGGAGAAGCTCGTCGACACCCTGTTCGAGGAGATCGACAAGTCCCTCGACCGCGGCGGCGAGGTCGAGTTCGACGAGGCCGAGTCCCAGGAGGGAGCCGAGTGGGTCGCCAACATCGAGCGCGAAAACGCCGGCGACCTCACCCCCGAGAAGATCGCCCAGATGGAGAAGGAAGCGGTCGAGCGCGGCGAGTCCGACAAAGTCCTCCTCGACGAGGAGTCCTCGCCGACTGCAGGCCGCCGTTTCACGCGGGCCTGAGCGTCAGACCCGGATCACTTCCACGTCCTCGAAGGACGTGAAGTCGGCGTCCTGGGTGAGCACGGCCGCTTCGTAGCGCATCGCGGTGGCCGCGATCCAGGTGTCGTGTCGGCGCAGTCGACGGCCGCGGGAGCGCTCTGCAGCGGCGATCCGAGCGAACCAACTTCCCACCTCGGGCCCCACGGGAAGCAGCAGGTGGGTTTCCTGCACACGAGAGAGGGTTGAGAGCCGACGGGCTCTGACCTCTGGGTCGGTGGCTCGCAACACTCCCAGCTCGAGCTCAGCGATCGTGATGACCGAGACGGCGATCTTCTCGGGCAGCGGACCTAGCGGCCGGCCGGCCTCCTGGGCGATGAAGACCGAGGTGTCCGCGACCGCTTTCTTCATTCGTCGATCTCAGCTTCGCGGACGTCGGCGAGATCGTCGAGCAGGCCGGGATCGGCGGGGGCCTCTTCGACGATGCGGCGAAACTCCGACGAAGGTAGCCACGGGTCGCGCTCTTGGACGTGGGGCACGATGTCGGCGACCGGACGCCGATTGACGGTGAGCGTCAGCCGCTCGCCGCTTTCGAGCTGCGCGAGGACGTTCGGGGTGGAGTTCCGCAACTCGCGTATCGACACCTCTCTTGCCATTGGGCCGACTGTAGCACTCGATGCTACGGCGGCACCGGGATAGATTCCCCTGCGTGAGCCGTCTCTCGCAGACCTTCCTCCCGACCCTGAAGGACGCTCCCGCCGACGCGGAGGCGATTTCGCACAAGTTGATGGTGCGGGCCGGGTTGATCCGGCAGCTGGGGGCCGGGCTCTGGTCCTATCTGCCGGCCGGATGGCGGGTGGAGCGGAAGGTCGAGCAGATCATCCGCGAAGAGATGGAGGCGATCGGCTGCCAGGAGATGCTGATGCCGGTGCTGATGCCGGCGGAGCCCTGGGAGAAGACGGGGCGTTATGCGATCGAGGAGCTGTTCAAGCTCGAGGACCGCAAGGGCTCGCCGCTGGTCCTGGCGATGACGCACGAGGAGGCGGTGACGACGCACGTGGCGCGGGAGGTGCGCTCCTACCGCGACCTGCCGCTGATGCTCTTCCACATCCAGACCAAGGAGCGCGACGAGCCGCGGCCGCGGGCCGGGGTGCTGCGCACGCGCGAGTTCACGATGAAGGACGCCTACTCCTTCGACCGCGACGAGGAGGGGCTGGCGCGCTCCTACGAGCTGCAGGCGGGCGCCTACGCACGGATCCTCGACCGCTGCGGGCTGCGCTGGTACCGGGTCGAGTCCGACGTCGGGATGATGGGCGGCTCCGGCGCCGACGAGTACATGGCGCCCTGCCCGGCCGGTGAGAACGAGGTGGCGCTGGCGCCGGGCTACGCCGCCAACGTCGAGATCGCCTCAGCGGAGGCCCAGCCGGTCGAGCTGCCGGCGCCGCTGGACGCCCCCGAGGAGGTCGAGACCCCCGGCCTAGCCAAGGTCGAGGCGGTCGCCGACCACCTCCTGCTGCCGCACGGTGCCTTCATCAAGACCCTGCCGATCATCGTCGAGGGACGGGGGATGGTCCTCGTCCTGTTGCGCGGCGACCACCGGCTGAACGAGATCAAGCTGCGCAACGGGATGGGGACCGACTTCCGCCAGGCCAGCGTCGAGGAGATCGAGGCGCAGCTCGGCCCGGTCGGCTACCTCGGACCCGTCGGCAGCGGCCTGCCGATCATCAAGGACGCGGCGCTGACCGGTAACTCCTACGTCAGCGGCGCCAACAAGCCCGACACCCACCTGCGCGGGATCGACCCGGCGCGCGACTTCGAGTCCTACGAGATGGACGTGCGGATGGTCGAGGCCGGCGACACCGCCCCCGGCGGCGGCACGATCGAGATCGAGGCGGCGATCGAGGTCGGGAACATCTTCAAGCTCGGCAGCCGCTACTCGGAGCCGCTCGGCGCCACCTACCTCGACGAGAACGGGGTCGAGCAGACGATCGCGATGGGCTGCTACGGGATCGGCCCGGCGCGGATCATCGCCGCCGCGATCGAGCAGCGCGCCGACGAGCGCGGAATCGTCTGGCCCGCCGCGATCGCCCCCTGGAGCATCCACCTCGTCTCGCTGGCGAAGGCGGGCGAGCCCGAGCGCGAAGCCGCCGACCAGCTCTACGAGGAACTCTTGGCCGCCGGCGCCGAGGTCCTCTACGACGACCGCGACGCCGGGCCGGGGGAGAAGCTGACCGACGCCGAGCTGCTCGGCTGTCCTCTGCGGATCGTCGCCGGCCGCCGCGGGCTGGCCGAGGGAGTCGTCGAGGCGACCGAGCGCGCCACCGGCGCCGAGCACGAGCTGCCGCTCGGGGAGGCCGCCGCCCAGGCGCTGGCGCTCCTCGATGACTGACCGCGACCCCTTCGGCCGCGGCCGCGTGCGCCGCCTCTTCGGACTCGATCGCAGCGCGCCGCCGCCCCCCGAGACCCGCAAGGGCGAACCGCTCAACCCGTGGACGATCCCCAACGCGGTCGGCTACCTGCGCCTGGCGGCCCTACCCGTCTTCCTCGTCCTCGCCTACAACACCGAGGACGGCACCTCGTTCGCCTCGGCGATGGTCTTCTGGGCGATCGCCGCCGGCGACTACCTCGACGGGATCCTCGCCCGCATCACCGGCCAGTACAGCCGCATGGGGACGCTGCTCGACCCGCTCGTCGACCGCCTGACGATCCTCGCCGGCGCCGTCGTCTGCTGGAGCTTCGAGCTGCTGCCGCGCTGGGCGCTGGCGCTTTTGGCGCTGCGCGAGCTGGCGATGCTCGTCCTCGCCCAGTACGGGCTGCGGCACGGCGTCGATATCGAGGTCAACTGGCCGGGCCGGATTTCGGTCTTCCCGATCATGGGCGGGATCTTCCTCGCCCTGCTCGCCCCCGGCTGGGTCGCCAGCGCGCTGCTGATCTGGGGCCTGGTGATGGCGATCGTCGCCACCGTGCTCTACGCGCGGACGGGGATGCGCGCGGTGCGCGAGGGCCAAGCCGCAAGCTGAGGCCCAGATCGAGGCGAACCTTCAACCTAGGGTTGAACCTTGGTCGGTGGTCCAGCTATGATCGACGCCCGCGCAAACGGAGGCGACGCCTCCTCGAGTTAGGAGCACGATGGAGGACACCTTTCCCGATCTTGGGTCTCTCAGCGACAAGGAGCTGAAGGACATGATCGACAACCTGACGGCAGAGGAGAACGAGATCTCCTACAAGCGGCGCGTCCTGCACGGGAAGATCGACATCCTGCGCGCGGAGCTCGTCAACCGGCTGCGCCACAAGCGCGAGGCCGGCGAGTCGATGATCTCCGGCGCTGACGTCGAGCAGCTGACCCAGATCCTCTCGGGCGAAGCCCAGTCGCCGAGCGAGGACGATCCCGCCGCCTGAGCGGGTCCCGCCATGGCCGTCCACTGTCCCGAGTGCGGGTTCGCGAACCCCGAGGGGGCGAACTACTGCCAGAAGTGCGGTGCCTACCTGGGCGGCCCGAAAGAGGGGGGCGACGACCCGACGACGATGACCTACCGGGTCGACGAGACCGGCGACATGACGCCGGTCGACATCGAGGAGGTGGTCGAGGAGAGCGGCGCCGCGCTGGTGATCCGCGCCGGCGGCGGCCGCGCCGGCGAGAGCTTCAGCATCTCCGAGGAGCGGGTCAGCATCGGTCGCAGTCCCGACGCCGGCGTCTTCCTCGACGACGTCACCGTCTCCCGCAACCACGCGCTCCTGGTCCGCCGCCGCGACGGCCTCTACATCGACGACCTCGGCTCGCTCAACGGCACCTACGTCAACCGGCGCCGGATCGAGTCCCACCGGCTCGCCGACGGCGACGAGATCCAGGTCGGCAAGTACAAGCTGAGCTACCTGGAGCGCTGAAGCCGATGGCCGTCTCCGAGCAGCCCAACCGCACCGCCGAATCGGCCAGCCGGCCGCGCAAGGCGCTGACGATCGGCGCCGTCTGCAAAATCCTGCAGAGCGAATTCGACGACGTCTCGATCTCGAAGATCCGCTACCTGGAGGACCAGAAGCTGCTCAACCCGCGCAGGACCTCCGGCGGCTACCGCCTCTACAGCCAGTCCGACGTCGAACGGCTGCGGACGATCCTGCGCCTGCAGCGCGACGAGTTCCTGCCGTTGCGGGTGATCCGCCAGGAGCTCGCCTCCGGCGGGGACCTGGTCCTCCCCGAGGGGGACCGCAAGCCGGCGAGCGGGGCGGTGCGGCGGGCGATCCTGGTCGACACCTCGCGCGCCTACCTGACCCTCGACGAGATCGTCGAGGAGACCGGCGCCCGCGAGGAGCTGATCCGCGAGCTGGAGAACTTCGGGATCGTGCAGCCGGAGAAACGCGAGGGCAAGACCGTCTACGACGAGACCGACCGCGAGATCGTCCGCGCCGCCAACGAGCTCTCCCGGGTCGGCGTCGGAGCCCGCAACCTGCGCGTCTTCCGCTCCTCCGCCGACCGCGAGGCGCAGCTGCTGGAAGCGCTGCTGGGACCCTCGCTGCGCTCCCGCAATCCCGAGCGCCGCAAGGAGGCGCTGGAAAGCCTCGAAAGCCTGGCGGCGACCGTCTCGCATCTCAAGCACCTGCTCCTGGTACGCGACCTCCGCCGCCTCGCCGGCGAATAGGACGCTGCAAACCGGCGTCTGACGGCGTCCTCGGTCGCTCGCGTGCAGAGCACGCCACGCTCCCTGCGTCCTTGTCAGACTTGGTTTTCGCGCCCTATATGTCTCGTATAACCAGAAAACGCCAAGTTGCAGCCCCTCCAGGGGAGGTCTGGCGATTGGTCTCCGACCCCTACAGCCTGCCGCGCTGGTGGCCGCGCACCGGGCGGGTCGAGAACGTCGAGGGCGGCGGTGGCCGGCGGACCCGCTGGACCAAGGTGCTGGAGACGGCGGAGGGACGCGGGGTGCGGGCCGACTTCCGCTGCGTCAGCTCGGCCGAGGGCGAGCGCTACGTCTGGGAGCAGGAGCTCGAGGGCACGCCGTTCGAACGGCACCTGAACGCCTCGCGGGTGGAGATCGGCCTGCGGGAGAAGGGCGGCGGGACCGAGGTCAAGCTTGCCGGGGTGCAGACCCTGAAAGGCATGTCCCGCCTCGGCTCGCCGCTGATGCGCCGAGGCCAACGCGCGATCCTCGACGAAGCCCTAGACGGCATCGAAAGGGCCCTGGGATGACCCACACCAATCGAACTGCATCAACTTCTACTTCTGCCGGGTGTAGAAGTTGATGCAGTTCCCGCGGCGGGACAGCAAGTGGTGGGGGTGGGGGGAGCCTTCGGTCTCGCCGGAGCTCGATGGCGAGGCGCTGGGGGTGCTGCGGGAGCGGATCGGGGAGTTGGAGCCCTGGCCGCTGGCGCGGGAGCTGGGAGATTTCGAGCTGCCGGCGAGCGAGTCGCTGCCACAGGGGCTGATCGAGGCGGTGGGGGAGGAGAACGTCTTCCTCGGCGAGGAGGACCGGCTGCGCCATGCCGTCGGGCGCGGGTACGTCGACCTGGCGCGGCTGCGCAACGGCGCCTTAGATGCCGCTCCCGACGCCGTGCTGATACCCGCCGACGCGGCGGCCCTGCGGCGGGCGATCGAGGTCTGCGCGGCCGAGGGGATCGCGATCGTCCCCTTCGGCGGCGGCACCAGCGTCGTCGGCGGCGTCGAGCCGCTGCGCGGCGCCCACGCCCGCGTGATCAGCCTCGACCTCGGCGCCCTGCAGGATGTGGAGGTCGACCGCCGCTCGCTGACCGCCCGGCTCGGGGCCGGCCTGCGCGGGCCCGAGGCGGAGGCGGCGCTTGGCCGCGAGGGTCTGACGCTCGGCCACTTCCCGCAGTCCTTCGAGTACGCGACGATCGGCGGCTTCGCCGCCACCCGCTCCGCCGGCCAGGCTTCGAGCGGCTACGGGCGCTTCGACGCGCTGGTCAGCTCGGTGCGGCTGCTGGCGCCGGCGGGTGAGATCTCGACCCTGGAGACGCCTCACACCGCTGCCGGCCCGGCGCTGCGCGAGCTGGCGATCGGTTCCGAGGGGGTCCTCGGCGTGTTTCCCGACGTGACCGTGCGGGTGCGCCCGGCGCCCGTCGTGCGTCGCTACGAGGCCTGGATGGCCGAGAGCTTCGAAGCCGGCGCGGAGATCGTCCGCGGACTGGCCCAGGGGTCGGGGCTGCCGGAGATCATCCGCGTCTCCGACGAGGAGGAGACCGAGGGGACCCTGGCGCTGAACGGCCCGCGCGGGTTCAGCGGGCGGCTCTTCGACGGCTATCTGGGAGCCCGCCGCCGGCGCGGGGGCGCCCTGACGATCGTCGGCTTCGAGGGCGACGAGGAGTCGGTCGCCCGCCGCCGCGCGCTCACCGTCCGCGCACTGCGCCGGGGCGGCGCCGCCTACCTCGGACAAGCCGCAGGACGCGCCTGGGAGCACGGCCGCTACCAGGGCCCCTACCTGCGCGACACGCTGATGGGGATGGGGGCGATGGTCGAGACCCTCGAGACCTCGCACACCTGGTCCCGCTACGGCGAGCTGCACGACGCGGTCGCGGACGCGATCCACGGAGCCCTCGACGGCCAGGGCACGCCCGGCCTCGTCTTCTGCCACCTCTCCCACGCCTACGCCGACGGCGCCTCGCTCTACTTCACCTTCATCTCCCGCGCCCGCCGCGGCGCCGAGGTCGAGCAGTGGGCGGCGGTCAAGCGGGCCGCCTGCGAGGCGATCGTCGCCCACGGCGGCACGATCACCCACCACCACGCCGTCGGCCGCGACCACGCCCCCTACATGGAGGCCGAGGTGGGGGAGACGGGACTTGACGTACTGCGGGCCGTGAAGGAGCAACTCGATCCCGCCGGGATCATGAACCCCGGCAAGCTCCTGCCCGGCTGAGGCCTATTCGCCCTTTTTCTGTTCTTCGGCGCGAGCGGCTGCACCGACGATCGGGCCCGTCACTTCGCCGCGAAGGACTTCTTCGCCGGTGTAGGCGGGGGCCTTCTTCGCTTTCGTCGCTTCCCTCAGCGAGGTCTTCAGCTGCGCTTCCTCGGTGCGGGTGATCGCGATGTCGTGGAAGGTTTCGTTGGCAAGGTAGGCGAGGACTTCGGTCGGGACTTCGACCTGGGCGCCAATGCGGCCGTCCTCGCCGACTTCGGTCGAGGCGAGCGGCAGCATTTTCTCCGGCGAGGCCGCCAGCCAGATCGTGTACGACTCGCCCTTTTCGGCCGGTTCCAGTCCTTCCGCCGCGACCTGCAACGCCAGGCTGTTTTTCACCCTGCCGAAGATCGCCACCCCGATCGCGTCGCCGCCGTCGACAGCGGTGAGCGAAGCCTTGGTGACCTCTTTCTTCCCGCCTTCGGAGGCTTTCTCGAGCGCCGCAACCGTCCCTTCGCCAGACGCGGAAGAGGTGGTCGTAGTGCTATCCCCGCCCCCATCGCCCCCGACCCCAAAGAGAACGAAGACAACAAACAAAACCACGATCGCAGCCCCAGCCAAAAGAGCCCACAACCCCCGCCCCTCAAGCAACTTGATCTCTTTCCGCAGAGGAGGCCGCGGCTCCCCCTTGGGAAGCGCAGGACGAGCCGCCTCCGGCTTAGCCTTCTGGGCCTCCGAAGCACGAGCAACCTCCGACGTCGGCTCTTTCGGCTTCGAAGCCACGGGAGGGGGTGAGGGGTCCCCCGGAGGAGCCTCCCCAGCTTTTGCGACGGAGGGGGACCCCTCACCCCCGGGCGGCCCGGGGATATTCGGAGCGGGAATCCCTTCCGCTTCAAGCTGAGCAGCAGCGTCCTGAGCCCGCCTGTGTACCTCCGCAGCATCGACCCCCATCAGGGCCGAGAGATCCTCGTACCCCTGCTCGCCTCGCTGGGAGAGCAGGCGCAGGATCGCCTTCTGGTCGTCGGACAGCGCCACCGGACCGGAAGCCTATTAGGGTGCGAGGCCGTGAACGACGACGCTCAGGTTAAGCCTGTCCACTTCGACGAGCTGATCGGCACCGAGTGGCTCAGCGACGACCCCGACGACGCCCGTGTCCGGGTGGAGATCCGCGACGAGCTGCGCCAGCCCTTCGGGCTGATGCACGGCGGCGTGATGTCCTCCCTGATCGAGAGCGTCTGCTCGCGGGCGACCTTCGGCGCGGTCTACGAGGACGGGATGGCGGCGATGGGCCAGTCGATCGAGGTCAGCTTCATCCGCCCGGTCACCGAGGGCGCCGCCGAAGTCCGCGCCCAGGCCCGCCACCGCGGCCGCACCACCTGGCTCTGGCAGGCCGAAGTCCTGAACGACGATGGGAAACCCTGCGCCATCGCGAAGATGACGATCGCGGTCCGGCCGCGACCCGACTCGAAGTAACTAGCCGCCGAAGCGGTTGGTGATCGGCAGCCTTCGATCCTTGCCGAAGGCCTTCGGCGTGATCCGGATCCCCGGCGCTGCCTGCCGGCGCTTGTACTCGGAGCGGTCGACCAGGCGGATCACCTCGTCGACGGTCTCGGCCGGCATCCCGGCGGCGATCATCTCCTCGCGGCCCTGGTCGCGCTCGACGTAGGCCTCGAGGATGCGGTCGAGCAGCTCGTAGGGCGGCAGCGAGTCCTCGTCGCGCTGGTCGGGCCGCAGCTCCGCCGAGGGCGCCCGCTCGATCACGCTCGCCGGCACCAGCTCGCGCCCCTCGCGCTCGTTCCGCCGCCGCACCAGTTCGTAGACCAGTTGCTTCGGCACGTCCTTGATCACCGCGAAGCCGCCGGCCATGTCGCCGTAGAGGGTCGCGTAGCCGACCGACATCTCGCTCTTGTTCCCGGTCGTCAGCACCAGCCAGCCGTGACGGTTGGAGAGGGCCATCATCAGGTTCCCGCGGATCCGCGCCTGCACGTTCTCCGCCGTCAAGTCCGGCTCCGAGGGTTTGGTCGGGTCGCGCGGCACGGCCGCATCGGGCTCCTCCAAGTAACCGCTCAGCGCCTCCTCGTAGCCGGCCATCATCGGCTCGATCGCGATCTCGAACAGCTCACAGCCGAGGTTCGCCGCGATGTCGCGGGCGTCCTGCTGGGTCTCGGAGCTGGAGTGGGGGGAGGGCATGACCACGCAGGTGAGCCGGTCGGCCCCGACCGCGTCGGCGGCGAGCATCGCCACCAGCGCCGAGTCGATCCCGCCGGAGAGGGCGAGGCCGACGTGCTTGAAGCCGTTCTTGGCGACGTAGTCGCGGAGGCCGAGGGTCAGCGCCGCGTAGACCTCGTCGAGGTCGGAGAGCGGCTCGGCCAGGGGCCCCGGCCCGGCGTGGGGGACATCGCAGACCAGCAGCTCCTCCTCGAACTGCCCAGCGCGGGCGATGACGCTGCCGTCGGGGGCGGTGACCAGGCTCTGGCCGTCGAAGACGAGCTCGTCCTGGCCGCCGACCAGGTTGCAGAAGGCGAAGTAGGTGCCGTAGGCGCGCGAGCGCTCGGCGAACATCGTTTCCCGCTCGCGGCCCTTGCCGCGGTGGTAGGGGGAGCCGGAGGGGTTGGCGATCAGCCGCGCGCCGGCCTCGGCCTCTGCCTGTGCGGGCGGCCCGGGCTGCCAGACGTCCTCGCAGATCGTCAGGCCGACGCCGAGGCCGCCGACCTCGATCGCGACCGGCTCGTCGCCGGGGACGAAGTAGCGCTGCTCGTCGAAGACCGAGTAGTTGGGCAGACGGTTCTTGCGGTAGACGGTCTGAACCCGGCCGTCGGCGAGGACCGCGGTCGAGTTGTAGGCGTGGCGGGCGTCGGTCGGCTCGGCAACCGGCTCGGCGAAGCCGACCAGTGCCGTGATCCCCTGCACCGAGGCGGCGAGCTCCTCGACCGCCTTCTGGTTGGCCCGGAGAAAGTGGCGCTTCAGGTAGAGGTCCTCGGCCGGGTAGCCGGGGATGCAGAGCTCGGGCAGGATCACCAGCTCGGCGCCCTCGTCGCGGGCGCGCTCGATCCACTCGCGGGCCTTGGCGGCGTTGCCGGCGACGTCGCCGACGGTCGGGTCGATCTGGGCGAGGGCTACGCGCATCGGGCTCCGCGGCTCATACCCGGAAGTATCTCCTCCGCGATCCCGGGAGGTACTTTCGCCCCTCGCTAGGGTTCTCCAGGGCATGCGGAACCGTCGCCGGTATCTGGTCGGGTCCACGGCGGCGCTGCTAGCGATCCTCGCCGCGACGACCCCTGCCGCCGCGAGCGATCCCGTCGCTCCGGCCAGCGTCGCCTCCGCCGGGCAGAAGCCGTTCCTGATGCCGCAGTCGCGGCCGACCGAAGACCGCGAGCGGCCGACCGACGTCAGCGATCCCAATCGCAACGCCTACTCGGTCCCCGAGGCGCCGAGCTCGCCCGCCTGCTCGCGGCACTTCTGCGTCCACTGGGTGGTCCAGGGCCTCGACGCCCCCGACCCCTCCGACCACGACGGCGACGGCGTCCCGGACTACGTGGAGACCGTGCTGCGGGTCGCCGAACGCGTCCACTCGGTCGAGAACGGCAAGCTCGGCTGGCGCGAGCCGCGCAGCGACGGCCGCCAGGGCGGTCGCAACGGCAAGACCGACGTCTACCTCTCCCAGATCGGCGGCGAACTGTTCGGCTACGCAGCGCCGGACCGGGGGCAGGCGACGAAGCAGCACCGGATCCCGCGGCGGCTGCACGGCTACCTCGTCCTCGACAACGACTACAGCGCCTTCGAGTTCCCGGGGACGAAGCCGCTCGCCGACCTGCAGGTGACCTTCGCCCACGAGTACAACCACATCCTCCAGTTCGGCTACGACGCCTACCAGGACCCCTGGTTTGCCGAGGCGAGCGCGACCTGGGTGGAGGACCAGGTCTACAACGGCATCAACGACTACTTCCGCTACGTCCGCCGCTGGGTGAAGCTCTGGGCAACGCCGCTGACCGCCAACTCGATCAAGGAGTACGGCAGCGCCGTCTGGAACCAGTGGCTGGCGCGGCGCTACGGGCCGGAGATCATCCGCAAGGCCTGGGCCGGGGCGATCGACGCCAAGCCGGGCGGCTTCTCGGTCGGCAGCTACCAGCGGGCGCTGCGCTCCAGCGGCCCCTCCGACTTCAGCCACGACTTCACGCGCTTCTCGGCGGCCCTCGCCGAGTGGGGGACCGGCAAGGGGTTCCGCGAGAGCCGGCTCTATCCGGACGTGCCCCGGCAGGGCCGGCTGCCGCTCGACGACGCCCCGCTGACGCGACTGCTGAACCACACCACCTCGCAGATGCTGCGGGTGCGGTCGCGGCCAGGTCGCGCTGTCGTCGTCCATCTCTCGGCGCCGCGCGGCACCGCGGCCGGGGTGGCGCTGGTCGGCCGAGTCGGCAGCGAGCGCCACGGCCATCCCGTGGTTCGCCTCGCCTACAGCCCCGGCGGCGGGATGCTGACCGTGCGCCTGCCTCGCCCGGGACGCTTCGAGCGGATCACCGCCGTGATCGTCAACGCCGACGCCCGCGCCAGCGGCTTCGACGTCGGCAACCTCGACTGGAACTACCTCACCGACGGCCTGCCGTTCGAGATCAGCGGCCGCTTGGTCCGCTGACGGGGCGGGCGCTCAGGAAGCCGACTCGGCGGCGACCGGGCCGGCACCGTTGGCCGAGGCGGCGGCCTTCTGCTTCTTCGCCTTCGGCTTCTTCTTGGCCGGGGCGGTTTCGATCACTTCCTGGGTCGCCGCTTCGAGGTCGAGCGAGAAGCTGTCGAGGTCGGCCATCGCGTCGAAGTCACCGATCAGGCCGAAGTTGACCTGGCCGTTGTAGGACATGATCCCGATGCAGAGCGCCTGCCGGCGAGCGAGCGGCACCATCGGGAAGATCGACTCCATCTTGCGGCCGAGCACGTAGAGCGGGAACTGCGGCCCCGGCACGTTGGTGACGACGAGGTTGAAGAAGCGCTGCGCCGGCTGCAGGCGGGCGGCCTGCGAGGCGATCGTCGAGGGGGCGAAGTCGGTCAGTTTGGTCAGGATCTCGGCGCCGACGGCCTGGCCGGAGGACTTCAGGTCGCCCATCTCGCCGGTCATCAGCTGCAGCCGCTCGACCGGGTCCTCGCACCAGACGGGCAGCGGCGCCATCATCGCCGAGATGCGGTTGCCGAGGGCGCCGTGCTCCTCGTCGGCGCGGACGCTGACCGGGACCATCGCCCGCAGCTCGAGGCCGGCGGTGTCGTGGCCGCGGGCCCGCAGGTACTTGCCGATCCCGCCGGCGACGATCGAGAGGATTACGTCGTTGACGGTGCCGCCGTGGGCGTCCTTGACCCGCTTCAGGTCGCCGAGGTCGCTCTGGGTCATCTGGAAGCGGCGGTGCGGCCCGATCTCGACGTTGAAGACGGAGTCGGGGGCCGACATTCCGGCGGTGACCATCTTCGAGGTCGCACCGACGCCCTTCAGCACCTGGCGCGGGCCGCGCAGCGCCGCGCGGAAGCCGCGGTAGATCTCCTTCGGGCTGGTCAGCCGCTCTTTCCAGGCTTCGCTCAGCAGCTGCAGGTCGGTCGGCTCGGGGCGGGCCAGCCACGGCGGCGCCTTCTCGGGCGCGCCGGCGGGCTCGGCGTCGAGGTCGAAGAGGACGGTGGTGATGTCCACCCCGGAGACGCCGTCGACCAGCGCGTGGTGGCTCTTGCCGATGATCGCGAAGCGGTCGCCGGTCAGCCCCTCGACCAGCCACAGCTCCCAGAGAGGCTTGGAGCGGTCGAGCTGCTGGGAGAAGATCCGCGCCGCGAGGTTGCGCAGCTGCTCGTCGGATCCCGGCGCCGGCAGCGCGGTCTGGCGCACGTGGTAATCGAGGTTCAGGTGGGGGTCGTCGATCCAGACCGGGCGGCCCTGGTCGAGCGGGACGAAGCGCAGCTTCTGGCGGAAGCGCGGCACCAGGTGCAGACGCGAGGCGATGTGGTCGCGGAACTCGGCGTGGGTCGGCGCCTCGCCCTGGAAGATGCTGGTCGAGGCGACGTGCATGTGGGCTCCCGAGCGCTCCAGGTGCAGGAATGAGGTGTCCAGGCCGGTGAGGCGTTCGGGCTTCGTCACAAATTCATCTTCGCACACGGGTCCAGGGCCGGGTAAATCCACGGATAACGCGGTCTAAAGCGGAATCGGGACTTGCGTTGCATTTGGAGAATGTGTGCGTCCGCTCACATTCCCACTCCGAGGGACGCCCTAGCGTGTTCCCTGAGAAACGACCTGCCGAGTCCCCTCGCCTCTGAGCGCAGGGTCAGCGAACACGCTAGGCAGCAGAAAGCGAGCGATACAGATGCGATTCCTGATGCCCGCGGTGGCGGCTGCCACTGCGCTGACGATCGGCCTGGCGCCGGCAGCGGCGCAGAGCCAGCGCAACACCCACCACGAGCGGACCCGCTCCCACGTCTCCCTGCACCTCTCCACGCACACCGTGCTGGCCGGGAACGGGCTCGCGGTTCGCGGCGAGGTGCGGCCGAGCGGCCGGCACCGGGTCAAGGTCGTCTTCCGCGGCCCCGATGGCGGCGTGCGCGGTGTGACCACCCGGGCTGACGGGACCTTCGCCGTGCGCTGGACGCCTGAGCGGACCGGCAGCTACGCGGTGCGCGCCTACGGGGTCCACGACCGGCGGATCGCCGCCTCGCGCAGCGCCAAGCGCAAGCTGACGAGCTACCGCCTCGCCGGCGCCTCCTACTACGGGCCGGGGATCTTCGGCAACGGCGTCGCCTGCGGCGGCACCCTGCTGCCCTCGACGATGGGCGTCGCTCACAAGACGTTGCCCTGCGGGACGAAGGTGAAGCTGCGCTACCACGGCCACAGCGTCACCGTGCCGGTGATCGACCGCGGCCCTTACGTAGCCGGGCGTGACTACGACCTGACCTGGGCGGTCAAGCTGAAGCTCGGCTTCCCGGGCGTCGGAACGGTGCTCGCGAGCAGGTAGTCAGGATGCAAGGCCGAGCTGGAGCTGACCGGGTGTCGGCTCCGGTTCGGCGGCCTCGCCGCTCTCGAAGGAGGCGAGGCGGACGCCGAGCAGGCGCACCGGCCGCTGCGGGTCATAGGCGCGCAGCAGCTGCAGGGCGATCGGGCCGACGACCTCGGGGTCGTTGGTCCGCTCGTCGATCGACTGCGAGCGGCTGACGTTGGTCCAGTCGTCGAGCCGGACCTTGATCCCGATCGTGCGACCGGCCAGCTCGCGCTTGCGGAGACGGCGGCAGAGCTCATCGGAGAGCTCGGCCAGGTGCCGCTCGAGCTCGGCCCGCTGGGTGACGTCGACGTCGAAGGTGATCTCGGTCGACTGGGATTTGGTCTCGTGTTCGGTGACGATCGGCGTCTCGTCGAGGAAGCTGGCGCGGGCGTGGAGCCAGGCACCCGAGCGGGGACCGAAGTGGTCTTCCAGGGCCGGGCGCTGCCAACCGCGAAGGTCGGCGAGCGTCTTGATCCCCATCTCTTCCAGCCGGGCGACCGTCTTCGGGCCGATCCCGGGGATTAGACCGGGGGAGTGGCCGGCGAATCGCTCCAGCGCCGCTTCCCGGGAGAGGACGACGAGCCCCGCGGGCTTGCCCAGCTCGCTGGTGATCTTGGCCAGCATCCGGCTCTCGGAGATCCCGACCGAGCAGGTGAGCCCGGTATCGGCCCGAATCTCGGTCGCGATCCGCCGCATCGTCGCCTTCGGCGAAAACAGCCCGGTCAGGTCCAGATATGCCTCGTCCAGCCCCACGACCTCGACCACCTCCACGTTCCGCCGCAACACCTCCATCACCTGCGCCGAGGCCTCCCGGTAGGCGGGAAAGTCCGGCCGCAGATACACAGCATCCGGCAGCCGCCGCCGCGCCACCGCCGCCGGCATCGCCGAATGGATCCCAGCCAGCTTCCGCGCCTCGTAGCTCGCCGTAGTCACCACCGCCCGCGGCCCCGACCCGCAAACGATCACCGGCTTCCCCCGCAACTCCGGCCGCCGCCGCAGCTCCACCGACGCGTAAAACGCGTCCATGTCAACAATTGCGACCACACGGGGCCAGTCTGCAATCGAGGACACGGATAGGAACTTATCGGGGAGACCGGCGGCACGAACGCACGTTCGTGAGCCTGGCGCACGCGGTGCTTCAGCCGGCGGCGGCACGCCCTCCCCTTCCCTGCGGTAGTCGGTTGCAAGGAAGGCGACATTGCCTCAGCTTCCACCTAGGCTGGCTGCAACCGCGAGCGGCGCCAGACTGCGCGGACTCCCACTCGAAACCGGAAATCGTGGAGTAGGGTCGACCCGGTGGTCAGTCTTCGGGATCGTCTGAGCCGGGTATGGAGCCGCGACTCCCAGGCGTCGCCGGCTCCGCCTTCACTGACGCCAATGCCGAAGGACCTTCCGCACGGGGATCAACTCGAGCACTTCCTCGAGCAGTACAAGATCTTCGTCGAGACGGAGGAGCGCCTGGTTTCCCGGCGACAAGAGGAGAACCGATTTTTTCTCTCGGTCAACGCGCTCGTCTTGACGGTGCTGAGCTTCCTTCTTAAGGAGGGGATCTCAGACAAGGCCGCTTGGGTTGGGATCTTCCTCCTCGCGGGCGCAGGATTGACCCTTTGCTACGCGTGGTTTCGGATCATCGATTCGTACAAAACGTTGAACCAGGCGAAGTTCGCGGTCATCAACCGGTTCGAGGAGCATCTGCCTGCGCGAATGTTCGGAGCCGAGTGGGACGATGCCGAAGCCAGGGACTACCAGCCCTTCACGAAGATCGAGCGGCATGTCCCGTTCGTGTTCGGCCTTCTGCATGGAGTGGGGGCGGTGGTAGCCCTCGGTGGCATCGTTGGCGTGGTGCACTAGTCGCCACTAGAGACATCGTGGATTGCATCTAGAAACGGCTCGTCCTGGCGCTTTTGCTCGTCGGTCAGCTCACTGAACGGCAGCAGGGCTTGGTGCGAGTGGTCCCGCTCCACCATCCACAAGACCCAGGCGTCGTGAACGTCTTCCCGAGTCGTTTCTGGGCCCTTGACCAATGCCAGAAGTGCGTAGGTCCGGAACAGCGTGAGAATTTCTGGTTCATCGGGAACTACGCTGGGGTCAACCCTGCGGCGGATCCGCTCTGCTAGGTCCGTCAGGTAGTCCGTCACCAGCGCGCCAACTCGGCGGCGATCATCTGGAAGTTCCAGCGCACGACGCGCGAGACACCAGCCGGAGTTTGGTAGGTCCTGTCTTTGTTGATCTGAATGCCGAAAAGCGGATGCCCCTGCCGGAGGGTCTCATTGATCTCCCAGAGCACGGCATCAGCGCGCGCCGTTGAGGGACCGATTAGGACGATCGTCCCTTTCGTGATCCCGATCCGCGCGCGGGCATTCGTCTTCCATTTGCTCTCAAACGGCTCCTTGATCGAGTAGTCGAGGAATTCGAACGGAATTCGTTTGTCACGTGCATGTTGAGCCAGGAAGTCGCGAGCCCAGCGATCCTCCATCTCGAAGCTGACGAATGCTCTGGACGCCATACCAGGAGGATGCCACGCGCGCCGGGCGGATCTCCCACGAGCCGCGATCCGTTCGACGCCGCGACGCGGCTGGGACCAGTTGTCTCCGCGAGGTCCTTCGACGCTCGACGTTGGTAGGGCGGGTCGAATCTGACCGGCCCCCGCCCAATGCGAGGATTGCCACGGAAACCGAGAGCGCCCCACCGAACGCCTGCGGGATCCCGCCGGAGGAGATCACCGCGTGCGGTCCGCCGACCCCAGGTCCCAGCTCGCCCGGTGCGTCGACTTGTGACCAGCAGACAAGTCCATGTCCACAATTGCGACCACACGGGGCCAGTCGGCAGTTAAGGACACCGGAGCAACCTAACGCTCGCCCGGGCGGGGGGAACAGGCGTTCGCTTCTAGCTTGAGTGGTGCGCAGCTCCTCGACCTTGGATTCAACCTCGCCTACGCGGCTGCTCGTCGTCGTCGGCCATGTCACGGATGCTGGTGTTCGGCTCCGGCGTGAAGGTCGCCGGAAATTCCGCATTTTGCGAACCGCGACACGGGCATTGGCATCCGTCGGGGGATGGTGAACTCCCTGGGCTACCCGCGAAAGGACCTTGTCGACAAGCGGAGCCAGCGCTCGGGAGGCGCCACCCATGACTGAGCTACCAGACAGATCACTGTGTGTGCTCGCCCAGCTGATGGTGGATCAGAAAGCTGGCCGCGGGGGGCTCGGCAGCTATAGCCCTTTCATATCTCACTGCCTCGCGAGGCAGGGCGACCCGGTCGTGTCGGCGCCAGCAGTCCAGGAGCAGCTGAAGAGCGAATGGGGCCTCGACCTTCCTCAGGGCGTCATCAACGAGGTCCTCCGAACCATGATCCCCAGCGAGCTCGTTTCTGTGGATCACGGTGCCTTCAAACCCAACCCGGACATGCTCCGCGAGTGCGACCTCGGGGAGGCGCAGGCGAAAGCAGAAAGGGCGCGGAGCGAGCTGATCGCCGGTATCCGGGACTTCGCCGCAGAGAAGCTCGAGCTCGAGTGGTCGGAGGAGAAGGCCAGCGACGCCCTCCACTCTTACACCGACGCTTTCTCGTCGCGCATCCTTGCCGCCGCGGTCACCGGGGGCCGCATCGACGGGGGTCCTCCCAACTCTGAGTCGGACCGTTACGTGATCCACCGTTTCGCGTCGCACGTCAACGAGAACGACCAGCGCCTGTTCGATGCCCTGGTGGTCCGGGTCAAGGGCCGAATGCTGGCCGACCGCATGTACTACCTCGGCGAGAACCGAACGGAAGTCCCCTCCTTGGAGAGCGTCGAGGTTTACCTCGACGGGCCGGTGCTCCTGTTCGTTCTCGGCTACGCGGGTCCCGAGATGCAGGTGCAGTACATGGAGATGCTCGAAATGCTCAAGACGCAGGGCGCCGTCGTCCGCTGCTTCGACCACTCGGTGACTGAGGGACGGGAGATTCTCGACGCGGCCGCGTACAAGTCCCGGACTGGACAGTCGGGCCAGAGCTACCACGGCGACGTCGTTTCTTTCCTAATCCGCTCGGGAAAAGACCCGGTTGAGATCGAAGCCCTATCCCAGCGCCTCCCGAACGACCTCCTAAAGCTGGAGATCAACCCGGTGGACACTCCCCCGCGCAAGGAGCACCTCCAGTCCGACGAGGCCGCCCTCGACAGGCGCCTCGAGCGGGCGCTCAAATACAGCCACAAACACGCGAGGGGGCGCGACATCGACTCCCTGACTGCGATATACCGCCTGCGCGACGGCAAGAGTACCCGGGAATTGACCGACTGCCGGGCCATCTTCGTCACCCACAACTTCACTCTGTTCAAGATCGCGACGAGTCACTTCCGGGATGAGAAGGACCGTCGGGCGGTCTCGCCGTGCGCGCACGACGCCGCGCTCACGACGATGTTATGGCTGAGGGAACCGCTTGCGCTTCCCGACCTACCGAAGGACCGGCTGATCGCAGATGCGTACGCCGCGCTCGACCCGAAACCGGAGCTCTGGCGGAAGTACAACGAGGAAATCGAGCGCCTGCGCTCCGACGGCGGACTTGAGGAGAACGATGTCGTCTTTCTACGCTACGGCCGCGAGGCCCAAGAAGCCCTCATGGACGAGACCAGGGGGAACCCCGACGCCTTCACTGCGGGGACCGTCTCTCAGGTACTGGAGCGCGCCCAGGCGGTCTCGAAGGAACGGGCCGACAAGCGCGTGGAGGCGGCGGAGTCGAAAGCCCGGGTCGCGACATCCAAGCTCGATCGTCCGAGGGAACGCATCCGCTCCGCATCGCGCCGCATCGGCTCAATCTTGGCGACCGGAGGTTTAATTGTCGCGTCAGTACTCATTCTGATCGGGATGATTTTCGGTCCGCTCGGCCCGATCAAGGACCCATTCGTCCCCGGCGCCGTGCAGCTGGTCGCGGTAGTCGCCTTTCTCGCCGCGACGGCAGCGACCATGTTCTTTCGACCGACGCTGCTGGAGCACCGAAGGATGGTTGCCGAAAAGGTGAGCGTTCGGCTGGAGTCCGTCGGATTTCGGATTATGGGACTCGACGATGAAAAGGGCGAGGACCAGTCTTAGGATGACCGCAGGCTTCGATAGTCACCGGCTTCGAGAAAGACAAACTGGACGCGAAGTTGGCGGACATGCTCCCCGAGCTTGTGGCGCTCAAAATCCTGCAGGTGCAGGTCGGCGAGTGAGTTAAGCGGCTCCGACCGGGCCTCGGATGCCACTACCTAGGTCAGGCTGAGTTGGCGTCCCAGCGCCCAGACCCTGGCGGTCGGACGCATCGGTCGAATGCCCAGATGCTTCGTCACATCGCTCCGTTTGTCAGCAGACGCCACGGCATTCAGGACCTCGATGGCGAATTCTTCGATGGTCCCTCCAGCGCCGCCAGAACTTCGTTCAGCTAGACGCTCGAACTGCAATTCGAGCGCAGCCGCAAGCTGAGTCCGCTCGAGGGGGAGCGCGTGGGCTCGGATAATTTCGGCGATGGCCTCGGTCATCGCTTCGATCCGGTCGTGGTTATCGGTGGTGACAATCTCTCTGGTCATCGGGAAGAAGAAGATGTTCTTTCCATCCGATCCCACGAGGTCCGACGTGAGACGGCCGTCTTTTTCCAGTTGTTTGCAGCGTCGGTAAACGTGCTGATGATCGGCTCCGAGTCGGATCGAAAGCTGCCGGGTGCTTAGGGGCCCGGCGGCTTCAAGGGCTTGGACAATTGGCGCATCCACGCCACAAAGGGTAAGTAGCGAAGCGGACAATCTCGCAGTTATCTGTCTTGGTACGAGAGCGAGGTATTTCCCTCCATGCACGGATCTCCAAGAGGGGACTAAGCCCACATAAGTGGGGCCGCGCGCGCGAACGCCGGCCCCGTGGCATCCGGCAAAGGTGGAACTCGGCCGAATGCAGCGGGAACGGTAATGGCTACCGGCTCCAAGAAGCGGTCCCCGGCCGGCGCGTCAACGCCAACCGAGGGCCTGACCAAGGGAAGGACGTGCTTCCAATGGCTGCTCCGAACCCTACGGATTGAGATGCAAATCTCCCCGATCCCGAAAGCACCGCAGCGGAAGACGCAAGGACCGAGTACATGAGCGCCGACGCGTCCAGGACGGACGTTGGCGGCGCATCTTCAGGCTTTGCCACCGCGCTGCGAGGTGCGCTCGCGGACCTCTTCGGCGCGGCGGTCCGTGATCAGCTCGTCCGCGAGGTTCCGGCCCGGTGCCAGGTGGGCGATGCTGCCTTGCGCGTACTCGATCGCGGCGAGGCGCTTCTCGATCTCTCGATCTGTCACTTTGGTCATATGAGCCATCCCTAGATGGTAGTCGCCTCGGAGGCGACGGCACTGTTGCAAGCGACCGTGTCGAGGTGGGCGATCGTCCCGCTCGAAGCTCACCCGTCGATGGTAGGAGGGACCCGGGACGGGTCGGTCAGTTCACTCCAATTCCAGACAGGCGCCGCCGACCGTGAAGGCTGCGATTAGGAGCACGGCTACTGCACCGATGAGGAAGATCGATCCCCAGGCGGAGACCAGGAAGGATCTGAGTCCGTGGCCCGCGCCGGAAGCCTGCGCCACGACCCCGGCGATCGCGGGTGGGATCAGCATGATCAGCGCGAGCTTGCCGAGGCCGGCGTAGGAGCCGAAGAGCCCGGCGTAGTAGGCCGCGATGACCAGTGGCCCGATCACGACGAACAGGATCAGCAGGCCGATCAGCAGGCGGCGCTCGCGTCGGTCCCGGGCGGTCTTGACGATGACCACCGCCACGGCAACCCAGATCGCCACGGCTAGGGCGGCGATCCCGTACGTGAGTACGACGCCCCCCGCGCCCGTGTCTCCGCATGCCAGCAGCACGCGATGATCCTAAACTCCAGCTGTGGCTTCTCCCGAGGCGAAGAACCTGGAGGCGATCTCGCAGGCGATCGATCAGCACAACTCGAACTGCCCCTTCCCGGCGGCGGAGGTGCGGATGAACCCGTTCGAGGTCGAACGGCTTGGGTGGGACACGATCCGCGGGCTGCCGGTGGTTCCCGACGGGGAGATCGGCACCGGCCGCTTTCGCATCGTCTGCTCCCGCGACCTCGAGGACGATGGCCTGGAGATCGTCGAGGCCGTGGGCAAAGAGCTCGAGACGGTCGCTCCGTCCCGCAACTGATCGTCGAAACCGCGTGAGCCCTTCTAGAAGACAGGTTGATGCGGCTTTGGCGGGCTAGGTTTCGATCAGGAATTCCAGGCCAATTTCGCTGAACCACTTCTGGGCTTGCGTGTTGAGCTGGTTGATCTCTCCGGTCCAGATAAGCACTCCCATCGCGATCAGGATCAGGCCGCCGACGGCGACTATCGCTTGGTAGTGGCGCTTGACGACGGCGAAGGCGGTCGTCATCTGCGAGAAGGCGACGGCGGTGAGGATGAAGGGGATCGCCAGGCCGGCTGAGTAGACCGCGAGGAGGAAGGCGCCGCGGGCGGCGGAGCCGGAGAGCGAGGCGGCGCCGAGGATCGCGCCCAGGGTCGGCCCAATGCAGGGCGTCCAGGCGATCGCGAAGGCTGCGCCGGCGACGATCGGGCCGCCTTTGCCCGCGCGCTCGAGCAGCGCGTCGACGTGCCACTCGCGGTTGAGGCGGGTGATGAAGAGGGAGGAGACGAAAAGCACGCCCATGGCGATGATCAGCGCCGCGGAGATCTTGGTCAGCAGTTCGCGGTGGTCCTGGAGGACCGAGCCGATCCCGGTCGCGGTGAGGCCGAGGAGGATGAAGATCGCCGAGAAGCTGGCGACGAAGAGCAGGCTCGGACCGAGGACCCGGCGCCAGCCGGCGCTCTCCAGCTCGTTCGCCGAGACGCCGGTCACCGCGGACAGGTAGCCCGGCACCAGCGGCAGCACGCAGGGGGAGAGGAAGGAGACGACCCCCGCCGCCAGCGCGGCGAATATCCCCACCCCGGCCGCGGGGTCGGAGCTGATCTCGGCGAATACCACGGGACCTCAGGTTACCCTCAGGCCCGTGCCGGCCCGCTCCCAGTCGCAGCCGCTCTTCAACGCCGCCGGAACGGCCCGCCGGTTGCGCGCCTCGCCGCTCTTCGCGATCGGCCCGGCCGAGCCCCGGCCGGCGATCCGGCGCGGCTTCCTGCTCGCGGTCCCGATCGGGTTGGCGCTAGGGATCGAGCTTGGCTTCGACGCGCCGACCCAGGGCGCGATCGCCACCGGCGCCCTCGTCAACGGCTTCCCGGGGATGGACGCCCCGGCGCATCCGCGGGCCGGATGGCAGGCGGCCTCGGCGCCGCTGATCGGGATCGCCGCGGCGCTCGGCATCCTCAGCAGCCAGACCGGACCCACGGCCGTCCTCGCCCTCGGCCTCATGGGCCTCCTCGCCGGCTACGCCTTCTGCGTCTCGCTGCGGCTGGCGATCGTCGGCCTCTCGGTGACCCTGGCGATGCTGATCGCCCAGGGCCTCTTCCTGCCGGCGTCCGACGCCGGGGCGGCGCTCCTCTACGGCACCCTCGGCGGCCTCACTCAGGTCGCCTGGTCGCTGATCGTCTGGATCGCCACCGACCGCGCCGCCGACGAGCCGGAAAAGGCCTGGAGTGGGAGGGAGGCGGTCGCGGCCCTGCGCTCCAACCTCAGCCTCGAATCCCAGAGCGCCCGCCACGCGCTGCGCTTCGGCGCTGCGCTGGCAGCCGGCGTCGCCGCGTACCGGCTGCTCGACCTGCACCAGCACGGCTTCTGGATCCCGCTGACGATCCTCTTCGTGATGCGGCCCGAACGCGACGAGACCGACCACCGCCTCGTCCTCCGCGCGATCGGCACCGTCCTCGGCCTGATCCTCGCCACCGCGGTCGCCGAGGCGTTCGCGGGCCAAGACCTCGTCCTCGCCGCCGTCCTCACCGTCGCCGCGGCCTTCAGCTTCGGCCTGCTCACCGTCCAGTACGCGCTGTTCACGACCGCGATCACCACCTACGTCGTCCTCATGAGCAGCACCCTTGGCGAGGCCGCCTTCCGCGCCGCCGGCCAGCGCGCGACGGGCACCGCGCTCGGCATCGCGATCGCCTTCTTGGCCTGGCGTCTTTGGCCCAATCCCGTCGGCACGGTAGATTTGGCCAGTCAGCCAAACATGGGAGGAGCGAGCAGTTGAGCAACCGCACGTACGTCATCGGGGTCGGCATGACCAAATTCGAGAAGCCCGGGACCAAGGACGGCGACTACCCCGACTGGGCCAAAGAGGCGGGGGAGAAGGCGCTCGCCGACGCGGGCATCCCTTATGAGGACGTCGAGCAGGCCTACGCCGGCTACTGCTACGGCGACTCGACCTACGGGCAGCGGGCGCTCTACCAGCTCGGCCTGACCGGAATTCCCGTCGTCAACGTCAACAACAACTGCTCGACCGGTTCCTCGGCGCTGTTCCTCGCGCGCCAGGCGGTCAAGGGCGGGACGGCCGACTGCGCCCTGGCGCTGGGCTTCGAGAAGATGGAGCCGGGCAGCCTCGGGGTCAAGTACACCGACCGCACCAACGCGCTCGACAAGCACGCGATGCGGATGTTCGAGATCCGCGACCCGGAGGCCTCGCCGCCAGCGCCGCAGATGTTCGGCAACGCCGGCCGCGACCACATGCAGAAGTACGGCTCCGAAGCCGACCACTTCGCCTGGATCGGCTGGAAGAACCACAAGCACTCGGTCAACAACCCCTACGCCCAGTTCCAGGACGAGTACAGCCTGGAGGACATCAAGGCGGCGAAGATGATCCACGACCCGCTGACCAAGCTGCAGTGCTCGCCGACCTCCGACGGCTCGGCCTGCGCGATCGTCGCCTCCGAGGCCTACGTCGACAAGCACGGGCTCTGGGACCAGGCGATCGAGATCGCCGGCCAGTCGATGGTCACCGACCTCAGCTCGACCTTCGACGAGAACGCCGACTGCATGACGATCGTCGGCTCCGACATGTCGAAGACGGCGGCCGACGCGGCCTACGCCGAAGCCGGCGTCGCGGCGGCGGAAGTTGACGTCTGCGAGCTGCACGACTGCTTCAGCGCCAACGAGCTCATCACCTACGAAGCGCTCGGGTTCGCCGCCGAGGGCGAGGCGCACAAGCTGGTCGAGGAAGAGGCGACCACCTACGGCGGCAAGGTCGTCGTCAACCCGTCGGGCGGGCTGATCTCCAAGGGACACCCCCTCGGCGCGACCGGCCTGGCGCAGTGCTCGGAACTGACCTGGCAGCTGCGCGGCACGGCCGACAAGCGACAGGTGGACGGCGCCAAGGTGGCGCTGCAGCACAACATCGGCCTCGGCGGAGCCGCCGTGGTCACGGTCTACAAACCGGCGTCCTAGGGAAGCGCGCCGGACTACAGAGGAGGAAGCACGATGGCGAAGGAGCGGCGTTCACTCAGCGGCAAGGTCGTGGCGATCACCGGCGGTGCGCGGGGGATCGGCAAGGCGACGGCGAAGGCGCTGATCGCGAAGGGATGCCGCGTCGCCATCGGCGACCTCCAGCTCGAGCTGGCCGAGAAGACGGCGGCGGAGCTGGGCGGCGGCACCGTCGCGCTGGCGCTCGACGTCACCGACCGCGACTCCTTCGCCCACTTCCTCGACGAGGCCGAACGCCAGCTCGGCCCGGTCGACGCGGTCGTCAACAACGCCGGGATCATGCCGGTGACCCCGTTCGAGGACGAGAGCCCCGAGTCGGTCCGTCGCCAGATCGACATCAACCTCCACGGCGTCATCACCGGCACCCAGCTGGCGATCAAGCGGCTGCGGCCGCGGGGCAGCGGCTACATCGTCAACATCGCCTCGCAGGCGGGCAAATCCGGCGTGCCGGGGATCGCCACCTACTCGGGCACCAAGCACGCCGTCGTCGGGATCAGCGAGGCCGTGCGGGCCGAACTGCGCGGCTCCGGCGTCGAGGTCCTCTGCGTGATGCCGACCGTGGTCAACACCGAGCTGACCAGCGGCGTCGGCCAAAAGTGGGTGAAGCCGGTCGAGGCCTCCGACGTCGCCGACGAGATCGTCGACGCGATGGAAGTGCCGCGCTTCGACGTCTTCGTCCCGCGCGCCAACGGCGTCCTCTACAAGGTCCTCAGCCCGCTGCCGCGCAGCTGGCGCGAGGCGCTCGGCCGGGCGATGAAGGTCGACAAGCTGATGATCGAGGTCGACTACGGCGCCCGCCGCGCCTACGAGGAGCGGGCCGCGGCGAGTGAGCCGGCTCTGTCCGAGGCGAACGACGAGGCGCCGGCCCCGCAGCGCGACGCCGCCTGACGACCGCTGAACCTCGGCCCCGCTGAGTCCGTAGACCCCGGCAAGATGGGACGGATCTACGACGCCACCTGGGGCCGGGGCTTCTCGGCTCTTTACGACCGCTGCTTCAAGGCGGCCGAAGAGGCTGGACTGCGGGACATGCGCCGCGAGGTCCTGGCCGGGGCGCGGGGGAGGGTGCTGGAGATCGGGGCCGGCACCGGGCTCAACCTCGACCTGTATCCCCGCGAGGGCCTCGAAAGCCTCGTCGTCACCGAGCCCGACCCGCACATGTTCAAGCAGCTGCGCGAGCGTGCGGCGAAGGTCTGCGCCGGGGCGGAGCTGGTTCAAGCCGGCGGCGAAGACCTGCCGTTCGCCGACGGCAGCTTCGACACGGTCACGGTGACCCTGGTCCTCTGCACGGTCCCGGACCAGACGGCGACGCTAAGAGAGATCAAGCGCGTGCTCAAACCCGGCGGCCAGCTGCTCTTCCTCGAGCACGTCCGCTCAAGCCATCCCGACCTCGCCAAGTGGCAGGACCGCCTGGAGAAGCCCTGGCGCTTCCTCGGAGACGGCTGCCACTGCAACCGCGACTCCCTCTCCGCGATCGAGGCGGCCGGCTTCGATCTCGGAGAGGTGCAGGGCGGCGAACTCCCGAAAGCGCCGCCGATCGTCAGACCGCTCTCACGCGGCAGCGCGGCATCTCCGTAGAGGCTCTCAAGTACCAAGAAAGTCCTGAGTACGGCGAGAAGAGTTGGTTACTTTTCTCCACTGTGATCAAGTAAGCGGCCGTGCTTCCGCCGCCGAAAGAACAGAGGGAGAGGGGAGAGAAGGATCCTCCAGAAAAACCTCAAAACGCGGTCCAGGCTGCGATCGGCATCGCCAGCAGCCTGCTCGCGCTCGGTGCCTACGTTTATCTCCTCGGCGGGTTCGTCCTCTGGCTGAAATTCACCGCGGCGCGATTGCCGACCGACGACGCGGTGGGGGGGCTCGACGGAAACCGAATGCTCGCCGTCGGCATGAAGGCGTTGGTCTTCGAGGTGGTCCTGGTAGCTGCGCTGCTCGGGTTAGCCTTTCTGGCCTGGGAAAGCGTCCGATTCCTCGACGTCAAATCGGCGAAGAGGGAGAAGCGCCGAGCTGTCAAGGAGGGCGCCGGGGAGAAGGTCGAAAAGGCGGAAGAGAAGGTCGCCGCCGCAGCCGTCCTTGACTCCAGCGAGAAATGGGAAGCGTGGAGGAAGGCCCTACAGGCCCTGATCGTCGCGATCCTCGTCGGCTCGATCGCCTCGGGCCTGCCGGCGTGGTTCTTCGCGGGTGACAGCCCAACCTGGCTCGGGCCGGCGGTCGGCGCCGGAGCTGCGGCGCTCTGGGTGTTCGTGCTGAGGGACTGGATCGTGGAGTGGGCGCGCAGGAACGACAAGCGGCGCGCAGCCAAAACCTGGCTTACGGTCATCGCCGCCATTCTGGCCGTAACCGTCTTGGCGGCACCGGCCGGCGTGGGGGTGCTGCTCCTGCTCCTCTTCCTCCATCTCAGCCACTTCCTCAAGGAGCTTCACAAGGTCACGGACCCGGCGAACCTGATCCCGGCGGTGCTGATCGTCGCCGGAGGTCTCAGTCTCGTCGTTGCGGTGTACTTGGCAACGCCGCCGGTCTCACTCGACGACGCCGTGGTCGTGATGGATGGCCCAGGTCACCACGCGGTCCATGGGGGGTACGTGGGACGCTCCGGGGACGGGATCTATCTGGCGGTCTGCCTTCCAGACCCGAGTGACCCGAGGCAGAGCGCGACGACCCGCCTGCGAGTCGTCAGCGCAGCGAAAGTCCGCAGAATCGTTCTCGGCGGGGAATCGGGATACGTCTTCGACGACGGCAAGGACCCGTCCCTGTTCGACATTGCGCGATATGTGGTCTCGCGGGAGCCGCTAGCCGAAACGCTGGAGACTGTGGCTCTCGACGTTCGCGAGCGTGAGCTCACCTGCGGCTTTCCCCATGACTTGAGGATCGTCAAACGACCACGTGACCGGGCGACCGGCAATCTCTGGCTGGCGATGACGGTCCCCGGCGAGGGCACCCTGAGCGTCTCCGGGGACGGGCTGCGAACTCAGCGAGTCAACGTCGAGGCGGGCTGGTACGCGCTCCCGGTGAGGCGGTCGCCCAGAGTTCTGGCGGCGCACCGGTGCGAGGGCCCGTCAAAGGCCACGGTGCAGGTGAGATTCACCCACGGTGACCATCAGGTCGAACTCAAGAGCGCGCGGGTCGTGCTGGCCGGGCTGATCGGTCCCGGTCGGAAGGCCCAGGCGCAGGCTTGCCACCGCGCTTGGGTGCACCGGGGGACCGTGGCGGCTCCTCGCCGAGGCGCTCCTCGATCCAACGCACGATAATGGTGGTTATGTAAACCTGGAGCAGAAAGGGCCGGGAAAGTCCTAGCCCGCTTCTTCGATTGCGGCTTCCAGATCCGCCGTCGAGGGGGTCTCCAGCGTCTTCAGACCTTCGGTCTGCGGGCCCTTGATTGCCAGCGACGGCGTGCCGGTGAAGCCGAGTTGCTGGGCTTCGGCGCTCGTTGCTCCGACTTTGGCGGTGAATTTCTTGCGTTCCTGGTTCCACTTGGCGATGTTCTGGACTCCGGCGCCCTTGGCAATCGCTTCGAGGAATTCGTCGTTGGCGTAGCCGCTGTTCTCGGAGCCCTGGTTCGCGTAGAACAGCTCGACGAAGTTCCAGCCCCGTCCCTGCGCTCCGGCCGCCAGGGCCGCAGCGCCTGCCGGCAGCGACTGTTCGCCGATGACGATGAAGTTGTGGAAGGCGACCTTCGCTTCGCCTTTCTTGACTTGATTCTCGATAATTGGCGCCAGTTCGTTTTCGGTGAAGGCTTTGCAGTACGGGCACTGGAGATCGGCGAACTCGAGCACTTCGACTGGAGCCTTTGGGTCGCCCAGGACCATGCCGTGCTGTGGAATCCCGGCCAGGCGCCGGTTGACTTCGGAGACGCCCTCCAGCTTCGTGTCGCCGCCGTCACCGCTGCCCGAGGTGGCGATCACGATCAGGACCAGGACCACCGCGACGGCGAGAAAGGCCGCCCCCGCGGCGAGCCTGAGGATCCGGCTGCGGCGATCCGCGTCGCTCATGCCCGGTCGGGAAGCGCCTCGGCGTTGCCGGTGTAGCCGATCAGCCTGGTCGCATTGAGCAGGAAGAGGATCGTCATCAGGACCGCGCTGGCGACGCACCACTGGCAGATCGCTTCGATCTTGAACAGCTCGATATAGGTGAGGAAGACGCTGTAGCCGAAGCCCCCCAGAGCGACGAGGAAGCCGCCGAAGCGCGCCAGGTCGCTGGCGAAGAAGGCGCTCGCCAAGAGCAGGCAGTAGCCGACGATGCCGAAGACCGCGATGTTGACGCCGGCGACGTGCGAGTAGGAGCTCTTGGCGACGGTCGCGCAGCCGTGGCCGCCGGCGAGGCAGACGGGCGAGCCGCCGCCGGACTCGGAGATCGCAATGTAAGCGGCGACGCCGACTCCCAGCGCCGCCAGGAAGGCGATCGCGCGCCGCAGGGTTCCCTCGCTGGGGTAGCTCACCGGGCGGAAGATAAGGCTTCGGCGTAAAAGCCGGCTAACGCCCGGGAGAGCTTTCCGCCCTGCCAGGCGAGCGGCGACTCCCCCTCGCCCTCGCTCAGCAGCCGCGCGTTCGGCAGCGCTTCCGCGTAGGCGGCGGCGGCCTCGTAGGGATGGCCGGGATCGGCGTCGTCGTTGCTGGCGACGACCAGGGCGGGCACCTCGAGGTCGCCCAGCTCGTCGAGCGAGCCGAAGGGCCGCGAGCGCGGCACCTCGCGCAGGGCCACGGCCAGCGCCTCGGGGTGGCGCTGCAGCTCCAGCCGCTCGCGGGTGAAGCGCAGGACCGAGTCGCGCCAGCGAGGGTCGATCCCCTGTACCTCGTCGATGTAGCGGACGAAACCGTCGACTCCGCCGGCTTCCAGAGCCGCGGCGAGGCCGTCCCAGTATTCGAGCGAGGAAGGCTCGATCGCGCCCGTGTAGACCGGCCCGATCAGGGCCAGGCCGGCAACTCGCTTGGGATGGCGCAGCGCGTAGGCGATCGCGGTATGAGCCCCCATCGAGTGCCCGCCGAGAAGGAACCGCCCGTCCCCCACCTGCGCCGCGACCACCCGCTCGAGGTCCCCGAGCAGCTCCGGGTATCCATAACTCTCCCCAACCGGCGCCGGGTCCGACTCCCCATGCCCCCGCGCGTCGTAGGCGATGACCTCGTAGCCGGCGCGCGCCAGGGCTTTGGAGCCGTGCAGGACGTAGCGCCGGGTTGCGGTGATGCCGTGGCAGAGGACGACCGGCGGCCCCTCCCCCGCGCTCTCTCCCCGCAGCGCCGGAGCGCCGTCGACCGTGAACGGCCGCGGCTCGGCCGCCATCAAGCCAGCGAGGCGACCGCGCGCTCGAGGTCCTCGACCGACTCGTAGCTGCTGCCGGTCCGCGAGACGGTGCGGTGGCGGATCACCCCGTCGCCGTCGATGAGGAAGATCGCCCGCTGCACGTAGCGGCCGCCGGGCGCGTCCTTCAGCTCGGTGAGCCGCGCCAGCGGCCCGATCCAGCCGGTGACGCCGTAGCTCTTGGCAACCGCCAGGTCTTCGTCGGCGAGCAGCGGCACGTTCAGTTCCTGCTCTTTGACCCAGTGCTCGTGCGAGTCGACCGACTGTGGCGAGATCCCGAGCACCACGGCGTCGAGCTGGTCGAGGCGGTCGCCCTGGTCGCGGTACTCGCAGAACTGCTTGGTGCAGACGGTGGTCGCGTCGCCGGGGTAGAAGGCGAGGATCAGGTTGCGGCCGCGATAGTCGGCCAGCCGGTAGGTCTTCTCGCCCGTCCCGGGAAGAGCGAAGTCAGGAGCTTGATCGCCGACGTCGGGCTTGGCCACCGGACGAGCCTACCGGAGCCCCGCAGGGGCGTTTTTACCCCTGGTCGATCGTCATTTCTTCGATCAGGACGGTCTGTTTCGGTTTTTCTTCCGGCGTCCCTAGGGCATCGATCTTTTCGACCACGTCGTAGCCCTTGCTGACTTTGCCGACCAGCGCGTATTCGGGCGGCAGGCCCGCGTCGGGTGCGGTGACGACGTAGAACTGGCTGCCCGAGCGCCCCGGCGGCTCGGCCGAGCTCTTCGCCATCGCGACCACGCCTTTGGTGTAGGCGAGGTTGGGGGGCGGCTTCTCGTCGACGCTGTAGCCGGGGCCGCCGCTGCCGGTCCCTTCCGGATCGCCGCCCTGGATGACGAAGCCCGGGGCGACGCGGTGGAAGGTGAGGTCGTCGTAGAAGCCTTCCTCGGCGAGGAAGGCGAAGGAGTTGGCGGTCTTCGGCGCCCTCGTGGTGTCGAGGGCGATCTCGAAGGTGCCGCAGCTGGTCTTGACCACGGCCGTCGCTTCCTCGCCGGGCTTCAGCACCTGCTTCGGCGCCTTGAAGCTGACCGTCTTCGGGGCAGGCGCTTCGACTTCCTCGCAACCGCCGCTGCTGCTCGCCTGGGTCGAATCGGAGCCGCTGTCGTCCGAGCCGCCGCTCTGGCCGATCAGGACTGCGCCGACGACGATCGCCGCGACCACGGCGAAGACGACGAGAATGATCCAGCGACGATCGGTCTGCTGCTCCACGGCGCGGAACCCTAGTAAACGTTCCAGAGGACAAATGCCCTCCCCACCACTCACCCCACTCGCCGCCGCGGTTCTCCACGTCGGCGGCCCCGAGCGGATCCTGCTGCTCGAATGCGGCGAGGGCGAGGGGGCGCTGTTCCTCGCCCGCGAGTTCCCCAGCGCCCGGGTCCGCGGGATCGACCGCTCGGCCGGTGCGATTCGGCGGTCCAGCAGCCGCGTCGGGCTCGATCCCGAGGGCCGGATCGCCTTCAAGCAGGGAAGCCCGGGCTCGATCCCCTTCCCCGACGACCATTTCGACCTGCTGGCGGCGCTCGACGCCCGTCCCGCCCCGGCGGAGGCGGCGCGGGTGCTCCGCCCCGGCGGCTTCCTCGCCCTCGCCGTGACCCGCGGCGAGGACCCGCTCGGCGGGTTCGCCGGCGCCGTCCGACGCCGCCGTCTCGGGCGCCGGGGATTCGAGCCGATCTGGACGGAAGCGGCGGGCGAGGGCAGCTTCTCCATCCTCCGCCTCCGCGGCGGCGGGCCGATCGTGGACTACCTCTAGGCTGGCGCCGATGGAGATCGCCGGGATGCCCCTGACCCTGCTCGTCAACCCCGCCTCGGCCGGCGGGAAGTCGCTGAAGCTGCTGCCGCGGGTCGAGGCCGTTCTCGACGCCCGCCGGGTCGAGTTCCGGGTTGAGCGGACGCGCAGCCTCGACCACGGCGTCGACCTCGCCCTGCGCGCGGTCGAACTGGGCGAGGTCCCGGTCGTGGTCAGCGGCGACGGCCTGATGGGCGCCGTCGGCGGCGCCCTGGCCGGCTCCGAGACCCCCGTCGGCCTGATCCCCGGCGGCCGCGGTAACGACCTGGCGCGGGCGCTCGGCATCCCCGACGACCCCGAAGCCGCGGTCGAGGTCGTCCTCGCCGGCCACAGCCGCCGGATCGACGTCGGCGAGGCCAACGGCAAGCGCTTCCTCGGCATCGTCAGCGTCGGCTTCGACTCCGAATGCAACCGCCTCGCCAACGAAACGCACTTCATCCGCGGCAACCTCGTCTACGCCTACTCGATGGTCCGCACCCTGATCGGCTGGCGCTCGGCCCGTTTCACCGTCGTCGCCGGGGGCGAGCGCAAACGCCTCGAGGGCTACTTCGTCGACGTCGCCAACAACAGCGTCTACGGCGGCGGCATGTACATCGCCCCCGATGCCGAGATAGACGACGGCCGGTTCGACGTGGTCGCGATCACCGAGGTCGGCAAGCTGCGCTTCCTGCGCGGCCTGCGCGACGTCCTCAAGGGCGCCCACATCGACAAGGACGAGGTCACGACCTTCCGCGCCTCGCGCCTCGAGCTCGACGCCAGCCGCCCCTTCCCCGTCTACGCCGACGGCGACCACCTCACCGACCTGCCGGTCTCGCTGAAAGTGCTGCCGCGCTGCCTCTCGATCCTGGTTCCCGCGTGAAACCCCTCTTCGGGGCCAAGCTGGGGCTCTCGCGGGCGGTCGGCGCCGCCAGCCGCCGCAGTGGCCGCGGCGGCGGCACGACCCTGCCGGGGCGGGTCCTGCTGCGGCTGGAGCCCGAGGCGATCGCCCGGCTCGGCGCCCGGCTCGAGGGGGCCACGACGGTGATCAGCGCCACCAACGGCAAGACGACGACGGCCGGGATGATCGCTGCGATCCTCGCCGCCGACGGCCGCCACCCGGTCCACAACCGCGCCGGTTCGAACATGACCTGGGGCGTGGCGACGGCGCTGCTGGAGCAGCGGGGCAGCGAGGGGCTCTTCGAGGTCGACGAGGCCTGGCTGCCGCGGGTGACCGAGCAGCTGGAGCCCTCGCTAATTGTCCTGGGCAACCTCTTCCGCGACCAGCTCGACCGATACGGCGAGATGGAGGCGCTCGCCGACGAGTGGGCGAAGACGGTGGCGAGCCAGGTCGGGGAGACCGAGTTCGCGCTCAACGCCGACGACCCGCTGATCGCCGACCTCGGCCGCGACCCCGAGGGCGAGCGACGCGAGGGCGTCGTCTACTTCGGGATCGAGGACTCCTCCCAGGCGCTGCCGGAGCTGCAGCACGCCTTCGACGCCAAGCACTGCCGCCGCTGCGGCCACCCCTACGCCTACGAGCGCGCCTTCGTCGGCCACCTCGGCCACTACTCGTGCCCCAACTGCGGGGCCGAGCGGCCACGGCCGGAGGTCGCGGCGACGGCGATCGAGCTGCGCGGGATGAACGGCTCGCGCTCGACGGTGCGGGTCCCCGGCGGCGAGTTCGAGCTGGAGCTCCCGGTCCCCGGCCTCTACAACGTCTACAACGCGCTGGCGGCGATCGCCGCCGGACTGCGGCTCGAGGTCGCGCCGGAGCGGATCGCCGCCGCCCTCGGCGAGATGCGCGCGGCTTTCGGCCGGGTCGAGACGATCGCGGTCGGCGAGGGCTCGGTCTCGATCCTGCTGATCAAGAACCCGGCGGGAGCCAACGAGGTGCTGCGGACGCTGCTGCTGGAGGCGCGCGAGCGCGGACCGGTCGATCTCTGGATCGCCCTCAACGACCGGATCGCCGACGGCCGCGACGTCTCCTGGATCTGGGACGCCGACTTCGAGCTGCTGGGCGGCGCCGTGCGCCGGGTCACCTGCTCGGGCACCCGCGCCCCGGAGATGGCGCTGCGGCTGAAGTACGCCGGCTGGCCGGAGGAGGCGATCGAGGTGGTGCCAGGGGTCGAGACCTCGCTCGACGCCGCCGTCGCCGGCTCCGAGGGTCGCCTCTTCGCCCTCCCCACCTACACCGCCCTGCTGGAGCTGCGCAAGCTGCTCGCCGATCGCGGCCTGGCCAAGGAGTTCTGGCGATGAGCGCGATGACGGCAAACGCGATCTGGCACGACGTCGAGTGCGGCGCCTACGCAGCCGACCTGCCCTTCTGGGAGGAGCTGGCCGAGCGACGGGGCGGAACCGTCCTCGAGCTGGGCTGCGGGACCGGCCGCGTCGCCCTCCACCTCGCCCGGCGCGGCCACGAGGTGGTCGGGCTCGACTCCGACTCCGAGCTGCTCTCCGTCCTCGGCGAACGCGGCGCCGAGCTGCCGGTGAGCACCCTGCACGCCGACGCGCGCGAGTTCACGCTGGAGAGCCCGGCCTCCCTCGTCCTCGCTCCCACCCACCTGCTGCAGCTGCTCGACGGCGCCGGGGAGCGGGCCGAATCGCTGCGCTGCATCGCCGCTGCGCTATGGCCGGGCGGCCTGCTCGCCGCCTCGATCATCGAGGCGATGCCCGAGCCCGACGGTTCGCCCCCTCCCCTTCCCGACGTCCGCGAGGTCGACGGCTGGGTCTACTCGAGCCTGGCGGTCGAGGCGGCCGTCGGCCCCGGCGAAATCGTCGTCCGGCGGCTGCGCCAGACGGTCTCTCCCGAGGGGGCGCTGAGCGAGGAGCCGAACGAGGTGCGGATCGCCACCTTCGCCGCCGAGACGCTGGAGTCCGAGGCCGCCGCCTGCGGCCTGGTCCCCGCCGGGCGGTACGAGATCCCGCCGACCGACCTCCACGTCGGCTCGCTCGTCGTCCTCCTGGAGAGGAGCGCCTGATGGAGCTCCGCGTCCTCAGTCTCTATCCCGAGCAGATGAACATCTACGCCGACCGCGGCAACATCATCTTCCTGCGGCGGCGCTGCGAGTGGCGCGGGATCGGCTTCGTCCACGCCGGCGCCGGGCCCGGCGAGGCGGTCGATCCCGCCGCCCACGACCTCTTCTACGTCGGCGGCGGCCAGGACCGCGACCAGCGCGTGGTGGCCGCCGACATGGTCGCCAGCAAGCAGGAGGCGATCGCCGCCGCGGCCGGGGACGGTGCCGTCCTGCTGGCCGTCTGCGGCGGCTACCAGCTGCTCGGCCACGGCTACCAGCTCGGCGAGGAGAAGCTGCCGGGATTGGGGATCGCCGATCTCGAGACCGTGCGCGAGCCCGGGCCCCGTCTGATCGGCAACGTGACGATCGAGGCCGACCTCGGCGGCGGTCCGCGCCTGATCGCCGGCTTCGAGAACCACGGCGGCCGCACCTACCTCGGCCCGGACGCCCAGCCGCTGGGCAAGGTCCTCTCCGGCCACGGCAACAACGACCGCGACGGCTTCGAGGGCGTCCATCGCGACAACGTGATCGGCACCTACCTCCACGGCCCCCTGCTGCCGAAGAACGCCTGGCTGGCCGACCACCTGATCGCCCTGGCCCTGGAGCGCCGTTACGGCACCCGCCCAGATCTGGAGCCACTGCCCGACGAGCTAGAGGCAGCAGCCCACGATTCGGCCCGCCTAGCGGCCGGATGAACCGAAGCCGCCCTCGCCACGGACAGAATCCGTGAGCGCGGCAGCCTCCACCGGTTCGGGCGTCGCGATCGGCGTGATCAGCAACTGAGCGATCCGCTCGCCCGGCGAGACCCGAAAGGTCTCCGCCGGATCCGTGTTCAGCAGCAACACCCGCAGTTCGCCCCGATAACCGGAATCGATCAACCCCGGAGCATTGACCAACGCAATCCCATGATCGCGCGCCAGTCCCGACCGAGGCAGCACCAACCCAGCATGCCCCTCAGGAATCTCAACCCCCACCCCAGTCCCAACACTCCACCGCTCTCCCGGCCCAATATGAGCCGACTCACAGGCATAAAGATCAAGCCCAGCATCCCCCTCGTGGGCCCGCGTAGGAAGCAGAGCCCCCTCTTTCAGCTTCGCCACCGAGAGATTCATCGCGCAGCAGCCTATGCCACAGCGAGATCACTGAACCGGTGCAGCTCCGCCACAGGCACCTTCGCGTGCACAAGAACCCCATCCTCGCGCTCAGTCCGCTCCAAGTCTCCGGCAACCTCGTGCAGCTCGTGCAGCCGCCCACCCTCCGAGTAGGGAATCAGCAACTCCACCTCGGTCAAGGTCTCCTCGAAGGCCTGCTCGATCCGCTCGCGCAGCCGATCGAGCCCCTCCCCCTCCTGGGCCGAGATCAGCACCGCCTCGGGGTGGTCGAGCGCGGTCTCGGCCCGGTCCTCCGCACTCAGCAGGTCGACCTTGTTGAAGACCAGCAGCCGCGGCTTCTCGCCGGCGCCGATCTCCTCCAGCACCTCGTCGACCGCCTGGATGTCGGCCAGCCACCGCTCCTCCGGGGCCGAGGCGTCGACGACGTGGAGGATCAGGTCGGCGAGGACGGTCTCCTCGAGGGTCGCCTTGAAGGCCTCGACCAGCTGATGCGGCAGCTTTTCGATGAAGCCGACGGTGTCGGTCAGCAGGTAGTCGCGGCCGGAGAGCTCGAAGTTGCGGGTGGTCGGGTCGAGGGTGTGGAAGAGCCGGTCGCGGACCTCGACCTCGGCCCCGGTGAGCGCGTTCAGCAGGGTCGACTTGCCGGCGTTGGTGTAGCCGGCGAGGGCGACCCGCGGCAGCGAGGAGGCCTCGCGGCGGGCGCGCATCACGCCGCGGTTGCGCTCCGTCTGCTTCAGCCGGCGGCGCAGGGCGGAGATCCGGTCGCGGGCGAGGCGGCGGTCGGTCTCGATCTGGCTCTCGCCCGGGCCCCTGGTGCCGATGCCGCCGTCCATGCGCCCGGCGCCGAGGCGCTCGAGGTGGGTCCAGAGACCCCGCATGCGGGCCATGTTGTATTCGAGCTGGGCCAGCTCGACCTGCAGCTTGCCCTCGGCCGAGTGGGCGTGGTCGGCGAAGATGTCGAGGATCACCGCGGTGCGGTCGATCACCGGCACGCCCAGCGCCGCCTCCAGGTTCCGCTCCTGGCGCGGCGCCAGCTCGTCGTCGCAGGCGATCAGGTTGGCGTCGAGCGCGGCGATTTCCTCTTTCAGCTCGGCAAGGCGGCCGCGGCCGAAGTAGCGGTCGGGATCCGGTTTCGGCCGCTGCTGGGTGGCGACCCCGGCGGTGGCGACGCCGGCGGTCCGCAGCAGCTCTTTCAGCTCGGCCAGCGGCTCCCCCTCGCTGCGCCCGTCGACAATGCCGATCGCCAAAGCGCGCTGGCGCGCCCTGCGACTGCTGCCGTTGGTCGAATTCTCCACTCAGGCTGATTGTAAGCGTCGGTCCAAGCTGGATAGGCTGGAACGCGTGAAGGTCTTCGTCACGGGCGGAACCGGGTTCATCGGCGGCGAGGTCGTGCGCCAGCTGCGCAACCGCGGCGACGAGGTCGTCGCCCTCGTCCGCAGCCCCGAGAAGGGCGCCAAGCTGAGCGCCCTCGGATGCGAGCTCGTCAGCGGCGATCTCGGCGACGAGGGCGCGCTGCGGAAAGGCATGAGCGGCTGCGCCGCCGCGATCCACGCCGCGGCGATGTACGAGGTCGGGATCCCGGCCAAGCAGCGCCCGGCGATGTGGGAGGCCAACGTGGCCGGCACCGAGCGGGTGATGAAGGTCGCGCTCGAGGAGAAGGTCCCGCGGATCGTCTACGTCTCCACCGTCGGCGTCTTCGGCAACACCCACAAACAGGTCGTCGACGAGAGCTACGTCAACCCCGAGACCGACTTCACCTCCTACTACGAGGAGACCAAGCTCGAGGCCCACAAGATCGTCCAGCGGATGATCGACGAGCAGGGCCTGCCGGCGGTCACCGTCCAGCCGGGCGGCGTTTATGGCCCCGGCGACACCTCGCAGGTCGCCGATCTGCTGGAGGAATTCTTCGCCGGCAAGCTGCCGCTGCTGCCCTTCCCCGAGTTGGGCATCTGCATGAGTCACGTCGAGGACATCGCCGGCGGCATCGTCCTCGGGCTCGACAAGGGTGAGCTCGGCCAGACCTACGTGATCAGCGGCCCGGTGACGACGATGCGCGAGGCGATCGAGACCGTCGCCAAGGTCAGCGGCCGCAAGGCGCCGAAGCGTGACCTGCCGACCGGGCTGATGAAGGCTTTGATTCCGATCGGTCCTCTCGTCGGCAAACTGATGGGCCAGCCGCCGAACCTGCGCGAGCTGATCTCCTCGGCCGACAACGTCACCTTCTGGGCGAGCTATGACAAGGCGCAGAAGGAGCTTGGGTATTCCCCGCGGGGGATGGAGGAGGGCCTTCGGCACACGCTCGAGGCTGATTCACGGTTCCCTGACCCTGTTGCGTAACGGGAGCAGGGGGAGGGGTCGGCGGACAACAGCGGGGAGGGTCCGGCGACCCCTCCCCCTGCTCCCTTAGGCTGCTCCGGATGCGCGTAATTGACGTCATGCATCTGGGGCGGCCGCATGTGATCGGCTGCTGGGAAGTTGATGGGGTACTCGTCGATCCTGGGCCGGAGTCTTCGCTCGCGACCGTTCTTGAGGCGATTGGGGATGAGCGGCCTCGGGCGGTGCTGTTGACCCATATCCACCTTGACCATGCGGCTGCCACCGGGGCGCTGGTGCGGCGGTGGCCGGAGCTCGAGGTCTACGTCCATGAGCGGGGTGCGCCGCACTTGATCGATCCCTCGAAGCTGCTGGCCAGCGCCGAGCGGCTCTATGGCGACAGGCTGAACTACCTCTGGGGCGAGATCTTGCCGGTGCCCGAGGCCAACGTCCGGGTCCTCACCGGCGGCGAGTCGGTGCTTGGGATGCGGGTCGCCTACGCCCCCGGCCATGCCTCCCACCACGTCTGTTACCTGCACGAGGAGAGCGGCACCGCCTTCGTCGGCGACGTCGCCGCCTGCCGGATCCCACCCTCGAACCTGATCGTGCCCCCCACTCCGCCGCCAGACATCGACATCGAGGTCTGGGGCGACTCGCTGGACACGATCGTCGCCTGGCAGCCCGAGCGCCTCGCCCTCACCCACTTCGGCGCGATCGAGGACGACGTCCCCGGTCACCTCGAGAAGGTGCGGGCCAAACTCCACCAGGAGGCGGATCTGGCGCGCCAGATGGACCAGGAGCCCTACAACGAGGACCTCGAGCGCCGAATCCGCGCCGAGCTGGCCGCCGAAGGCATCGAGGGCGAGACCGTCGACGAGCTGCTCCAAGCCGTCCCCACCGCCTACCAGTGGTCCGGCCTAGATCGCTACTGGCGCAAGCGCGCCGAGCGCGAAGCCGCCTCGCCGGCCTAAGCAGGTTCGTCTGCGGCTCGTTGGAGCACGTCGGCGAACTCGGTGACGACCTCGTCGATCGCCGCGACGATCGGGTCCTCCCGCCAGGGGGGCAGTAGCCGCTCGCGCGCTGCTTCCTGGGAGTCGAGTGCTCCCTCGGTGATCGCCTTCGCGCGTTCCCGTACCCGCCGCCCGGCGATTCCGAGCTCCTCCCCCATCCGGTCCAGATGCCGTCCGCGAATCCGGTCGGGCCGGTACTCGCCGCCGTACTTCATGCCCATCTTGCGCCCGAACCGACGCCCGTACACGCGGGTGGACAGCAGGTCGTAAAGCGGCGCCAGACGAGGCGCCCCCGACCCCTCCAGCAGGAGCGAGTAGTTCTTCGAGTGTGCGTCGGCGTTGCCGATCAGGAGGTTGAACATCAGCGCGTCGAGGAATTGCAGTACGCCGGCGCCAGGGGCAGCCACATGAGTGCGAATTAGGACTCCACACTCAGCTACGCCGGGTCCTCCTTCGGACTCGTACTTCATCTCCGGCCGTCGGCCGGTCGCCTGGCAGAAGTCCTCCTGATGGATGCGCTGGACCTCCGACCCGCGGCGGACCCGGTCGTAGCGCTCGACGAGCAGGGCTTCGAGGTGGTCGGCGCGCAGCGGTTCAGCGGTCGCCACCTGGAGTCCAATCTCCCCTGCCAGCGCCATGCAGTAGGCCTCGTTGGCGACCAGTCCCTGTATCTCGGGCGGCGGCATCTTGATGATGTGGGTGCTGGGCGGGCGACCCCGGGTGATGCCTACTCGGTCGTCCTGGCGCAGAATCGGAAGCTTGTCGCGAGTTCCCGCGAGGGATAGCCGCACTCCTTCGTCGTCCTCGGGGCCGAACAGCAATGGGCGGGCGGGAAGTTCGGAGAGGAGCGCCGCCAGCTCTGCCTCCACAAGCCATTCCGCTGGAGGCGCTGAGGCGAAGGGCGGATCGCTGTCCGGCGCCGCCAGTGAGACGGCGCCCGCGCACTCGCCGCCGATTTCCTGCAGGACCGTGAACGGATTTCCGGCGGAGATGTGGAAGGTCCGCGCGATCGAACGCAGGAACTCCCCCTCCGGCAGCAGGCCGCTGAAGAAGGGACGACAGTCCGCGTCCAGGTAGGGCTCCTCCCCCAGCGGGAGTGAGAGCGAGATGGGCGTCTCGGCCGTGGCAAGCCAGTCGGGGTCATAGGTAAAACGCAGTTCGGCCCCATCGAGGCGCTCCAGGACGCCGGCGCGCGCGTCGTGCAGGTAGACATCGAGGGTGCTCATCGCGATTCCAGGTAGAGATCGAGGCCGAGAGAGGCAAGGACCCGCTGGATACCGGCGTACTGAGCCGTCTCCTTCCCTCGCTCCAGTTCGCTGATGAAACGCAGGCTGACACTGGAGACATCGGCCAGCTCCCCCTGGGTCAGGCGCTGCTCCAGGCGCCGCTCGCGAATTCGAACGCCCAGATCAAGTGCATCTCTTATTGGTTGCGTCGCCATTTTCCCGTGCGGGAAAATATTGCAGATCCGGCGGCTGTTTGACCCTTGATTTTCCCGTACGGGAAAATTCGACCAAAAATCAGCGCTTCAGCTGCCTGATTTTCCCGTACGGGAAAATTATCAGCTCAGGTGCTTGCGCATCCGCTCGACCGCCTCTTCGATTCGCTCGTCGGGAGCGGTCAGGGCGATGCGGAAGAAGCCCTCGCCGCTCGGCCCGTACATCGAGCCGGGCGAGATGACGACGGCTGCCTCCTCGAGCACGAGCTCGCAGAAGGAGGTCGAGGTGTGGCCCTCGGGGACCGGTGCCCAGACGTAGATCGTCCCCTTCGGCGAGGCCACCTGGACGCCGATCTGGTCGAGGGCGGAGACGACGAGGTCGCGGCGGTGGGCGTAGGTCTGGTTCATCCGCTCCAGCGGCCCTCTCGGGCCCTCCAGGGCGGCGACGCCGGCCATCTGGATCGCCTCGAAGAGGCCGGAGTCGACGTTGGTCTTCAGCCGCCAGTAGGTCTGGATCGCCTCGGCGTTGCCGAGGATCGCCGCGCAGCGCCAGCCGGTCATGTTGTAGCCCTTGGAGAGCGAGAAGACCTCGACGCCGACCTCCTTGGCGCCGGGCGTGGCGAGGAAGCTGGGCGCGACGTAGCCGTCGTAGGTGGTCTCCGAGTAGGCGTTGTCGTGGACGACGAGGATTTCGTGCTCCTTGGCGAAGGAGACGACCATCTCGAAGAAGCCCTCGGGGACGATCGCCCCGGTCGGGTTGTTCGGGTAGTTGATGAACATCAGCCGCGCCTTGGCGGCGACGTCGGCGGGGACGGCGCTGAGATCGGGGGCGAAGCCCAGCTCGGGGACCAGCGGCAGCAGCTCGGCCCTGGCGCTGGCGAGGATCGGGCCGGCGGTATAGACGGGGTAGCCCGGGTCGGAGGCGAGGGCGACGTCGCCGGGGTCGAGGAAGGCGAAGCCGAGGTTGTAGATGCACTCCTTGGCGCCGATCGCCGGGATCACCTCGCTCCCCGGGTCGATCTCGACCCCGAAGCGGCGGTCGTAGAAATCGGCGAAGGCGGCGCGGAACTCGTCGCGGCCGCGGTTGCTCGGGTACTGGTGGTAGGCCGGGTCCGCCACCGCCTCCTGCATCGCCTTGACAACGTGCGGATAGGTCGGTTCGTCCGGGTCACCGATCCCGAGGCTGATCACGTCGATCCCGGCAGCGCGCTTGTCGGCGATCTGCTGCTCGAGTTCCTGGAACTTGTACGGAGGGATTGCCTCCAGGCGTTTGGACGGATCGGCGAAGCCCATGGGCGCGGGAATCTATGCGATCGGGGCCGCTACTCGCCGTCCAGGTCGGCGAGCGCCTGGAGCAGCTCCGGCGAGAGCTCGCCGGCGAAGACCGGCTCGGCCCAGCCGTCGAGGCGCACGGCCAGGTCTTCGCCGATCTCGACCTGCAGCTCGCCGCCTTCCAGCTCGACGACGAGCTGGCTCGGGGCGCCGCGGAGGAAGGCGGCGACGGCGGCGCCGCTGGCGCCGGTGCCGGAGGAGAGCGTCTCTCCCACGCCGCGCTCGAAGATCCGCGCCCGCACCCGCTCGCCCTCGACCGCGAGAAAGGAGACGTTGGTCCGGTTCGGAAACAGCTCGTGGCCTTCGATCCCCGGGCCGATCTCGCCGAGGTCGAGGTCGTCGAGCTCGGCGGCCTCGACGACGATCGCGCACTGCGGATTGCCGATCGAGACGTGCTGGAACTCCCAGCTGCGGCCGCCGGACTCGAGCGTCCCGCGCCCGTCCTCCGGGCCCGAGGGGAAGTCCTTGGAGGTGGTCGAGGCGTGTCCCATGTCGACCGAGCAGGTCAGCTCGCCGGTGATCGTCGGCCGGATCGGCCCGGCGACGGTCGAGATCGCGAACTCGTCGTCCTCGGTCCAGCCGTTGCGGCGCAGGTAGAGGATCGCCTCGCGGGCGCCGTTCCCCGAGAGCTCGGCTTCGGAGCCGTCGGGATTGAAGATCCGCAGGTCGGCGACGAATTCGGGATCGTCGCTCTTGGAGAGCAGCAGCACCCCGTCGGCGCCGACCCCGAAGTGCTGGTCGCAGAGCCACTCGACCCGCGTCGCCGTCAGCTCCCAGGACAGGCGCTCCTGCTCCAGGATCAGATAGTCGTTGCCCAGCGCCTGCCACTTCTCGAATTTCACGCCGCGGAGCCTATGCGGGACGCGACCTCACCGTCGTCGAGCCCGGTCCGGTCGATCCAGTGGAGATCGGGGATTTTCCGCATCCAGGTGAGCTGGCGGCGGGCGTAGTTGCGCGAGCGCTTCTTCATCGTCTCCATGTCGCCGGCGAGGACCTCGTCGAAGCCGAGGGCTTTGCGGGCGGTGCGGCCGGGTCCGAGGGCGTCGGCGTGGCGGGCCTCCTCGACGGCGCCGGCGGCAACGATCGCCTCGGTGCGGGCGTCGATCCGCTCGTAGAGCTGCGCCCGGTCCATGTCGAGGCCGAAAATCGTCGTCGGGTGGCGGGTCTCCGGGGACCAGAGCTCGGACCCCTCCGATTCTGGCGGCACCTTCTGCAGCGAGAGCTCGGCGAGCGCGGCGCGCAGGTAGAGGCCGGTCCCTCCCACGACGATCGGTCGGCGCCCCGCCTCCAGCGCCGCGTCGATCTCCCAGTGGGCAAGCGGCATGTAGTCGCCGATCGAGAAGTCCGCGATCACGGGGACGAAGCCCAGCAGCCGGTGCTCCAGGCGGGCCTGCTCCTCCGCGGTCGCCGCTCCGGTCAGCACCCCCAGCCCCTCGTAGACCTGCAGCGCGTCGCAGTTGATCGCCACCGGGTCCTCGCCGCGCTCGCGCAGGAGATCGGCCAGCGCGATCGCCACCCCCGTCTTGCCAACCCCGGTCGGGCCGAAGATCGCGAGGACGTTCAAAGAAGCGGGGTCAGGGGCCGCGCCAGGACGCCGCTCAGCGTCTGCGAGGTGGCGCTTTCGATCTCGACGTCTACAAGCTCTCCGGCCGTCGCGGTGCCCTCGAAGTTGACCGCCTTGCCGTGGCGGGTGCGTCCCCGCAGCCGGGTCTCGTCGGTGCGGCTGGTGCCTTCGACGAGGACGTCCATCGTGCGGCCGACGAAGCGCTGGGCGCGTTCGGCCGCCCGCCGCTGGATCACCTCGACCAGCCGTTCCAGCCGCTCGACCTTGACCGGGTGCGGCAGCTGCCCCTCCATCGTCGCCGCCTCGGTTTCGCGGCGCGGCGAGAAGATAAAGGTGAAGGCGCCGTCGTAGCCGACCTCCTCGGCCACCGCCAGCGTCTCGGCGAAGTCGGCCTCGGTCTCGCCGGGGAAGCCGACGATGATGTCGGTGGTGATCGCGCAGTCGGGGACGTGCTCGCGGATCAGCGCCACCCGGTCCATGTAGCGGCCGCGGTCGTAGGTGCGGCGCATCCGTTTGAGGACCGAGCTGGAGCCCGACTGCAGCGGCAGGTGGATCTGCTCGCAGAGCGAGGGCAGCTCGGCGTGGGCGCGGATGACGTCCTCCTTCATGTCCTTCGGATGCGGGCTCGTGTAGCGGATCCGGTCGATCCCCTCGATCGCATCCACCCGCCGCAGCAGGTCGGAGAAGCCGATCCGCTTCTCGAGCGGCAGGTCGCGGCCGTAGCTGTTGACGTTCTGGCCGAGCAGGGTCACCTCGCGCACCCCGTCGGCGGCCAGGCCCTCGGCCTCGCGGATCAGCTCTTCGGGGTCGCGGCTGACCTCGCGCCCCCGGGTCGAGGGGACGATGCAGTAGGAGCAGACGCAGTTGCAGCCCTGGGAGATCTGCAGCCAGCCCTGGAACTCGCGCTCGCGGCGGGTCGGCAGGTGGCCGGAGAAGTCCTCGAACTCGAAATAGCCCTGGGCGGTGATCGAGTCGCTGTTGAGGAACTCGGCCAACTTGTGGATCTGACCGGGGCCGAAGGCGACGTCGACGAACGGGAAGCGCTCGAAGACCTCCTCCTTGACCGACTGCGCCCAGCAGCCGCCGACGCCGACGATCCGCTCGGGATCTTCGGACTTGAGCCGCTTTGCCTCGCCCAGGTGGGCGACGAAGCGGCTGTCGGCCGACTCGCGGATCGAGCAGGTGTTGAAGAGGATCAGGTCGGCCTCTCCACGCTCGCTCGCCTCCTCGTACCCCAGCGAAGCCAGCATCCCCCGCATCCGCTCGGAGTCGTGCACGTTCATCTGGCACCCGAAGGTGGTGACGTGGAACTTCTGGGCCATAGGGACGCAGAGTAGCGTCGCGGCGAGAGCCCGGCGCTACTTGACGATGAGCTCGCCTTCCATGCCTGCCTCGGCATGACCGGGCACGGTGCAGAGGAAGGTGTAGGTGCCCGGTTCGAGGTCGGCGGAGACCGATTCTTCGCCTTCGGCGATCGGTTCGAAGCCGGCGAGTTCTTTGCCGTCTTCCTCGATCACCACGTTGTGCGGGATCGGCGCGGGATTGGTGAAGTCGATCGTCACTTCACCGGCCTTCGCTTCCAGTTCGGTCGTGTCGAAAGCCAGAGCCGTCGGGCTTGCCGACAGCTTCAAGGTCGTGGATGCGCTCGCGCCTGGGCCCGCGCCCGCTTCCTTCTCCGCTTCTTCGACCGCTTTCGGTTCGTCACGCTGGGCGCCTTCGATCTCCTTGCCGGCGTGCTCGAGCTCGGCCGCCTCGGCCGCTTCCTCGTCCTGGGCGTGGAGGACGGCGAAGGTGGTGGCGCCGCCGACGAAGATCGCGAACCAGAGGATGATGACCGGCATCAACCGGCCCGGGAAGTCCTTCACTTTCAGCCCGACGAAGCTGACGGTGACCGCTGAGACGGCCAGCACGCCGCCGCAGAGGTAGAAGAGAGTTTCGTTGCTCATAACGCGGCGGTGATCCTATAGAGGTCTGTGCCCGGTTCGCCGTGAGGCGAAAGCAGCTCTAGGCCGCCTTCGCCTCCACCGCGGGAGCGGGAGCCTCTTCCTCGACCGGCTGCGGCGCCTCGCCGTCGATCCCGAGGGCCGTCCGGACCTTGGTTTCGATCTCCAGGGCCAGCTCCGGGTTGTCGACCAGGAACTGTTTGGCGTTGTTGCGCCCCTGGCCGAGGCGGGTCTCGCCGTAGGAGAAGAAGGAGCCCGATTTCTGCACCAGGTCCTGCTCCATCCCGAAGTCGAGCAGCCCGCCCTCGCGCGAAATGCCGACCCCGTACTCGATGTCGAATTCCGCTTGACGGAACGGGGAGGCGACCTTGTTCTTGACGACTTTGACCCGGACCCGGTTGCCGACCGCCTCGGTCCCTTCCTTCAGGGTCTCGATCCGGCGGATGTCGAGTCGCTGTGACGAGTAGAACTTCAGCGCCCGGCCGCCCGGCTGGGTCTCCGGCGAGCCGAACTGGACGCCGATCTTTTCGCGGATCTGGTTGGTGAAGAGGCAGACGGTTTTGGTCCGGTTGAGGTTGCCGGCGAGTTTCCGCATCGCCTGCGACATCAGCCGCGCCTGGAGGCCGACGGTGGTGTCGCCGATCTGCCCGTCCAGCTCGGCTTTCGGGGTCAGCGCCGCGACCGAATCGATCGCGACCACGTCGACTGCGCCGGAGGCGATCAGCCGGTCGGCGATCTGCAGCGCCTGCTCGCCGTAGTCAGGCTGGGAGACGAGCAGCTCGTCGGTGTCGACGCCGATCGCCCGCGAGTAGACGGGGTCGATCGCGTGCTCGGTGTCGATGAAGGCGCAGACGCCGCCCATCGACTGGGCCTGGGCGATGATGTGGTTGACCAGCGTCGTCTTACCCGAGGACTCCGGTCCGAAGATCTCGACGATGCGGCCGCGCGGCACGCCGCCGATGCCGAGTGCCAGGTCGAGCGCCAGCGATCCCGTCGGGATCGCCTCGACCTTGACAGTCCCTTTGTCGCCCAGCCGCATCAGCGAGCCCTCGCCGAACTCTTTCCTGATCCCGCTGACGGCGCTCTCGAGCGCCGCGTCCTTCGCTTTCGCCTCCTTGGCGGAGACGTCGTTCAAGTTCGCTTTCCTGTCTGCCATCTTCTAGATCACCTCACTGTTGCCCGGCCCCGGGCAACTCGACTTGGGCCAGCGGGACGTAGCGCGCACCCGACGGCTGGAGTACAGAACGGTAGAGCGACAATCGGACGCCAAGAAAGGCCTCCGAAAGCGCCTCCGGCAGCTGCGCCGGAGGTTGCGAGACGACCGCCGGCCGCCTCGATCCCCGCGCCTCGGGACGAACCCGAGCGACGGTTATGTGCGGCCAAAACGGCCGCTTCTCGGGCTTGTAGAAGCCCCCTGCGACAAGTTCCTGCTGCAGCACCGCTTGAATCGCCTCGGTCCCGGGAGAGAGAACCCGCAGCGCGTACAGCCGCGCCCTCCCCCGCGGCGGCCTCTGCACCGGCTCGAGCAACTCGAGCCAGGGCGCGGGCCCGGCGCTTTCACGCACCACCGCAGCGATCTCCTCGATCTCTTCTTCCGCCCGAGATCCAAGGAAGGCAAGCGTGACATGCAGGGACTCCGGCGCAACCGGCCGGAGCGCCGGGTCCGCCAGCGCCTCCCTCCCCCACGCGACAACCCCCTTACGGAGCTCGTCGGGCAGGTCGAGGGCGACGAACAGCCGCGCCCGCGAGCTTTTCAGTCTCTCCTTGACCACGACCGCCACGCTAGGGGGCGACGGCGCACAGAACAACACTCAAAAGGAAAAAGACCGCAACCTCATCGTCACGGGATCGTCAAAAGGAGCGGCGCTACTTCTTAGCGCAGCGTTTTCCGGTGTGACGATGATGAGCTTTGCGCTTGAGCCGGCATCGCCGGTGGTGCGGTTTCACGATCGGTGGGCTCGTCGCTTCCTGCTGACCCGTTCCTGCTTCCGGCTCGGGCTTGACTGGCTCGGACATGACTTCGACCACGCGAGCGTCGAGCGGAATGTCATAGGTGCGGATCACATACGGACAATGCCAGTCGATGGGCATTGGTTTGTCCGGAGGCACGCAGGGAATTTTGGTTTCCTCCGGCGCTTCTTCGACCGCCGCCAAACAAAAGACCTTTCCTGGGATCCCGTCGAGCGAGAGGCCGGCTGACTGGAAGGAAGACGAGCCAGCCCCCCATGCGGTTTCTCCTTTCCAGACAAGCTGTACGTCGGGACCGAGGCTCTTCAGATGCCGACTGGCGGACGAACAGTCTTCGACGCTGGAACCCGGACCCAGAGTCGCGTACGGCGTCCAGCGACACGCCGGACCCGCGGGGGTTCCCGGTCCGAGGTCGATGGCTTCTGTCGGTCCTTCGGGTTTTGGACCTTTTTCAGGCCCGATGTAGTGAGCGCATCCACCCCAGGTAGCCGACCCGGCAAAGTCCCCGTGTAGCCAGTCGGGCGTCGCCACGGCCGTGGTGATTTCCCCGCTGGTGGAAGCCGCCGCGTTGCTCGCTGATATGGCTAACAGTGCCAAGACGGCCAACAGCACCGCCGACCTCTTCAAACCCAGTCCCACACCCACGCTCCTCTCCTTAGATACCCAGAGGAATCTAAAGGAGACTTGGGCGTTTCACAAACCCTTTTCCTCACCGAGCAGCATGCGCAGCAGGTGCATCCCGACCAGGGCCGAGCGTTCGCGGATGTCGAGGCGCCCGCCGGGGATGACGGGATCGCGGGCGATGCTGGTCCCGTCGGCCAGCCGGGCGTTGAAACAGACGTAGCCGACCGGCTTCTCCTCACTGCCGCCGCCGGGGCCGGCGATTCCGGTGATCGAGACCGCGACGTCGGCGCCGAAGCGCTGCAGCGCCCCGATCGCCATCGCCTCGGCCACCTCGGGCGAGACGGCACCCTTGACCTCGATCAGATCGGGATCGACGCCCAGCAGGTCCCGCTTGGCCTCGTTCGAGTAAGCGACCACGCCGCCTGCCATGTACTCCGAAGCCCCCTCGAGGTCGGTGATGCGCGTCGCCAGCAGGCCACCGCTGCAGGACTCGGCCAGGCCCAGCTTGTGCCCCAGCAGCAGCGTCGCCACCTGGGCGTCGATCGTCTCGCCGTCGAGGCTGAAGGTCTCCTCGCGGTGGCGCTCCAGCAGGCCGCCGCGGACCGCCTCGGCGACCTCGATCGCATCGTCGCGGTAGCGGACGTCGATCTCGATCTCCCCGCGTCGCAGGCAGGTCGTGATCTCCACCGCCTCCAGCTCGACGCCGCCGGACTCCATCTCGCGCAGGCTCTTGGCGATCTCCGACTCCGGCACGCCGAACATCCGCATCGTGTAGCCGCGCAGCGGCGTCGCCCGGTCGAGCAGCTCACGCACCGGCTCGGTCTCCAGCGCGGCCCCCCACATCGGCTGCAGCTCGCGCGGCGGGCCGGGAAGGACGATGACGACCCGCTCTCCCGCCGGCACCACCAATCCCGGCGCCGTCCCGACCGGGTCGAGCGGGACCGCCCCCTCGGGGACCATCGCCTGCTTGCGGTTCGCCTCCCGTAAGGCCTCGGGATCGAGGCGGAAGCGCTGGGCGAAGCCGCTGAGGATCTCGGCGATCTTCGCCTCCATCTCCTCGTCGAGGCGCAGCTGGCGCCCGGCGAAACGGGCGACGACCTCGGCCGTCAGGTCATCGGCGGTCGGCCCGAGCCCGCCGGTGGTGACGATCAGGTCCATTCCCTCGGCGGCCATGAACCGCAGCGCCGCCTCGAGGTCATCGGGCCGGTCGGCGACGACGAGGATGTGGGCGACCTCGACTCCCTTCTCGGCCAGCCGTTCGGACACCCAGGGCCCGTTGCTGTCCGAGATCCTGCCGGTGAGGACCTCGGTTCCGGTGACGATGATGCCCGCGCGGATCACGCGGCGGAAGCTACCGGACCGGTACCGCTTGGCTCACCCGTGGCGCCGGGGCATGGTGCTGTGGCTTGCTCCCACCCTCGGAGCCGCCGCCACTGAATAGGCCGATCGCGATCAGCGCCGCGACGACGAGCCCGAGGACGAGCGCGGTGAGCACCCGGGGCGGAACGCGCCTGCCCTGCGACCGCCGCCGCGTGACCTTCCGCGGCTTGGGGTCGACCCGCGGCAATCGTTCTCCCGGCCGCGAAGCGCCTCGCTCGCGCCGCTGTTCGTCGGCCAGGCGGTCGCCGTCGAGGCCGAGCAGGGTGCTGTAGGTGCGGATGAAGGCGCGGGCGTAGGTGTCGCCGGGCAACTGGTCCCAGTCCTCGCTCTCGAGCGCCTGCAGGTAGCGAGCGCGGATCTTGGTCGCCTCCTCGGCCTCCTCGAGGCTGAGCTTGCGCCGGTTGCGCGCGTCGCGGAGCTTGCTGCCGACTCCATCGTCCACCGCTCCATTGTGCGTCCCGGGGGCCCGAGAAGCAAAGCCTTCGGCTGAAGAGGCCTAGAGATCGGGCTCGGAGTCGACCGCGACCGGCTCCGGCGGGGCCTCGCCACCGCTCAGCACCCGTGAGAGGTCGGCCTGGGTGATCAGCACCTGGCGCGGTTTGGAGCCCTCGTAGCCGGAGATCACGCCGCGTCGCTCGAGCATGTCGATCAGGCGACCCGCGCGGGTGTAGCCGACCCGCAGGCGGCGCTGGATCATCGAGACAGAGGCGGTCTCGGTCTGCACGACCAGCCGGATCGCCTCGTCGAGGAGGTCGTCGCTGTCGGGGTCGAAGTCATCGTCGCCGCGACCCTCGTCGGCGGCCTCGGGCGGAGCCTCCAGCAGCTCGTCCTCGAACTCCGGTTCGCCCTGCTTCGCCCAGTGGCCGGTGATCCGGGCGATCTCGTCCTCGGTGATGAAGGCGCCCTGGACGCGGGAGAGCTTCGAGGTCCCGGCCCCGCGGAAGAGCATGTCTCCCTGGCCGAGCAGGGCCTCCGCCCCACCCTGGTCGAGGATCACCCGCGAGTCGGTCTGCGAGGAGACGGCAAAGGCGATGCGCGAGGGGATGTTGACCTTGATCGTGCCGGTGATGATGTCGGTCGAGGGACGCTGGGTCGCCAGCACCAGGTGGATCCCGGTGGCGCGCGACTTCTGCGCCAGGCGGATGATCGAGTCCTCGACTTCGGCCGGGGCGACCATCATCAGGTCCGCGAGCTCGTCGATCACGCAGAGGATGTGCGGCAGCGGCGCTTCGCCCTTCTTCTGCCGGGCGCGGTTCAGCTCGTTGAGGTTGCGGGCGCGGGCCTCGCTCATGATCCCGTAGCGGCTCTCCATCTCGCCGATCAGGTTGGAGAGGACGTTGGCGGCCAGGCGCGGCGAGGTGACCACCGGCGTCAGCAGGTGGGGAACGTTCTCGTAGTGGTTGAGCTCGACCTGCTTGGGGTCGACCAGCACCAGGCGGACCTCGTTCGGCGAGGCCTGCATCAGGATCGAGGAGAGGATCGCGTTGACGCAGCCGCTCTTGCCCGAGCCGGTGGTGCCGGCGACGAGGACGTGCGGCATCTTCGCGATGTCGGTCCAGACCGGGTTGCCGTCGATCCCCTTGCCGAGCCAGGCGACCAGCGGCGACGTCTTCTCCGGCCGGCCGGCGTAGATGTCGCCGAGGCGGACCATCTTCCGGGTCCGGTTCGGAACCTCGACGCCGACGGCCTGCTTGCCCGGGATCGGGGCGAGGATGCGGATGTCGGTCGAGGCCAGCGCGTAGGCGATGTCGTTGGCGAGCTCGGTGACTTTCTTGACTTTGGTCCCCGGCGCGAGGCGCAGCTCGAAGCGGGAGACGTGCGGGCCGCTGACGACGCCGACGATCTTCGCCTCGACCCCGAAGTGGCCGAGCGTCTCGACCAGCTTGCGGCCGACCGCCTGCTGGTCTTTCGGGTCGGGCCCTTTGTCGCCCTTGCCGCGCTCCAGCAGCTTCAAGGAGGGCGGGCGGTAGTCGATCTCCTCCGACATCGTCACGCCCCGTTTGGAGCCCATCGGGGTCAGGCCGGCGTGGGCGCGATCGCCCTCGTCGACGACCGCGACCGCGTCCTCGGAGTCGTAGTTCTGCAGCTCGACCTGCTCGCCGACCTCGGGCTCCGCCTCCTCGGTGGTCTCGGCGTCGAAGATCTGGGTGTCGAAATCGTCCTCCTCGGCGAGGGCGACGGTCGGTTCGAAGTCCTCCTCGTCCTCGGGGTAGCTGCTCATCACGTCGGTCGCGCCGGCCACGGTGGCGGCCTCCGCGCGGGCGTCGCGGTGCTCGCGCCAGTCCGCATGGGTCTTGGCGACCGTGCGCGCCGCCGCGTCGCCGCCGGCGAAGAGGCCGTGGAAGACGGCCCGCAGGCTGCGACCGATGCCTTTAGCGAGGTCGGAGACCGAGGTGCCGGTCAGCAGCATCCCGCCGACGAGCAGGAGCAGGACGGTGAAGATCCGCGCCCCGACGTTGCCGAACAGGTAGGTGAGCGCGGTTTCGGCCCCGTAGCCGACCTTGCCCCCCTCCCAGCCGAAGAAGAGGACGAAGACGAGGTAGACGCCGAAGGCGATCAGGAAGAGGGCGACGAGGTCGATGTGGCGCTGCTCGATGGCGGCGGGCAGACGCAGGCCGGCCTTCGCCTTCGGCTTGCGCTTCGAGGCCGCTTTGCCCCGCCGCGCCGCACCAGCGCGCTTCTTACGCACGAACATGACGACCCGTTCGACGCGGGCGCCTGGGTCCCTGCGAGCTAAATTCAGACTAAATGTCGCGCAGAGCGGCGATTGGCGCGGGTACCATCGGATTCGTGCTCTCTGAGGTGGACCAGATCGGCGGCCGCGTCCTGATCGTCGAGGACGACGTCGACATCGCCGACGTGCTGCGGCGCTCCCTGCGCAACGAGGGATATGAAGTGCGCACCTCCGCCGACGGGGTCGAGGCACTCGACGTCGCCGCCGGTTTCGTGCCGGACCTGGTCGTGCTCGATCTCGGCCTGCCGGGAATGGACGGCGTCGAGGTCTGCCGGCGCCTGCGCAGCGACGGCGACGTGCCGATCCTGATGCTGACCGCGCGCTCGGAGACCGAGGACCGGGTGACCGGCCTCGACAGCGGCGCCGACGACTACCTCGTCAAGCCCTTCGAGCGCAAAGAGCTGCTGGCCCGGATCCGGGCTCTGCTGCGCCGACGGCCGCCGCGAGGCGCCGCCTCGCTCGAAGTCGGCGACCTCGTCCTCAACCCCGACACCCGCGAAGTCCACCGGGGCGAGCGCGAGATCGAGCTGACCAACCGCGAGTTCGAGCTGCTCGAGTTCCTGATGCGCAACGAGCGCCTCGTCGTCTCCCGCGAGCGGCTCCTCGACGAGGTCTGGGGCTACGACCCGATGGCGGCGACGAACACGATCGACGTCTTCATCTCCAACCTGCGCCGCAAGCTCGAGGCCGGCGGCGAGGGCCGCCTCCTGCACACCAAACGCGGCGCCGGCTACGTCCTCAAGGCCTGACCCCGAACTTTTACAACCGCTTTAGGACCAGCCCCTAGATTTTTCCGCGGACGAGACACATTGCCCGCCGGAGCTTCTCCCCAAATTCGCTCCGGCGGGCTTTTTCGTGCTCGGATGGGCGCGGACATAGAAAAGGCGCCCGCGTTTTCGCGGGCGCCTTTCTGAACTGATGCTCGGTCGGCTGGCTTAGAGCAGCGGACGAAGCAGTTCGGCGTTGCCCAGCCAGGTCGTCCCTTCGAGGACGGCCGTGTTGGTGCCCGCCGGAGACGGGGTGCCCAGGATCGAGTCGACCAGCGGGTCGACAGCCCAGGAGAACAGGAACCCGCCGCAGCCACTCGCCGCCGGAGCGGAGAACGAGTTGTCGACGAGGCGATTTTTTTTCAGGAAAATGAACCGCGACGGACTGCTCGGATCTTCGCCGCCTTCACCCGGGAAGCCCGAGATCGGTTTGTTGGGCGCCGGAGGCGCGGTCGTCCCGGTGGTGAGGTTCAGTTTCACCGGGTTCGAGGTGGAGCCGATGTAGCAGCTGCTGCCAAGGAAGGGGTTATCCAACTTGACTTTCACCGGCAGTGAGAATGCCGTCCCCGACGCGGTTGCAGCGTTGAGGATGCTGACTTTGACGGCTGACGCGGAGCCGGCGAGTTCGACCGTAGCCGTGACGCCGGTGAATCCGTTGTTGATCGTTTCGTTGAACAGATCCTTGAGTACTTTCGGCCACCAGCTGGGCGCCGTGATTCCCAAGAGTCCACCGGGAACGGGCTGGGCGGATTTAGAGAGCACCAGGCCATCGGTGGGCGCGACGAAGGTGAGCGGCCCGAACAGCCCTTCGGGATCGATTACCCCGCCTTTGAGGATCTGCGGTTTCACCAGCGGAACCGTCTTTTTGCCGACCGTGAATTCACCGGTGGTGCTTTCCGCGTAGAGGCAGATCCCGACTGAGGGGTTGCTGAACGGGCAGGTGTTGAATTTGGCGTATTCGCCGGTCAGCGCCGCCGATGCCGAGCTCGCCGGCACCAGCATCAGGGCAGCCAGCGCCGCGGCTAGAAACAGCCTTTTCATAAGTGTCCTTTCGACTGGGTTGCTACTGGACCCGAGGTCCAGCAGTGGAACTCCCTGTTCCGATCCCAAATCGCTTCTACCAAACAGGGAATCCCGTGGTGCCCAGGACACTCTGATCAGACAGGCTGTTTCCCCGCTATCAGTCGGAACTGACCGTATGATGACTTTCCGCGCGCGTAGCTCCGCGCCCGCTGGGCGGCCCCAGCCGTCGAGGGGTCAGACCTCGACGACGACCGGGAGAATCATCGGGCGTCGTTTGAGGCGCTGCCAGACGAACTTGCCGATCGCGTCGTGGAGGTCTTCCTCGACGAGGTGGTTCTCGCGTTTGCCGGCCTTGGCGGCATCGTCGAGCTGGTCTTCGACCAGGTCCTTGAGGTCTTCGACAAGGCCACCGGCCTCCTCGAGGAAGGCGACGCCGCGGAAGATCACCTCGGGGTCGGCGACGATGGTGCCGTCGTCGCTGGAGATCGTCGCGACGACGATGAAGATGCCGTCGGCCGAAATCTCGCGGCGGTCGCGCAGGGCGGCGTCGTCCGGCTCGCCGATGTTGACGCCGTCGACGTACATCACGCCGGCGTGGATGTCCTCGCCGAACCCGGCGCCGTTCGCGTCGACTTCCAGCGGCAGGCCGTTGCGGCCCTGGAAGATGCGATCGCCGTCGATTCCCACGGCTTCGGCCAGCTCGGAGTGCAGCCGCAGCCGCTTGTAGTCGCCGTGGACCGGCATCACGTACTGCGGGCGGGTCAGGTTGAGCATCAGCTTCAGCTCCTCCTGCCAGCCGTGGCCGGAGGCGTGGATCGGCGCGTCCTTGGCGGTGATCACGGTGGCGCCGATCTCGTAGATGCGGTCGATCGTCTCGTTGACCGCCCGCTCGTTGCCCGGCACCGGGGTCGCCGAGAAGACGACGGTGTCGCCCGAGTGCAGCTGCACGTCGCGGTGGTCGTTGTTGGCCATCCGCCGCAGCGCCGAGAGCGGCTCGCCCTGGCTGCCGGTGGAGATCACGACGACCTTCTCGTCGGGGAAGTCCTCGATCTCGCGCGGCTGGATGAAGATCCCCTGCGGCGCTTTGGCGATCCCCAGGTTCGAGGCGATGTTGAAGTTCTTGCGCATCGAGCGCCCGACCAGCGCCACTTTGCGGTCGAGGCGCTCGGCGGCGTCGATCACCTGCTGGACGCGGTGGATGTTGGAGGCGAACGAGGTGACGATGATCCGCCCCTTGCAGTGGGAGAACTGCTCCAGCAGCGCCGGGCCGACCGAGGACTCCGAGGGGGCGATTCCCGGCCGGTCGGCGTTGGTCGAGTCGCCGCAGAGCAGCGTCAGGCCTTCTTCGCCGAGCGCGGCCAGGCGCGATACGTCGGCCGGGCGGCCGTCGACCGGGGTCTGGTCGAACTTGTAGTCGCCGGTCATCAGGACCGAGCCGGCATCGGTCTTCAGCAGCACGCCGCGCATGTCGGGAATCGAGTGGGCGAGGTGGATCAGCTCGATCTCGAAGGGACCGTGCTTCACCTTCTCCCCCGGGGGCAGCTCCTGCAGCGGCGCCGACTCGCCGAGCTTGTGCTCGTCGAGCTTGGAGCGGACCATCCCGATCGTCAGCAGGCCGCCGTAGATCTTTGGCGGCATCCCGATCTCTTTGAGGACGTAGGGCAGCGCCCCGACGTGGTCCTCGTGGCCGTGGGTGAGGACGATCGCCTCGATGTCGTCGGCGCGGTCGCGCAGGTAGCTGAAATCGGGCAGCACGAGATCGATCCCGTGCATCTCGGCGGTCGGGAACATCAGCCCCGTATCGATGACGACGATGCGGCCGTCGTACTCGATCACGGTCATGTTCTTGCCGATCTCGCCGAGGCCGCCCAGGGGCAGCACTCGCAGTTTGGTGCTTGGCACTAGTTGCTCACTCTCTTCAAGTTGGATGTCTAACTGGCTACTGCGACGCCTGCCGCATCGAGGCCGGCCTTGATGGCGGCTCGCTGCTCGGCGTCGGCGGATACCAGGGGAAGTCTCAGCCGGTCCTCGCAGAGGCCCAGCATCTCCAGGGCGGCCTTCAGCGGGATCGGGTTGGTGGTGACCGAGGTCGCCTCGTAGACCGGGGTGATCTCGGCGTCGATCTGGCGGGCGCGCTCGACGTCGCCGGCCTGCGCCGCGTCCCACATCTCGCGCATGCGGTCGCCGACGATGTGCGAGGCGACGCAGATGCCGCCCCCGCCGCCGAATTCGAGGACGCGGAGGAAGGTGTTGTCGTTGCCGGCGAGGACGACAAGGCCCTCGATCGGGCCCAGCTCGTCGTCGTTGGCCTGCTTGACGGCGACGATGTTCTCGACCTGGCCGAGTTCGCCGAGCAGCTGCGGGCTGGCGTTGATGATCACCCGCGAGGGGATGTTGTACATCACCATCGGCAGCTCGGGAACGGCGGCGGCGACGGTCTCGAAGTGGGCGCGGATGCCGGCTTCGTTGGGCTTGTTGTAGTACGGGCAGACGATCAGCGAGGCGTCGGCGCCGGCCTCGGCCGCCTTCTTCGTCAGCTCGCAGGAGTGGCGGGTGTCGTTGGTGCCGGTGCCGCAGATCAGCAGCACCTCGTCGCCGACCTCGGACCGGATCGCCTTCAGCAGCTCGATCTCCTCCTCGTCGGTCAGCGTCGGGCACTCGCCCGTCGACCCGGCGATCACCAGCCCGTGCGAGCCGTGCTCCAGCAGGTGGGCGGCCAGCCGCCGGGCGGCGTCGTAATCGACCGCTCCGCTCTCGGCGAACGGGGTCGCGATCGCGGTCAGAAGTCCCTTGATCTCCTTCATCGCTTCCAGGGTATCCCGTCGGGCGGCAGTGCCGGGCTCAAAGCAGCTTCTCGAGCCCGACGGTAAAGCGATCGGGCAGGTCGGCGACCTTGCGGCAGGCGAGGACGACGCCGGGCATGAAGGAGTGGCGGTCGATCGAGTCGTGGCGGATGGCCAGGGTCTGCCCCACCCCACCGAAGATCACTTCCTGGTGGGCGACGAGGCCGGGGAGGCGGACCGAGTGGATCGGCTGGTGGACGTTGCCGCCGGCGGCGTCGATCAGCTCCTGGGTCCGCTTTGCGGTCCCGGACGGCGCGTCGAGCTTTTTGTCGTGATGGAGCTCGACGATCTCGCACTCAGGCATGTGCTTGGCGATCGTCTGCGAGACCTCCATCAACAGCACCGCGCCGATCGCGAAGTTGGGCGCGACGAAGCAGTTGGCCTGCGAGGCCTCTGCGGCTGCGCGGGCGGCGTCGAGGTCGAAGCCGGTGGTGCCGACGACGGTGTGGACGCCGGCCTCGAGACAGGCCTTGACGTTGGCCAGAGCGGTGTCGGGGATGGTGAAGTCGACGACCACGTCGGCATCGGGCAGAACCTCGGCGAGCTCGACCCCGAGCGCCGGGTCGGCGCGACCGCTGAGCTCGAGCCCCTCGGCCTCCTCGACCGCTTCGCAGACCGTGGCGCCCATTTTGCCGGCGGCGCCGGCCACCGCAACTCGGGTCATGCTGCGACCAGGGCCTCGCTGACCGGTGCGAGGGCCGAGCGGAAGGGGGCTTCGTCGCCGCCGACGCAGGCGGCCGAGAGCCGGTCGGCTCCGTAGAGCTCCTGCGCCAGCTCGGTCAGGTCGTCGACGGCGATCGCGTCGACTTTGGCCAGCATCTCGTCGAGGCTTTCGATCGGCAGGTCGAAGAGGGTCGCGCGGGAGATCCGGGTCATCCGCGCCGCGGTCGACTCGGAAGAGAGGACGAGGCGGCCCTTGACGCTCTCTTTGGCCCGGTTCAGCTCCTCCTCGGAGACGGGCTCGGAGCGCAGGCGCCCCAGCTCGGCGCCGATGATCGAGCAGGCCTCCTCGACGTTGTCCTCGCGGGTGCCGACGTAGGTGGCAACCAGCCCCTGGTCGGTGAACTGCTCGTTGTAGGAGCCGACCGAGTAGGCGAGGCCACGCTTCTCGCGCACCTCGCGGAAGAGCCGCGAAGAGGTCGAGCCGCCGAAGATCGCGTCGAGCACGGCGAGCGGAAAGCGGCGCTGGTCGTCGCGCCGCAGCCCCGGCGCCCCGAAGCAGATGTGGTATTGCTCGGTCTCCTTCTGCAGGAAGCAGAGGCGAGAATCTCCCTCCAGGTCCGTCTCGACGGGCGCCCCCTCACCCTCGGCGGGCGGGTTGACCAGACGCTCGGCCAGCTCGACGATGCGGTCGTGGTCGAGGTGGCCGGCGGCGCCGACGACGATCTGCGGCGCCGCGTAGTGGGCGCTGCGGTAGGCCTCGATGTCCGGGACCGGGATCGAGGCGATCACCCCGGGTTCGCCGAGCACGCGGCGGCCCAGCGGGTGCGCGCCGAAGACGGCCTCGGCAAGGACGTCGTGGACCCGGTCCTGGGGCTCGTCGTCGTACATCGCGATCTCCTCCAGCACCACCTGGCGCTCGGAGTCGATGTCGGGGTAGGTCGGCGCCAGCAGCATCTCTGCCAGCAGGTCGAAGACCGCCTCGGTGTGCTCGTCGAGGAAGCGCGCGTGCAGGTGCGTCGTCTCCTTGCCGGTGGCGGCGTTGACCGAGGCGCCGAGGCCGTCGAAGCGCTCGGAGATCTCGATCGCCGAGTAGCGGGCGGTCCCCTTGAAGAGCAGGTGCTCGAGGAAGTGCGAGACCCCGGCCTGCGCCGGGGTCTCGTTCCTGGAGCCGGTCCGGACCCAGAGCCCGAGCGCCACGGATCGGACCGAGGGAACCTCCTCGGTCACGACCCGGACGCCCGAGCCGAGCTCGGTGAGCTTGGCGCCGCTCAACTAGTTGCGGCGCTCGCGTTCACGTCCACGACCCCGGTCGCGGCCGCCGCCGCCCCGGTTGCCACCGCGATCGCCGCCGTTGCGCCGACCGCCGTCGCCGGAGCCGACCGAAGCCAGCTCCTCGGGCGATTTGCCCGCGACCGAGGGATCGTCGGAGAGGCGCAGGCCGATGCGGCCGCGCTCCTTGTCGACCTCGACCACGGTGACGTCGATCTCCTCGCCGGCGGTGAGGACGTCGTCGACAGAGTCGACCCGCTCACCGGGCTTCACGTTGGAGATGTGCAGCAGGCCGTCGGTGCCCTTGACCAGCTCGACGAAGGCGCCGAAGGTCGTCGTCTTGACGACTTTTGCCGAGTTGTAGCGATCGCCGATCTCGGCCTCCTTGGTCATCGAGTTGATCCGGGCGACACAGCCCTCGACGAGGTCGCCGGTCGGCGCGTAGATCCGCACCGTGCCGTCGTCCTCGACGTCGATCTCGGCCTCGAACTCCTCGCACAGGGCGCGGATCGTTTCGCCGCCTTTGCCGATGACCGCCCCGATCTTCTCCGGGTCGATCTTGATCGACTCGATCGCCGGCGCGTGCTGGGAGAGCTTCTCCCGCGGCCCGTCGATCGCCTCGGCCATCTTGCCGAGGATGAACTGGCGGCCCTTCAGAGCCTGCTCGAGGGCGTCCTCGAGGATCTCGAAGGTGACGCCGGTGATCTTGATGTCCATCTGCAGGGCGGTGATGCCCTCGGCGGTGCCGGCGACCTTGAAGTCCATGTCGCCGAGGTGGTCCTCGACGCCGGCGATGTCGGTGAGGACGATGTAGTCGTCGCCCTCTTTGATCAGGCCCATCGCCACGCCGGCGACCGGAGCACTGACCGGGACACCCGCGGCCTGCAGCGCCATCGAAGAGGCGCAGACCGAGCCCATCGAGGAGGAGCCGTTGGACTCGAGCGTCTCAGAGACCGCTCGGATCACGTACGGGAACGACTCTTCGTCGGGGATCGTCGCCAGCAGGGCCCGCTCGGCGAGCGCGCCGTGACCGATGTCGCGACGCTTCGGGCCGCGCATGAAGCCCGCCTCCCCGACCGAGAAGGGCGGGAAGTTGTAGTGGTGCCAGAACCGTTTCGTGGTCTGCAGGCCGAGGGTGTCGATCCGCATGTCCATCCGGGTCGTGCCCAGGGCCACGTTGGAGAGGATCTGGGTCTCGCCGCGGGTGAACAGCGCCGAGCCGTGCACGCGCGGGGAGATGTCGACCTCGCACTCGATCGGCCGGATCTCGTCCTGGGCGCGGCCGTCGGGGCGCTTCTTTTCGACGGCGATCGCCTTGCGGATCGTGTCCTTCTCGATCGAGTTGATCGCGGCCTTGACTTCGGCGACCCGGTCGTCGTCGACCTCGCCATCCGCGTGGGCGGCGGCGTAGTGGCCGACGACCTCGTCCTTGACCTTGTCGATCGCCTCGTAGCGCTCGAGCTTGCCCTCGGTGGCGATCGCGTCGACCAGTGCCTGGCCGTGCGAGGAGCGGATCTCGCTGAGCAGGCCCTCGTCGATGCTGGGGGCCTCGATCACGAGCTTCTCTTTGCCGACCTTCTGCTGCAGCTCCTCCATCGCGGCGCAGAGCTTCTTGATCTCGGCGTGGGCGATGTCGAGGGCGTCGAGGATCTCGGCCTCGGTGACGCCGGTGGCGCCGGCCTCGACCATCAGGATCGCCTCGTCGGTGCCGGCGACGATCAGGTCGAGTTCGAGCTCCTCGTGCGTCTCCTCCGGCGGGTTGACGACGAAGTCGCCCTCGTGCTTGCCGATGCGGACGGCGCCGACGTGGGCGGCGACCGGGACCGGCGAGATCGCCAGCGCCGCGGAGGCGCCGTTCATCGCGAGGATGTCGTAGGGGTTGACTTGGTCGACCGACATCGGGATCGCGACCAGCTGGGTCTCGTAGTGCCAGCCCTTGGGGAAGAGCGGACGGATCGGGCGGTCGATCATCCGCGCCGTCAGCGTCGCCTTCTCGCTCGATTTGCCCTCGCGACGGAAGAAGGAGCCGGGGATTTTGCCGGCGGCGTACATCCGCTCCTCGATGTCGACGGTGAGGGGAAGAAAGTCCACGTCGCGAAGGTTCCCGACGGTGGCGGTGCAAAGGACCATCGTGTCGCCGCTGCGGACGACGACAGCACCGCTCGCCTGCTTCGCGAGTTTGCCGGTCTCGAAGGAAATCTGGCTGTCGCCGATGTCCGCCGAGACGCGGGTGACGTCAAACATGCTCATTTAGTTGTTACCTCCGGCCGCCCGGTTGGCGGCCCATTGCGTTCAGAACTCTCGTTCTCTAACTGCGACAAGGGTACAGGCATCGAATACGGCCGGAGTGCCCGCCACCCCGGCGCGGATGCCGGACTGGAAATCACGCCTGATCCGCGCCTCGGTCTGCTCGGCGCGGCGATCGGCCTGGAAGCGGTCGAGATCGAGCCCGAAACGCTCCGCCCGCTCCCACAGATGCGGGTCGTCGGTGCGGCCGCGGTCGGCGTAGAGCGAGTCGACCATCTCGAAGAAGCGGCCCTGCAGACCGGCGGCCTCGGCGGCGGCGTGCAGGGCCGGGGAGCGCGGGTGCTTGCTCTTGACCGGGAAGTGGCGGAAGACCAGGCGCCCCGGCCGCTCGTTCAGCCGCTGCCAGGCGCCGGCGCAGTGCGGGCAGCCGAGGTCGGCGTAGACGATCAGCCCCTCCTCCCCCGGACCGCGTACGTGATCGTCGGGCCCGACCGGAGGGATCGGGGCCGAGCTGAGGTCTGCCATCGCCTAGGAAAGCGCGTCGAAGATGACGTTGGCGCCGGGGAACTCGCCCGGGTTGGGCGATTCGTAGGTCCAGGCGACCTTGCCCTCCTCGTCGACCAAGACGAGGGTGCGGTTGGCGAAGCCCATCTTCTCGACGTAGGAGCCGTAGGCGCGTGCGACCTCGCCCTTCGGCTCGAAGTCGGAGAGCAGCGTGGTGTCGAGCCCCAGCTTCTCCTGGAAGGCCTTGTGGGCGAAGAAGCTGTCGACGCTGACGCCGACCAGCTCGACGCCCTGGGTCTCGATCTCGGGCTTGACTTCCTGGTAGATCGAGAGCTGATCGCCGCAGACGGGGCTGAAGTCCCCCGGGTAGAAGACCAGCATCACCTTGCGCCCGCGGTAGTCGGAGAGCGAGACCTCCTCGCCGTCCTGGTTGCGGAGGGTGAAGTCGGGGGCTGCGTCCCCGACGGCGATCATCGCCGCAGGCCGAGTTCTTTGACCAGGGCGCGGTAGCGCTCGAGATCGGTCTTCTCGAGGTAGCGGAGCATCCGGCGCCGCTTGCCGACCAGCATCAGCAGGCCGCGGCGCGAGTGATGGTCTTTGCTGTGAGCCCGGAGATGCTCGGTGAGTTCGTTGATCCGCTCGGTCATCAGTGCGACCTGGACCTCGGCGGAGCCGGTGTCCTTGTCGCCGCGGCCGTACTTGCCGATCAGCTCGCTCTTTTTCTCTTTGGTCAGGCTCATCTCGATAAAAAGCCGTGCACCCCGGGGGTCACGGCCGCTGGAAAGTAGCACAGACGCGCCTGGCGTCCTCGACGTCGCGGTGCATCTGGGCGATCAGCTCGTCGACCTCGGGGTAGGCGCGCTCGCCGCGCAGGCGCTCGACGAAGGCGACCCGCAGGGTCTTGCCGTAGAGGTCCTCCTCGTGATCGATCAGGTAGGTCTCGATCAGGACTCCCCTGCCGCTCTCGAAAGTCGGCCGCACGCCGACGTTGACGGCCGCCGGGACGCCGTCGGCGAAGGCGGCGTAGACGCCGTGGCCGGGGATCGCGAGACGGTCGTCCGGAACGATGTTGGCGGTCGGGAAGCCGAGCTCACGCCCGCGCTGATCGCCTTTGACCACCGTGCCCTCGACCATGAAGGGCGCGCCGAGGCAGCGCCGCGCGGCCTCCATGTCGCCCGCGGCAACCAGGGCCCGGATCCGGGTTGAGGAGACCGTCTCGCCGTCGATTTCAACCAGCGGCACCACCCGGGTCTCGAACTCGGGATGCGCTTCCAGCATCGCCGGGTCGCCTTTGGCTTTGGCCCCGAAGCGGAAGTTCTCCCCGACCGAGACCTGATTGGCGTCGAGCTTCGCCAGCAGGACGTCGCCGATGAACTCCTCGGCGCTCTGCTTCGCGACCTCGGCGTCGAAGGGGATGACGACGAGCTCCTGGACCCCGAGGCCCTCGATCACGTCGCGCTTGACCCCGAAGGGCATGATCAGTTTCGGCGTCGCCGCCGGATGGAGGACTTCCAGCGGGTGCGGGTCGAAGGTGAGGACGGTGTCGGCGCTGTCGATAACCGCCTGGTGGCCGAGGTGGACGCCGTCGAAGGTGCCGATCGCGACCTTGCGCGGGCGCGGTTTGGCGTCGGGCAGCGAGGTGACTTCGATGCTCACCGCATCGCCTCCGCCACCGCGGGGACGAGCTCAGCGACCCGCTCGGCCGCCACCTCTTCGCCCGCGTTCTCGACCCGGAAGGGGCCGATCGCGGTGCGCCGCAGGTCGGAGCAGTAGGCGTCGTCGAGGGTCTCCAGCAGGGTGCGGACGTAGGTTCCGGCCGAGCACTCGATCTCGTAATGCGCGTAGCCGTCCTCGCTGGAGAGCAGCTCGGCGCGGTGGACCTCGACGTCGCGCTCGGGCGTCTCCACCACTTCGCCGCGGTGGGCCTTCTTGTAGAGGCGCTCGCCGCCGACCCGGACCGCCGAGGTCATCGGCACCCGCTGTCGGACGGTGCCGGTCGGCAGCTGCAACGAGGCGGGGACGCGGCCGGCCTCGGTCAGCTCGCCGTCGGAGTCGCCGGTGCTCGAGCGCCAGCCGAGGCGGGCGGTCGCCAGGTAGGTCTTCGGTAGGCCGACGAGGAAGCGCTGCAGGCGGGTGGCGCGGCCCAGCAGGATCAGCAGCAGGCCGGTTGCGAAGGGGTCGAGCGTGCCCGCGTGGCCGGTTTTGAGGCCGCGCTCGCGGCGGACCTTGGCGACGACGTCGTGCGAGGTGACGCCGGCGGGCTTGTCGTAGAGCAGCACGGTGCCGGCGTCGCCCGCCATCGTCAAAGGCCGAGCTGGGCGGAGACCTCTGCGGCCAGGAACTCGACCAGCTGCTCGTACTCCAGGTCGGTCGAGAAGCCGGCGGCGCGCTTGTGGCCGCCGCCGCCGTTGATGCGGGCGATCGCGGAGACGTCTACCTCGCCTGCGCTCGAGCGCAGGCTGACCTTGCGGGCGGCGCGGCCGCGGTTGCCGAGGTCGCGGATCACGGCGGCGACCTTGACGCCGTCGATCGAGCGCAGGTGGTCGATCAGGCCCTCGGTCATCTCCTCCCCCGCCCCGGTCGCCTCGTAGTCGGCGGCGGTGACGTAGCTGATCGCGAGGTTGCCGTCGCAGCAGCTGGAGATCCCGTCGAGGGCGCGGGAGACGAGCCGCAGCTTCTCGATCGGCACGTTCTCGTACAGCCGCCGGTAGGTGTCGTCGACGTCGACCCCGGCTTCGATCAGGTCGGCGGCCACCCGGTGGGTGTGCGCGTTCGTGTTCTCGTACATGAACTTGCCGGTGTCGGTGATCAGGCCGACATACAGGGCCGAGGCGATCTCGGGGGTGATCTTCGCCCCCAGCAGGCGGGCCAGGTCGTAGACGATCTCCGCGGTGCAGGAGGCGCCGGTCTCGACCAGGTTGATGTCGCCGAAGCAGGTGTTGTCGTGGTGGTGATCGATGTTGATCACGTCGTTGCCGCCGTCGGTCAGCCAATCGACCGGCATCCGGTCGATGTTGCCGCAGTCGAGGAAGATCACGGTGCGGTCGGCCATGTCCGCCGGCGCCTCGTGGAAGACCTCCTCCAGCGGCAGGAAGCGGTACTCGATCGGCAGCGGGAACTCCTTCGCCGCCATGAACATCACCGAGTCCTTGCCGAGCTGGGTCAGGACCTGGTGCAGGCCGAGGAGCGAGCCGAGGGCGTCGCC
>DATIOC010000022.1:0-8164 GCA_035473555.1 Solirubrobacterales bacterium
GCCCCGGAACTGACTCCCAGCCCCAGCCCCGCTCCCGTGCCAGCCCCCGAACCCGCCCCGGCTCCTGCCGCCGCTCCCAGTCCCGCCCCCGCCTCGCTCTACTGGGGCGCCTGGATCGGCAAGCAGCTGACCGGCACCGAGGCTCCCTGGGACATGAACGCGGTCTCCAGCCTCGAGCAGAAGGCCGGCAAGAAGCTCTCGATCGTCAACTTCTCCGCCCCCTTCGCCAACTGCTCCAGCACGTGCACCTACTACAACTTCCCCGCCGGCGAGTTCAACAACATCCGCTCCCACGGATCGATCCCTTTCTACAGCTGGGGCTCGCAGTCGATCCCCGTCCCCAGCAACCTCAGCGAGCCGAACTTCCAGCTCTCCGACGTGATCGAAGGCCGCCACGACGCCTACATCCGCGCCTTCGCCACTGCGGCGAAGAAATGGGGCCACCCCTTCTTCCTCCGTTTCAACTGGGAGATGAACGGCGGCTGGTTCGCCTGGAGCGAGGGCGTCAACGGCAACAAAGCCGGCGAGTACGTCGCCGCCTGGCGCCACGTCCACGACATCTTCACCGAAGTCGGGGCCACCAACGCCACCTGGGTCTGGTGCCCGAACGTCGATCCCGAAGGCCAAATGCAGAAACTGAGCGGCCTCTACCCCGGCGATGCCTACGTCGACTGGACCGGCCTCGACGGCTACAACTGGGGCACCAACCCTGCCCGCCCCGACAAGTGGCGCAGCTTCGACCAGCTCTACAAGTCCACCTACGACCAGATCACCACTCAGGTCGCCCCCGCGAAGCCGATGATCGTCAGCGAGGTCGGCTCGACCGAGTACGGCGGCTCCAAGGCGGCCTGGATCAAGGACATGCTGGCCAAGCTGCCGACGAACTACCCGAAGATCCGTGGCCTGCTCTGGTTCGAGAAGTTCGACGACGGCATGGACTGGCCGCTGGAGACCTCCTCAAGCGCCACCAGCGCCTTCGCCGAAGGCATCCACAACGGCGCCTACGCGGAAAACACCTTCGGCGCGACCGGCTTCGGACCGGTCGCCCCGCCCGCCTAGGCGTCCGCGCCGATCCCGCGGCTGTCAAGCCCACTAGAACAAACGTCCAACACCTGGACGGGGGCTGAACACTCACCCGCACCCGTCGATGGCTCTACATGCCCATCGACCGCCAGAGCCGCCTTTCCTCCCCCCTGGCCCTCCTCCTGCTCGCGGTCCTGGTGATCGGCCTCTTCCTCCTCACCGCCAGCGGCGACGCCCAGGCCCGCGGCCTCGGCAAAGTCGCCCAGGCCCGCGCCCTGGCAAAGACCAGCTGCGCCCGCAAGGCCGCCCGCTTGAACCTCGCCGCCCGCCGCCAGGGTCGCGCCCGCGCCGCCCGCAAGGCCACCTGCCGTCGCCCCGCCGCCCCCACCGGCCCGCTCTACTGGGGCGCCTGGATCGGCAAGCAGCTGACCGGCACCGAGGCCCCCTGGGACATGAACGCGGTCTCCAGCTTCGAGCAGATGGCCGGCAAGGGCGCCTCGGTGATCAACTTCTCCTCCCCCTTCGCCGACTGCGCCAGCAGCCCCTGTGAGTACTACCCCTTCCCCGCGGACTCGATGGAACGGATCCGCGCCCACGGCTCGATCCCGTTCTTCAGCTGGGCCTCGCAGTCGACCCCCGCCACCCTCGACCAGCCGAACTTCCAGCTCTCCGACGTGATCGAAGGCCACCACGACGCCTACATCCGCAAATGGGCCGAAGCCGCCCGCGACTGGGGGCACCCCTTCTTCCTCCGCTTCAACTGGGAGATGAACGGCAACTGGTTCGCCTGGCAGGAGGGCGTCAACGGCAACCAGCCGGGCGAATCCGTCGTCGCCTGGCGCCACGTGCACGACATCTTCACCTCGGTCGGGGCGACCAACGTGACCTGGGTCTGGTGCCCGAACGTCGACCCCGGCGGCAAGATGACCGACCTCGCCTCCCTGTATCCCGGCGACCAGTACGTCGACTGGACCGGGCTCGACGGCTACAACTGGGGAACCAACCCCGCCCACCCCGACAAGTGGCGCAGCTTCGACGAGCTCTACCGCTCGACCTACGACGAGATCACCACCTCGATCGCGCCCTCCAAGCCGCTGATGATCAGCGAGATCGGCTCGACCGAGGTCGGCGGCTCAAAGGCGGAATGGATCACCGACGCGATCGAATCGGTCACCACCGAATACCCGCAGGTCGGCGGCATGCTCTGGTTCGAGAAGCAGGACGACGGCATGGACTGGCCGATCGAGACCTCTCCCGCCTCCGCCGCGGCGTTCGCCGCCGGAATCCAGAACCCCGCCTTCGCCGCCAACAGCTTCGGCTCGCAGGCCGGCGGGGCGATCCCGCGGCTCGGCTGATCCGGGCGGACCGGTGCACTCCCTAAACTCACGCGCTCGCCGCGCCGATGCAGGGTGGGCGATCTGAATGAGGATGCCTCGCGCGAAGACCACCGCAGTTGCCGCCCTGGTCACGGGCCTCCTCGTGCTGCTCGCCTGCGGGTCCGTCGCCAGCGCCGCCGCGCCGGCGCACCGCAAAGCGCCGCCGAAGCAGCGCCCGACCTACTGGGGCGCCTGGATCGGCCCGCAGCTGACCGGCGGCCAGCCCCCTTGGGACATGAGCTCGGTCGCCCGCTTCGAAGAACTGAGCGGCAAGGGCCCCTCACTGCTCTCCTTCTCGGCCCCCTTCGCCGACTGCACCCAGCACCCGTGCGACTTCTACGACTTCCCCGCCCATGAGATGGACGTCCTCCGCAGCTACGGCGCGATCCCGTTCTTCAGCTGGGGCACCCAGGCTATCCCCGTCCCCGGCGACCTCAACCAGCCCGACTTCCAGCTGGCCGACATCATCGCCGGCGACTACGACTCCTACATCCGCAAATTCGCCGAAGAGGCTGCGGCCTGGGGCCGCCCCTACTTCCTTCGCTTCAACTGGGAGATGAACGGCAACTGGTTCCTCTGGAGCGAAGGCGTCAACGGCAACCCGCCGGGCACCTACGTCGCCGCCTGGCGCCACGTCCACGACATCTTCACCGCCGCCGGCGCGACCAACACGACCTGGGTCTGGTGCCCCTACGCCGACGTCACCCACAAGTTCGGCGCGCTGGCCAAGTACTACCCCGGGGACGACGCCGTCGACTGGACCTGTCTGGACGGCTTCAACTGGGCAAACAACGGGGTCAACAGCCAGCCGTGGCGCAGCTTCGACGAAATCTTCGCCTCCAGCTACCGGACGATCACCCGCCGCATCGCCCCGACCAAGCCGATGATGCTCGCCGAGTTCGCCTCCGGCGGCCGCAGCCACCGCAAGGCCGCCTGGATCGACCAGATGTTCACCGACCTGCGGACCACCTACCGCCGGATTCGCGGCGTGATCTGGTTCGAGCAGATCGACCGCGGCGTCAAATGGCCGATCGAGAGCTCCCCCAAAGTCACCGAAGCCTTCCGTCGCGGGATCGGCGCCGCCGCCTTCCGCCCCAACCAGTTCTCGGGCCTCGTCGGCGGGCCGGTACAGCCGCCGAGCTGATCCGGGCGCGGGCGGGTTTCCGTTCTAGAGGAACCGAGGATGGATGAATAGCCGAGCCCACACCCACCGCTCCACCCGGGGCCGCCTTACCGTCGCCCTGGCGCTGACGGCGATGCTGCTGGGCCTCGTGCTGCCGGCAGCAGCGGCGGCAAAGAAGCCGCGGCCGCTCTACTGGGGCGCGGTGATCGGCAGGCAGCTGACCGGCGAAGCTCCCCCCTGGGACTTCAGCGCCCTGGAAGCGTTCGAGCGCAAGACCCGCAAGGGCGCCTCGCTGCTCTCCTTCTCGGCCCCCTTCGCCGACTGCTACTCGGCCTGTTACTCCTTCCCGTTCCCGCAGCAGGCGATGGAACAGATCCGCGAACACGGGACGATCCCCTTCCTCAACTGGGCCTCGCAATCGGTCCCCGCCAGCCTCAACCAGCCCGACTTCAGCCTCACCGCGATCGCCAACGGCTCCCAGGACGCCTTCATCCGCGACTACGCCGAACAGGTGATCACCTGGAACCGCCCGTTCTTCCTCCGCTTCGACGCCGAGATGAACGGCTTCTGGTTCCCCTGGAGCGAGGGGATCAATGGCAACACGACCGGCTCCTACGTCGCCGCCTGGCGCCACGTGCACGACATCTTCGCCGAAGTCGGAGCGACCAAGGTGACCTGGGTCTGGTGCCCGAACGTCGACTTCACCGGCAAGCTGACGCCGATGGAGAAGCTCTACCCGGGCGACGCCTACGTCGACTGGACCTGCCTCGACGGCTTCAACTGGGGCAAGACCCACAACTCGATCGGCTGGCAGAGCTTCGACTCGGTCTTCCGCTCGAGCTACCAGCGGGTCGTCAAGCTCGCCCCCAACAAGCCGATGGTGATCGGCGAGGTGGCCTCCGAAGAGCGCGGCGGCTCGAAGCCGAAGTGGATCGAAAACACCTTCCGCCGGATTCCCTCGAAGTATCCGAAGGTGCGGGCGGTCATCTGGTTCGACGAAAAGGACCAGGGCATGCACTGGCCGATCGAAAGTTCGAAGAAGTCGACCAACGCCTTCGCCAAGGCGATCTCCCGCAACGTCTACCGGCCCAACGTCTTCTCCGAGCTGCCGCCCGGGCCGATCCAGCCGCCCGGGCCATCCCTGGCGGGATAGCCCGGGGCACTAGGGACGGTTCAGCCGAGGCGCTCTTCGAGCGCTTCGAGCTGGGCGCTGACCTCAGCCGGCAGCCTGTCGCCGAACTCGGCCAGGTGGGCTTTGACCTGGGGCAGCTGCTCCTTGACCAGGTCGAGGTCGACGCTCAGCAGCTCCTTCATCGCCTCGGCGGAGATGTCGAGCCCCTCGGTGTTGATCTCGCCCTCGGCGGGCAGCAGCCCGACCGGGGTCTCGACCGCCTCGCCTTCGCCTTCGCAGCGGCGGAAGACCCACTCGAGGACGCGGCTGTTCTCGCCGAACCCGGGCCAGAGGAACTTGCCGTCGGCGTCTTTGCGGAACCAGTTGACGTAGAAGACGCGCGGCAGGTCCGCGCCTTCGCGCTGGCCGACCTTCAGCCAGTGGGCGAAGTAGTCGGCCATGTTGTAGCCGCAGAAGGGCAGCATCGCCATCGGGTCGAAGCGCAGCGCTCCGACGGCTCCGGCCGCAGCTGCGGTCGTCTCCGAGGACATCGTCGCCCCCATGAAGACGGCGTGCTCCCAGTCGTAGGCTTCCTGGACCAGCGGCACCACGGTGGCGCGACGGCCGCCGAAGAGGAAGGCGTCGATCGGCACGCCGGCGGGGTCCTCCCACTCGGGCGCGATCGAGGGGCACTGCGAGGCGGGGGTCGTGAAGCGGGCGTTCGGGTGCGCGGCGGGCGTCTCCGAGTCCGGCGTCCAATCGTTGCCGTGCCAGTCGATCGCGTGGGCGGGCGGCTCGCCGGTCATCCCCTCCCACCAGATGTCGCCGTCGTCGGTCTTGGCGCAGTTGGTGAAGATCGTGTTCCGCTCGATCGTGTCCATCGCGTTCGGGTTGGTCTTGTGGCTGGTGTTGGGCGCCACGCCGAAGAACCCGGCCTCGGGATTGACCGCGTAGAGCTTGCCGTCCTCGCCAAACTTCATCCAGGCGATGTCGTCGCCGACCGTCTCGACCTTCCAGTCGGGCAGGGTCGGGACCAGCATCGCCAGGTTGGTCTTGCCGCAGGCCGAGGGGAAGGCGCCGGTGATGTACTTGACCTTGCCCTCGGGCGAGGTGAGTTTGAGGATCAGCATGTGCTCGGCCATCCAGCCCTCGTCGCGGGCCATCGCCGAGGCGATCCGCAGCGCAAAGCACTTCTTGCCGAGCAGGGCGTTGCCGCCGTAGCCCGAGCCGTAGGACCAGATTTCGCGGCTGTCGGGGTAGTGGACGATGTACTTGTTGGCCTCGTTGCAGGGCCAGGAGACGTCTTCGACGCCCTCGGTCAGCGGCATCCCGACCGAGTGGACGCAGGGGACGAACTCGCCGTCGGAGCCGAGGACTTCGAGGGCGGCCTTGCCCATCCGGGTCATGATCCGCATGTTGGTGGCGACGTAGGCCGAGTCGGTCAGCTGGATTCCGATTTCGGAGATCTCGGAGCCGAGCGGGCCCATCGAGAAGGGGACGACGTACATCGTGCGGCCCTTCATCGAGCCCTTGAAGAGGTCGTTGAGGGTCGCGCGCATCTCGGCCGGGGCGCGCCAGTTGTTGGTCGGGCCGGCGTCCTCCTCCTTCTCGGAGCAGATGAAGGTCCGGTCTTCGACGCGGGCGACGTCGCCGGGGTCGGAGAGGGCGAGGTAGGAGTTCGGGCGCTTGGCTTCGTCGAGGCGCTCGAAGGTGCCGGCGTCGATCAGGACCTGCGCCAGGCGGTCGTACTCCTCGGCGCTGCCGTCGCACCAGTAGACGGAGTCCGGTTCGGTGAGGGAGGCGATTTCGTCAACCCAGCTGAGGAGTTTCGCGTGGGTCGTCAGCTCGTCCGGTGCAGTCGTCAGGTCGCTCATTCGCCTCTCTCTAATTCTTCGGTTTCAGGCCGACCATGGAGATGTCGGCATCCTTGTTCCTGATCGTCAAAGTCGCTACTTCTCGTCTGCCATCGGCAAAAGTCACTTCGCAAGTAAAGGTCGCGCCCGGGTCTACAGACTGGTCCGAGGGGCAATCGACGGCCTTGATCTTTTCATGAATCGAGTCTTCTAGGGACGCTTGGACCGTGTCTTGAAGCTTCACCCGGTCGACCACGGTGCCGCATCCGTAGAGCGCCACAAGGCCGATGAACAGCGCGATCACAGCAAAAACGCGGGGCCGGACGCGGTTCTTCCGGCCGAGGGGGCGGGGAAACACCCGGGGCAGTTAAGCAGGGGCGGGTGACATTGCCGGGTGACTTGATGTGGGAGAGGCGTCAGGAGGGGGTCCCTGGGAGCACCTCCGCCGAGAGGGGCGGGAATGGGCTGTCGCCCCAACCGCGTCGGCTCGGCTCCATGCTGAGTACCCAGGGACCCCCTCCTGACGCCTCTACGATCGAGCTCCGGCGAGGTGCGCGGGGAGAGAGTTGGATAGGGTTCCGCGCCGCATGAGGTTCTACGAGTTCGAGGCGCGGAAGATTGTTGAGCTGGCGGGGATTCCCGTCACCAAGTACGGCTTCTGCCAGACCGCCGACGAGGCACGCAAGGCCGCCGAGGAAATCGGTGGGCCGGTTGTGATCAAGAGCCAGGTGCTCTCCGGCGGGCGGATGAAGGCCGGCGGCGTCAAGTTCGCCGATACGCCCGAGGAAGCGGCCCAGCACGCCGAGGAGATCTTGAAGCTGGAAATCAACGGCCACATGCCACAGGGCGTCCTCGTCGACCCCAAAGCCGAGGTCAAGCAGGAGTACTACGCGAGCGTGGTCTGGGACGGGACCGAGAAGAAGCCGCTGATGCTGTTCAGCGACATGGGCGGGATCGACATCGAGGAGGTCGCCGAGACCCACCCCGACCACGTCGGCAAAGGCCACGTCTCCAACCTCCTTCCGATCGGCGATTTCGAGGCCAAGCAGGTCGTCGCCGCGACCGGGGTCACCGGCTCGCAGCTGAACCGCGCGACCCCGATCCTCGCCCGCCTCGCCCGCCTCTTCCGCGACAACGACATGACCCTGGCGGAGATCAACCCGCTGGCCGAGCTGACCGACGGCAGCTTCGTCGCCCTCGACGCCCACATGGAGATGGAGAACGAGGCGGTCGGCCGGCAGAAGAAGCTGCTGCGCAAGGAGCTCGCGATCGCCGAGGACGACACCCGCGAGACCTACGAGCCCTCCGACTTCGAGAAAAATGTCAGCGCGATTGATGCCGCAGATCACCGCGGGGTCATCCAGGGCAAGGACCACGGCTTCACCGGCAACCTCGGCCTCGTGATCGGCGCCGGCGGCGGCTCGCTGACCCTGACCGACGCGGTCCGCAACCAGGGCGGCCAGCCGGCCAACTACTCGGAGATCGGCGGCAACCCCTCGGTCGCCAAGGCCTGCGGCCTCGCCAAGGAGGTGCTCGAAAAGGACGGCGTCGAGAAGATCGCGGTGATGATGTCGATCGTCTCCAACACCCGCGTCGACATCGTCGCCCGCGGCGTGATCAAGGCCTGCCTCGAGCTCGGCAAGGACCCCGGCGAGACGATCGCGATCTTCCGCATCCC
>DATIOC010000023.1:0-98409 GCA_035473555.1 Solirubrobacterales bacterium
AGACGGCTGCCACGGCGGCCCCGGCCGCGACCGCCTCTACGGCGGCCCGGGCCAGGACCAGCTCTACGGCGGCCGCGGCTACGACTACTGCAATGGCCAACGAGGCTGGGGCAGGTCCCACGGCTGCAACACCGGCCCGCGCCGCTGATACCGCAGTTCTCTGTCTTTATCACCGCGTGCAGGTTTGTGAGAGCGGTGGCTTGGCGGTCTGCTGAATGCAGGTGAACATGTGATTACCCGTACCGGCGGGAGACCGCTTAGCTGCCGACAACCGGGTTCTTAGGCCTCTCCTCCGCCTACCCTCTATTCCTACCTTTCACAAGCATGGCCTACGGCTATTGATTTCCGTCGGTCCCAATATGAAAGGTAATCATGAAGAAGAAGCTGATTCTACTGGCAATCGGGGCACTGACTGCCCTGGCCTTTACGGCCCTCCCGAGCGTCGCCTCGGCGAAAGAAGCTCAGATCAAGTGTTTGGGAGCCGGAGCCTGCACGTACACGGTCGCAGGCGGCGAATTGAAATTCTCATCCACCAGTGGAGACACACTCTCATGCACCAGTGTCACGGGCAATGGCTCACTGGCGCTCGACGCGAACCGAGAGGCGACGACAGGCGAAGTACAACTCCTCTTCCACGGCTGCAAGGAGCAGAACACGATCTTCCACTTCAACTGCACCAGCCCGGGCCAGCCCGCCGGAACAACAAAACCCGAACCAATGGTGACCCATAACATCACAGATGAAGCCACATTCGGCGCGAATGTCAAGGTCGGCGTGCTGCTGACAAACGTGAAGTCGACACTCACCTGTGCCGGTGGTTTCGCCGCCACCACATTGACAGGCAACCTGATCGGCAAACTGGACGAAAACTGCGTTGGCAGGGTTGCGTCCCCCATCATCAAACAGATCTTCAACACTACCGGCGTGCACGGTCAGCAGGACCATAAGCTCTACACAGGGGTAAATTACGACCTGTTGTTTATGACAAATCACCCGACGACACCCACCACTGGCGGCACCTATGAAACATTTGCCGTCACGAGCACAACAACTCTAACCTTCAACCAGAACGTAGAAATTACATGCTGAACCAGTTGGCCTGAGGTTTACGCGAGGGGACGGGGCCGCTACGCCTGCTCCGTCTCCTCAGCGCGCCGCTTGCTCAGCTACTGGTGCCCACCTGTTTGCGAAGTCGATCAGCTGGCGTTCACGCGTTTGCAGGGAAAAGTTGGCTTGAAGGCCTCAGCGGTCGGCTGCCAGACGTCGTTATAGACAGCGTGCCTTGACTGTTGACAAAGCTTTCGGCTAGAGATGGTGGCGCAAGCTGCGGCCGGCATCCGCTCCAGGAGAAGATGCCGATCGCGATAAAAGGCCGGCGGGAGAGAGGTCGAATCCCTTGACCCCGCCGGAAGCAGAAGAAAGGTTAGTAAAATGAGCAAGAAGTTGATGCTGCTCGCAGCAGGAGCGCTCACGGTAGTCGCCTTCACGGCGCTCCCGAGCGTCTCCTCGGCGAAAGAAACTCAGATCAAGTGCCTGGGAGCGGGAGCCTGCACGTACACGGTTGCTGCCGGCGAATCGAAATTCTCGACCACCAGCGGAGACACAGTTTCCTGCACCAGCGTCACCGGCAACGGTTCACAGACGCTCGACGCGAACCGAGAGTCGACGACAGGCGAAGTCCAGCTCCTCTTCCACGGCTGCAAGGAGACAACCACGATTTTCAAATTCAACTGCAGCACCCCGGGTCAGCCCACTGGAACAATTAAACCCGAACCAATGGTGACCCATAACATCACAGATGAAGCCACATTCGGTGCGAACGTCAAGGTCGGCGTGCTGCTGACAAACGCGAAGGTGACATTCACCTGCGCCGGCGGATTCGCAGCCACCACAGTGACAGGCAACGTGATCGGCACACTGGACGAAAACTGCGTTGGCAGGCCTGCGTCTAACATCGTCAAGCAGTCCTTCAACACTACCGGCGTGCATGGTCAGCAGGACCATAAGCTCTACACAGGAGTGAATTACGACCTGATTGGTATGACAAATCACCCGACGACACCCACCACTGGCGGCACCTATGAAACAGCCGCGCAGACGGGTACAGGAACCCTGACGTTCAACCAGAACGTAGAAATTACATGCTGAACAGACGAATTTAAGCGAAGCTGTATGCGACGGGACCGCTCAGCGGCCCCGTCGCTCTCTTTTGTGAAGAAGACGGCTGGCAAAATAATTCAAGCACCCCTTATGATCACTCAGGAAATATGCGGCTAGTTATAGTTACGCTTCTGTTCTTTGTTTCAGGTCTTCTTCTCGCGGCAGCGAGCTCAGGGCAACCACCCACGCTCCGCTGCATGGACACTCCCTGCCAAGTCCGACTGACTGGTGGAGAGTTCACCTTGCGGTTACACGAACTCAAGGTCGGATGCGGATCGGTAGCTGGAGGCGGCAGCTTCAGCTCGGAAACGCTTGGTGCCGTCTACATCAGACTGCAAAACTGCAGAGAGCAGGTAACGCCATTCGAGCTCTCCTGTCAAGGCCTCGAGCGGCCTGGTAGCGCCATTCGCTCCAGTCGGGTGAGCACTTCTACGAGGGGGGAAGGTGCCAGCCGGGGCCTTTTGTTCGGCGGCCTTCGATTGGGGCTTGCCTGTGGCGGGATCGGGGAGGTGCGGATCGAAGGATTTCTCGTCGGCGAGATCGACCCCGAGCAGTGCCGTGCTACCACCCAACGGTATGCCTTGCACACGACGTTGTATGCCCACGGAAAGGAAGAAGGCACTCCTTATTACGACGTATACATCGACGGCTACGGGGGCGAACAATATGAGTTCGAGTCAGGCTGGCAGCTGGCGTTCGATCGCGCCGGCAGGTTGAGATGCTGACTCCCAAGGAGCGTCTGCTGAACGACGCGTGCGAGATCCTGGAGTACTGGGAAATGCAGGGAAATGGGCGACGCGAGCTGCCCTACTCGCCGCGTGACAGGGGCCCCGAGGGCGGAGTCTCTTTGAACCCTCGCGAGAAATCAGCTACTCATTTCTCTATATTGGTACGCCAGGATGTGCGGCCAAAAGGATAGGCCCGGCACATGGGCGTTCTCGGGGAACGGAGGGGATAGGGAGATGCTGGTAGCTCGATCGCTTGCAGCTCGACTGGCTGTTTCAAGTGTTTTCGCATTGTTTGTGCTCGTGTTCCTGGGAGTTGGGATAGCCCAGGCTGATTTCGAATTCGAGGGTGCCTTTGGTCCTGACGGAACGAGTGGAACTGAATTCTTCGTTACGGCCACTTCCGTAGCAGTCGATGAAGAAGAAGGACTTCTATACGTTCTGGATCGGGGTGCAAATGCCCTGTACAAGTTCGACTTGGAAGGAAATCCTGTCAACTTCGGCGGGGCTTCCCCGAACGTGACCGGCAATGAACTATCGGGTCTTTCCATTGACGATGCAAACTCTGGCGAACGGCAGGTTGCGGTAAGTCCGATCTCGCATGTGATCTATCTAACTGGGAACCAAAGTGGTGGTACGGCCAAGTCACTACAGGCATTTCAGGCAGATGGCAAACCGGCCATATTCAGCGCCACTGGTACGAACGAACTTACTGGCTTCAACTTCCTGCAAGGAGTAGCAGTCGATGAGACGGGCGATATCTATGTCGCCGATGCGGGAGGAAGTGGAAAAGGCATTCAAATCTATGCCCCCTCCGGAAACGTGATCGTCCCCAGCCTTGGTGCAGTGCGTCCAGACAGCCCCGCGAATATCGCGGTGGACAGCAAGGGGATTCTATATGTCCTCCGGAATTACCTCGAAGTTAGTAAATACGTCCCATCTCAGTATCCCGTCACCGCTTCGACGACCTATGCGCCCGCGCCTGAGCTTGTCGATCCCAATCAGGCGCATGGTGTAGCAATTGATAGGGGGACGAGCGATCTTTACGTGGCGGAGTCATCTCCTGAGTTTCAGGTGGCCTCATTCGATGAAGAAGGCGAATCTCTCGGGACCTTTGGCGGACCCGGTGAAGACGGAGAACTTGGAAGTTCAGAGGGAGTAGCGGCAGGGACGGCTAACAATCAAGCGCTCGTGTTCGTGCCGGACAGCCCTAATGGTGGTACGTCGCAGGTGAAGATCTTCAAGGAAGCTGTATGTGCCTGTAAACCGACGGTCGAAGCCACTAGCGTCAGCGATATCACTTCTGATTCGGCCACCCTTCGAGCGGGAATCAACCCGAATAACCTTGATACGACCTACTGGTTCGAATATGGAACCACTGATTGTGGAATTGGCCCCTGCTTCAAAGCACCCGCTCAGGGTGAGCTGATCGAAGCAGGCAAGAACGAAGTGGCGGTCCATGTCGGCGTCGTGGGCCTGCAGCCGAACACGGAATACCAATTCAGAGCGGTTGCAGAAAACAGCGAAGGGTTGACGGAGGGCAGCGCCGGCAGCTTTACCACTCAGGGATTGGGTCTGGCAGTCGGCTTAGGGGATGCGCGAGCCTGGGAGCTGGTGTCCCCGGTGAACAAGTTCGGTGGAGCGATCGTCAATACCGAGTCAACGGTGATACAGGCAGCGACTACCGACAACAAGCTTGCGTACGCGAGCTTTGGCTCGATTGTTGAAAGCCCTACGAGCAATCGGGTTCCGGAACCGGCGACGAATCTCGCTGAGCGTGGAGCGGACGGAAGTTGGGCGACCAAGGATCTGACGCCCGTTCGTGGGGAAGCCAGTCAGTTCCTACACGGGCAGACGGAATTCAAGATCTTCACCCCCGAACTCCTGCAAGCCGGGATGGAAGCATTTGACAATTTCCCGCTATCACCGGAAGCCACGGAACGAACGCCGTACCTTTGGAGCGATGGCAATCCAGAGACGTTCGCCCCACTGGTCAAACCCTCAAATGTTCCCCCAGGAACTGAATTTGGCACCTTCTCCGGTTTGGCCAATTCCATCCGAATCGTAGGGGCCACGCCTGATCTTTCTGAGATCGCAATTAGCTCGACTCGTGCGGCTTTGGTAACCGACGCCGAGCCAGAAAGCATCTACCTGTGGTCGGATGGCTCCTTGGAAGCCGTCAGCGAACTTCCTGGAGGAACGGTAGTCGGAGGAGCTCTCGGAAGCGGTCGGGGGTCCGTTCGCCACGCGATTTCAGACGATGGGTCGCGAATCTTCTGGACTTCGTCGAATTTGTACAATAATGAAGGAATTCCCAAAGCGGGTTTGTACCTTAGGGACCGAGACGCGGGCGAATCTGTGCGCTTGGACATTGAACAGTCGGGGGCGAGCGGGTTGGGCGACAGCCGACCTGCTTTCAACGGAGCAAGCGCGGATGGTCGAGTCGTCTTCTTCACCGACACCCAGCAGCTGACGGAAGATGCGAGTCTGAGCGGGCGGGACCTCTATCGCTGCGAAATCGGTCCCGTCGAAGGCGGTGGGCTGGGTTGTGTGGAGCTAACCGACATCAGCGCTCCGATCCTGGGTTCCGGGGAAAGCACCGAAGTTTTGGATCAGGTGTCTGGCTTAAGCGAGGATGGATCCCGCCTCTTCTTCGTTGCGCGCGGTGTGCTCGACGAAGACCCGAACGATGAAGGGGAAACTGCGGTTGGCGGTCAGCCGAACCTGTACTACTGGCAGGAGGGAGCCGCCCCGCGGTTCGTGGCAAGTCTCTCCAAAGAAGACCATCTGGTGTGGGGAGAAATTCTCGATCGCGGATACACGGTCAACATCAGCGCAACGATTTCCCCCAACGGCCGCTTCTTCGCCTTTACCTCGGAGAAGAGCTTGACGGGGTATGAAAGCCGCAACACCAGCGGCGCGCTCAACACCGAGGTTTTCCTCTATGACTCCGAGGCCGATGAATTGGGCTGCTTGTCCTGCAACCCGTCAGGTGCTGCTGCGGTTGGAGAGAAGCTTCCGAGCAAAGTGGCATTTTTCCCGCCGGACAGAGGAGGCCTGTGGGCTAATCGCTGGGTCGCCGCTACCCTTCCCGAGGCTACCCAGACCGAAGCGGAGGGATCGTCGCTCTACCGTCCGCGTTCCGTGCTCGACAACGGGCGGGTGTTCTTCAATGCGGTCGACCCGCTGGTGCAGGCCGACTCGAATGGAGACTGGGACGTGTACCAGTACGAGCCGGTGGGAGTCGGAAGCTGCGTCGCCAACACCAATTCCGGCGGGATGACCAGGTCCGGCAGCGGCTGCGTCGGGCTGATGTCTTCGGGCAGGGTCGAAGGGGACTCTGGCTTCCTCGATGCAACGCCAAGCGGGGAGGATGTGTTCTTCTTGACGAAAGGCCGGCTCTCAGTTCTCGACCGAGACGACGAGGTCGACGTATACGACGCGCGGGTGAATGGAGTCACCGCAACTGTGAAGCCGGTTCAGGAATGCACCGGCAACTCCTGTCAGCCGGCGGTCGCTGCCCCAGTTGATCCAGAAGCTGCCAGCCAGTCGTTCAACGGGAACGAGGCACCGGTTCGCTGCGGCAAGAACCAGCGCAAGGTCCGAAAGCACGGCAAGGTCGTCTGCGTCCCCAAGAAGAAGCACCACAAGAAGCGTCACCACAAGCCAGCAGGCACGAGCAGGAGGGCTCACCGATGAGCGGCCTCTTGTTGGACAAGCGCCCCGGATCTATCTCGACTAAGGAGACCCAGAGCATGTCAAAGCGCTTCGCTGGCCTGGCCGGCTTCATCTCGGCAGCTGCCGTCTGCTGCTTCCTCGTTCTTCCGGTGGCATCTGCGGGGGCCGCATCCCCGTGGTGGGAAGTCGTCACCGGCAGCCGTCCCACGAATCTCTGGGGCGAAGGCGGCAGCGGTCGGCTGTTCGTCATCATCACCAACATCGGCGATGCGCCGATGGACGCCACCGAGACGCCGCTGACGATCACCGATGAGCTCCCGGAGGGCATGGAAGCGGCTGGTGCGGAAGGTATTGGTGGCGGCAAAAACAACAGCGCGGGTCTGGTCGACTGCGAAGTCGAAGCCGCTGACCTCGTCTCATGCTCCTTCGAAGACGTGATCCAGCCCTTCGATTCGATCGAAGTGGAAGTTCCAGTCAATTTGCTGGGCGAACCACCGGTACAAGGGGCATCCGGCAAAGTGACCGTCAGCGGCGGCGATGCCGCTGCGGTAACGGTGGACCAAGACATCGAAGTGAGTCCTGAGGAGACGCCGTTTGGGATCGAACATTTCTCGAGCCGGGTCGAAGAAGAGGGCGGTGAGCCCGCCACCCGCGCCGGCGGCCACCCGTTCCAGCTGACCACCTCGCTGCAGTTCAACTCCGGCCGGATGAGGCCCTCTGCGGACCGCAACAAAAGGCAGGTGGACCAGCCGGCGCAGCCCCGCAACCTGCGGTTTCCGCTCCCTGCCGGCTTCATCGGCAATGTCGCGAGCTTGCCCACCTGCGACCTGTCGGACTTCACGCAGGAAAGCACCGTAATCGAAACGGCGAACAGGTGCCCGAACGCAGCGGCCGTCGGAGCGATCTCGACCTCGATCTTCTTGGAAGGGGCGATCGGCTTCGCGCGTCCAGCCGTCCCGATATTCAACCTGCCTCCGGCGGAAGGTGAGCCCGCGCGGTTGGGCTTTACGATCGCAAATGTGGCGATCTATATCGACACCGAAGTGGACCCCGACGACAAATACAGGGTCATCGCGAGCGTCAAGAACGCTAGCCAGACGGCGGAGATACTCGGCGCGGTCCTAACGATCTGGGGAACTCCCGGCGATCCGCGTCACGACAACTCCCGCGGCTGGGGGTGCGTCTACAACATCGGCGTTGCCGGGGTCTGTGAGCGGCCGCCGGCCTTGAGCGAAAACGCGTTCCTGCGCCTGCCGGTTTCCTGCGTGACCCCGGTGGATTTCAATCTCGAAGCTGAACCCTGGAACGTGCCTTTGGGTAGTGTCGTCGAGCAAGGCTCATTCGATGGCCCCACCATGAAGGGGTGCAGCCAGATCCCGTTCGATCCCCAGGTCAGTGCAGCGCCAACGAATACGCGAGGAAGCGCTGCGGCTGGGCTGAACTTCCAGCTCCAGATGCCTAACGGCGGGCTGTTAGACCAAAACGCAACCTCGGAAGGACAGGCAAAAAGGGTTGAAGTGACCATGCCCGAGGGCATGACCGTCAACCCGTCGCAGGCCGCGGGGCTTGCAGCCTGCAGCCCGGATGACTTTGCGCGAGAGACCGCGAGCTCGCTGCCGGGCGAAGGTTGCCCGGAGACCTCCAAGGTCGGCTCCGTCCAGGCCACGACGCCCTTGCTCGAGGAGGGGGCGAAAGGGTCCGTCTATGTGGCAAAGCCCTATGACAACCCGTTCGACTCGCTGCTGGCGCTGTATGTGGTGGCGAAGATCCCGGATCGGGGCGTATTGATCAAACAGGCCGGAGAGGTCAAGCTCAACCCCCAGACCGGCCGGATCGTCACGGTTTTCGACGATCTGCCGCAGGTCCCGTTCGACACGCTCGACCTCAACCTCTTTGCCGGCAGCAAGGCGCCGCTGGTGATGCCGCCCCGGTGCGGGACCTATGACATGGTCACCAGGTTCACGCCGTGGCACGCGTCCAACCCGGACAGCCCGTTGGCGGAAGAGGTGATCGAAAAGACCACCCCGTTCACGGTCGACCAGGGTGTCAACGGTGGCCCCTGCCCAAGCGGGCCACCGCCGTTCGATCCTGGCTTTGCGGCTGGGACGACCAACAACGCGGCCGACAGCTACTCGCCGTTCAACTTGCGGTTGACCCGCGAGGACGGCGAAGGCGAATTCAGCCGCTTCTCGGTGAAGCTGCCGAAAGGCGTGATCGGCAAGCTCGCTGGAGTGCCGTTCTGCCCCGACGCAGCGATCGCTGCCGCTAAGGCGCGGACCGGCCCCAACGGCGGCCAGGAAGAGCTGGACAGCCCGAGCTGCCCGGCGGCGTCGCAGATTGGGCGCACGCTGGTCGGAGCTGGTGTCGGGCCGGAACTCACCTACGCCGGCGGCAAGGTCTACCTCGCCGGGCCCTACAAGGGAGCGAAGCTGTCGGTCGTCGCGATCACCAGCACCAAGGTCGGACCGTTCGACCTCGGCACGGTGGTGGTTCGCCAGGCGCTGCGGATCGATCCGGAAACGGCGGAAGTCACTTCCGACGGCAGCTCGGACCCGATCCCGCAGATCCTGCACGGGGTCGTCGTCCATGCCCGCGACATCAGGGTCTACATCGACAGGGAAAATTTCGTCCTCAATCCGACGAACTGCGAACGGAAGTCGGCCGCTGCCACCGTGCTCTCGGCTGGCAACCAGTCGGCGGACGTCAGCGTGCCGTTCCAGGCGGCTGACTGCCTGAACCTCGGGTTCAAGCCACAGCTCTCGATCCAGCTCCTGGGCGGGACGAAGCGGACGGCTACGCCGCGCCTGAAGGCAGTCCTGACGGCGCGCAAGGGCGACGCCAACATCGGCCGGGCGCAGGTCACCCTGCCCCCGTCGGAGTTCCTCGAACAGAACCACATCCGCACCGTCTGCACGCGGGTGCAGTTCAACGCCGGCGCTGGCAATGGAGCGCAGTGCCCGAAGGGAGCGGTCTACGGCAAGGCAAAGGCGATCTCGCCGCTGCTCGACGAGCCGCTGACCGGGCCGGTGTTCCTGCGGTCCTCGAACCACGAACTCCCGGACATGGTGGCGGCGCTCCACTCGAGCAAAGTCGACATCAACCTCGTTGGCCGGATCGACTCGCAGAATGGCGGCATCCGCAGCACCTTCGAAGGGGTGCCCGACGCTCAGGTGAGCAAGTTCATCCTGGAAATGCAGGGTGGCAAGAAGGGCCTGATCGTCAACAGCACCAACATCTGCAAAGGAGAGCATCGGGCCTTGGCCAACTTCAAGGGCCAGAATGGCAAGCGCCACGAATTCAAGCCGGTCGTCAAGAACCAGTGCGGTGGCAAGAAGGGTGCGAAGGGCGGCAAGGGCAAGTAGGCCCTGCCGCCCGCGACCGGGCGCATGTGATGGCGGGGATGGCGCCGCTCCGCTTCACGCATCATGAGGTCCGCTACGAACCCAGGCGCGTCCGCGCGGAGCTCATCAAGACGATCGCGATGCTCCAGAAGCGCATCCGATTTTGACCACAGCCCCCTGGGGCAAGAATCCGATGCCAACCACCCGTTGCCGGGGGCGTAACCTTCGTGCTGTCGTGCACGAGACGGTCAACGACGAGGCGGAGCGCAAGCAGGTCACGGTCCTGTTCGCCGACGTCAGCGGCTCGATGGACCTCGCCGAGCAGGAGGACCCGGAGGAGTGGCGCGAGATCATGCAGCATTTCTTCTCGCTGCTGGCCGAGACCGTGACCCGCTTCGAGGGCACGGTCGACAAGTTCACCGGCGACGGGATCATGGCGATCTTCGGCGCCCCGGTCGCCCACGAGGACCACGCCAGGCGGGCCTGTTACGCGGCCTTGCAGATGCTCGACGACGTCGCCGAGTACGCGGCGGAGCTGCGCCGCGCCAAGGGGCTCAACTTCTCGACCCGGATCGGGATCAACTCCGGCGAGGTCGTCGCCGGCGCGATCGACGGCGGCGGTGGCTCCTCCTACACCGCGATCGGCCACACCGTCGGGCTGGCGCAGCGGATGGAGCAGCTGGCCGAGCCCGGCAAGGCGTACCTGACCGAGGGAACGGCGGAGCTGGCGCGCGGCTACCTCGACCTCGAGGACCTCGGCGAGTTCGAGATCAAGGGCGCGAGCCGGCCGGTGCAGGTCTTCGAGCTGGCCGGGGTCGGCCAGGCGCGCTCGCGCCTCGACCTTGCCCGCGAGCGCGGCTTCTCGCAGTTCGTCGGCCGCGAAGAGGAGATCGGGCGGCTGGAGGAGGCGCTGGCGCGCGCGAAGGGCGGCGAGGCGACCGCGGTCGGGGTCGTCGCCGAACCGGGGATCGGCAAGAGCCGGCTCTACCACGAGTTCGCCCAGCGCTGCCGCGGCGAGGGCCTCGAGATCTTCGAGGCGCAGGGTCAGGCGCACGGCAAGTCGATCCCGTTCATGCCGATCCTGCAGATGCTGCGGGCCTTCTACGGGATCGACGACCAGGATCCCGAGCAGCTGGCGCGGGAGAAGATCGCCGGGCGCTCGCTCCTCCTCGACCCGGCTTTCGCCGACGACCTGCCGCTGATCTTCGACTTCCTCGGGGTTCCAGACCCCGACCGGCCGGTGCCGCGGATGGACCCCGAGGTGCGGCAGCGCGCCCTCGCCGACTTCCTCTGCCGCCTGGTCGGCAACCCGGCCCGGCGCAAGGTCCTGGTCCTCGTGATCGAGGACCTGCACTGGATCGACGAGGGCAGCCAGGCGATGCTGGAGGGGCTGGTCGAGGGGATGGAGGGGACGCCGACGCTGGTCCTCGTCAACTACCGCCCCGAACACGAGCCGGCCTGGGCGGGCTCGCCGCGCTACCAGACGATCGAGCTGCAGCCACTCGACCGCGGCGACACCGTCAAGCTGCTGCGCGACCTCGCCGGCTCCGACCCCTCGCTCGACGGGATCGACGAGCCGATCCACGAGCGCACCGGGGGCAACCCCTTCTTCATCGAGGAGATCGTCCGCGAGCTGGCCGAGTCCGGCTACCTGCAGGGCGAGCGCGGCGCCTACAAGCTGGCGAAGCCGATCGAGGACGCGGGCGTGCCGGTCACCGTCCAGGCCGTCCTCGCCGCCCGCATCGACCGCCTCGACCCCACCGCCAAGCAGCTCCTGCAGGTCGCCTCGGTCGTCGGCAAGGAGGTCAGCGGCGAGGCGCTCTGGATGACCGCCGGTCACGACTCCGAGACGATGGAGCCGACGCTGGGCGAACTGATCGCCGGCGGCTTCCTCTACGAAGCGGAGATCTACCCGGAGCAGGTCATCGCCTTCCGCCACCCGCTGACGCGCGAGGTCGCCTACGGGACCCAGTTGGCCGAACAGCGGGCCGCGACCCATGCCGCGGCGGCACGGGCGCTGATCGAGCTCGAGCCGCCGGAGCGCTACGACGAGCTCTCGGCGCTGATCGCCGATCACCTGCGCCAGGGAGGAGAGCATCTGGAAGCGGCGCGCTGGTCGGCGCGTGGAGCGCACTGGGCCGGCCACAGCCGCCCGCGGGATGCCCTGCGCCTGTGGCACGACGTGATGGAGCAGACCGCCGACCTGGAGGAGGACGAGGAGGTCGCGTCGCTGGCGATCCACTCGCGGCTGCTGCAGCTGCAGTACGCCTGGCGAGTCGGCATGAGTCGTGAAGAGGAAGCGCGGCTGGCCGCCGAAGCCGAGGAGATCGCGGAGCGGCAGGGCGATCTGCACTCGCTGGTCCTGCTCAAGGTCGCCACCGCGGTGCGGCCGGGCCTCCCCCACCACGGCCCGAGCTGGATCGAGGCCGTGGGCGAGACGATCGAGCTCGCCGACCGCACCGGCGACCGGCACCTGCGGACGGCGGTGAGGGGGGCGGGCGCCTACGCCTACCTCTGCGTCGCCGACTTCGCCGGCTTCGAGCGGCTCCTCGACGAGATGCTGGAGATCGTCGGCGGCGACGGCTCGGTCGGCGCCAACATCGTCCTCGGCAGCCCGATCGCCTGGGGGCTGATGGGCAAGGGAATGGTGCGGCGGGAGAAGCTCGAATTCGAGGAGGCCGAGGAGCTCTTCGAGCGGTCGCTGGAGGCGGCCCTGGAGGCCGAAGACGCGGAGACCGCCAGCTGGATCCGCAGCAACCAGGCCAGCCTGGTGATCCGCCGGGACCCGGAGGCGGCGCTGGCGATCGCCCGCCGCAACGTCGAGCTGACCGACCGGCTCGGCGACGTCTTCTCCCGCAGCCTGGCGCTCTCGAACCTCGCCTGGGCTCTGCTGATCGCCGAGGAGAACGAGGCGGCCCTGGAGTCGATCGAAGAGTCCGAGCGGCTCTATCGCGAGGCGATGGACAACGGCGGCGAGATGGAGGGCTGGCGCGGCCAGCTCCGCGCCCGCGCCCTGGTCCTGGTCGGCAGGACGGACGAGGGGCTCGAGGTGGCAGAGGAGGCCGCCGCGATCGCCCGCGAGCGGGGCATGCTCTGGAGCTACCCGGTGGCGATGCTGACCCTGGCCCGAGCGCGGGCGGCCGCCGGCACGGAGGGAGTCGAGGAGGCATTCGAGGAGGCCGAGCGTGTGGCCCACGAGACCGGGGCGACGACGCTGCTGATGGACATCGCGGCCGAGCGCGAACAGCTCGAGAGCGCCGGCCTTGCGGCGAAGCCGCGCTTTTAGCTGCGGCGCTCGAGCTCGGCGACCATCAGCTTGGTGTGCAGCGCCGCGATCAGGTCCTTGAGCGGCTGGGCGCCGGCTTCGAGCATCTCCACCACCCGCTCGGGCGGCACCTCGCCGGCGAGCCGTTCCATCACCACGTCGACCTCCTGGCGGACGAGCTCTTCCAGGGCGGCTTTGTAGCGCAGGGTGTCGTAGACGGTGAAGCCGATCTGCTCGTCGTAGCCGCCGGCGCGGAAGCGGCTGATCGCCTCGATGATCGTCACGTCGGAGGGCGAGTAGCCGCGGCTGTTGGGGGTCAGGACCCCGAGCTCGGCGAGGCGGTCGAGGACCTCTTTGGGGAGGCCGTAGCGCTTGCGGACCTCGGCGGCGCTGGTGCGGGAGCGCTCGCCGGCCAGCGCCCGGTCGAGGATCTGGTCGCCGAGCGCGAGCATCGCTTCGGCCCGCTCGGGGTCCTCGTCGAGGACGGTCTTGATCGCCTTCAGCGGCAGGAAGCGCTCCTCCTGCAGGCGCTTGATCAGCTTGATCCGGTCGACGAACTCGGGCGGGTAGTAGGCCATGTTGCGGCTGGTCTTGACCCCTTCCGGCAGCAGGCCCTCGCGCAGGTAGTGCTTGATCGTCGGCGCCGGCACGCCTGAGGCCTCGGCCAGCTCGCCCATGCGAATGAGTGACTCGGTGTTCATGAGGGCGCGAAAACCAAGCAGATCGGGGGATGCAGGGAGGCTGACGAGGGGAGCGCACTTGTTAGTGCGTGACCCGAGGAGGGCGACTGAAGACCCCGATATGCGCCGGTTTGCAGCGTCCTCATGCGGCGGCGCCGGATTCCTTCATGGCCGCGATCTCCTCGGCCGAGTAGCCGACCTCGGCCAGGACCTCGTCGGTGTGCTCGCCGAAGGCGGGGGCGGGACGGGTTGGGTCGGCCGGGGTGCGGGAAAAACCCACAGGGTGACCGAGCTGGCGGACCTTGCCGAGCTGTGGCTGATCGAGCTCGACGACCATCTCGCGCGCCCTGACCAGCTCGGAGTCGAGTGCCTCGTCGAGGTCGAGGACCGGCTCGATGCAGCAGTCGTGCTCGTCGTTGAAGGCGAGCCACTCGTCGCGCGTGCGCGAGCGGAAGACCTCGGCGACCTCGGCCCAGGCCTCCGAGCCCGGCGCCTCGAACTGCTTCTCGACCAGGTCGGGACGATCGTTGCCGTGGCAGAAGGCTGCCCAGAACTTCGGCTCCAGAGCGCCGCAGCTGACCCAGCCGTCGGCGACTTCATAAGGGAGGTAACAGATGAGGCCGCCGGCAAGCTGCTGCTCGCCGCGCCGCGGCACCTCTTCGTCGCAGAAGTAGCGGCCGGCGACCATCGCCAGCCAGGAGAGGGCGCCGTCGGCCATCGAGACGTCGACCATCTGCCCCTCGCCGGAGCGCTCGCGCTCGTGCAGCGCCGCCATCACCCCGAAGGCCGCCATCAGGCCGCCGCCGCCGAGGTCGGCGATCTGGCCGGCCGACTGCACCGGCGGGCCGTCCTTGGCGCCAGTCAGGCCGAGCAGGCCGACGAGGCCGAGGTAGTTCATGTCGTGCCCGGCGCGCTGGCTGTAGGGGCCGTCCTGGCCGTAGCCGGTGATCGCGCAGTAGACGACCCGGGGGTTGGCCTCGCGCATCCGCTCGTAGCCGACGCCGAGCCGGTCGAGGACGCCGGGGCGGAAGCCGTCGAGGACGACGTCGTGGGCGGCGACGAGGCGCAGCAGCGCCTCCTTCCCGGCCTCGGACTTGAGGTCGAGGCGGACCGAGCGCTTGCCGCGGTTGAGCGAGAGGTAGAGCGAGGAGCGGGTGCCGAGCGCCTGCTGCTCCTCGGTCCCGTAATAGGGCGGCGCCCAGCGGATGTAGTCGCCCATGCCGGTGTCCTCCACCTTCAGCACCTCGGCGCCGAGGTCGGCGAGCAGCAGCGAGCAGAAGCCACCCGGCAGGAGGCGGGTCAGGTCGAGGACCTTGACGTCACTGAGGGGAAGGTCCGCCATCGGGCGGTCCGCCTAGGCCGCTGCCCGTTTTGGCACGCCCAGCAGCTCGCGCGCCTCGGCGACGGTGGCGGCGCGGCGGCCGACGTCTTCGGCCATCTGCCGCGCCTTGGCGATCAGGTCGCCGTTGGAGCGGCACATCTCCCCGTTAGGCAGGTAGAGGTTGTCCTCGACCCCGGCGCGGACGTTGCCGCCCAGCACCAGCGAGGAGGCGAGCAGCTTCCACTGGTCGCGGGAGATGCCGATCACCTGCCACTGGTTCTGCCCCTCGGGGCCGCCGGGGATCTGGTCGGACATCAGGGTGACGTTGCGCGGCGTCGGGCGGATGCCGCCGGTCACCCCCATCACCAGCGAGATCTGCAGCGGCGGCTCCAGCAGTCCCATGTCGACCAGCGGGTCGAGGTTGGCGACGTGGCCGGAGTCGAAGCACTCGTGCTCCGGCTTGACGCCGATCTCTTTCATCGCCGTGAGGAACTCGATGATCGTGTCGAAGCTGTTCTCGAAGACCGCCTTGAAGACGAAGTCCTTGCGCCGGGAGCTGTACTTCGCGTAGTTCATCGAGCTCATGTTCAGCGCGGCGACGTCGGGCTTGCAGGCGCGCAGGTACTCGATCCGCTTCTCGATCGGGATCCCGATCGCGCCGGTCGAGTAGTTGACGATCACGTCGCCGACCTCGGCCAGGATCGCCTCGGTGATCGCCTGGAAGTCCTCGACCTCGTAGGAGGGCGTGCCGTCGGGTTTGCGGGCGTGGATGTGTATTTGCGATGCCCCCTCGTCGACCGCGCGCCGCGCCTCGGCTGCGTACTCCTCGGGCGTGTAGGGGATCGCCGGGCACTGGTCGCGGTTGGCGATCACGCCGCTGATCGAGCAGCTGATGACTACGGGGTCGCTGAATTGGCTCATCTCAAAATCTCTCTAGACCGGCATGACGCCGTGTCGTTTCTTCGGCTTCTCGACGTGCTTGTTGCGCGACATCCGCAGCGCTTTCGCGATCGTCTGGCGCGTCTCGCGCGGATCGATGATGTCGTCGATTACCGCGTTGCCGGCGGCGATGTAGGGGTCGATCTGGGCCCGGACGGCGTTCAGCATCGCCTCGCGGGTGGCCTCGGGATCGTCGGAGGCCTCGATCGCCGAGCGGCCGATGATTTCCACCGCGCCCTCTGCCCCCATCACCGAGATCTCGGCCCCGGGCCAGGCGACGATCAGATCCGGCTCGTAGGCCTTGCCGCACATCACGTAATAGCCGGCGCCGTAGGCCTTGCGGACGACGACGGTCACCTTCGGAACGGTGGCGCGGCTGACCGCGTAGAGCATCTTCGCCCCGTGGCGGATGATCCCGGCGTGCTCGACCTTCGAGCCGACCATGAAGCCGGGGACGTCCTGGAGGAAGACGAGCGGGATGTTGAAGGCGTCGCAGAGGTTGATGAAGCGAGCGGCCTTGTCGGCGGAGTCGTTGTCGAGGATGCCGGCCAGCTGCTTGGGCTGGTTGGCGACGATTCCCGCCGGCTGACCGCCGAAGCGGGCGAAGCAGGTGATCACGCTCTTGGCGAACTTCGGCTTCAGGTCGAACCAGTCACCGTCGTCGACGATCTCGCGGATCACGTCATACATGTCGTACGGCTGCCGCGGCGACTCGGGCACGATCTCCATCAGCTTCTCCGAGGCACGCTCAATCGGGTCCGTGACGTCGATGACCGGCGGCCGCTCCTCGCAGTTGCCCGGGAAGAAGGAGAGGTACTTGCGGACCGAGGCGATGCACTCCACGTCGTCCTTTACCTCGAGGTCCCCGACGCCCGATTTGCGGCAATGGACCTTGGCGCCGCCGAGGTCCTCCATCGAGATCTCCTCGCCGGTCACGGCTTTGACCAAGTGCGGGCCGGCGAGCGCCATCGCACCCTGGCCGGAGACCATCGGTACGAAGTCGGCGAGGGCCGGGATGTAGGCGGTGCCGGCTGCGCAGGGGCCCATCATCGCCGCGACCATCGGGATCACGCCCGACATTTCGACCTCCTCGCGGAAGAGGAAACCGGAGCCGGCGAAGAGCGAGCCGGTCGCCTCCTGAATACGGGCGCCGGCGCTGTCGAGCAGCCAGACGAACGGCATCCGCTTCTGCAGCGCCATCTCGCGCAGGCGGGTGACCTTGAGCTCGCCGGTCATCCCCATCGAGCCGGCCATCACGGTGAAGTCGTAGGCGGCGATGCAGGTGGCGCGGCCGTCGACGTCGCCCCAGCCGGTGACGACGCCGTCTGCCGGCGCCTCGACCCCGTCCATCGCCCGCTGGGCGAAGTGCGGGCGGCCGTGGATCCCCATCTCATTGAAGGTGCCCTCGTCGACCAGGAGGTCGATCCGCTCCCGGGCGGTGAGCTTGCCCCGATCGTGCTGTTTGGCGATCTGGGTCTCGCCGCCGCCGAGCTTCGCCTTGGCACGGCGCTCGTGCAGCTGCGCGGTGAGGTCGGCCAGCGGGGCGGTCCCCGGCAGCAGGTTCGCGGCTTTCTCCTCGGTCGCCACTAACGTCCTTTCCACTGCGGGTCGCGTTTCTCGAAGAAGGCGGTGACCCCCTCGACGATGTCCTCGGTGGTGAAGGTGAGCGAGAGCTGCGAGCGGAGGAACTCGAGCGCGTCGTCGAGCGCCATGTCCTGCTGCCGGTACATCGCGTCGTGGCCGAGGCGCATCAGCACCGGGCTCTTCGAGGCGAGCTTGGTCGCCCACTCGGAGACCGCGGCGTCGAACTCACCCGCCGGGACGACCTTGTTGGCGAGCCCGAACTCGACCGCCTGCTCGGCCGAGAGCCGCTCGCCCAGCAGCATCATCTCGTTGACCTTCTTGCGCGGGACGTTGCGGTAGATGATCGACATGATCATGTAGGGGAAGGCACCGACGTTGATCTCCGGCGTGCCGAAGGTGGCGCCCTCTTTGGCGATCACCAGGTCGCAGGAGAGCGCCAGGCCCATGCCGCCCGCGAGCACGTGGCCGTTGGCGGCGCAGAGCGAGGGCTTGCCGAGGCGCGGCATCAGCCTGAAGAACTCGAGAAAGAGGTCGGAGGTGAAGTGTTTGGCGATCAGCGGCACCTCGGCGGCAAACCCGCCGAGGTCGGCACCGGCGCAGAAGGCCTTGTCGCCCGCCCCGGTGAGGACGACGGCGCGCACGTCCTCGGAGGCTTTGGCTCGCTTCATAGCCTCGACCAGCTCGCTCAGCATCTGGCCGGAGAGCATGTTGCGCTTGTCCGGATCGTTGAGCGTCACCGTGGCGACGCCGCCAGCCACGTCGTAGGCGACCTTCTCGCCGTTCCACTGCTGATCTCCCTGGGTCATCGGCGCGGACCATAGCACTGAACTGAAAGTAGGAAGTGCTACTGTCCACTTCGCATTCGGGGGCCGATGCGGTCCCGCAATTCACCAGGAGGAGAGATACCAGTGGCGACCGCAACCGACGGCTCCAGCGTCATCAAGCCCGACCACGCAGCAGGGCGCAAGCACTTCATCTTCAGCCAGGAGCACGAAGACCTGCGCGAGTCGATGGAGTCGTGGGTGAAAAAGGAGATGTGGCCTCACCGCAACGAATGGGAGGACACCTACTGGCCGAGCGAGAAGATGAAGCGCGCCGGCGACCTCGGCTTCCTCGGCCTCTGCTTCCCGGAGGAGTACGGCGGCCAGGGCGGCGACTACTTCTACTCGCTGGTCCGCGCCGAGTGCATGAGCTACTCCGGCTCCGGCGGCACCAACATGGGCTTCGCGGTCCAGACCGACATGGTCCTCCCCCCGATCCACCTGCTCGGCACCGAGGAGCAGAAGAAGAAGTACCTCGAACCGGGTCTTAAGGGCGAAAAGATCGGCGCGCTGGGGATCACCGAGCCCGGCGCCGGCTCCGACGTCGCCGGGATCCGCACCACCGCGATCCGCGACGGCGACGAATACGTGATCAACGGCTCCAAGACCTTCATCACCAACGGGCCGCGGGCCGACTTCATCGTCCTCGTCTGCAAGACCGACCCGAACGAGCGCCACGCCGGCATCACCCTCTTCGTCGTCGACCTGCGTGACGAGAACGGCGAGAAGGTCCCCGGCTTCACCGTCTCCGCCGAGCTGGAGAAGATGGGGATGCACGCCTCCGACACGGGAGAACTGGCCTTCGAAGACGTCCGCGTCCCGGCCGACGCCGTGCTCGGCGAGGTCGGCAAGGGCTTCTACCACATCGCCTGGGAGCTCCAGGGCGAGCGGCTGGTCGCCGCGGCCGGCTCCCACGCCGGCTGCGAACGGATGATCGAGAAGACCCTCGAGTACGCGAAGGAGCGCGAAGCCTTCGGCCGCTCGATCGGCAAGTTCCAGGCGATCCGCCACAAGTTCGCCGAGATGGCGACCAAGACCGAGGCGGCGAAGCAGTTCACCTATGCGACCGCCTGGCGCTTCGGCAACGGCGAGTACCCGGTGCGGGAGATCACGATGGCGAAGCTCTTCTCCTCGCGGATCGCCTGCGAGGTCGCCGACGACTGCATCCAGATCCTCGGCGGCTACGGCTACATGAAGGAGTACGAGATCGAGCGCGCCTACCGCGACGTCCGCCTCAACCGCATCGGCGCAGGCACCGACGAGGTGATGCTCGACGTGATCGGGCGGAGCTACGGGCTTTAGGCGCTAGCGCGTCGCCACCAACGTGGCGATGACGCCAAGCGAGCCGATGATCGTGGATCCCCAGAGCTGGACCGTCAAGGTCTTCAGGTCGCGGATGTCGCCCCGCAGTTCGCGAACGTCGGCATCGACGCGATCGAGGCGCTTGTCTAGCCCGTCAAATCGCTCGCTCAGTCGCTCGTCAGTCCACATCTTTCGCCTCATGCCTCGACGCTAACAGGAAAGGTCATACGGGAAATGCGTTGTCTGCAAATTTATAGCACCAACAACTTCGTGTCGTGACTGGCAAGGAGCGCATCCGCGCCTACTACGAGGCGCTGAACACGGGAGACGCTTCGGCGGTCTCGTCGCACTTCACCGACGACGCGGTGCACTACTACACGCGCCTCGGGCCGCACGAGGGGGCGAAGGCGATCGGGGATCTCGCCGCGCTCGGCGTCTCGACCATCGATGCCCAGTGGTACGTCGAGAACCTGATCGAGGCCGACGACCAGGTCGCGATCGAGTGGACGATGACCTGGCGCGACCCGCAGAGCGGCGAGCAGCGCCTCGACCGCGGCACCGAGTGGTTCCGCTTTCGTGACGGCAAGATCACCGAGGTGCGCGCCTATCACCACGGCGGCAAGAAGAATCCTCAGGGCGACCTGCTGGGCTTCGACCACGAGGGCCGCGGCTACCGGATGCTCTCCGAATGGGAGGGGCCCGCCTCCAAGGAGACCTCTTGGTGAGCGTCGTCAAGGACAGCGGCGCTCGGGCTACGCTGCCGCCGTTCGGCGCGGAGCACGAGGAGCTGCGGGAGACCGTTCGCCGCTTCGTCACGAAGGAGATCGCTCCGAACGTCGACGAGTGGGAGGCGGCGCGGGAATTCCCGCGGGAGCTGTTCGGCCGCTGCGCCGAGCTCGGCTTCCTCGGGCTGAAGTTCCCCGAGGAGCTCGGCGGCCAGGGCGGCACTCACCTGCACGACGCTGTCTGGGTCGAGGAGCTGGCCCGCTCGGGCGGTTCGGGCGGCGTCGCCGCCGGGCTCAACGCCCACGCCTCGATCGCGATGCCGCCGATCTTCAACTTCGGCACCGAGGAGCAGAAGCAGCGCTGGCTGGTCCCGGGGATCGCCGGCGAGAAGATCGGCGCGCTGGGGATCACCGAGCCGGGCGCCGGCTCCGACGTGGCCTCCCTCTCCACCACGGCCCGGCGCAGCCGCGACGGCTACGTCATCAGCGGCACCAAGACCTTCATCACCAACGGCGTCCGCGCCGACTTCCTCGTCTGCGCCTGCAAGACCAGCGAGGAGGGCGGCCACGGCGGCATCTCGTTCCTCGTCCTCGAGAGCGAGATGCCCGGCTACGAGGTCAGCGCCAAGCTGGAGAAGATGGGCTGGCACTCATCCGACACCGGCGAAATCTCCTTCACCGACGTCGAGGTCCCGGCCGAGAACCTGCTCGGCGAGGAGAACGGCGGCTTCAAACTGATCATGTTCAACTTCGCCTGGGAGCGGCTGCTGATGGCGATCGGCGCCGTTGGCGCGATGCAGCGCCTGATCGAGATCACCGTCGCCTACGCCTCGGAGCGCGAAGCCTTCGGCCGGCCGATCGGCAAGTTCCAGGCGATCCGCCACCACGTCGCCGAGATGGCGACCAAGGCAGAGGCCTCCCGGGCCCTCACCTACAACGCCCTGCGTCTCTTCCACGAGGGCCACGACTGCATCCAGCAGGTTTCGATGGCGAAGCTCGTCACCCAGCGCGCCGTCCTCGAGATCGCCGACCAGTCGCTGCAGATCCACGGCGGCTACGGCTACATGCGCGAGTACGGCATCGAGCGCGCCGTCCGCGACGCCCGCCTCGGCCCGATCGGCGGCGGCACCGACGAGATCATGAAGGAGATCGTCGGCAAGACGATGGGGCTGTAGAAAAAGCGCCGGCGACCAAGGGGCCGCCGGCGCTTGAGACCTCTAGTGAATCGAGATTCTGACGGGCTGCTGGCCCTGCACTCGCAGGACGTAGTTGCCGCCGGGTAGATCGTTCAGGACCCGCTGCAGGCGGGCGCCGTTGGTCCTACCGTGGCTGATCGTGTGACCACCATGCGTCAGGCGCCAGCTGAGACGGCTGCTGCTCGCCTGGGCCTTGACCGTGCACTTGACCTTGGTCTTGCCGCTCATCTTGCAGGTCACCTTGACCTTGCCAGCGGGGCCGGCGGGGCCAGCCGGGCCGGTGGCGCCAGCGGGACCCTGGGCCCCGTTGGCACCCGCAGGGCCTTGGGCGCCGGTGGCGCCAGTTGCGCCAATTGGGCCAGTTGGGCCAGTTTTGCCAGTTGGGCCAATTGGGCCAATTTTGCCTTCGGTGCCTTCTTTGAGGAAGATCGCGGTCACTTCCCTGTCGGCATTCACTTTGACCGTGCAGACTTTCGGGTTGCCAGCGGCCTGTTTGCAGCCGATCCAACCGGCGATGACAAAGCCGTTCGCGGGGGCGGCGGTCAGGGTCACTTCATCACCCACGAATACTTCACTGCATTCCTGACCTGCGGAGCAGTTGATGGTTCCTGGACTCGAGGTAACCGAGCCAGCACCCGTCGACCCGTTGACGAAGAGGGTGAGGGTTCCCGAGCAAGTGGTGCCTTCCACGCAAAAGACAGCCGTGGCTTCCGCGGTATTGCCTGGGTCCGCAAGCACGAGGCATAGTTTTTCTTTGGGGCCACAGGTGGCTCCACCGACTTCACCTTTGTTGACGATCCAGCGCTCGAAGACTGAGCCCACAGCGGCCGTTGCTTCTAGGGGGTCGCCAATTTTTCCGGGAACGATGGCACTGAAATCAGCCATTTCGTTTTCGCAGGTGCCGGTGGCGGAACCGGGCGCGGTGCGTTCACATTCGATCGTCGGAGTGCCTGAAAAACCGGGCGGAAGGCCTTCCGCTTCAGACGTGACTTCTCCGCTGCCGGTGCCGACGATGTTCAGTTTGAAGTTGTTCGCGGCCGATGCGCTTGCGGCCGGCACGAGCAGGAAGGCCGCCAACGCCGCCAGCAGGACTGCCCGCAGGCCCATCGATTTGGCCGGATTTGACCGCCCCGGCGATGCGGTAGGTGCCTTCGCGTGACTGCTCACGTAGTTCTCTCCTTTTGTCCCTAGGTTCCCTGACGACACCGTATGCGGACCCAAGCCGCACGACGGCGTACTAATGCCAAGAGATAACTATCCCACCGTTGAAAAGAGGTCAAAATTCGATTACTCAATCTAGGCCTGATCTCTATCGAGGCGGGATGGTTTTGACTGAAAGGCCTGCAAATAGAAGATGAACAATTATTCGAACGCGTAATTCGGCAGACGCATAATCGAACGCCTGCGGGGTGCCTCCAGTAGGCTCGTCGAAGTGCGATCGGCCCTCGTCACCGGAGCCTCGACCGGCATCGGCCGCGCCACCGCGCTGCGCCTCGACGGCTCCGGCTGGCGGGTCTTCGCCGGCGTCCGCAAGGAGGCCGACGCCGAGAGCCTGCGCCAAGAGGCGTCGCCGAACCTCGTCCCGGTCATCCTCGACGTCACCGACCCCCAGCAGATCGCCGCCGCGGCCGAGCGGATCGAGGCGGAGGGCGACGGCGGCCTCGACGGCTTGGTCAACAACGCCGGCGTCGCCGTCCCGGCGCCGCTGGAGACGGTTCCGCTCGACGATCTCCGCCACCAGCTCGAGGTCAACCTCGTCGCCTACGTGGCGGTGACGCAGGCGATGCTGCCGCTTGTCCGCCGGGCCGAAGGCCGGATCGTCTTCCTCGCCTCGATCGGCGGCCGCATCGCCTTCCCCTTCGGCGGGCCCTACCACGCCTCGAAGTTCGCAACCGAGGCGATCGGCGACGTCTTCCGCCAGGAGCTGCGGCCCTGGGGGATCGAGGTGGCGATCATCGAGCCAGGCTCGATCGACACCCCGATCTGGGGACGCGGCCAGGACAAAGCGGCGGAGATCGAAGCTAAGTCGCCGCAGACGAACCTGCTCTACGGCGCCGCGATCGAGAAGTTCCGCAAGCTGATCGAGGACACCGCCGAACGCGGGATCCCGCCCGAGAAGGTGGCGAAGGCGATTGCCCACGCGCTCGAATCGAGGCGACCGAAGACGCGGTACCTGGTCGGCCTCGACGCCAAAGTGCAGGCGCGCATCAAACCATTGATCCCAACCCGTCTCTTTGACCGCATAGTCGCCCGCCAGTTGAATTCGTAGAGCCCCCAAGGCGCTCAAGCGCTCATATACTGCCGTTGCCGATTGACTGGTCAATCAACGAAGGGCACGCGTGCGCGCAGCTGCGGTACAGCTCAACTCCAACGGGGACAAGGACAGGAACCTGGCAGCGGCCGAGCGCCTGGTCCGCGCGGCGGCCGCCGAGGGCGCCGAATTCGTCGCCCTGCCGGAGAAGTGGAACCTGCTGGCGGGTGGCGAGGAACTCGTGGCCGGCGCCGAGCCGCTCGACGGGCCGAGCCTGACTGCGGCGCGCGGCTGGGCGCGCGAGCTCTCGATCCACCTCCTCGCCGGCAGCATCTCCGAGCGCGGGGGGGAGGGCGAGAAGCCGTCGAACACCTCGGTCCTGATCGGCCCCGAGGGCAAGGACCTCGCCGTCTACCGCAAGATCCACATGTTCGACGTCGACGCCGGCGGCGTCTCCTACCGCGAGTCGGAGTTCGAGCGCCCCGGCGAGGAGCCGGTTACCGCAACGGTCGGCGAGCTCACCGCCGGCCTCACCGTCTGTTACGACCTCCGCTTCCCCGAGCTCTTCCGCATCCTCGCCCTGCGCGGCGCCCGGGTGATCGCCGTCCCCTCGGCCTTCACGCTGGCGACCGGCCGCGACCACTGGGAAGTCCTGCTGCGGGCGCGGGCGATCGAGAACCAGCTCTTCGTGATCGCGCCGAACCAGTGGGGCGAAGCTCCGCCGCATTACAGCTCCTTCGGTCGCTCGGCGATCGTCGACCCCTGGGGGGTTGTGCTCGCAACCGCCCCCGACGGCGAGGGCTATGCCGCCGCCGAGCTCGACTTCGCCGCGCAGGACCGCGTCCGCGAGCAGCTGCCGTCGCTTGCCAACCGCCAGCCGGACGCCTACGTCTGGCCGCAGGCCCCGGAGAGTCACGACTGATGGCGCAGGCGCCGCCCGCCGACAAACGCCGGCTGATCCTCGACGCCGCGATCCGCGTCTTCGCCCGCCAGGGCTTCCACGCGACCCGCGTCTCCGACATCGCCGACGAGGCCGGGGTCGCCTACGGCCTCGTCTACCACTACTTCAGCTCCAAGGACGAGGTCCTGAACGAACTCTTCATCGAGCGCTGGTCGCTGCTGCGGGCGGCGATCGAGGAGGCCGACAAGACGGGAGACAGCCCGCGCGAGAAGCTCGGCGCGGTGGCGCGCTTCATCTTCGACTCCTACCGCCACGACCCGGAGCTGATGAAGGTGATCATCGTCGAGGTCACCCGCGCCGCCAACTCGTTCGGGAAAACGCACCTGGAGGAAATTCGCCGCGCGTATGAGTCGATTGCCAAGATCGTCGCCGACGGCCAGGCGAGCGGGGCGTTCCGCGGCGACGTCGCGCCGATGTTCGCCTCGATGTCCTTCTACGGCGCGATCGAGCAGCTGCTCTCGGGCTGGATCTTCGGGACCATCCCGGCCTCCGAGACAGACTTCGACGAGGCGCGGGATCTCCTTGTCACCACCATCTGTGACGGCCTCGAGCCGCGCGGATAGGGTTTACTGCCCACTCCGCATGGGGAAAGGTTCGAGCTAGTGGACAACGATCTGGTCAAACGCCTCGTCTGGAGCGGCCTGCTGGCCGCCACCGGCGCGCTCGCGAGCATCGCCGCGGCCCGGATTGCCGGGCTCGTCTACCGCCGTCTCTACAACGAGGATCCGCCGGACTGAGCCAGATGCCCACCGAGCCGCCCGTCAACCCACCTCCGATCCCGCCGCCGGGGATTCCCCCCGAGCCCGAGGACCGCTCGATCGCCGACCTCGTCGTCGAGGTCTCCGAAAACGCCTCGACGCTGGTGCGCGAGGAGATCGAGCTCGCCAAGGCGGAGGTCTCCGAGAAAGTCGGCAAGATCCTCCGCGGCTCCGCGGTCGGCGCGGCCGCCGGCGCCTTCGCCTTCCTGGCGCTGATCATGATCCTGCACGGGATCGCCTGGCTGCTGGGAGAAGAACTGTTCAGCGGCAACATCTGGGCCGGCTACTTCGTCACCGCGGCGATCTTCCTGCTGCTTGCCGCCCTGGCCGGCTGGATCGCCTCCAAAGCGCTCAAGTCGGGCGCCCCGCCGGTGCCCGAGCAGGCGATCGAAGAGGCGAAGCTGACCAAGGAGATGCTCGAAAAGGAGGTCTCGTGACCACCGGTGCCCCAGGCCGCTCTCCGGCGGAGATCCGCCGCGACATCGACCTCAAACGCCGCCAGCTGGGGACCTCGGTCGAGGCCCTGCGAGGCCGCGTCAACGAGCTGACCGACTGGCGCCGCCAAGTCGAGGAGCACAAACAGCAGCTGATCGTCGGCGCCGCCGCCGTCGGTTTCTTCGTCGGCGTGCGGGCGATGATGCGCCGCAGGCGCAACCGCTAGCGCTGACTAAGCGACGAGGTCGGTGCGGACCGATCCGACGCCGAGCAGGCCGGGACCGACGTGGGCGCCGAGGACGGGGCCGACCTCGGAGACGAAAGCGGGCCCGCAGCCGAAAATCTCGTAGCAGTCTTCGACCATGGTGTCGGCGGTCTCTTTGTCCTGGATGTACTGGACGACCCAGGCGTCGGCGCCGGACTCGTGCCGCTGGCGCATGTAGCCGCGCAGGCGCTCGAGCGAGCGGGCACGGGTGCGGACCCGCTCGACCGGGGTGATTTCCTCCTCGAGGGTGAGGATCGGCTTGATCTTCAGGGCGCTGCCGATCCACGCCCGGGCACCGCCGATGCGGCCGCCGCGGCGAAGGTACTCGAGCGTGTCGATCGCGAACCACATCTTCAGGTTGTTGCGGGTCTCCTCCGCCTGGGCGATCGCACCGGCCGCGTCGGCGCCGGCCCGTGCGGCGGTGGAGGCGCCGAGCGTGCAGAGGCCCATGCCGCCGGCGGCGGAGCGCGAGTCCATCAGGTGCAGCCGCTCGCCGCCCTTGTCCTCGTCTATCAGCCGCTGGCGCGCCTGGCCGGCGGCCTCGAAGGTTCCGGAGATCCCGGCCGAGATGTGGATCGAGACGACTTCCCGGCCTTCGGCCAGCAGCGGTTCGTAGACCTCGAGGAAGTCGCCGATCGAGGGCTGCGAGGTCGTCGCCCCGCTGTCGGAGTTGCGCAGCCGCTCGTAGAAGGCGTCGAAGTCGGAGATCTCGGACTCCCGCTCCTGCTCGCCGTCGACCGAGACGTAGAGGCTGATCGTCTTGATGTCCCGCTCCGCCAGAAGGTCGAGCGGGAGGTAGGCGGTCGTGTCGCAGACGACCGCGGTCTCGGCTGGCGAGCTCACAGATCGATTCTAGACGCGCCGACCAATCCGACCGTCATCTCTCGCTACACTTTGTGAAGTGACTGAGACGCCCCAATCCGCGATCACCCTGACCGAGAAGGCCGCCGAGAAGATCGGCGAGCTGCTCGGCTCCCAGCCCGACGGGTCCGAGCAGGCCCTGCGGGTCGCCGTCCGCGGCGGTGGCTGCTCCGGCTTCCAGTACGCGCTCGCCTTCGACAAGGCCAAGGAGGACGACAACGTCTTCGAGGTCGACGGCGTTGCCGTCATCGTCGACAAGGTCAGCATGCAGTTCGTCTTCGGCTCCGAGGTCGACTACGTCGAAGGCCTCCAGGGCGCCGGCTTCCAGGTCAACAACCCGAACGTGGTTGCGGCCTGCGGCTGTGGATCCTCCTTTCAGGTGAAAGAGGACGCGGCCGAGCAAGCGGCCGTTTAGCTATTCGATCTGCAGCGGCGGAGACTGCGCCGGCAGGCTCTCCGCGGGCGATGCGGTGACTTCCGGCTGCTCGACGCCTAGGGCCTCGGCCAGCTCGCCGGACTCGAACATCTCCTCGATGATGTCGCAGCCGCCGAGCAGCTCGCCGTTGACGTAGAGCTGCGGGAAGGTCTGCCAGTCGGAGATCTCCGCCGTCACTTCGCGCAGCGGCTGCAGCGCGGGGAGGACGTCGATCGCGCCGTAGTCGACGTCGACCTGGTCCAGCACCTGGACCACGCGCATCGAGAAGCCGCAGCGCGGCATGTCCGGGGTCCCTTTCATGAACAACAGGACCGGGTTGGCGGCGATCAGCTCTTCGATTTTGGACTTCAGCTCTGGGTCGGCCATGGAGGGCATTGTAGGGAGGCGGTCCGGCCGGCCCGGTCAGCCCGGCACGCTGGTCTTCACCGAGAGCGCGTGGATCGTGCCGTCGTCGAAGCGCTCTTTGACCGCGGCCTTGACCAGCCGGTGCTGGTCGATCCGGGAGAGGCCCTCGAACTGCGGGGCGCTGACCGTCGCCCGCAGGTGGTCGCCGGTGCCGGTTTCGTCGATCACCTCGACCGCGGCGCCCGGCAGGGCGGCCTCGATCATTCCCGTCAGCTCGGCCAGGTCAGCGGCCATGCTCAGCCGGCGAGGCGCTCGCCGACGGTCTCGAGCATCTCCTCGACCCGGACGAACTTGACCCGCGGGCGGCCGTGGGGCTCGCCGCGGCCGACCTCGGCCGCGTTGATCGCCTGCCAGTCCTCGAAGCTGATGTAGCGGGTGCCCTTCTCGCGCAGCAGGTCCTCGACCGCAACGGGGTCGGGGTTCTCCGGGGTCAGCAGCGTGCCGGACTCGACGTCGGCGAAGAGGTGCTGGACCGTCTCCAGGGCGTCTTTCTTGTTGGTCCCGATCACGCCGGAGGGACCGCGCTTGATCCAGCCGGCGGTGTAGTGGCCGACCTTGTGCCCGGAGTCGTGGGAGTCGAGGATGCGGCCGCCTTCGTTGAGGATCAGGCCGCGCTGCTCGTCGAAGGGGACGCCCTCGATCGGCACGCCCGTGTAGCCGACCGAGCGCAGCACGAGGCCGCACTCGATCTCTTCGCGCTCGCCGGTGTCCTTGGCGCGCAGGGTGCCGCCTTCTTCGACCAGCTCGTTGCGGCCGACGACGATCGATTCGACCTTGCCGTCGCCCTTGATCTCGACCGGCGAGGCGAGGAAGCGGAGCACGATCCGCTGCTTCTTGCCCTCGGGCTGGCGCTGCGAGAACTCCTTCAGCGTCTCGACGTTGACTTTGGTCGTCTTGTCGGCCTCCTCGGACTCGAGGAACGCCTGGCTGGCCGGGTCGAGCTCGACCTCGGCCGGGTCGACGACGACGTCGGCGTCCTCCATCTCCCCGAGCTCCTTGATCTCCGGGTTGGTGAAGGCGGCCTGGACCGGGCCGCGGCGGCCGAGGACGACGATCTCGCGGATCTGTTTGGCGTCGAGCGCCTCGATCGCGTGGTCGGCAGTGTCGGTCTGGCGCAGCTCGTGGTCGGTGAGGGCCAGCATCCGGGCGACGTCCATCGCCACGTTGCCGTTGCCGATCACCACGGCGCGCTCGCTGGAGAGGTCGAACTCGCGGTCGGCGTAGTCGGGGTGGGCGTTGTACCAGCCGACGAAGGCGGTGGCGGCGTGGCTGCCGGGCAGGTCCTCGCCGGGGATCCCGAGCTGGCGGTCGGTCTCGCAGCCGACCGTGAAGACGATCGCGTGGTAGAGCCGCTCCAGCTCCTCGACCTCGATGTCGTGGCCGATCTTGACGTTGCCGAAGAAGCGGAAGCCCTCGCGGGCCGCGGTTTTTTCGTAGACGCGGATCACCGACTTGATCTTCGGGTGGTCGGGGGCGACGCCGCCGCGGACCAGCCCGAACGGGGTCGGCAGGCGGTCGAACAGGTCTACCTGGGCGTGCAGGTCGCCGTCCTTGAGGATGTGCTCGGCGGCGTAGAAGCCTGAGGGGCCGGCGCCGACGATGGCGACGCGGAGGGGGGTCTCTTCGGTTCCGATCTTGCTCATGGGATCGAGCAGGATACGGAACTCGGCGCGTCAGCCGAGCGCCGGGGCGCTGGTGCCGACGGCGCTGGGGGTACCGTCGAGCGCGTCGAGCGCTTTGCGCACGGACATCGCCACGCAGGTGAAGATCGGCGTCTCGCGCTCGGTGTACTCGCTCGACTCGGTCGGGCGAAGCTCGTTGACCAGGTCGAGGAATTCGCCCGGATCGTCGCCCTCGAAGCAGACGACGAACTCCTGGTCGTCGATTCCGTAGGAGTAGGTCGTGTTGATCGTGATCTCGGGATAGCGGCGGCCGACCTCGATGTGGCTTTTCATGATCCGACCGCGCTCCTCCGGCGCCAGCCCGTACCAGCGGCGCTGCTTGACCATCGGGTAGAGGAAGAGGTACTTGCGCTCGGAGGTGCAGATCTCCGGGCGGGCGTCCTCGGCCGAATAGGGCGAGCGTTTCGTCATCGAGAGGTACGAGTGGGGGGTGGTCGTCCATTTCGCCAGCCCGCTCTGGCCGAGGACGACGTGGAAGGTGTGGATGTCGTCGAGGTTGGGGCTCTGGCTGAGCAGGACCAGGTCGACGTCACCGCGCGTGCCTATGGTTGAGTAGGCGCGCAAAGAGCGGTCGACGGCAAAGTCCTCGCAGGCGGCGAGGAACTCCTGCTTGTCGGCCGCGCGGAGCTCCGGGTCCCGACGACGCCAGGCTGGATCGATCTTGAAGAAGCTGAACTTGGCGAAGGTGCGATCGGCCATCGGGGCCACGATAGCGCTCGCCCTGCTCCTAGTTCTGGCGCCGGCGGCGGTGGCAGCGGCGCAGGACCACCCGGCGGTGCATCTCGTGGTACTGCCGGCGACGACGACGGTCGACGACCTCGCCGAAGCGGGTTTCTCGCCCGGCCTGATGAGCGCCGGCCTCGGCACCGTTCCACCCGAGCAGACCTATCTGGACATCACGCAGGGCAATCGCGTCTTCGACTCTCTCTACGACGAAGATCTGAGGGAGTACGAGGGGAACCGCGCGGCATGGTGGCGGGCGGTGAGAGAGCGAGCCGAATCTGCCCCCGCCGACATCATCCCCGGCTTGCTCTCGGCGACCTTGAGGCGGGCCGGGGTGCCGCGCTTCGTCGAGTTCCGCCGGACCTACCTGGACCGCCTCGATCCCGCTGGCCGCGACCTGACGATCGCCTTCGCCGACCCCACCGGGGAAAGCGACGCGCCGCTTCCGATTGGCATCGCCGGCGCCGGCTTCGACGGCAACCTCACCTCCGACAGCACCCGGATGAATGGCTATGTCCTCTCGACCGACCTGGCGCCGACGATCCTCGAGCACTTCGGGATTCCGATTCCCACCGAGATGTCGGGGCAGCCGATCCGCAGCGAGGGAAGCGTCGACGTCGCCGCGATCGAATCCCTCGGCGCCCGCATGGAGGTGATCTCCTCGCGCCGTGGCCCGGTGATCGGGCTGAACATCGCCATCTGGCTCGCGGCGCTGGCGCTGGTCGCCCTCCTCAGCGGTGGCCGCCTCGCGCGCCCGGCGGTCCGGGTCGCCGGGCTGGCGATCGTCTACCTGCCGCTGGTCCTCCTGCTGGGCGCTGCGTTCGAGCCGGGGGAGACGGCCGAACGGCTGCTGGTCCTCATCCTCTGCCCGCTGCTGGCGGCCGCGACCTTCCTGCTCCTGCGCGGATACCGCGCCCTCGCCGTCGCCTCCGCGGCGACCGTCCTCGCTTATGCGATCGACGTGGTCGCCGGCTCGCAGCTGACCTCGCTCTCGCTGCTCGGGCCGAACCCCGGCCTCGGCGTCCGCTTCTACGGGATCGGCAACGAGCTCGAGGCGCTGCTGGCCGTGCTCGTCGTCGCCGGGACGGGCGCGGCGTTGGCGGCGTTCGCGCCGAAGGTGACCCCGCGGGCCACCTCGATCGCCTTCGTCGCCGTCGGCTTGCTCGCCGCCTTCGTCTTCGCCGCCGGACGCTTCGGCGCCGACGTCGGCGCCGCGATCGTCTTCCCGGTCGGCGCGGTCGTCGCGGCGATGGCGTTCGCCGGTCACGGCAGGCGCCCGCTTCTGCTCGCCGTCGTCGCGGCACCGGTCGCGGTGCTGGCCCTGCTGGCGCTGGTCGACCTACTCAGCGGCGCCAACGCCCACCTCACCCGCTCGGTCCTCGATGCCGGCGGGCTGGGGGACCTCGCCGACGTCGCCCAGCGCCGCCTCCAGCTCTCGGCCCACAGTTTCTCCCGGCCGGTGTTGCTCGCCTTCCTGCCGGTCGTGTTCGCAATCGCCGTCGTCGCCTACCTCCGGCGCGATCGCCTGCGTGCCTGGCTCGAAGATGTGCCCGCGGTGCGCGCCGGGTTGACCGGCGCCCTTGCGGCCACCGCGATCGGGACCCTCGCCAACGACTCAGGTGCGCTTCTGCTCGAGATCGGCACCGCCTACCTGCTCGTCTTCACCGGCTTCGCCTGGGCGGAGAGCGCCGCAAATTCCGAGGAAGCAGGGAAGTAGACGAAAAGTTACAATTCCGCGCGCCACACGTATGAACTTTTCCCCTAGCTTGGAGGCATGAAAGCTATGCGATCGACCTGGACCGATTCTCGCCTGGACGACCTCAACGGGCGCGTCGGCGAAATCAGGGAAGAGGTCCGCGACGTGCGGAGCGAAATCGGCGACCTCAAGCGGACCATGATCCAGATCGGCGGTGGCCTGATCGGGACGCTCGTGATCGGCATGCTCGGCCTGATCGGGACCCAGCTCTGAAGCTCATGGGGCCGCTTCGGGCCTCGTTTCGCCTGCCGGTCGATGATCTAACCTTGATCGCCCGTGCGCATAGGTCTCGTCTCGCCATATTCCTGGTCCTACCAGGGGGGCGTGAACCGGCACGTTGAGGCTCTCGCCGAGGAGTTCCTCGGTCGAGGCCACGATGTCCGCGTCCTCGCCCCCGTCGACCCGCCCGGGCGGGTCAGCCGTGTCCTGCACCGGGCCCAGGCCGAACGGCGCGAGCTGCCCGAATACCTGACCCCGCTCGGCCGAACGGCGGGCTTCGGCGCCAACGGCTCGGTCTCCAACCTCGCCCCCTTCCCCGCCGGCGGGGTGGTGGCGCCGCGGCGCCTGGTCCGCAGCGGCGAATTCGACGTCATCCACGTGCACGAGCCGGTGGTGCCGCTGGTCGGCTGGAACGCCACCCTCGGCGCCCGCGATCCGGTCGTCGGCACCTTCCACACCTACTCGACCAGCCCCCTGCCGAACTACATCGCCAACGCGCTCGGCGCCCGGCGGGTCTTCAACCGGCTCGCCGCGCGGATCGCCGTCTCCGAAGCGGCCGCCTGGACCGGTCGCCGCTGGTTCGGCGGCGAGTACCGGATCATCCCCAACGGCGTCGACGTCGACGCGGCGCCGAAGGAGCCGAAGCCCCCGGGCCCGGAGCTGAAGATCCTCTTCGTCGGCCGGCCCGAGGAGCGCAAGGGGCTGCCGATCCTGCTCACCGCCTTCAACGCCCTGGTCGAGCACGTCCCCTGCCGGCTGACCGTGATCGGCTCCGAACGCGAGGACGTCCTCCGCTACGTCGCCGACCCGGAGCTGCTGCGCTTCATGGACGTCCGCGGCCGGGTCTCGCGCGAGGAGCTGTGGGCGGAGCTCCACCACGCCGACCTCCTCTGCGCTCCCTCGCTCTCGGGCGAGAGCTTCGGCATGGTCCTGACCGAGGCCTTCGCCGCGGGCACCCCGGTGATCGCTTCGGCGATCGCCGGCTACAGCGACGTCGTCAGCGACGGCGTCGACGGCCTTCTGGTCCCGCCCGGGGACCCGCAGCGCCTGGCCGAGGAGCTGCAGCGGGTGCACTTCGAGCCGGAGCGTCTACAGGAGATGGGCGAAGCGGCTCGCCGCAGCGCGCAGAGGTACGCGTGGCCGCGGGTGGCGGACCAGGTGACCGCCGTCTACGAGCGCGCGATCGAGGCTCCGAAGCCCGCCCGGACCGCCGAGCGGTTCTCCCACTGGGCCGGTCTCCGGCCCGCCGACGGCGGGCCGCGGAGGCCGTCCGAGCGTCTTCCCTCGCTTGATCCTGCCCCCGCGCAGGCGGGGAAGAAGGGTCGTGCCGTGGCCCGTCGGCTCGCCCTCGTCGTGGCCGGGATCATGGGGGTCGGGCTGACCCTGCTCGCCGCCCAGAAGATCGGCATCGACAAGGTCGTCGAAAGCATCGTCCGCTCCAACCTCACCTGGGTCCTGATCGCCTGCGCCCTGATGGCGAGCTCACTCTTCTTCCGCGCCGCCTCCTGGTACTGGATCGCCCGCGCGGCGCTTCCCAACCGCCCGATCCGGCGCCGCGACGTCACCTCGGCGACGATGATCGGGGTGCTGATGTCGGCGACGCTGCCGGCGCGCCTCGGCGAGCCGGCCCGCGCCCTGACCCTGGCGCGGCGCAGCGGCCGCATGCGGGAAACCTTCCCGGTCCTGCTGGGGACCCTGGTCTCGCAGACGATGCTGAACCTGATCGCCCTGGTCCTGCTCGGCGTGATCATCGTCTCGACCACCCCGCTCTTCCACTCGGGGACGAAGCAGATCTTCGCCTTCAGCCTGGTTCCGCTGCTGGTCCTGATCGTCGTCCTCTTCGCCCCGCTGCTGATGCGCCGCAACGGCAACGGCCGGATGGCGCGCCTGGGGGGGATGATCCACGGAGCCCTGATCCAGGTCAGGGCCGGCCTCACGGTCTTCAGGGACCCCCGCTACGGCACGCTCTCCGCTGCCGCCCAGCTGACCGCCTGGGCGATCCAGCTCGCCGCCTGCTGGGCGCTCCTCTACGCGCTCGGGCTCGACGGACAGGCCGGGATCGGCGCCGCCGCCGCGGTTCTCTTCGCCGTCAACGTCACCGCCGTCGTCCCGGCGACCCCCTCGAACATCGGCGTCTTCCAGCTGGCGGTGATCAGCGTCCTCCACACCGGTTTCGGCATCAGCACCCAGGACGCCCTCGCCTACGGGGTGATCCTGCAGGCGGTCGAGATCGCCACCGCGGTCGCCCTCGGCCTGCCCGCCCTGGTCCGCGAGGGCCTGACCTGGAGCGACCTGCGGATGCAAGCGCTGCAGACGACGCCGGTGCGGCTCGAGTCCAAGCCCAGGGCCCGACCCGGTCAGCCTCCGGCGTAGCCCGTCGATTGCCCTGCCGGGCCTAAGTGCTAAAAAACTCTGATGTATTGATTTAGCATGGCCGCAGTGGCGTGCCGCCACCATTCCCAGGCCGGCACGCCCGCCTCGGGAGGGCGTGCGGCCGGGGCCGTTCCATCCAAGCGGCGCCCTGGCCCGCCTTCTCGAGTTCTTCATAGCCAGATCGACAAGGTTCCTTGACGGGTCCACAGTAATATGCATAGAGTCGAGCAATCGGCCAATAACTCACGCGAACTGGGGGAAAGGGAGTCGTGAGACTGTGAGATACGACTCAGCAGTGTTGGAGAGAGTCGCGCAACGCTTTCGGCGCGACATGTGGGATTCGGTAGTTCCGGAAGCAGTCTCCGAATCGGGGGTTGAAGTAGAGAGGTTCGGACCGGTGCAGGCGACCGCCTTCGGCGATCTGCCCGAGGTCCACATGCTGCAGCAGATTCAGGGAGCTGCTGAGCCGGGTGCGATCGAGGGCGGCTATCTGGCCGCGGCGGTCGAATGGATGCGGGCACGCGAAGTCGACTACCGGATTCCGGTGGCGGCTGGCAGGCCCGGGGCGCCCGATGCCGAGGGCTGGCTGGGGGCGAGGGGCTACGAGCGCGGAGCGGGCTGGGTGAAAATGGTCTGCGACGGATCGCCGCCTGATTTTCCCGTCGATCCGGGAATCACGCTCTACCGGCTGGGCGCGGACGAAGCCGAAGGCGAAGGCCTGAGCACGATCGCCGCCGAAGCGCTGGAGATCCCGCTGGTCGCGGGGACGCTGTTCTTCTCGCTGCCGCAGCGCAACGGGTGGCACTGCTACACCGCGGCGCTCGGTCCCGACGAGGTGCCCGTCGCGACCGGCTCGATGCTGATCGTCGACGGGGTCGCCCAGTTGGGGGCCGGCACGACGCTGGAGGAGGCGCGGGGACAGGGCTGCAATGCGGCGCTGCTCCATAGGCGTCTGCTCGACGCCCACCGGGCCGGTTGTCACACCGTGTTCGTCGAGGTCGGCGAATGCGACCTCGCATCCTGGTCGGCCGTCACCCGCAATCTGCGGCGGGCGGGCTTCGAGGAGGCCTACGAAGGTCGCAACTGGCAGCGACCGGCCCTGCACCCGGCAGAAGTTCCAGGCAGGTTCAGCGGCTGAGCTCGGGGGCCGGGGACGCTTCGGCGTCCTCGCCCTCGTCGCCGGGGTCCGGATCGGACTCCGGCGGCAACCCACCGCCGCGGGCGGTGCCGGCGATCAGTTCGTCCGGCGTTTTCTCGGCGGGGATGAAGCCGGACTTCATCCCGAAGTAGACGGCCTGCGGATGGTGGGCGACGATCGCCACCGTCGACTGCTCCGGCATCACCGCGTAGCCGCCGGAGAGGGTCATCCCGATCTCTTCGAGGTCGAGCAGGCGCCAGACTTTCTCGTGCTCGGACTGGTCCGGGCAGGCGGGGTATCCCCAGGAGTAGCGGCGACCCTGGTCTAGGTCGATCTCGAGCCCCCGGCGCACCTCGGCGTGCAGCCACTCGGCGAGTCCCTCGGCGCTCTGGACGCCGAGACCGTGGACGTAGAGCTGCTCGGCGAACTCGCCTTCCTGCTCGAGGCTTTCGATCAGCGTCGTCACCTCGGGGCCGACGGTGACGCCCTGCAGGGCGACGACGTCGCGTTCACCCGAGTCGAGCGGGCGGTAGAAGTCGGCGAGGCAGATCCGGTCGTGCCGCGGCTGGCGCGGGAAGACCAGCCGCTCAAGCTCCCGCTCGGGGTCCTCGGGGTCGAAGACGACGAGCTCGTTGCCGTCGGCGTTGCAGGGGAAGTAACCGAGCCGGACGCGCGGGTGCAGGAAGTCCTGCTCGCGCCACATCCGCTCCAGCCGCGCCGCGAAGCCCTCCTCCTCGGCGGTGCCCTCGACCAGTTCGCGCCAGGCCTCGCCCTTGACCCCGCGCCCGCCCCAGTGCAGCTTGAAGAGCACGTGGCGGTCGAGGTAGGGGTAGACGTCTTCGAGGTCGACGTCGAGCTCCCGCACGCCCCAGAACGGCGGCGTCGGGATCGCCACGTCGGTCGCCGTCTTCGAACGGACGCTGTCGTCGGTCACCGGCGGGGCGTCGTCGACAACCACCGGCTTCTCGCGCAGCTGCTTGGCCTCGGCCCTGATCCGCTCGACCAGCGCCGAGCGTGCCTCCTCATCGACTAGGGCATCCATCGTGTCGAGGCCCTGGAAGGCGTCCTTGCAGTAGAAGACGCCGGGCTCGTAGACCTCGTCGGACTCTTTGCCCTTCGGGTAGAGCGTGCGGCGGCCGAAGTCGCGGTTGATCGCGGCGCCGCCGATCAGGACCGGGAACTCGAGCCCGCGTTGGTGCAGCTCGGCGATGCAGGTCGGCATCTGCTTCGAGGTCGAGACCAGGAGGGCGGAGAGGCCGATCGCGTCGGCCTCGTTCTCCACCGCGGCCTCGATGATCGCGTCGACCGGGACCTGCTTACCGAGGTCGATCACCGTGTAGCCGTTGTTGGTGAGGATCGTGTTGACGAGCGACTTGCCGATGTCGTGGACGTCGCCGAAGACGGTCGCGATCACGACCTTGCCCTTGGTGTGGCCCTCGATCCGGTCGAGGTGGTTCTCCAGCTGCGCCACGGCGCGCTTCATCACTTCGGCCGACTGCAGGACGAAGGGCAGGATCAGTTCGCCGGCGCCGAATTTGTCGCCGACCTCCTTCATCGCCGGCAGCAGCACCTCGTTCAGGGTCGGGACGGCGCCGATCTTCGCGACCGAGAGCTCGATCTGGTCCTCGACCCCGTCCTTCTTGCGACGCAGGATGTGCCAGTGCAGGGCCTCCTCGGGCTCCATCCCGGCGGTCGGGTCGGCGACCTCGGCCTCGGCCTCCTCGCCCTTCGACTCGAAGTGGGCGATGAACCGCTCGAGCGCGTCCTCGCGGCGGTTGAAGACGAGGTCGTCGGTCAGCTGCCGCTCGTCCTCCGGGATCTCGCCGTAGGGGGTGATGTGGTTGGGGTTGACCATCGCCAGGTCGAGCCCGGCCTCGACGCAGTGGTGGAGGAAGACCGAGTTCAGCACTGCGCGCGGCCGCGGCGAGACGCCAAAGGAGACGTTGGAGACGCCGAGTGAGGTCTTGACGCCGGGGATCTCCGCCTTGACGCGGCGGATGCCCTCGATCGTCTCCACCGCCGAGGGCCGCCACTCCTCGTCGCCGGTGGTCAGGGTGAAGGTCAGCAGGTCGAAGATCAGCGCCTCGGGGTCGAGGCCGTGCTCGCCGCAGGCGATGTCGCGGATTCGTTCGGCGATCTCGACCTTGCGGTCGGCCGTCTTCGCCATCCCGACCTCGTCGATCGTCAGCGCGATCAGGGCGGCGCCGTGGGCCTTGGCCAGCGGGATCACGACGTCGGCCTTGTCGCGGCCGGCCTCGAGGTTGATCGAGTTGACGATCGCCCGGCCGGGGATCGTCTCCAGCGCGGCCTTGATCACCTCTGGCTCGGTCGAGTCGACCTGGATCGGCGCGGGCTGGGTGAGCGAGATCCGCTTGACGACGGCGCTCATCTGCTCGTCCTCGTCCTGGCGCTCGGTCAGGGCGACGCAGGTGTCGAGCACGTGGGCGCCGCCTTCGACCTGGTCTTCGGCGACCTGGACCAGGCCGTCGTAGTCGTCGGCCAGCAGCAGTTCCTTGGCTTTTTTCGAGCCCTGCGAGTTGACCCGCTCGCCGACCAGGGTCGGGCGCGGCTCCTGCACCAGCGGGGTGGAGGTCATCATCGAGGAGACCTCGATCGGGCCGGGTGCGGGCCGCTCGAGGGGGGTGCGGCCGTCGACCCGCTCGCGGATCGCCGCGATGTGCTCCGGGGTCGTCCCGCAGCAGCCGCCGACGATGCCGACGCCGTACCGCTCGACGAACTCACCCAGCGTCGCCGCCAGGGGCTCGGGCTTTTCCGGGAAGATCGTCTCGCCGTCGGGCCCCTGCAGCGGCAGGCCGGCGTTGGGGATGCAGTGGACCGGGGCCGTGCAGGTCTCGCCGAGGAAGCGGATCGCGTCGCGCATGTCCTCGGGGCCGGTCGAGCAGTTGAGACCGATCACGTCGACGTCCAGCGCGGTCAGCGTCGTCAGCACCGACTGGACGTCGGTTCCGAGCAGCATCTTGCCGCCGTTGGGCAGCAGCGAGACGCTGCACTGGATCGGCAGCGTGCGGCCGGTCTTCGCGAACGCCTCGCGGGCACCGAAGATCGCCGCCTTCACCTCGAGGATGTCCTGCGCGGTCTCGATCATGATCAGGTCGGCGCCGCCCGCGACCAGACCCTCGGCCTGCTCGGCGAAGACCTCGACCAAGCGGCCGAAGCTGATGTCTCCGAGGGTCGGGTCGGTGGAGGCGGGGAGGAAGCCGGTCGGCCCGATCGAGCCGGCGACGAAGCGGTCGTCCCCGGCCGCCTTGCGGGCGATTTCCGCGGCCTTGGTGTTGATCTCCAGCGTGTGCTCGCCGAGGCCCCACTCCTCGAGCTTCAGCCGCGAGCCCTGGAAGCTGTCGGTCTCGACCACCTCGGCACCGGCCTCGATCATCGACGTGTGAACGCCCTCGATCACGTCGGGCCGGTTCAGCACCAGCGCCTCGTGGCATTTCCCGGCAAGCCCGCCGTAGTCCTCCTGCGTGAGGTCGAACATCTCCAGCGTCGCGCCCATGCCGCCGTCGAAGACGACGACGCGCTCGCGAGTTGCAGCTATGTAGTCGCGCTCCGGCATGAACCTAAAGAGGCTACCGAGGCGCTGAAGCTCAGCGGCGCAGACCGAGTTTGCGGCGCCAGTCGCGGGCGCCGAAGAAGCGGGAGATGACGGGGAGGAAGCGGCGGCGGGCCTTCGAGTAGGGGTACCAGGTCGGTTCGCGCTTGCCGGCGAAGCGGGTGATCACCAGAGACTCCGAGCGGCAGTACTTCTTGATCCCCGGCTCGCCGTGCCGGAAGCCGATCCCCGACTCCTTCCAGCCGCCCATCGGCACGTCGGAGGCGAGGTAGTTGACCAGCACGTCGTTTACGTTGACGGCGCCGCACTCGATGCGGCGGGCGACCTGCTCGGCCCGCACTTTCTCTCCGAAGACCGAGCCGGAGAGTCCGTAGCGGGTGTCGTTGGCGAGGCGCAGCGCCTCCTCGGAGTCGCGCACCTTCATCACCCCGACGACGGGACCGAAGGTCTCGTCCCGCATCACCTTCATCGAGTGGTCGACGTCGACCAGCACCGTCGGCTCGAAATAGTCGCCGGGACCGTCGGCTCGCCTGCCGCCGGTCGTCGCCCTGGCGCCGCTGCCGAGGGCGTCGTTGACGTGGTCCTCGACGATCGCCGCCTGGTTGGGCGAGGTCATCGAGCCAATGTCTTTCGGGTTGCGGGCGTCGTCCGCTCCCTGGCGCAGCTTGCCGACCTCTGCCGTCAGCTTGGCGACGAACTCGTCGTAGACCGGCTCCTCGACGTAGATCCGCTCGACCGAGATGCAGATCTGGCCGGAGTTCATCATCCCGCCCCACGCAGCGGCGTTGGCGGCGCGGTCGACGTCGGCGTCGTCGAGGACGATCATCGGGTCCTTGCCGCCGAGCTCGAGGCTGACCGGGGTCAGCGTCTCGGCGGCGCGCGCCATCACTTTGCGGCCGGTGCGGTCCGAGCCGGTGAACTGGATGAAGTCGACCGCGTCGACCAGGGCGCCACCCGTGTCGCCGATGCCCTGCACGCAGTCGAGGACGTCGGGTCCGCCGATCTCCTGCTTCCAGGCTTCGATCACCTCGATCAGGCCCAGCGGCGTGAACTCGGAGGGCTTGATGACGACCGCGGCGCCGGCCTGCAGGGCCGGGATCGCATCGCCGAGAGCGAGGATCAGCGGGAAGTTCCAGGGGCTGATGATGCCGACCACGGGGTAGGGCCGGTACTGGACCTGGAGCTTCTTGGCGGCGAGCAGGGGGCTGTGGGGACGGATGCTCTGCTCGCCGATGAACTTGGCGGCCTTGGTCCCGTAGAAGTTGATCAGGTCGGCGAGGTAGGCCGGCTCGTTGCTGGCGTCGGCGTAGACCTTGCCGGTCTCCTCCTGCATCGTGTCCAGCACCCGCTTCTGGTTGTCGAGCAGCCAGTCGCGCAGCTTGCCGAGCCAGTGGTAGCGGCCCTCGATCCCCATCGCCTCCCACTCGGGCTGGTTGGCGCGGACGCGTGCCACGGTCGCGGCGACGGCCTCGGGCGAGTCGACCGGAATCGATTTGATCAGCCCGCCCGTCGCCGGGTTGAGGACCTCGATCGAGTCGGCGGCAGGCGCCGGCGCCCCGTTCGTCTCGGTACTCCGTGCCGCCGTTCCGCTCTCCACCACAGCTCCCTTCACCCGTTTGGCTGGTCAGCCAACCTTAGCGGCGATTCAAAGCTGGGTGGCGATCAGGCCGATGAGGCCGGCGAGCACAGTCCCTATTAGGGCGAGCGCTCCGCCGATCACGCTGAATCCGATCTGCATGGTGCGGTTGAGGGCTTCGAACTTGTCATCCATCCGCTTCTCGAAGCCCTTCGTCTCGGTCCGCAGTTCCGCAGTCTCCTCGCGCACCTTCACGACTTCATTGCGGAGTTGACGAACCTCCGTCCGCACCTCCCGAAACCCCTCGTCCATGTGGGTCTTGAGGTCGTCGAGGCGCTCGTCGGTCCAGTCTTCTCTCGGGGCCATCACGTGCATGAAAGCAAGTGTAGACAAAAAGATGCAACGTGTTGCGCGCAGAAAGTAAATTCTTCCGCGCGTCAGCGGAGCACGAGCCGGTACACGGGACCTTCGAGCGAGGTCACGTAGAGCCGGTGCTGCTGGTCTTCGCCGAACGAGCTGGGGCTGGAGACCTGGAGGCCGAGCTTGCGGTCGCCGCTCGCTTTCTTCAGATGGGGGACGAGCGAGCGCAGCTGGCCCTCGCAGAGGTCGGCGTAGACGTAGCGGCCGCGGAGGCCGGCCAGGCGGCGGTCGCGGACGACGTAGCCGCCGATGATCGAGCAGCTGCCGCCGCGGCTGTGGGGGTAGGCGAAGATCGGCTTGACGGTGCCGCCCGGGTCGGGGGTGCCGCTGTTTTCGTCGGTGTACTTGGAGAACCCCTCGAGGGCGTCCCAGCCGAAGTTGGCGCCGTCGGCCCGGCCGACGGTCGTGTAGTCGAGCTCCTCGAACTGGTTCTGACCGACGTCGCCGATCGCGATCCGGGGCTGCCCGTGCGTCGTGTCGAAGGAGAAGCGGAAGGGGTTGCGCAGCCCGTAGCTGTAGATCTCGTCGCGGCCCGGCTTGCCGACGAACGGGTTGCTGGCCGGCACCGAGTAGGGCTTGCCGCCGGCGGCGCGCGGGTCGATCCGCAGCAGCTTGCCGAGCAGCACATCCTTGTTCTGGGCGTTGTTCGGCGGGTCGCCGCCGGAGCCGCCGTCGCCCGTCGCGAAGTAGAGGAGGTTGCCGAGGAACTGCAGTTGGCCGCCGTTGTGGTTCGCGTTGACGGGGTGGGGGATGGTGATCACCGGCCGGCGCGAGCCGCTCGCGGCCCGGGTGGCGGTCCGGCGCTGGAACTCGTCGATCTGGATCGAGCCGTCGCCGTCCGTGTAATAGACGTAGAAGCGCTTGCTGGTGGCGTAGTCGGGCGGGAAGGCGACCGAGAGCAGGCCGCGCTCGCCGCCGTAGTTGACGAGGTTGCGGATGTCGAGGAAGGTGCCGGCGCGGCGGCCGCCGTCGATCACCGCGATCCGCCCTTCCTGTTCGACGACGAAGAGCAGCTTGGGGAAGCCGGGGGCGCCGGTGACGTAGACCGGTGCGTCGAAGGAGCCGATCTTCTTCAGCCCCACCCCGTGCTTGGCGCTCGGCGTCGCGGTCTCCGTGGCGCTGCTCTGGTCGCTGGCCGAGCCGCAGGCGGGGAGGGCCAGGGCAAAGAAAGCCGCCAGGGCGGCCGCCAGCGAAGAGGCCCTACTTGCCTTTCTTGATTTCAACGATTTCGCCGCTGTCGGTGACTTCGGTTTCCGGCAGCTGTTCGCTGATCTCGGCCGTGAACGATCCGCCCGGCGCGACGCCGCCGTCCGTCTCGGCCTTCGCTTCTCCGCCGAGGCCCGCGTTGATGTCGTAGCGCAGGGTGTATTTGCCGGCGCGGACCGCGCTCAGCTTCCAGACCGCCTTGGTCGTCTGCCCGGGCTTCAGCGGGCCGAAGGCGAACGTCTTCGGGTTCGAGGTGGAGGCTCCGCCGGGGTCGGAGGAGCCGAAGAGGCGCGGGTAGGTCGCGGAGAGGACCCAGACCGGCCGGTCGGGCTGGGCGACTTCCGGTCCGGGGTCGCTGACTCCGAACGGCAGCGAGGAGTCTTCGCCCTGCTGGCCCTTGATCGTGAAGCTGACGGTCAGGCCGGGAACCGTGCGCTTGCCCGTGTTGCGGATCCCCAGCTGCAGGACCGAGGTCTGGCCCAGCCGCTGCTGGGGAGGGAACTCGGCTTCGGTCACCTTCACGTGGAAGGTGCCGCTGGCTTCGTCCTGCTCAGAAGAGCCCCCGCCACCGCAGGCGCTGAGCAGCGCCGCCGCCGTCAGCGCGACTAACCCGGTCGCGATGGCCTGGAGGCGGGTCCGCCGGGAATGTCTTCCGGTCCCCCGCAAAGCGGCCCGAACATAGCACGGGATTTGGCCGCTATCGCGGACGTTTCCGGCCCTTGCCAAGGGGTTAGCCGGATCTCAACACGCGGCTAACGGTTCGGGTACCGGCATCCCCTAGACTCCGGCGCACCGGGTGGGGTGTCGCGCGCGTGCGGCGCAGCCCGGATGGAGGAGCTGATGGTCGGATCCGCGGTCAATAGGGCTTTCTTGCCCGCCAAGTCCTTGTTCGAACAGGTGGGGGAGATGATGATCCTCACCGCGCGAACGATCGTCTCTGCGGTCAAACCTCCGTATCCCTACGGCGAGGAGTTCATCGGCCAGTTCCTCTTTGCCCTGCAGCTCTGCTGGTTCCCGCTGCTGGTCTCGACCGTGGCCTTCGGCTTCGGCGCTCCGGGACTGCAGGCGGCGAACTTCCTCTCGCTCTTCGGCGCCCTCGACCGCCTCGGCGGCTTCTTCGTCCTCGCCTCGATCCGTGAGTTCGCGCCGTTCGTGACCGCGGTGGTCGTCGCCGGCGTCGCCGGCACCGCGATCACCGCCGACCTCGGCGCCCGGAAGATCCGCGAGGAGCTCGACGCCCTGCAGGTGCTGGGCGTCGACCCGATCAAGAACCTGGTCGTGCCGAGGTTCCTGGCGCTGATGCTGATCACCGGCCTGCTCGACATCTACGCCCTGGTCTTCGGGATCAGCGGCGGCATCCTCACCGAGATCCTCTACGGCCAGCCGCTCGGCGGCTTCTTCGCGACCCTCTTCTCCAACGCCTCGATCACCGACCTCTGGGGCTCGGTGATCAAGTGCACGCTGTTCGGGGCGCTGATCGCGGTCGTCTGCTCCTACAAAGGGATGACCGCTTCCGGCGGCGCCGCCGGCGTCGGCCGCGCCGTCAACGAGGCCGTGGTCATCTCCTTCATGGGCGTCTTCGCCTTCAACTACGTCTTCACGCAGACCCTGCTGGCGACCAACCCGGAGCTGCAGACGATCCGATGAACGCTTGGCTCGAGATTCCGCGCAACTGGCTCGACTCGGCGGGGGAGATCGCCCGCTTCGGCTCGCGCGTCGCCGGCCTCGTCTACTCCGGCCGCGTCCTTCGCTTCTTCGGCGAGAGCCTGCGCCAGGCCGGGATCCTGATCCTCGGCTCCGCCCTGATCATCTGGGGCCTGGTCTTCACCCTCGGCCTGCAGTGCGGGATCGAGGGGGCCTACCTGCTCCGCGCCCAGGGCGCGCCCGCCTACGCCGGCGTCTTCTCCGCCTGGTGTGACCTGCGCGAGATCATGCCCTACGCCTTCGGCTACATGCTGGCGGCCAAGGTCGGGACCGGGATCGTCGCCGAGCTCGGGGCGATGCGGATCTCCGACGAGATCGACGCGCTCGAGGTGATGGGGGTGCCGCCGGTCACCTTCCTCTGCGCGACCCGCCTGCTCGCCGCCTGGATCGCCTTCCCGTTCATGTACCTGGTCGGGATCGGGATCATGTACCTGGCCAGCTACCTCGCCGTCGTCGAGCAGATCGGCGACGTCTCCTCGGGCGGCTACCTGCTGATTTTCTGGATGTTCCAGAACCCCCCCGACCTGTTCTTCAGCTTGATCAAGGGCATGGTGATGGCGACCGCGATCGTGCTGGTCGGCTGTTACTACGGGTATACCGCCGGTGGCGGCCCCGTCGGGGTGGGGACCGCGACGGCGAAGTCGATGGTCCTCAACATCGTCTTAGTCCACATCATCGGGATGCTTGGGACCCTGGTCTTCTGGGGAGCCAACCCACGTGCGCCAATAGGAGGCTGACTTGCCGAGCGACGAGCAGGAGCGTTTCAACGAGGCCGAGGAGACGCAGTACGAGGCCGAGACGGAGACCAGCGCCGAGCTGGCCGAGCCGGTCGCGGACGAGCCGGCCGTAGCCGCGCATCCGGAAAGCGCCACCGACGACGGTCCCTACGTGAGCGAGGACGGCGCGGTTATGGGGCGCGACTTCGTCATCCCCGGCGTCAATCCGCGCGAGCACGACCCCTACAAATTTCACACCGGAGTCAAGCGCGACCACGGCGGCGAGGACGCGATCGAGATCATCGACCTCGTCAAGCAGTTCGGCCGCACCCGGATCCTCAACGGCGTCAACCTCGGGCTCCCCGATAACCAGATCTCGATGGTGCTCGGCCCCTCGGGCACCGGCAAGAGCGTGCTGATCAAGCACATCGTCGGCCTCCTCTACCCGGACTCCGGCGACGTCCTCGTCCACGGCGAGTCGATCCCGAACATGACCGACGACGAGCTCTTCGACGTGCGGAAAAAGTTCGGCCTCCTGTTCCAGGACGGGGCGCTGTTCGGCTCGATGAACATCTACGACAACGTCGCCTTCCCGCTGCGGCAGCACACCGACAAAGGCGAGGAGGAGATCGGCGAGATCGTCAACCGGCGTCTGAAGGAGGTCGGCCTCAGCGAGGCGACCTACAAGATGCCGAACGAGCTCTCGGGCGGGATGCGCAAGCGCGCCGGCTTCGCCCGGGCGCTGGTGCTGGAACCGGCGATCGTGATGTTCGACGAGCCCGACTCCGGCCTCGACCCGGTCCGCACGGCGCTGCTCTGCGAGCTGATCCGCGAGGTCCACGCCGAGAACGGCGGCTGCTACCTGGTCATCAGCCACGACCTCGGCACGGCGCGGCGGATCGCCGACTTCATCGCGGTGCTGTGGAGCGGCAAGATCGTCGAGTCCGGCCCGAAAGAGGAGCTGTTCGACTCCAGCAACCCGTTCGTCAATCAGTTCCTCAACGCTGACGTCAGCGGACCGCTCTCGATGGACTGAGGTTGGACGCGGGATCTCTGTTCGGGCGCGTCGCGGCGTGGGCGGCGAGGCACGCCCGTCCGCTCGTCGCGCTCACCGCGCTCGTCGCTGTCGTCGCCGCCGTCGGCGCGACCCAGCTGCCGACCGACGCCGGTGTCGACACCCTCGCCGACCCCGATTCGGCGACCGCGCAGGCGACCCACCAGGTGCGCGAGGAGTTCGGCGAAGAACCGATCGTCGTCCTCGTCAAGGGCGAACTTCCCGAACTCCTGCTCACCGACGATCTCTTCCGGATCCTGCGCCTCGAGGGTTGTCTCTCGGGCAAGGTGCCCAAGGGCGCCGAGGCGATCCCGGGCCCGTGTGCGGAACTGGCCGAGATGGGCGCCGTCGAGTTCCTCACCGGCCCTGGCACCTTCCTCAACGAGTCCGTGGTCCAGATCGACAACCAGCTGCGGCGGTTGGCCGAAAACGTCCCCGCCGACCGGTTCCGCGAATACCTGCTCGCAGTGGCGACCAAATACGGGATCACCAGCGCCCCGAGCATCACCAACGAAGACTTTGTCGCCACCGTCGTCTTTGACTTCGCCCGCCCGCGCGGCACGCCGAAGGCACGGCTCTCCTACCTCTTCCCGAACGCGAAGTCGGCCCAGATCGTGATCCGGCTGCGGCCGGACCTGAGCGAAGCCGAGCGGCGGCGGGCGATCGGGCTGATCCAAGACGCGGTCGAAGAAACGACGCCGCGGAAGGCGTGCAAGGAACGGGGGAAACCGGCGCCGTGCTTCGAGCTCGAAAACGGCAGCTACGTCGTCTCCGGCGCGCCGGTGGTGATCGACGGCGTCTCCAGTGCCCTCAAGGACGCCCTCCTGCTCCTCTTCGCCGTCTCCATAGCGGTGATGGCGCTTGTCCTTTTCCTCGTCTTCGGGTCGCGCTGGCCGCTGCTGCCGCTGGGGATCGCGCTGATGGCGGCGGCGATCACCTTCGGGCTCCTGGCGCTGGTCGGCGGGTCGCTGACGATGGCCTCGATTGCGGCGCTGCCGATCCTGATCGGGCTTGCCGTGGACTATGCAATCCAGTTTCAGGCTCGGTTCGACGAGGCTGGGTCGGCCGAGCGTTCTGCGTCTCTCGGGGGGCCGACTATCGGGGCGGCTTGTTTGGCTACGGGTGCCGGGTTTTTGGCGTTGCAGCTTTCTCCGGTGCCGATGGTTCGGGGGTTCGGTTGGGTGCTCATTCTTGGAATCGCGGTGGCATTCGGGTTGGCGCTCACTGTCGGGCTAGGGACGTTGGCTGTTTGGCGAGCGGGGTCCGGCACGCGGAACGGGGGTCACCTGCGCTGGATGCTCGGTAACCCCCATTCCACGCCCCACCCGCTCGTGGAGCGGATTTTGTCCGTGGCGCGGACGTATCCGGAGGTTGTTCTGGCCGTTGGGATTGGACTGGCGGTTATGGGTTGGGCCGCCGGGACCAGGGTTGACACCGTGACGGATATTCGGGAGCTGGCGCCTCAGAACGTGAAGGCAGTGGAAGGCCTCAACGAGCTGCAGGACACGACCGGGGTGTCCGGGGAGCTCGATGTGAGCATCGAAGCTGATGATCTGACCAGCCCCGAGACGGTCGAGTGGATGGCGGGGTTCAAGAAGCGGGTTCTCGAAACTGGTGGGTTCGAAGGGGAAGACCCGAGCTGTCTGGAGGCTGAAATTTGCCCGGGGCCCGCGCTGTCGGACTTTCTGGTCAAGGGGGAAGAAAGGCCGACGGCCAAGCGGATCGATGCGACGTTGGGAGCCCTGTCGCCCTATGCGCTCAGGCAGGTGGCGCCTATCGACCCGAAGACGCGAGAAGTTGGGCATCAGGCGCTGATCTCGTTTGGGATCAGGGCTCAATCGCTCGAAGATCAGCAGAAGCTGGTGGAGCGGGTTCGGGGTGAGATCGGCGAGCCGCCGGATGGGGTGGAGGTGCAGCTTGCTGGGCTTTCGGTGATCGCGGCTGAATCTGCATCCGAGCTTTCGAGCAGTCGTTACTGGCTGACTCTGGCCGGGATCTTCCTGGTCGGGCTGGCGCTGCTCTTGATCTACAGGTCTTGGCGACGGGCGCTCGTGCCGTTGGTGCCGACGGTGCTGGCTACCGGGTGGGCTTCGCTACTGCTGTGGATCACGGGGATACCGCTCAACCCGATGTCGGCTGCTCTCGGCGCGCTGACGATCGCAATCGCTACCGAGTTCGGGGTCCTGCTCAGCGGCCGCTTCCACGAGGAGCGTGAGGCCGGTGCCGAGGTCGAAGAGGCTCTGGAACGCGCCTACTCGCGGACCGGGGCCGCGGTGATCGCCTCCGGGGCCACCGCGATCGCCGGCTTCGCCGTACTGATCGCCAGCGATGTGCAGATGCTGCGGGACTTCGGGCTCGTCACCGTCGTCGATCTCGGCGCCGCCCTGGTCGGCGTGCTGCTGGTCCTGCCGGCGACCCTGCTGCTCTTGGAGCGGCGATGAGGGACCGCTACTCCGTCATCGTCGGCCTGATCTTCCTCGCGATCATTGTCATCGCCACCATCAGCACGCTCCGCGGCGGCGGCGGAGGGGAGACGCTCGGCCTCGACAAGCTGCCGCCGCGCTGGCCGCTGCCGGAGTTCGCGGTGCCGGCCGGGGCGGGCGAGCTCGAAGGCGACGCCAACGTTGCCCAGGACGACTGCGAAACCTCGGCGATCCCCTGCCCGCAGGACGCCCAGCGCACGCCGGCCTGCCGCGTCGACCTGCCGGAAGCGCTCCGGGTCTGCGACTTCTTCGGCCGGCCGCTGGTGATCTCGTTCTGGTTCAGCAAGGGCGGCAGCAACTGCGTCACCCAGCAGGACCTGGTCGAGCGGGTCTTCCGGCGCTACCGTGGTCGGGTGGGTTTCCTCTCGCTGGACATCCGCGACGACCGCGACACCGTGCGCGAAGCGATCCGCCGCCGCGGCTGGACGATGCCGGTGGGCTACGACCGCGACGGCGCCGTCGCCGGCCTCTACGGCATCGGCCTCTGCCCGACCTTTGCCTACGTCTACCCAGGCGGGACCCTGCAGAGCGCCAGCGTCGGCGAGCTCACCGCGCCGCAGCTGAGCGAGCGGGTCGACCGGCTGCTCGCGGCCACCGCCGCCGCCGAAGGGAGCTGAGGTGAGCGCCGATCCCGCCAGCCAGCGAATGGGGTGGGAGCCGGCGCCGCAGCAGGGCTGGGTCGCTCCCCACATCGCCTCCGAGTTCCCCGGGCTCGGCGTCGCCTGGGTCGAGGTCGACGCGAAGCCCGGCAAGAGCCCCGACTCGGTCCGCCGGCGGCTGCGCGATCTCTCCGACCGGACCTATGGCTCGCAGGCGATCCGGCTGCGGGAACGGCCGATCCCCTGGGCCTACCGCGTCTTCTTCCGCCAGATCGGCCTCGACCCCGATCGCACCCGCACCCCCGTCGAGCAGCTGACCCTCGACCGCCTCCACGACGGCGGCTTCCGCAGCAACGGGCTGCCGAAGGATGCCCTCTCCATTGCGATCGTCGAGACCGGCGTGGCGCTGCGCGCCTTCGACGCCGACCGGGTCGAAGGGCGCCTCTGCATCCGCGACTCGGCCCCCGGCGAGTCGCTGGCCGGGATGGCCGGTGAGCTGGCGAAGGGGACGCTGCTCGTCGCCGACGACGCGCGCCCGCTCGGTCTCCTCTTCGGCCCGGCCGCCGAGGGCGTCCGCGTCGAGCGGACCAGCCGCCGGGTTGCGGTGGCCGCGATCCAGGTCAAGGGGGTGCCGCAGATCGCCGTCGAGGAGGCTCTGTGGATGTCCGCTTCGACCCTGGAGGCGGCGTGACTACAATTTCCGGGATGCCTGCTCTGCTCAGACACGAGGAGTTTTCGGGACTGGGCGTCGCGGTCGACGAGCGCGAGGCTCGTCTGCAGCTGCGCTCGCAGATCGCCCGCCTCGAGACCGAGCTGGCCGGCCTCTTCGCCGAGGCATTCGGCCACACCGAGGTGCCGCATCGCGTCGGCGCCCTCGCCGCGCAGCCGCGGGTGCTCGACCTCGGCGAGCTGGAGATGGTCCGCGACGCTCTCGCCGACCGCGTTGCCGAGGCGCGGCAGGCGCTGGTCGAGCGCCAGCGGGTCGAGGACGAGAACCGCGAGCTGGTCGAGCGGATGCTCGCCGCCCCGCAGGACTACAAGTGGGTCCAGGTCTCGCGCCAGGACCTCGGTCTCCCCGGCTGCGGCCACTGGCACTCGCGCCCGCGGCTCGGCCCGATCGGGATGCTGATGGGCTGGTGGCGGGTCAAGGTCTCATCCGGATGCCCGTTATCCGGGCGGCTTGCGGCCGTTGAGCGCGAAGACCAGGCCCGCCAAGCGGGTCGACTCGGCCGACGAACGGCCGCCGGCACCGTGGGGCTCGGCCCCGCTGGCTGAGATGGTGATCCTCGCCGGCATCGTCGCCCTGGCGATCGGGGTGATCGGCGGCCACCCGACCGCGATCGGGATCGGCGTCGCCCTGGCGGGGCTGGGAGGTCTCGAGGTGGCGATCCGCGAGCACTTCGCCGGCTACCGCTCCCACACGACGATGCTTGCGGGAGCGGCGGGCGTCCTCACCATCGGCCTGCTCTTCTACGCCGCCCACACGATCCTGGCGGTGGCGCTGGCAGTCGGCGCCGCGGTCTTCGCGGTCGTCTTTTACCTGGCCCGCCGCGCATTCCAGCGCGCCTCCGGTGGCCTCAGCTACCGGGTCGGCGGAATGCGCGGCTGACCGTCTAGACGGTCAGGGCTTCTCGTCCCGCGCCCCGCCCCGAAAGCTCGCTGGCGAGGATCCGGCGCTGCCGGGACGTCAGCGTCCCGAGCTGCTTGTTCTCGTTGAGCGAGAGCGGCATGAGGAACTTGCGGGCCCGGGTGCGGCCCCAGCGGCGCTGGCTGGTCAGCAGCTCGGCAATGGTCATGCTCTCGGTCTCCCACGGGCAGTCGCGAACCACCTCCGCGGCATCCATGTCTCCTCGCGCGATCGCGCGCTTCAGCTCTGCACGGGCAAGCCTCACCATGTTGGCTCTCTCCAATGCCCTCATGTGCTGCGGCGCGTCTACTGGGGCTGCGATGGTCGATGGTGGTGCCGTTGAGGCAGCTTCCACTGGACTCCTCCCTTCAAGGAATCGATAACTGGGCTGGGGGTTATGTCGCGTCCGGCCGTGGCATCCCATGCCCCGGCGAGGGGCCTGGTCCTGCCGGACCGACTCTCTCTTCCCGAACGCCCCGCCAGGGTCGTTGCGGCGAGGGAGCCAAGCTATGCCTTTGGGACGGCGGGCGTCAACCCGCCGTGCACAAAATGACGTCCGACCCATTCGCTAAGAGCAACAATTTCGACACATCCTCGCCCTTGTCCAATTCCGGACAAGCCGGAAACTCACCCGGCTGGGGGATGTCAAATTTTCGTGACCAAAAAATTAAGTGCGCGGCAGGTCCGGAAAATTTCCGATCACCCGGGCGATGGTTCCGAGGGCGCCGTCGAGGTGCTCGCGCTCGTGGGTCGCCATCAGGCTCGTCCGCAGCAGCGCCCCGCCGGGCGGGACCGCCGGGTGGATCGCGACGTTGGTGTAGACGCCGGCGTCGAACAGCGCCTTCCAGAGGAGCACCGCCTGCCAGTCATCGCCGACCACCACCGGCACCACCGGCGTGGTCGCCACGGTCCCGTCGGGGAGCGTCCCCGGCTCGACCACTTGCAGGCCGAGGTGGCGCAGGCCCTCGCGCAGGTACTCGGCGTTGGCGAGCAGGCGCTCGAAGAGCTGGGGGCCGTCGGAGCGGATCACCCGCAGCGCCCCCAGCGCTGCTCCCACTGCCGCCGGCACCGCTGAAGCGCTGAAGATGAACGAGCGCGAGGAGATCCGCAGGTACTCGATCACGTCGGCCGGCCCGGCGATGAAGCCGCCGCAGGAGGCGAGGCTCTTGGAGAAGGTGCCCATCCGCAGGTCGACCTCGTCCTCGAGCCCGAACAGCTCGCAGGCGCCGGCGCCGCGGGCGCCGAGGACTCCGGCGCCGTGGGCCTCGTCGACCATCAGCCGGGCGCCGTAGGCCTTGCAGAGCTCGACGATCCGCGGCAGGTCGCAGACGTCGCCCTCCATCGAGAAGACGCCGTCGACGATCACCAGGACGCCACCGCCGTCCTCTGTTGCCCGCTGCAGCATCTTCTCCAGCTTGTCCATCCGGTTGTGGCGGAAGGGGCGCAGCTTGGCGCCGGAGAGCCGGCAGCCGTCGAGGATCGAGGCGTGGTCGCCGGAGTCGCAGATGACGGTGTCGCCGGGGCCGAGGATGGTGCCGATGCAGCCGACGTTCGACTGGTAGCCGGTCGTGTAGACGATCGCGTCCTCGGTCCGCATCCACTCCGCCAGCTCCTTCTCCAGGTCGAGGTGCAGCGGCGTGGTCCCGTTCAGCAGGCGCGAGCCGGTGACGCCGGTCCCATAGGTCTCCAGCGCCTCACGGGCCGCCTCCTTGACCCGCTCGTCGCCGGTCAGGCCGAGGTAGTTGTTGGAGCCGAGCATGATCGTCTCCCGGCCCTCCATCTCGACCACGGGACCGGCCTGCGAGGTGAGCAGGCGGAAGTAGGGGAGGAGGTCGTGCTCCTTGGCGGCTTCGAGTTGCTCGAGGCGGTCGTGGCTGCGGGCCTTCTCGAAGACGTCGACGGGCGCCTTGGCGGTATCGCTCATCGCCGCAGAGTGTAGGTTGCGGCTCTCATGGCAAGCGTCACGATCCGGCCCGTCCGCAGCCGCCGCGAGCTGAAGCGTTTCGTCAAGGTCCCGTTCGCGCTCCACCGCGAGAGCGAGCAGTGGGTGCCGCCGCTGGTCTTCGAGCGGATGCAGTTCCTCAACCGCAAGAAGAATCCGTGGTTCGAGCACGGCGAGGCCGAGTTCTTCATCGCCGAACGCGGCGGCGAGGCGGTCGGCCGCATCAGCGCCCACCTCGACCGGCGCTGGGACGAGTTCCAAGGCGGCAAGGACGCGATGTTCGGCTTCTTCGAGGCGGCCGAGGACCCCGAGGTGGTGCGGGCGCTGTTCGACGCGGCGAGCGATTGGGCGCTCGCGCGGGGCCGCGAGCGGCTCCTCGGGCCGATGGACTTCACCACCAACGACGAGATCGGGATCCTGATCGAGGGCTTCGAGCGCAAGCCGATGATCCTCGAGCCCTGGCACCCGCCCTACTACCAGCGCCTGATCGAGGCCGAGGGCTTCGGCAAGGCGATGGACGTGCTGATGTGGGAGCTGCGGATGGGTGAGCTGAAAGAGGGCGAGAAATTCGACCCCTCGATCCATGAAGCCGCCGAGAAGGCCCTGCACGATGAAGGGATCACGATCCGCAACATGCGCAAGCGCGACATGGCCGGCGAGGTGCGCCGCTTCATGGACGTCTACAACGAGGCCTGGGGGGACAACTGGGGCTTCGTCCCGATCACCGACGCCGAGGTCGAGTTCCAGGCCAAGAACCTGAAGCAGGTGCTCGACGAGGAGTGGACCTTCATGGCCGAAAAGGACGGCGAGGTGGTGGGGGCTGCCCTGACGCTGCCGGACATCAACCAGGTGATGGACGAGCTGAACGGGCGCCTCCTGCCCTTCGGCTGGGCGAAGTTCCTCTTCGGCAAGCGCAAGATCGACCGCGTCCGCGTCTTCGCGCTCGGGGTCAAGCACGATTACCGCCACACCGGGGTGGCCGCCGGCCTCTACCTCGAGCACATCAAGCTCGCCGCCCTGCCGGACAAGATCCACTGGGGCGAGATGGGCTGGATTCTGGAGACGAACAAGCCGATGAACCGGGCGATGGAGGGGATGGGCGGCAAGATCGTCAAGAAGTACCGTCTTTACGAGCGATCGCTCGCCGGAGCCGACCCCACGCCGCGCTAGAGTCGCCGGGGTGGACGAACTGCAAGTAGACGGCGAGGTGATCGCCGAAGAAGACGTCGGCCCGCGGGACGCCACCGACCCGGTCCGCCCGCTTCCCTCCAGCTACGAGCCGTCCGGTTCCTCGCTGGCGGTCCTGCGTCCGGAGGTGAAGAGCGCCGCGATCGCCGCCGCCGGAGGCGTTCTCGCCGGCGCCGCCACGGTCGCCGCCGTGCGCGCGGTCAGCGGCGTCGCCTCCAAGGCGCGCTCGCCGCGCCGACTCGGCGGCCGCCGCCGCGATCGCCAGAACGTCGTCGCCAGCCGGTCTTTCCTGGTCGATGTTCACCTGCTCGGTCGCTGAAGCCGAGGTCCGGCCGCCGTCGCCCTACCGACTGCCTCGCGGCAGCTCGGACCGCACGCTGCGGGTTCGGGGCGGGGTGGCGACGCGGTTCCTCCACGTCGGCGGCAGCCCGGTCCTGGTGCGGGCCTGGCAGCCGCTGCGCGACCGGGTCCGGTTCCGCGCCGAGTCGGTCGACCCGGCGCTCGTCTCCCGCCCGCCGATCGAGCTCGCGCTCTGCCCGGGCCCGGCCGGCCGCGAGCAGCTCGAGGAGGCGATCGAGCGGATGCGCTGCGCGCTGTGGGTCGACGTCGACCTCTCGGACTTCCACCGCCGCTTCCGCCGCGACCCCCTCGTCGGGCCGTTGATCCGGCGGATGCCGGACTTCCGCCCCAAAGGCAGGCCGTGGCCCTGGGAGGCGCTCGCCGCGGCGGTGGTCGGGCAGCTGATCGAGGCGCGGCAGGCGGCGCTGATCGAGCGGCGCATCGCCGGCCGCTGGGGAGCGCGGCTGGGGGAAGGGCGCGAGGCGCTGCGCGACGTCCCCGGGGCGGAGGCGATCGCCGGCCGCGCCCCAGCCGAAATCGAGCAGATGGAACTGGTCGGCAAACGGGCGCTGGCGCTGCGGCGGCTGGCTCGCGACGTCGCCGCCGGCCGCTGCCGGATCGAGAACCCAGATGCCGACCGGCGGCTGCTGGCGCTGCCCCAGATCGGGCCCTGGACCGTGCAGTGTCTCGGCCTCTTCGGCCGCAACGAAGTCGACGCGCTCCCGGCCGGCGACCTCGGCTACATCAAGCTCGTCGGGCGCCTCAACGGCGGCGGGCGGCGGGCGACCGTCCCCGAGGTGGAAGAGTTCTACGCCCCGTATGAGCCCTACCGCGGGCTGGTCGGGGCGCTGACCCTCTCGGGGCTGTACCGGCTCGTCTCCCAGGGCCCGCCGATGCGCCTCGCCGCCTGAGCGAGATTGGCACCCGACAGTTCTCAAGGCGCCCGCTGCCTCCGCCGATGAGCGAGGAGGATGCGAGAGCCCGCTGACAGGAACTGGCCCGACCACGAGGTAAAGCGCTTTCTCGATCAGCTCGCCGCCGGCGGGCACGACTTCCAGCGCCTGGTCGAGCGGCTGCCGGTGATCGTCTATACCGCCGAGCTCGGCGAGCGTGGCGGCTGGCGCTACGTCAGCCCCCAGGTCGAGGAGATTCTCGGCTACAGCCCGGAGGAGTTCGTCCGCGACCCCGGCCTCTGGGCCAGCCTCCTGCACCCCGAGGATCGCCAGCGGGCGCTGGAGCTGGAGACCGACGACCACCTCGGCAAACGCGACACCGCGCCGGTCGAATACCGGATGCACACCCGTGAGGGGAAGGTGGTCTGGATCCACGACGAGGCGGTGCTGGAAGCCGACGAGGACGGGATCCCGGTCTGGCACGGCGTCCTCTACGACGTCAGCGCCCGCAAGGAGACCGAGAACGAGCTGCAGCGCGCCCTCTCCCAGCAGGCCGTCGTCGCCCGCCTCGGCGAGCGGGCGATGCAGAACAGCGATCCCCAGGAGATGATGGAAGCGGCCACCGAGCTGATCGGCAAAGTCGACGGCGTCCACAGCGCCTGCATCTGGGAGCTCGGCCGCGACGGCCGGCGGCTGAACCTGCGCGCCGGCCTCGAGGGGGCGGCGGTCGGCGCCGGTCGCCGCGTCTCCGCCTCGCGCGACTCCCACGCCGGCGCCGCCCTGGACACCGGCACCCACGCGATCGTCGCCAACTGGGCCGAGGAGACCCGCCACACGATGCCGCCGGTGCTGCGGGTCTTCGGCACCGCCAGCAGCCTCGCGGTGGTGATCGACGGCAAGAACCGCCCCTTCGGCGTGCTCGACGTCCACGCCACCGAGCCGCACCGCTTCACCGCCAAGGACGTTCCCTTCGTCCAGGCGGCGGCCAACGTCCTCGCCGACGCGATCGAGCGCCACGCCGCCGACCAGGCGCTGCGCTACCGGGTCCTTCACGACTCGCTCACCGGCCTGCCGAACCGGCTCAGCTTCGTCGACGCGCTCGGCGAGTCGCTCGACAAAGCGGCGATCTCCGGCTCGCCGGTCGGCATCCTCTTCCTCGACCTCGACCACTTCAAGCTGATCAACGACAGCCTCGGCCATCATGCCGGCGACGCTCTGCTGCGAGCGGTGGCGCCGCGCCTGCGCTCCCACCTGCGGCCTGGCGACGTCGTCGCCCGCTTCGGCGGCGACGAGTTCGGGATCCTGATCGACCGGCTGGCCGACGAAGGCGAGGCCGTGGCGATCGCCGACCGGGTCGCCGCCGCCTTCGCCCAGCCCTTCTCGCTCGACGGCGTCGACCACTTCGTCAGCGCCAGCATCGGGGTCGCCGTCGCCCGCGCCTCCGAAGAGCGCACCGTCAACGCCGAGCTCCTGATCCGCGACGCCGACGCGGCGATGTACCGGGCCAAGGAGAGCGGTCGCGCCCGCTGCGTCCTCTTCGACGCCGAGATGCGGGCGGGAGCGATGCGGCGGCTCGAGGTCGAACGCGAGCTGCGCCACGCGATCGATCGCGACGAGCTGGCGCTCTTCTACCAGCCGGTCGTCAACCTGCGCTCGGGCTCGATCGACGGGCTGGAGGCGCTGGTCCGCTGGCGCCACCCCGAGCGGGGAACGCTCGACCCCTCCGAATTCGTTCCGATCGCCGAGGACAGCGGTCTGATCGAGCCGATCGGCCGTTGGGTCCAGGAGCGCGCCTGCCGCCAGGCGCTGGAGTGGCACCAGCTCCGGCCCGATTCGCGGCCGCTCGACGTCGCCGTCAACCTCTCCGCCCGCCAGGTCGCCCACCGCGACCTGGCCGCCACCGTCGAGGAGGTGATCGCGCGCACCGGCCTCGACCCGGTTCACCTGCGGCTGGAGATCACCGAGAGCGTCCTCGTCGAGGAGTCGGCAAACGCGATCTCATCGCTCGAGAAGCTGAATGAGCTGGGCGTCCGCCTCGTCCTCGACGACTTCGGCACCGGCTACTCCTCGCTTGCCTACCTCAACCGCTTCCCCTTCCACGCGCTGAAGATCGACCGCTCCTTCGTCGACGCGCTGGGGATCGAGCAGGAGGCGACGGCGATCGTCGAGGCGATCATCGGCATGGCCCGGGCGCTCTCGCTCGAGGTGATCGCCGAGGGGGTCGAGAGCGAAGTTCAGCTCGCCGAGCTGCAGCGGCTCGGCTGCGACTACGCCCAGGGCCACCTCTTCCACGCGGCGATGCCCGACCGCGAGGTCAGCCGGCTGATCGCCGAAGGGACGCTCGGCTATTCGGGTATTTCGCCCGAGGGCAAGTAGCCGTTGTCGAGCTGTTCGCCCGCCGTCGGCAGCGAATCGATCAGGCCGTTGTCGCGCATCCAGCCGGCGAAGGTCGACCACTCTTCGGGGTCCATGTAGCCGTAGGGCTGGCCCTTGGTGCGCGCGCCCAGCAGCGGCAGCGTCGCCTTCACCTCGGCCGCGGTCAATTTCGGTTCGAGGTCGGGATTGGCTTCGGTGACCGCCGAGGTGGCGGCGCCCGGCTGCTGCACGGCGGCGTCGGTGCCGCGCTCCAGCGCGGCGAGGAAGAGGCGGAACTTCTCCGGGTCGGCTTCCAGGCTCGCCCGGCGGGCGACCAGGACCAGCTCGTCGTAGGTCGGGACGCCGAGCTGGTCGACCGGGGTGACGACCGGGGCTTTGCCGCGTTCGCGCAGGTCGACGCCCTCGACGTTGGAGAAGCCGCCGAGCATCGCCTGGGCCGAGCCGCCGAGCAGGGCGGGGAGGAGGCCGAAGCCGACGTTGACCGACTTGACGTCCTCGGGGGTGAGCTTCACCCGGGCGAGGATCGTCTTCAGAAAGGCGTCCTGGTAGGGGATGCCGGCGGTGGCGACGGTCTTGCCTTTGAGGTCGCCGACGCCTTTGATCCCCGACTTCTGCAGCCAGATCAGTGAGGTCAGCGGGCGGTTGACGAGGGCGGCGACCGCGACCACGTCGAGCCCCTGTTCGCGCGCCAGCGCCACCTCGGGCTCGTAGGAGATCGCCAGGTCCGACTCGCCGGTGGCGACTGCCTTGATCGGCAGCGAGGGATCGGAAGGGGTGGCGATGCTGACGTCCAGCCCGGCTTCGTCGAAGTAGCCGAGCTTGTCGGCCATGTAGATCCCGGCGTGGTCGGGGTTGGGGTAGAAGTCGAGCGTCAGGCTGAAGGCTTCGCGGTCGCCCGTGGTGTCCTCGGACTTCTCGCCGCAGGCGGCGAGGACGAGGCTGAGGGCGAGGACGGCGAGGGCAAGGGCCCAGATGCGGTGGCGCGTCATCGCATGAGTTCTATCGCCAAGTGACGACGCGCCGCTCCGCCAGCGCCGTGAGGCCGATCAGGGCGAGGGCCAGGGCCGAGAGCACGACCACCGCGGCGAACTGGCGTGCGACCTGGAAATTGGCGAGATCGGACTGGATCAGACGGCCGAGGCCGGCGTCGGCGCCGACCCACTCGGCGAAGACCGCGCCGATCGGGGCGACGACGACCGCGATCTTGATTCCGCTGAAGAGGCTGGGAAGGGCCGCCGGCGCTTCCACCCGCCGAAACTGCTGCCAGCGGGAGGCGTCCAGAGTGCGCATCATCTTCACCGCCTCGGGGTCGACGGAGCGCAAGCCGTCGAGGGCGTTGACGGTGATCGGGAAGAAGCAGAACAGGGCGATGATGAAGATCTTCGGCCCGATCCCGTAGCCGAACCAGACGACCAGGATCGGCGCGATGACGACGACGGGGATCGCCTGGGAGGCGACGATCAGCGGGAAGGCGGCGTCGCGCAGCAGCCGCCAGCGATGCATCAGGATCGCCATCCCGACTCCGACGACCAGCGCGCAGAGGATGCCGAGCAGGATCTCCTTCAGCGTCACCCAGGCGTTTTCGGCGAGCAGGCTGCGGCTTTCCCATAGCGCCTGGGCGATTTCCGACGGCGAGGGGACGAGGAAGTCTTCGAGGCTGAGCGCGTCGGCCACGGCGCCGGTCGAGCAGGCGACCTGCCAGATCCCGACCAGCACTGCCAGAAACAGGCCGGGGAGCACCACCCTTCGCCATCTCGTGGTTCCTTTGTCCTGCATAGCCGGACTTAGGAACCACGCAATGCGTGGAGCGCTTGCTCGCGGACGGCGACGAAGGCGGGGTCGGTGACGGCGGCGTCGCGGTCGGCGGCGCGGGGGGCGGGCGCGGCTAGCTCGGCGACGACCCGCGCCGGCCGGGCCGAGAGCACGGCGACGCGGTCGGAGAGGTAGAGCGCCTCCTCGACGTCGTGGGTGACGAGGACGACGGTGCGGGGGTCGGTGCGCAGCGCGGCGGCGAGCCACTCCTGCATCTCGGCGCGGGTGATCGCGTCGAGCGAGGCGAAGGGCTCGTCCAGGGCCAGCACCGGCTTGCCGGCGATCAGGGTCCGCAGGAAGGCGACCCGCTGGCGCATCCCGCCGGAGAGCTCGGCCGGCCGGGAGGCTTCGAAGCCTGCCAGGCCGAAGCGCTCGAAGAGACCGGCCGCGGCGGCGCGCGCCTGGCTCCGTCCCATCCCCTGGTTGCGCAGCGCCAGGGCGGCGTTGTCGATCGCCGAGTACCAGGGCAGCAGCAGGTCGCGCTGGGGCATGAAGGCGCAGCGTTCGAGGCGGTCCGGCGCGGCGGATGCGTCCCCTACCTCGATCGCGCCGGCGCTTGCCTCGCGCAGGCCGCAGATCAGCTCCAGGAGGGTGGACTTGCCGCAGCCGGACGGGCCGACGAGGCCGAGGACTCCGTGCGCCGGTGCCTCCAGGTCGATCGCAGCGAGCGTCTGCAGGTCCCCATAGGCGTGGCTGACGCCGCGCAGCAGCACCGCGTCGGCGGGTGCTGGCCGGCGCGGAGAGGGCGGTTCCACGGTCTGAGATCCCCGGCTTTCGGGCGTCATCCTGGTATCCTGGCGCACTCCGCACTCCTGACCAAGAAGGTCAGGAAAGTCGAAATCAGTAAGTGCGGAACCCAGATCACTCATGGACCCGGCAATCGTCCTCTTCGGATTGGGCATCGGCGTACTCGTCGGTATGACCGGCATGGGCGGAGGCTCGCTGATGACCCCGCTGCTGATCCTCATCTTCGGGATCTCGCCGACGACCGCGATCGGCACCGACATCTTCTACGCGGCGGTGACCAAGACCGTCGGCGGCTGGCGCCACCTGAAGATGAAGACGGTCAACATGGACCTGGTCAAATGGCTGGCGCTCGGCAGCGTCCCCTCAGCCGTCGGCGGCGTCCTACTCGTCTCCTGGCTGCAGACCCAGGTCGGCGAAGACCGCCTCGACGAACTCGTCTACGCGGTCCTCGGCGGCACCCTGCTGATGGTCGGCATCATCACCCTCGCCCGGGCCTTGATCCTCCGCAACCTGATCGACGAGCGCGACCGCTTCGAGGTCGAGCGGCGGCACAAAGTCGCGGCGATCGTGATCGGCGCGACGACCGGCTTCGTGATCGGGATCACCTCGGCCGGATCCGGCACGGTGATCGCGATCCTGCTGATCGCCGTCTACCGGCTCTCGCCGAAAAAGGTGGTCGGCACCGACGTCTTCCACGCCGCGATCCTGCTCTGGGCGGCCGGCATCGCCCACTGGGTGGGAGGCAACGTCGACTTCGTCCTCGCCGGCAACATCCTCCTCGGCAGCATCCCCGGGGTGGTGATCGGCGCCTCGCTCTCGGACAAGGCGCCGCAGGGCTTCCTGCGCACGGCGCTCGGCCTCGTCCTGGTCGGCTCCGGGATCGTCACCATCCAAAAGGGCGACCCCGACGTCTGGCCGATCGCCGCCGGCATCGCCGCCATCGGCCTCGGCGCGATCCTCTACGCGCCGCACTGGATCAACAAGCGCCGCGAGCAGCAGCGCCAGCAAGAGGCCGATCAAACGGCCGCGCTCGCCCGGACCCTGCCCGCCGACTGATTAACTAGACAGATGCGAGTTTCCGCGAAGGCCGACTACGCGGTGCGGGCCGCCGCCGAGCTTGCCGCCGCCCAGGCGGAGGAGGCACCGGTCAAGGGCGAGCGCCTGGCCGAGGCCCAGGACATCCCCCTGCAGTTCCTCGAGCACATCCTGCTCGAGCTGAAGCACCACGGCATCGTCCGCGCCCGCCGCGGCGCCAAGGGCGGCTACTGGCTCGCCCGCCCGGCCGACGAGGTAACCGTCGCCGAGATCGTCCGCGCCGTCGAGGGCCCGATCGCCCACGTCCAGTCGACCCCGCCCGAGGCGATCGAGTACCGCGGCCACTCCGAGCACCTGCAGGAAGTCTGGATAGCCGTCCGCGCCAGCCTCCGCACCGTGCTCGAGGAGGTAACCCTCGCCGACCTCGTCTCCGGCGAGCTCCCCAGCGTCGTCACCGACCTAGCGTCTTCGAAAGACGCCTGGGTCGCCCGGTAGCCGCGGCCAGCTGATCCTCAGCCGCGCCGGCGGTAGTGCAGGTACACGGTCCCGTCGAAGTTCCGGGTTTCGACCAGCTCGAGGTCGATGTGCACGTCCGGTGGGAAGTACGGCGTGCCGCCGCCGACCACGACCGGGACGACGAAGAGCTCGAACTCGTCGATCAGCCCGCGCCGCATGCATTCCGCCGCCAGGCCGGCGCCGCCGACCGCGATGTTCCGGTCTCCGAGCGCGGCGATCTCCTCCTCGAGCGATCCCGTCGCCAGGCGGTTGCTGCCCTCGACGCTCGTCAGCGTGGTGGAGAAGACGATCTTCTCCAGCGGTCGCCAGATCTCGGCGAACTCCGCCATGGTGGGATCGGAGAACTCCTCGGTGTCCCACACGAGCATCGTCTCGTAGAGCCGCCGGCCGAGTAGCTGGGCATCGACCGCGGCAACCCGCTCGTTGTGGAACCGGTGCAGCTCCCGGCTGGGCTTTGCCCAATTGAAGTTCCCGTCGGGGCCGGCGACGTAGCCATCGGCCGAGAGGCTCATGGAATAGGTGATCACGAGGACGCAGTTAACCGCGTCGAGCTGATGATCGAAATCTCACTCGAGGGCTTCTGCTAACTTACAACCAGATGGTTGCAAGTAGGAGATCCACCAACGACGAGGAGAAAGCCACCGACCTGCTGTTCAAGGCGCTGGCCGATCCGATCCGTCGCGACATCCTCCGCCGCGCCCATGAGGGTCGGCTATCGGTCTCGGCCCTCGCTCGCGAACACCCGATCAGCGTCACGGCGATGCAGAAGCACGTCGCCGTCCTGGAGCGGGCCGAACTGGTGAGCAAGCACCGGGTCGGTCGTGAGTCGATCGTCCGCACCGAGGCCGACGCCTTGGTCCGCGCCCACGCCGCACTCGATCGCCTCGAGGCGGAGTGGCGTGACCGGATCGAGCGGCTGGACCAGATCCTCGAAACCGATAAAGGAGACAACTGATGCCCGTCACCGACGTAGTCAAAGACGTCGACGCCCTGACCCTGACGATCACGGCCGAGTTCGATGCCGATGCCGAGCGGGTCTGGGAGCTGTGGTCGGATCCTCGCCAGCTGGAGCGCTGGTGGAGCCCGCCGTCCCATTCGTCGACCTTCGTCGAGCACGAGCTCACGGTCGGCGCTCGCACCGCCTACTTCATGACCGGCCCGGACGGTGAGAAGCACCACGGCTGGTGGCGGATCGAGGAGGTCGAACCGCCCCACCGGCTGCGTCTCAAAGACGACGAGGTCGACGCCGAGGGCAAGCCGGTCGACGGAGGCCCGGCGGCGATGACGGTGACGATCGCCGAGGCCGACGGCACCGCGACGATGTCAGTCCAAACCCACTTCGCCGACCGCGAGTCGATGGAACAGACGATCGAGATGGGCTTCGAACAGGGCCTGACCGAAACGGTCAACCAAATCGACCCCCTCCTCACCGGCGCGAGGGCGTGACGATGAGCCGCGTGAGGGGAGCGACTGGCGGAGTCTCTACCCCTCGCCGTCGGTGGGCAAGGACCCGAAATGCCGGTCGAAGTCCTCGGAACTCATGGGCTTGGTGCCGGTCCGCTTGCGGATCTCCTCGATGGAGGTCGCTTTCGAGGGCCACTCGGGCGCAAAGATCAGCTTGACCTGCGCCGCTTCCTCATCGGTCATCGAGTCGATCTGCGCATGCAGTTCAGACTTGGTCATGACCTGATCGTACAGTCCAAATCAGCGGCTCCAGACGGCAAGGAGGTCGCTAACAGAGAAATAGCGGGGGGCAACATTCGAACCCGCGACCTTCGGGCTATGAGCCCGAACCTGGAGGTAGGCTGGACTACGCGGGGCTAGGTTTCAAGCGGTTTTCGCGAGATTGAGCTACGTGAAGATCGGCTGGAATCTGCGGGGCATGTTGCCCCATTCGTTGCCCTAGCCAATCGCGCTTCAGGGGACCGCCGTCACCGCTGAGCTGACCGTCAGCGCCATCGGATAGACATCGCGGAGATGGCAGAGGTGATCTCTCAACTGCTGGCCACCGACGCCGCGCGGGTCAAGCTCGGAGCCCGAGACATCTCGACCGCAGAGGCCGAGCAACTGCTGCGCAACCGCCACGCGACTGCGCGCAATCCTCGCGGCAGCGGCCAGGAGGGTGAGCGGCTCATACTTATCGGGCAGACGGATGGGGGACGGGTACTCACGTTGGTGATCGAGCGAACCCTTGACCCGACGACGTGGTTGATCGTCACCGGTTGGCCCGCAACCGACCGCGAGCGTAGAATCCTCGATTGAGATGGCCAAGGATCCTTGGAGAGACCCTGATCCCCAGCCCGGTGACTTCGACGCCGAGTTGGACCGCGCCCAGATCGAGATCCACGAGGGCAACCCCGAAGCAAAGCTGTCGATCCTCGTCAGCGTCGAGGGCGATGACGCCAAGCGGCTAGAGCGCATCGCCAACGAGCGCGGCCAACAGCCCGGCGAGGTCGTCTCTGAGCTCCTGCGCAGCGCCTGAGGCAGGTTCTGCAGCAATCCGGGTTAGGCGTCACTGCGCCTCCTTGGGTCGTAATGAAGGCAGGATTGACAGATGGTTGCTGCAGAGCGAGCTAGTCGGCTACTTGCCTCTTGCATAATTTCCCAGAGCAAAGAGCGGCGACTATTCGATCCGAGACCCGATGCTCGCCACTCCCGCCTCGATGACTCCCGCCTGGGATGCACCTACCTCGGCCATCCCTGCGGACCATTGATCGAGTGGCACGGCCTGTCTTTGGCTCGTCTGAGTCTCCACGAGGCTGTATAAGGCTTGCACTCGCTCACGAAACCGAGCAAGGGCGCCAACCAAAGGATGGTCGCGCCCGGTGCGTAGCATCACTCGCCGTTCCTTGAACCCATATTGCCCCAAGCACTCATACGCCTGACGAAGCTCTCGATCGCAGTCTCCGTAGTGCCCTGCGTTGAAATGGAGCCGAGCGGTGCAGACAGCAGATAGCGTCGCCTCCCCCATCGCGACCACCTCGTCAACGCGCTCGCGTAGCTCGGCCAAGTCTCGAAGGAGACGGTCCTGAGCGAGCTGTCGATCAAGCCTGTCGCGCTCCTCTCGAAGCGCCGCTCTCTGCCGGAAATGAGCCGCAAGCGGGGCGAGCACAGCGGCGACCAACCCCACGGCGCCAGACACGGCGATGGCGACGATGGCGACGGTGTTGTCCTGTGCTGGCAAGAAGGAAGAGCCTAGAAGTCATACCGGATTGAGCAGCAACCGGAGGACGCAGGCAACGGAACGGCCTACGCTTGCGCTGCGTGAACGGAGAGCCTGAGAAAACCGCGCTTTTGTTTCCTGACTACGTGGTCGAGCTTGACTTTGCGCCAGTCTCGTTTCAGGGCAGCCAGAGCGCTCGCAGGCGACTCGAAGAGGCCGTCCGAGATGCCGCAACTGTGCCAGGCAGACTCCTAACCGGCGAGGTGGGCGTCGAGATCGAATGGTTTCTCCACGAAAAGCGCCGCTGGGAGTCTCCGCATACGCTCGGCACCCCCGACCTCGACAACATCTTGAAGCCGTTGATCGACGGGCTTTGCGGACCCACCGGGTTGCTCATAGATGATTGCCAAGTGCAGTCCGTTGCCTGCAACTGGTTCGACTGGGAGCGCGACCCGGAGCAGAGAGTCACTTTGAGAGTGCGACCAAATATGATTGACGACTGGCTGACGCATCAGTCGCTTGTGTGGATAGACATGGGCGACGGATTGTGCTGGCCCGTTCCGAGCAGCCTTGAGGTCGCCGTGCAACTGATCTTCGTGCAGCGCTTCGAAGCATCCTTGTCGCTTCGGGACCAATTTTTGGCAGCCGGAATTCCGGAGGCGGATGCCAAGTTCCACATGCCGATCCAACGCCGGTTCCACCGTGCCCGCTTGCTGAAGCATGGATTCGATGTGAGGCCAGTAGCGGACTACAAGGCGTGCCTCGAAAGGCAGCCATGAAGAAGCCTCGACTTCCGAAAGAGGACAGCGATCTTCTTGCGCTCCACGTCGCCGTCCTCGACGAGTTGCGGGAGCGAGAGATCACTCGCTCCAACAATCTGCCGACCGGTGACTACGCCGAGTACCTGGTCGCCCAACACTTTGGAGTCGAGTTACAGGCCAACTCCTACAAGGGGTTCGATTTGTGGCTCGCGGACCGCAGTAAGACGCGGGTTCAGGTCAAGTCAAGGCGCGTGCGCAAGGCAGGCACCTATGGCAACTTCGGCGTCCTACGCGGAGTGCATGACTCGACGTTCGCGGATCGGCAGTTCGATGTCGTGGTCGCGGTCGTCTTCGAGTACGACTATGCGCTGAGAGAAGCCTGGTGGCTCCCCTGGAAAATCGTCAAGAAATATGCGGCCTACTCGAAGACGCAACAAGCAGTTCGCCTGACGCGAATCACGGGTGCAATCTGCGAGGAGTCAGGCGTCCGGCAACTTGACCTCCTGGCCTAGATTCAGAGTGACCCTCGGATTATTTCCCCGACTGCCGCTCGCTCTCCTCGACCGGCGCCGGCACCAAATCGAAGTCGCGGCCCAGGCGCAGCTCGCTGTAGCGCTTGGTCCAGTCGTCGTTGATTCGGTCGGATTGGCGCTTCATGCGGGGCTCGAACTCGAAGTCCTCGGCGCAGGTGAGGTCTAGGCGCTCTAGGAGGTTGAGGGTGCTGGTCTCGTAGTCGGCGGCGAAGTTCTCGTAGAGGACGAGGATCGGTTTGATTCCCGAGTGCTCGAAGAAAGCGTCCCAGGAGGCCTCTTCGATCAGTAAGCCTTTGAGCAGGTGGTCGATCGCCTTGTAGTGGAAGCGCAGCTGCGGCCGGTGGGCCTCGACGAAGCTGCGGTAGGGAGGCGAGCCGTCGTCCTCGATCGAGGCCGCCTTGTTGCTGGCCTGGTCTTCGCGCCAGGTCGCGGTCTGCACGGCCTTCCATAGGGACACCGCTTGGCGCACCTTGTTGGCGCGGACGACGCGGACGAAGGTGAGGTCGGGGAAGACCGCCGGCATCAGCTCGGCCAGCGGCACGTCGCGGCAGGCGGGGATGTTGCGCAGGAGGCTGACGAACTCGCCGAAGTAGCCCCACATCAGCTTCGCGCCGAAGACGCCGTTGCCGGTGGTGCCGGCCTCGAAGGCCCACTCGAGGTAGCGGTCGTAGGCGGCCCGGCTCCAGAGGGGGGAGCGGGGCTGGGGCTCGGAGCCGACGCCGCGCTCGCCGAGGTGGTCGCGGATCGACTGGTCCTCGACGCCGAGGAAGTATTCCTCCGGCCGGCGGGGGCGGCCGCTGTGGCGCAGGGCCTCGAAGTACTCCTCGGGGCGGCCGGCGACGCCGGTTTCCTCCAGCGCGTGGCAGACGAGGGTGCTGCCGCTGCGGGGGGTGGCGCAGACGAGATATGAGCGATCAGGTTGCATCTCTTTTCCTAACTATCCCTATCAACAAACATGTAAACAAGGGCCGGTCGGTAACCTGAAGGGCGGTGCCCCGACCCAACATCCTCTACATCCACTCGCACGACACCGGCCGCTACGTCCAGCCCTACGGATTCCAGGTTCCGACCCCGAACATCCAGATGCTGGCCGACCAGGGGGTGATGTTCCGCGAGGCCTTCTGCGCCGCGCCGACCTGCTCGGGCAGCCGCGCCAGCCTGCTCACCGGGCTCTACTGCCACAACAACGGCATGTTCGGCCTCGCCCACCGCGGCTGGAAGCTGAACGACTATCGCCAGCACTGGGTCCACACCCTGCGCGAGGTCGGCTACCGCTCGATCCTGATCGGCGAGCAGCACATCTCCGTCGACCCGGGCGTGATCGGCTACGACGAGGTCGTCCCCGTCGCCCACAACCTCGCCGCCGACGTGGCGCCGCTGACGATCGAGACGCTGCGGCGGGCGCCGGCCGAGCCGTGGTTCATGTCGGTCGGCTTCTTCGAGACCCACCGCGAATTCTCCGCCCCGACCTCGGTTCGCGACACGCTCTACTCGCAGCCGCCGGAGAACCTGCCGGACACGGCGGTGACCCGGCGCGACATGGCCGAGTTCAAGGCCAGCGCCCGCTCGCTCGACCAGGGGATCGGCGCCGTCCTCCACGCGCTGCACGACTTTGGCCTGGTCGAGAACACCGTCGTCATCTGCACGACCGACCACGGCATCGCCTTCCCCGGCGCCAAGGCGACGCTCTTCGACCGCGGCACCGGCGTGCTGATGATCGTCCGCGGCCCCGGCTTCCCGCACGGCAAGATCGTCGACGCGCCGGTCAGCCACCTCGACGTCTTCCCGACCCTCTGCGATCTCTCCGGCGCCGAGCACCCGGACTGGCTGCAGGGCAGCTCGCTGATGCCGCTGGTCCGCGGCGAGGTCGACCGCCTCCACGACGCGATCTTCTCGGAGACGACCTATCACGCCGCCTACCAGCCCCATCGGGCGATCCGGACCGAGCGCTGGAAGTACATAAGGAGATTTGACGAGTACCCGCATCCGGTCCTCGCTAACTGCGACGACAGCGGCACCAAGCAGTTGCTGGTCGAGGCCGGCTGGGGGGAGCAGGAGGTCCCCGAGGAGCAGCTCTACGACCTGGTGCTCGACCCGCAGGAGGGGCGCAACGTCGCCGCCGACCCCGCTCGCGCCGAGGTGCTGACCGAGCTGCGGGAGCGATTGGAGACGTGGATGCGGGAGACCGAGGACCCGCTGCTGGACGGGCCGATCGAGCCGCCCGAGGGGGCGATCGTCAACGAGCAGTGGCAGGTCTCGCCCGACGACCCGGTGCGGACCGTCACGGCCGCTCCATCCAGGTGAGGCAGGTCCAGCCGGCGATCGGGTTGCCCACCGGGTCGCGGCTCTCGCCGTAGGCGAAGGTGCTGAGCCCGCAGTTGTGGGAGCCGAGGTTCCAGATCCCGGCCGCCATCGGCGCCTCGAAGCGCTCGCCGAGGACCGAGTCGAGGAGGAAGAAGCGGGTGAAGATGCCGTGGGTGACGAGCAGCGGCAGCTCGCCGTCGGCACCGCTCTCCAGCTCGGCCTTCAGCCGCCGCACCCGCTCGATCGCCTGCTCGAAGGTCTCCGCCGAAGTCAGCTCGCCGACGTAGTCGAGCTCTTCGGCTTCCAGGCCGATGGCGTCGCCGACCGCCTGCGCGGTTTCCCGTGCCCGCCGCAGCGGGCTGGTCAGCAGCCGCGTGACCCCGTGCTCGCGCAGGCCCGCGCCGGCCGCGTGCGCCTGCGCGACGCCCTTCTCGGTCAGCTTGTCGCTCTCCGAGTGCGCCGCCGGCTCGCCGCTGCGGGCGGCGTTGTGGACCGACTCGCCGTGGCGCAGGAGCAGCGCCCTCATTCGGCTGCGGGGGCGGCGCCGGCGACGACGTTGACGAAGTTCTCCAGGTGTTTGGTCGTCCAGCACTCGAAGGCGCCGTCGCAGTAGCGCTCGTAGGCGGCCATCACCGAGTCGCCGTAGTTCCAGTAGAGCTTCGGCTCCGGGTTGAGCCAGAAGAGGCGGCCGGCACGCTCGGAGATCTGGGCGAAGACCTCGGCGTGGGGTTCGCGGCCGTTGGTGCGGGCATCGCCGAGGACGATCACGGTCGAGCGCGGGTCGAGGTCTTCGGAGATCTCGGTCAGGAACTCGAGCCAGACGCGGCCGTAGTCGGTGTAGCCGGAGATGTCGGCGACGCCGCCCTCGCTGGAGATCTTCTGGGCGATGACGGCGAAGTCGCGCTCGTGCTCGAAGACGTCGGTCACCTCGGAGATCCGCTCGATGAAGACGAAGCTGCGCAGCTTGCGGAAGGAGTCGTGGAGGGCGTGGAGGACCGAGAGGAAGAAGACGCTGGCCGAGGTGACCGAGGTCGAGACGTCGCAGAGGACGTAGATCTCCGGCCGTCGCGGCCGCTTCGGCCGGTATTTGAGACGCAGCGGCACGCCGCCGGTCTCCAGCGAGGCGCGCATCGTCCGCCGCACGTCGACGTGGCGGCCCTTCTTCCGTCCCCGCTGCTCGTGGCCGAGGGTGGCCAGCCGCCGCTTCATCTGCGAGACCGCGCGGTGGACGGCGGCGAGGTCCTGGGTCGGGCTGGTCGGCAGCGCCCGGTCGAGCTCGGCCAGCGGCCGGGAGGGAGGCAGCGTCTCGGTCCGCTCGATCAGGTCGCGCTCCAGCTCGCGCCGCAGGTGGCGCTCGAACCCGGTCAGCTGATCGCGGTCGATCGGCGGCCGCTCGCCGCCGTCGGCGGTCGGCGGCTGGTTGCCGGCGGTGAGGCCGAGCGTGCGGCGGATGCGCTGGACGTCGACACCGACCACGCCGGAGCCCTCACTGCGGCCGAAGGCGGCGATCGCCAGCCGGGCCAGGTCCCGCATCGCGTCCTCGTCGCCAGCCGACATCGCCTCGCGGATCGCCTCGGAGAGCTCGTCCATGTCGAAGCGCTCGCCGTCGCCGGCCGGCGGCCCGCCCTCGGCGTGCTCGGTGACGCCGCGCTGCACCGCCTCGGCCTCGGCCGTGCGGAAGAAGAAGCGGTCGAAGAGCAGCTCGAAGACGCGGCGGTCGTCCTGGGACTTGGCGATCGTCGTCGCCAGCGCCTCGCGGAAGTCGGCGCGGCTGGTCCAGCCGACCTCGCCTAGGGCGGCGAAGGCGTCGAGGATCTCCGAGGTCCCGACCGCGACCCCCTCGCCGCGCAGCTCCTCGCAGAAGCCGAGCAGCTTCGCCGCCATCCCCGGCGGCCCGGCGTCAGCCCTCGGTCCGTAGGGGGTCGGCAAGTTTCACCCCGACCCGCTCGGCCACCAGGTCGATGTCGGTGCGGTGCTTGACGATGATCGACATCGACTGGGTGAAGGTCTCGCGGTCGATGTCCTCGGCGCCGAGCAGCAGCAGGGTCCGCGCCCAGTCGATCGACTCGGCGATCGAGGGGGGCTTCTTCAGGTCGAGGCCGCGGACCATGCGGATCACCTCGACCAGCTTGCGGGCCAGGGTCTCGGAGATCTCCGGCGTGTGCAGGCGGACGATTTCCATCTCCCGCTCGAGCTCGGGGTAGTCGAGCCAGAGGTAGAGGCAGCGCCGCTTCAGCGCCTCGGTCAGCTCGCGCGAGTCGTTCGAGGTGAGGACGACGATCGGCATCGTCGTCGCCGAGATCTGCCCCAGCTCCGGAATCGTCATCTGGAAGTCGGAGAGCAGCTCGAGCAGCATCGCCTCGAACTCCTGGTCGGTCTTGTCGATCTCGTCGATCAGCAGCACCACCGGCTCGGGGCTGGCGATCGCCTGCATCAGCGGCCGCTCGAGCAGGAAGTCGGCGCTGAAGATGTCGTCCTGGACGTCGTCCCAGCCCGCCTCGCCGCCGGCCTGGATCCGCAGCAGCTGCTTGCGGTAGTTCCACTCGTACATCGCCTTGGCCTCGTCGAGCCCCTCGTAGCACTGCAGCCGCACCAGCTCGCGGCCGGTCGAGCGCGAGAGCGCCTTCGCCAGCTCGGTCTTGCCGACGCCGGCCGGGCCCTCGACGAGGACCGGCTTGCCGAGCTTCTGGGCGAGGTAGGAGACGAGCGCCGCCGGCTCGTCGGCGAGGTAGCCGACCTCGGCCAGCGAGCGCTTCACATCTGCGACGGAGCCATCGGCCATGGCCGCCGATGATAATCCCGCTGGATGGTCGACCTCGTGCCGCCGCTCCTCGCCCTGCTCCCGCATAGCCCGACGCCCTACATCACCCTGATGCTGGCGGGCTTCGCGATCGGCATCCTCGGCCACCTCACCCGCGCCCGCTGGCTGGTCGCCGCCGGGGTGATCCTGATCTTCCTCGGCGCCCTGCTCTTCCCCCTGCTCGCCAACGTCACCACCGAAGACCGCCCGCCGCCGATCGAGGAATCCCGCGGCGACAGCGGCGAATGAGCGGCGTTCGTCCTTTCCGCGGCATATGCCTAGGAAAGGACGAACGCCGGGTAAGTTCTGGCCATGGGACGCCTTGACGACGTCGATCTGACCCCGAGCCTCAGCCGTGAGGAGGAAGAAGCGGGGCTGAAGGAGGAGGGACGGCGACTGGCGCAGCTGCGGCTGACGCTCGGCGGCCTGATCGGCGATCGCACCCTCGGGCCGCCGCTGGTCGTCGTCTTCGAGGGCTGGGACGCCTCCGGCAAGGGCGGGGCGATCAAGCGGCTGGTGGCGCCGCTGGACCCGCGCCACGTCCGCGTCGCGCAGTTCGCTGCGCCCGACGAGGACGAGAAGCGCCACCACTTCCTCGGCCGCTTCTGGCCGGCGCTGCCGGGCTGGGGCGGGATGACCGTCTTCGATCGCTCCTGGTACGGACGGGTGCTGGTGGAGCGGGTCGAGGGCTTCGCGAGCGAGGAGCAGTGGCGCCGCGCCTACGAGGAGATCAACGACTTCGAGCAGACGCTGGCGGCGGAGGGGGCGATCGTCGTCAAGCTCTGGCTGCACATCTCCTCCGACGAGCAGTTGAAGCGGTTCGAAGCCCGCGCCAAGGACCCGCTCAAGACCTGGAAGCTGACCGATGAGGACTGGCGCAACCGCGAGAAACGCCCGCAGTACGAAGCGGCGGTGGAGGAGATGCTCGAGCGGACCGACCGCCCCCACGCCCCCTGGCGGGTGGTCGCAGCCGAGTCGAAGCGCTTCGCACGGGTCGAAATTATTCGACTAGTGCGCCAGGAAATCGAGCGCGGAATGCAGCGCGCAGGGCAAAAACTGCCGCCCGCGCCGTAGAATCTTCGCCCGGCCCTGTTCTCGATCACGAGGAGTCTCATCTCTTGACCCGTTTCCGAATCTTTGCTCTGTTCGCCGTCCTGGTTGCCGCGGCGAGCGTCCTTGCTGCCTGCGGTGGCAGTAGCGACAGCAGCAGCAGCAACGAAGACCCGCAGAAGGTCCTCGAAAACGCCAGCCTCGAAGGCGTCAAGAGCGGCAACCTCGACCTCTCGCTGAATGTCACCTCCGAAGGCAAGGAAGGCGGGGAAGCCGAAGTCAAGCTCTCCGGTCCCTTCGAAGCCGGCGCCAAAGGCGAACTGCCCCAGCTGGCGATGAGCGCCGAAGCGAGCGGCTCCGCGATGGGCGAAGACTTCGACTTCGAAGGCGGCCTGACCGTCCTCACCGACCGCGCTTTCGTCGAATACAAGGGAAGCAACTACGAAATCGACCCGACCACCTTCGGCTTCGTTAAGTCGGCGGTCGAACAGTCCCAGCAGCAGGAAGGTCCGGAAAGCGGCGACATCACCGCCTGTCAGAAGGCAGCGGAAGGCATCAAATTCAGCCAGTTCGCCGATGAACTGACCAACGAAGGCAGCGTCGACGTCGACGGCACCTCGACTACGAAGGTCAGCGGCGACGTCGCTGTCTCGGGCGGGATCGACGCGCTGATCCAGCTGACCGAAGACCCGGCCTGCAGCTCGCAGCTGGAAGCGGCCGGCCCGCTGCCGCTGAGCGAACTCGAAGAAGCCAAGGGCGAACTCTCCAAGGCCGTCAAAAACGCCCATATCGACCTCTACGTCGGCGACGACGACATCGTCCGCAAGATGGCGGTCGAACTGACGATCCAGCCGCCCAAAGCGGGCAACGAAAAGGTCGAACTTGAGATGGAACTCTCGCTCTCCGAAGTCAACGAAGAACAGAGCTTCTCGGCGCCCTCCGATGCGAAGCCGCTCGAAGCGTTGTTCAAAGACGCCGGAATCAACCCGACCGAAGCCGGCAAAATCATCGAAGGCATCTTCGAAGAAGGCCCCGCAGGGTTCCTCGAAGGTCTCGCCGGCGGCTCGGGCATCCCCTCCTTCGGGGGCGGAGGCTCGGGCGGCGGCGCTGCTCGCCAGGAATACTCGGAATGCCTGCAGGGGGCCGAAACCCCGGCCGACCTGCAGAAGTGCGCGAACCTGCTCAAGTAGCGAGCAGGTCGCGCACTCGTGAGCCAGGACAGGCCTCGCCTCGACGCGTCCTTTCTCAGGACGCCGATGGGCTGGCCCTACCTGCTCACGCCGCTGATCCCGATCGCGGTCGTCCTCGAGCTGATCGGCTCGCCGGCGACGATCGTCTTCGCCGCCTCGGCGCTGGGGATCATCCCGACCGCGGCGCTGATGGGCCGGGCCACCGAGGAGCTTGCGGCCCGCTCGGGGCCGGGGATCGGCGGCCTCCTCAACGTCACCTTCGGCAACGCGCCGGAGCTGATCATCGCCCTCTTCGCCCTCGGCCAGGGCCTGCAGGAGGTGGTCAAGGCCTCGATCGTCGGCTCGATCATCGGCAACATCCTGCTTGTCCTCGGCGCGGCGATGCTCGCGGGTGGCATCGGCCGCGAGAAACAGACCTTCAGCCGCACCAGCGCAGGCATCCAGACCTCGATGCTGATGCTGGCCGCGGCGGCGCTGATCATGCCGGCGATCTTCGAGCTGGTCGAGGGCAAGGGCCTGCCGGCTCCGGGCGCCGAGTCGGTCAACTACGGCGGCACCGTCGAGCACCTCTCGCTCGCGGTCGCGATCGTCCTCATCGCCACCTACGTGATCGGGCTCTTCTTCTCGCTGAAGACGCACCGTGACCTCTTCAACCCCGAGTACGAGGACGAGGACACCTGGGGCTGGTCGACGCGGACCTCGATCATCGCCCTGGCCATCGCCGGCGTCCTCGTCGGGGTGATGTCCGAGGTCCTGGTCGGCTCGATCACCGAGGCCTCGGAGTCGATCGGCCTCTCCGAGTTCTTCATCGGCGTGATCGTCGTCGCGATCGTCGGCAACGCGGCTGAGCACTGGGTCGCTGTCCTCGTCGCGATGAAGAACAAGATGGACCTGGCGGTCAACATCGCGATCGGCTCAAGCGGTCAGGTCGCCCTCTTCGTCGCCCCGGTCCTAGTCCTCGCCTCCTTCTTCATCGGCCCCTATCCGCTCGCCCTGGTCTTCAACGGCTTCGAGCTGGGAGCGATCCTGCTGGCGATCCTGATCGCCAACCAGGTCACCCAGGACGGCGAGTCGAACTGGTTCGAGGGCGTGCAGCTCTTGGCCGTGTATTTCGTTTTCGGCTTGGCTTTCTACTTCGCCTAAGCGGGTCGCCGGGGCCGGGTAGATAGCCTGCCCCGATGGAAGTTCTCCTCCTGCTGGTCAGCTTCGCGATCGTCCTCACCGGCGCGCTGATCTTCACCAACGCGGTCGAGTGGATCGGCCACCGGCTCGAGGTCGGGGTGGGGGCCGTGGGCAGCATCCTCGCCGCGGTCGGCACCGCGATGCCGGAGACGCTGATCGCGATCGTCGCCCTGCTGGACGTCAGCGAGGGCTCCGAAGACGTCGCGATCGGCGCGATCGTCGGCGCGCCGTTCCTGCTCGCGACCCTGGCGATGGGCCTGGTCGGCCTCTTCGCCTACCTCTACCGCGACAAACGCGACCAGGGCGTCCAGCTCAACGTCCACCGGCCGACGCTGGAGCGGGACCTCGTCTTCTTCCTCTCGCTCTTCACCCTCGCCGGCCTCCTCGCCTGGGGCCCGCCGGCCGCCGTCCGGGTCCCGGTCGGCATCGCCTTCCTGCTCGCCTACGTCCTCTACATCCGGCTGACGCTGAAGGGCGGGGGAGACGTGCAGAGCGAGGAGTCGCTCAACCCGCTGATCTTCGAGCGCCGCGCCGAACGCCGCGAAGACCCGGCCCTGGCGCTCTGCGTCGTCCAGCTCCTGGTCGGGCTGGGGGCGATGGTCGGCGGCGCCCACCTCTTCGTCGAGGAGCTCCTCCACATCGCCGACAGCATCGGGGTCGACGCCCTGGTGCTGGCGCTGATCCTGGCGCCGCTGGCGACCGAGCTGCCGGAGAAGGTGAACAGCTTCTTCTGGGTGCGGGAAGGCAAGGATGCGCTTGCCCTGGGCAACATCACCGGGGCGATGGTCTTCCAGTCGATGATCCCGGTCGGGATCGGCCTGATCTTCACCGACTGGAACCTGAGCGGGACCGCGATCCTCTCGATCGCCCTCGGCCTCGCCGGCGGCCTGCTCGCCTACGAGAGCCTGCACCTGGCGCGGCGCTTCAAACTGCCGGCCGTGATCGGCTGGTTCGCTCTCTACACCGCGTTCATAGTCGCGGTAATCGTCAGCGCCTGATTCGAAGGATCGTTTTCAGGCGGCGTCGAGCGCTGCGAGAGCCTTCAGCACGAGGTCGTCGTGCTTTTTCGGCTGAACCTTGGGGAAGACCTTCGCGATCTTCCCCTTCGGATCGATGATGAAGGTGGCGCGGGCGACTCCCATGTACTTGCGCCCGTACATCGACTTCTCGACCCAGGCGCCGTACTTCTCGGCGACCGCGTGGTCGGCGTCGGCGAGCAGGGTGAAGCCGAGGTCGTACTTGCCGGCGAACTTGTCGATCGCCCCCACCTCGTCGGGGGAGATGCCGATCACCCGAGCCCCGGCCTCCTCGTACTCGGCGCTGCGGTCGCGGACTCCGCACGCCTGGGTGGTACAGCCGGCGGTATCGGCTCGCGGATAGAAGTAGAGAACGACCGTCTGGCCCTTCAGGTCGGAGAGCTTCACCTTCTCGCCGTTCTGGTCGGGCAGCGTGAAAGCGGGCGCCTTGTCCCCCTCGGAGAGCATCTAGGCCTCCTCGGGATCCGGGTCGGGCTCGGGCCGTTCGTCCTCTTCTTCGAAGTCGTCTTCGCTCTCTTCGAGCGCGTTGGCGGCGATCGCGGCGCCGCCCCCGTTGGTGGTCTCGAACGCCTCCAGGGCGCGGTCGCGTCCGTCTTCGTCCACCGGCACGTCGTCGGAGACGCGGACCCACTCGGCCCCTTCCAGCCCCTCGAGGTTGTTGAAGACCTCCTGGTCAGGGGCGGCGGAGTCGTCGACGATCACGACGACCTCGGTTTGCGGGTTGAAGTAGGTCCCCGGCTGGTTGAGCATCTCCTCAACCTCGTAGACGTTCTCCTCGGTCGGAGGCATCAATTCGATCCTATGAGATCTGCCAGTTGCCTTTCGGTCTCGGTCTCGACGTCGAGCGGCTCCAGCCCTTCGCGCATCCGCCGTTCGTTGCGGGCGATGACGAGCTGGCGCACCTCCGCCCGCAGCTCGGCGTCCATCGCCTCGGCGCCGCGGGGCTTCTCGGCGACGGCGAGGAGCCGCTCGGCCTCCGCCTCGACGTCCAGCGGCGACTCGCCGCGCTGTCGCTGCCGCTCTGCCTTGGCCGCGAGCATCTGGCGCACCTCGGCGGCCTGGATCGCCGGGTCGACCGCCTGCTCTCCGGGGCCTATGCGCCTCCGCGGGGCCTCGTTGAGGATCGCGAACGGACCACCACCCATCGTCTCCCACCCACCGCCGACCCGCTTCAGCAGCAGCCCGATCAAGGGCGCCGCCAGTCCGGTGAAGCCGAGCACCACCACACCCTTCTGGAGCGCGGTGAGGGCCGTCGGCAGATCCATCGCCCAAGGGTAGAGGCCGCTTCCCGAACCGGCCTGTCGGGCGGATTTCCCCTCACGTCCTGCCCCGTCCGCTAACCTTGAGGGCCGATTGACTGACCAGTCAATCGGTAGGAACGTCAGCCTCCCCGGCGGCGCTCCCGCAGACTTCCAAGAACCGCGAAGAAAAGGAGCACCGACCGGTGGTCGACTTCACCCTCACCGATGAGCAGAAGGACCTGCGCGAGCTGGCCCACAGCTTCGCCGAGAAAGACATGCGCAACGTCGCATGGGAGTACGACGTTGACGGCACCTGGCCCCAGGACGTGATCGAGAAGGCCTGGGAGGTCGGGTTGATGAACACCCACGTCCCCGAGGCCTACGGCGGCGCCGGGCTCGACTACCTCTCCGGCTGTCTGATCGAGGAGGAGTTCGGCTGGGGCTGTTCCGGCATCGGCACCTCGCTGGCGGCCAACGGCCTCGCCTCGGCCCCGATCACCCTCGGCGGCTCCGAGGAAACGAAGAAGAAGTACCTGGGGATGCTGACCGAAGCCCCCAAGCTCTGCTCCTTCGGCCTCACCGAGCCCGACGCCGGCTCCGACGTCAGCGGGATGAAGACCAAGGCCGTGAAGAAGGGCGACAAGTACGTCATCAGCGGCTCCAAGTGCTTCATCACCAACGGCACCTACGCCGACTACTTCACCGTCTTCGCCAAGACCGACCCTGAGGCCGGTCACCGCGGCATCAGCGCCTTCGTCGTCGACGCCGACCTCCCCGGGGTCTCCGTCGACAAGAAGGAGGACAAGATGGGTCAGCGGGCCTCCAACACCGCGACCATCTCCTTCGACGAAGTCGAGATCCCGGCCGAGAACCTCCTGGCCGAGGAAAACAAGGGCTTCAAACTGGCGATGATGACCCTCGACCGCACCCGCCCGGGTGTCTCGGCTATGGCCGTCGGCATCGCCCGCGCCGCCCTCGAGTACGCGACGGACTACTCGAAAGAACGGGTCCAGTTCGGCGTCCCGATCGCGATGCACCAGGCGATCCAGTTCATGATCGCCGACATGGCGACCAAGGTCGAGGCCGGCCGCCTGCTGACCTGGAACTCCGCGTTCCTGCTCGACCAGGGCGTCCGCAACTCGAAGGTCTCCTCGATGGCCAAGCGCTTCGCCGCCGACTCGGCGATGGAGGTCACCACCGACGCCGTCCAGGTCTACGGCGGCTACGGCTTCATCAAGGAGTACCCGGTCGAGAAACTGATGCGCGACGCGAAGATCATGCAGCTCTACGAGGGGACCAGCCAGATCCAGCGTCTGGTCATCGCCAAAGAAGTGCTGCTCCCGCGCCAGGCCGAGCCTGCCGCCCCAGACGCCAAGGCCCAGGCCTCCGAGCAGAGCCAGTCCGAGCAGGCCGCCGCAACGGTCTAGCTCCAGCGCAGCGTCCCGAGAGGGGCGGACGTCTTCAAAGCCGCCGGCCTCGCGCCGGCGGCTTTTTTGCGCTTGGAGCGGGGATCAGGGACGAACAACGAGCTGGGTGGGGGGAGAGATCAGGCGGGCCGGTCATTTGTAGCGCTATGCGGAACAAATGGCCGGAGCACTCCCCTGCTACACCCGGAGGGCTCGCGGATCTCGCAGAGCGGCAGCATGGCGTTGTATCGATTCGTCAGCTGACCGGCCCACTCGGCTATTCCCGCAGCGCCGTGTCTCGCGCCGTTGAGGCCGGTCACCTGCATCGACTCCACCCGGGCGTCTACGCCGTCGGCCACGTTCGTCTCTCGTTGCACGGCAGATGCTTGGCCGCCGTCCTCGCCTGCGGACCCGAAGCGGTTTTGAGTCACGTTTCAGCCGCATGGCTCTGGGATCTCACGAATGCCTCTCCCTTACCTGCTTCTGTAAGCACTCCGCTTCATCGCAAGCGCCGGCCGCCAATCCGCCTTCACGAAGCCCGCTCCCTTTCACCTCGGGATCGAAACCTGCGAGAGATGATTCCTGTGACTTCGCTGCCCCGGACGCTTCTCGACCTGGCCGCAACCGTTCGCTTTGACTGGTTGGAGAAGCTGGTCGAGCGCTCGGAAGAGCTGGGGCTTTTCGACCTGCGGGCGGTCGAAGACCTGCTTGCGAAGACCGTGGGACACCATGGGCACAAACGTCTGCGCCGCGCGATTGCGCTCTACAAACCCACCAGCTTCACCCGCTCCGGCTTGGAGAAACGTTTCCTCGAACTCTGTCTCGCGGCAGGCCTGCCGCAGCCTCACACCAACTACGTCGAGCACGGGTTCGAGCTTGATTGCTACTGGCCGGAGTTTCGCTTCGTCGTGGAACTGGACGTCTACGAGACGCACGGGACGCGCGCCGCGTTCGAGCGCGATCGCAAGCGCCAGGAGGATCTGCTCCTCGTCGGCATAGGGATGACGCGAGTCACGGGGCCGCGTCTCGAGCGCGAACCGGACGAGGTGATCCGGCGGGTCGCGCGGCTGCTCGGGCAGCGGAGGCGCAGCTAACGCGCGGGCGCGGTGTCGCGTTTCTTCGAGGCCTTGAGGCGCGAGGTTTTGTCGAGCTCGACCTTGCGCAGGCGGACCGCTTCGGGGGTGATTTCGACGCACTCGTCCTCGCGCACGAACTCGAGGGCGCCTTCGAGCGAGAGCCGGGTCGGCGGCGCCAGCCGGACCAGCACGTCGGCGCTGGCGGCGCGCATGTTGGTCTGCTGTTTGGCCTTGGTCGGGTTGACGTCGAGGTCGTCGGAGCGGGAGTTCTCGCCGACGATCATCCCTTCGTAGACCTCCTCGCCGGAGCCGACGAAGAGCGTGCCGCGGTCCTGCAGGCTCTGCAGCGAGTAGCCGGCGGTCTGGCCGCGGCGGTCGGAGACAAGGGAGCCGGTCTGGCGCGTGCGCAGCTCGCCCGCCCAGGGCTCCCAGCGATCGAAGACGTGGTGCAGCAGGCCGCTGCCGCGGGTGACGGTGAGGAACTCGGTGCGGAAGCCGATCAGGCCGCGGGCCGGGACCAGGTACTCCATCCGCACCCACCCAGTCGAGTGGTTGACCATCTGTTCGAGCCGGCCCTTGCGCCCGGCCAGCATCTGGGTGACGTCGCCGACGTGCTCCTCGGGGACGTCGATCGCCAGCCGCTCGACCGGCTCGTGCGTCTTGCCTTCGATCTCCCGGGTGACCACCTGCGGCTGTCCCGCGGTCAGCTCGAAGCCCTCGCGCCGCATGATCTCCAGCAGCACGACCAGCTGCAGCTCGCCGCGGCCCTGGACCTCCCAGGCGTCGGGCCGTTCGGTGTCGTTGACCCGCAGCGAGACGTTGCCGATCAGCTCGGCGTCCAGGCGCGAGCGGATCTGGCGGGCGGTCAGCTTGTCGCCGCCCTGGGTGCCGGCCAGCGGCGAGGTGTTGATCCCGATCACGACCGAGAGCGAGGGCTCGTCGACGGTGATCACCGGCAGCGGCTGCGGGTTCTCCGGGTCGGCCAGCGTCTCGCCGATCGTCACCTCTTCGATCCCGGCGACGGCGATGATTTCCCCGGGCCCGGCTTCGTCGGCTGGGACCCGGTCCAGGCCCTCGGTGACGTAGAGCTCGGAGACCGCGGCGCGCTGGATGCTGCCGTCGGCCCGGCACCAGGCGAGCTGCTGGCCGGAGCGGATGTTCCCCTGGTGCACGCGGCAGATCGCCAGCCGGCCGACGTAGGGCGAGGCGTCGAGGTTGGTTACGTGCGCCTGCAGCGGGGTCCCCGGGTCGTACTGCGGCGCCGGGATCTTCTCCAGCATCAGGTCGAGCAGCGGGGTCAGGTCGGTGCCCTCGACGCCTTCTTCGAGCGCCGCCCATCCCTCTTTGGCGTTGGTGTAGACGATCGGGAAGTCGATCTGCTCGGAGTCCGCGTCGAGATCCATGAACAGCTCGTAGACCTCGTCGACGACCTCGGCGATGCGCGCGTCCGGGCGGTCGACCTTGTTGACGACGAGGATGATCGGCAGCTTGCGCTCCAGCGCCTTGCGCAGGACGAAGCGCGTCTGCGGCAGCGGCCCCTCGCTCGCGTCGACCAGCAGCAGCGCCCCGTCAACCATCGTCAGCGCCCGCTCGACCTCGCCGCCGAAGTCGGCGTGCCCGGGGGTGTCGACGATGTTGAACTTGACGCCGTCGCGGGTGACGGCGGTGTTCTTGGCGAGGATCGTGATCCCCTTCTCGCGCTCGAGGTCCATCGAGTCCATCACCCGGTCGGCGACGTCCTGGCCTTTGCGGAAGGTCCCGGTCTGCCACAGCATCGCGTCGACCAGGGTCGTCTTCCCGTGGTCAACGTGGGCAATGATCGCAATGTTTCTGAGGTCTGTTCGGTGGCTCATGGCACTTCGCATTCCTGCGTCCTCGTCGCTCATGTGCAGAGCACAATCGCTCCTGCGTCCTTGGACTGCTCGGCCCTGAACCACCGAACAGCCCACAGACATAAAAAAACGGGACCCGCCTAGACGAGTCCCGTTATTAAAGCGTTTGCGGCGAAGCTACTGCTGCTGAACGCTCGCTGCGGCCGGACCCTTCGGGCCTTCTTCGGACTCGTAGCTCACTTTGGCGCCCTCGGTGAGGGACTTGAAGCCCTCGCCCAGAATCGCGCTGTGATGGACGAAGACGTCCTTCGAGCCGTCGTCGGGCGTGATGAACCCGTAGCCCTTGTCGTCACTGAACCACTTGACAGTTCCAGTCGGCATGCATTGCCTCCACTTCATGTGCTGCGAACGCGGAGGATGCAAAAGCAACGACTGCGAGCGCTACGCACAACTTTCGCCGGTACTCACCGGCCCTAACGAAGGGGACCGTAGCAGGATCTCCCGGTGGCACGGTGCCGAAAGGCGGGCCTGGCGGGGTTGGGGCGCAGGGGTCAGGTTGGGCGCCCGAAGCGCCGATACGGGGAGAGAATGCTTCCAGCCATGCTCTTGTCCCGCCGCAGCGCAACGCTGTTTCTTGCCCTGCTCGCCCTTGCCTGCCTGTCGCCCGCGAGCTCCGCGGCCTCTCTTCTGAAGAAGAGCGCGAGCCCGCTTTCGCCCGCGCTGACGACGCTTGCCAAGCCTGCGGTCCGCTCGCTGCCGGCGGCCAGGCAGGCGCGGCTCGCCGGCGTGGCGGTCGATGGTCCCGGCAGCCTTGTCCGCGACGGGGGGAGGGTGCTGGTCGACGTTCGCCTCGACCGCGGCGCGATCGCGGCGCTGCCGCAGCTGCGCGATGCCGGGGCACGGGTGCTCGCCGTCAGCCGGCCCTATCAGCGGGTCACCGCCTCGGTGCCGCAGGTCAGGCTCGCGGACCTCGCGGCCGTGCCAAACGTCGCCGCCGTGACCCAGGTCCGGGCGCCGATCCTCAGGGCCTTCAGCGAATGCGAAGGCGGCAGCGTCGTCTCCGAGGGCGTCAACCAGCTGAACGTACCGCCGGTGCGGGAAGCGCCCTTCGAAGTCGAGGGCGAAGGCGTCACCGTCGGCGTCCTCTCCGACTCCCTCAACCAGGCGACGGAAGCGATCGCGGGCGGGCCCGTCGCGACCAAACTGCCGCGGGACGTCCTCTCCAAGGACCTGCCCGGCAAACGGAACACCTGCCCCGGCCAGTCGACCGCGGTCGAAGACCTCAGGGACTACGAAGGGGAAGAAGCCTCCTTCGACGAGGGGCGGGCGATGCTGCAGATCGTCCACGACATGGCGCCGAGCGCCGAACTCGCCTTCAACAGCGCCTTCAACGGCGAACTCGCTTTCGCCGAAGGGATCGAAGACCTCGCCAAGCCGGTGATCGAAGGCGGCGCGGGCTCGCAGGTAATCGTCGACGACGTCGGTTACTTCGAAGAGCCCTTCTTCCAGGACGGCCCGGTAGCGGTCGCGGTGAACCGGGTCGCCGAAGCGGGCGCCACCTACCTCTCGGCCGCCGGCAACGACAACCTCTTCGACGGCGAAGGCAACGAAATCGCCTCCTGGGAAGCGCCGGAATACCGCGACTCCGGCGGCTGCCCGCAGGAAGTCGCGGCGCTCGCCGAATTCAACGGCAGCCACTGCTTGGACTTCAACCCGGGCGCCGCAACCGATCGCACCTTCGGGATCGAGGTCGAACCGCACGAAGTCCTCAGCCTCGACCTGCAGTGGGCCGAACCGTGGGAAGGGGTCGAAACCGACCTCGACGCGGTCCTGCTCGACTCCAACGGCAAAGTGCTGACCGGCTCGGCGGAAGAAAACGTCGGCGGCACCCAGCAACCGGTGGAGATCGTCCAGTGGGAAAACGAAAGCTCGGCGGAGAAGACCGTGCAGCTGGTGATCAACAAGTTCTCCGGTCCCAATGATCCGCGCCTCAAGTTCATCCTCCTCCAGAACGGCGGCGGGGTCAGCGGCGTCGAGTACCCCAAATCCGGGGGAGGCGACGTGGTCGGGCCGAGCATCTACGGCCATGCGGCCGCTGCCGGCGCGATCGCCGTCGGCGCGGTCCCCTTCAACGACAGCGCCGAACCCGAGCCGTACTCGTCCCGCGGGCCGGCGACCCACTACTTCGGCCCGGTCGAAGGTGCCGGGCCGGCGGCGGAACTGCCTGCGCCGGAAGAACTCTCGAGGCCCGAGGTCGCGGCCACCGATTGCGGCGCGACGACCTTCTTTGCCATCCAGCCGAAATTCGAACCCGGCGTCTGGCGCTTCTGCGGCACCTCCGCCGCCGCGCCCCACGCAGCCGGCGCCGCGGCCCTGCTCCTCGACGACGAACCCGGCGCCTCGCCCGCCGAAGTGCGCGAAGCCCTCGCCTCCAGCGCCGCTCCGGTCGGCGCCTTCGGCCCCTGCGCGGTCGGCGGCGGTCTGGTCGAAACCGTCGGGGCGCTGGAAGCGATCGAAACCGGCCCGCCCTTCCCGTCGCCGGCGACCTGCGAACCGCCTAACGCCGCCGGCCCGGTCTTCGTCGCGCCCGGCAACTGGGGATCGGAAAATCCCCCCGTTCCACCGGTCAAACCGGTGACGCCGCCCCCGACCACGCCGCCGACGGAATCCCAGCCGCCGCCGGAACTCCGCGCCCCTGCGACCACCTTCGCCAAGCGACCGGCGGCGACCGTGAGGACGCGGGGGAGCAGCGCCCAGGTCGTCTTCCGCTTCAGTGCCGATCAGCCCGGCGCCACCTTCCTCTGCAAGGTCGACCGCTCGCCGTTCGCCTTCTGCGCGCAGAAGCTGGTGCGCCGCTTCGCGATCGGCCGCCACGTGGTCAAGGTCAAGGCGCGCGGCTCCACCGGGCTGGTCGACCAGACCCCGGCCAGCTTCAGCTTCCGCGTCGTCGCGGCCGGCTGAGCTCGGCCGCGGCTGCTGGGGCTCTTCAGGCCTCGCCGCGGCGCGCCTGGCGTCGCATCGTCCAGTGGCCGGCGCCCAGCAGCGCCAGCAGGGCGAGACCGCTGCCGATCACCAGCGGGTCGGTGATCGAGACGTCCTCGAGCCGCGTGCCGAAGTACACCGAGAGGGCGGTGATCGGCAAGTACCCGACCGCCGTCGTCCAGAGGAACCGGCCCAGCGGCACCCGCGCCGCCCCCGCCGCGTAGGAGACGATGCTGAAGGGCAGGATCGGGATCAGGCGCATCGCGATCAGCAGCGTCGCGCCGCCGCGCTCGATCGAGCGCTCGACCCGCTCGAAGCGCTCCGCCCCGAACCAGCGGTCGAGCAGGGGCCTGGCGATCGAGCGGCCGATCGCCCAGCAGACCAGCCCGTTGAGGAGCCAGCCGACCGTCATCAGCGCCAGCGCCGGGAAGAACCCGTAGGCGAAGCCGGCCGCAGCGTCGACGATCTCGGCCGGATAGAAGACGATTGCGTGGAGGATCGCCAGGGCGAGGATCAGCAGCGGCCCCCAGAAGCCGAGCTCGTCGATCTGGTTGCGGACCTCGTCGTGGTCGCCCTGCAGCGCCGCCGTCACCGAGTCCCGCAGCGGGTCGACGGCGATCACGATCAGCGCCATCACTGCGATCCCGGCGAGGGTGATCCCGATCTCGGCCCAGGGCAGGCGGTTCCTCTCCACCCGGCAAGGCTAGATGGCGCCGAGGTGGGGAGGCTTCAGCCGCGCAGCCGCTCGGCCAGGCCGGAGTGGCGGCCGCCGCTGTCGTCGCGCCGCACCGCCGAGGCGAGCGAGGCCTGGTCGCCGACCAGCACGCAGCTGTTGCGGGCGCGGGTGATCGCCGTGTAGAGGAGCGGGCGGTTCAGCATCCGCGAGTGGGAGCGGTGGCAGACACCGACCACGACCGGCACCTCGCAGCCCTGCGCCTTGTGGACCGAGATCGCGTAGGCGAGCCGCAGGGTCCCGGTCTCGCCGTAGGGGATGACCAGCGAGCCGCCGTCGTCGGTGTCGACGACGATCGTCTCCTCGTCGGGGTCGTCGCGGCGGAGGAAGACGATCGAGCCGTTCATCAGCCCCAGCTCGTGCGAGTTGCGGGTCTGGATCAGGCGGTCGCCGATCCGGAAGCGGTCGCTGAGCGCGCGCTTGCCGTCCGGGTTCAGCTCCGCCTGCAGCCGCTCGTTGAGCACGTCGATCCCGACCGGACCCCGGTACATCGGCGCCAGCACCTGGACCTCGCGGATCGGGTCGACGGCGAATTTCGACGGCGCCCGCTCGGCCACCACCTCGACCACCGTCTCCAGCGCCTTCTCCGGCGTCGCGCGCTCGATGAAGAAGAAGTCGTGGTCCTGGTCGGGGCCGGGCTCGAGGTGGGGCGGCCGGCCCTGGTTGATCTCGTGTGCGGCGGTGGTGATCATCGAGCGCGCCGCCTGGCGGAAGATCTGGGTCAGCCGCACGACCGGCGCCGCGCCGGAGGAGATCAGGTCCTCGAACGGCTTGCCGGCGCCTATCGGCGGCAGCTGGTCGGCGTCGCCGACGAGGACGACGTGGGTGCTCTCGGCGAGGCCGCCGAGCAGCACCTCGGCGAGGCGCAGGTTCAGCATCGAGGACTCGTCGACGATCACCAGGTCGGCGGGCAGCGGCCGCCCCGGGCGGAACGCCGGTTCCCGGCCCGGCATCCACTCCAGCAGGCGGTGGATCGTCATCGCCTCGTGGCCGGTCGCTTCCTCCAGCCGCCGCGCCGCGCGCCCGGTCGGCGCGCAGAGCGCGATCGTCGCGTTCGCCGCTTCGGCCTCGGCGACGATCTCCTTCGTGCACTTGGTCTTGCCGACGCCGGGGCCGCCGGTGAGGACCGACACCCGCGCCCCGAACGCCGCCCGCACCGCCGCCCACTGCTCGTCGGTGAGGTCGTCGCGCGGCGTCTCGCCGGGGTCGTGGTCGAGGTGGGGGGGTGCGGCGGCGCGGACGGCAAGCGTCGCCGCCACGGCGCGCTCGCTCTCCAGCGTGCCGGCTCGGTAGATGCGCCCCTCGTCGTCCACCAGCCCCCGCGCTTCCACCAGCACGTCGGGGTCGGCGGCGAGCCCGATCAGCCGCGCCGTGCGCCGCCCCAGCTCTTCCAGCGGCAGGTAGCTGTTGCCCTGCTGCTCGGCCTCGATCAGCGCGTAGAGCGCCGCCGCCTGGGCGCGGCGGCTCGACTCCGGCGGCACGTCGGCGGCGAGGGCGATCTTGTCGGCGCGGACGAAGCCGACCCCCGGCACCTCGGTCAGCCGGTAGGGGTCCTCGTGCAGGACGGTCATCGATTGCTCGCCGTAGCGGGCGTGGATCGGCGCCGCGAGGTGGGCGAGTCCGTGTGGCGCCAACTGGACGTGGAGGTCGCGGATCGCGCGGCTGGCGAACCAGGACTGGGTCGCCGCCGCGGCCTGGTCGGCGCTGACCCCGCGCAGCGAGCCGAAGACCCGCTGCGGGTCGGCGGCGATCGCCTGCAGGACACCCTCGCCGTACTCGTCGCAGAGGGACTCGGCCCGCTTCTGGCCGATGTGGCGCAGCGAGGTCAGGTAGGCGACTTGGCCCTCGCGGTCGGCCGGGTCGAGCGGCAGCGCGCCCTGTGCCCGCAACTGGCGCCCGTAGCGGTTGTGGGTCTGCCACTCACCGCTGACTTCGGCCCGGTCGCCGGCGTCGAGGTGGGCCACCGGCCCGACCAGGGCGAAGCCTTCGCCGGACTCGGTCTCCTGGACCTCGAGCACCGCGTAGCCGTCGTCCTCGGCTTTGTAGATGACGCCGATCACCTCCACCGTCCCGGTGTAGGAGGCCGCGTCGGCGTCGAAGAGGGTCGCGGTTCGCATGCCCGACTAAGGCTAGGCCCCGGCAAGGCGCGACCCGCCCACCCCGAGGCCGCAGTTTCCGGGTGCGGCGATGGATTAGGTTCGCGTCATGGCGCCCCAGCGACCCCAGGCCGGCCTCTGCGACCGCTGCCGGCACCAGCGCCTGGTGCCGAACACGCGCGGCTCGGTCTTCTCGCTCTGCGAGCGCTCGCGCTCCGAGCCCGCCTACCCGCGCTACCCGCGGCTGCCGGTGCTCAGCTGTCCGGGCTTCGAGCCGGCGCCGGACCCTGCCGAGCAGAACCGATAGCGGCGCCGATCAGGCCGAAGCCGAAGACGGCCGCCGCTAGGCCGACCAGCCAGCCAACGACCGGCACGAAGCTCACCACCTCCAGCACCGCCAGCCCGGCAAGGAAGGCGAGGAAGCGGTTGCGCGGCGCCTTCACCATGCGCCGTCCCAGGACCCAAGCCGAGGCGCAGTAGGCGATCGATGCCAGCGGCAGCAGGGCGAGGAGGATCACGAACGCCAGCGGCAGCCCGACGATGGTCACGGCTGCGATTGCCGCTGCGATCGGCAGCGCGATAGCGATCGCGATGCCGATCGCGATCATCGGCCCGATCCGCTCGTGGGACCGGGCCTCGACCGCGTCGGCGGCGCGCGGAGCGATCAGCAGCAGCAGGGCCCCGAAGACCGCGGTGGAGACAAAGGTGCCGATCAGGAAGATCAAGGCCCCGAGGAAGGGGAAGAGGTCGAGCGAGTCGAGGCCGCCCTTCTTGGTGACGTCGCCGCGGACGATGGCGCTGCCGGCGACGATCGGCCGTTCGTCGCCGTAGCGGACGTCGCCGTCGACGAAAGCCCGCGGCAGCAGGCGGGCCTGGCCGCTGATCGTGATCAGGTCGCCGTCGATCCTGCCGTTGACGACGACGTCGCCGGAGACGAGGACGACGTCGCCATCGACCCGCCCGGCGATCCGGGCATCGCCGCTGATGACGTAGACGCCCTCGACGGTTTCCCCGCGGGGCACGTCGACGTCGCCGGAGATGACGACGATCGCGTCTTCCTTATGGGTCGAGGTCTGCGCGGGAGCGACCGCCGGCAGCGCCAGCGCGGCGAGGAAGATGAGGGCGGCCAGGGACGAGATGCGACGCATCGGGCCCCAGCCTATCCCGATATCTCAGCTTCGCATCGGATCGGGCTCGCCGAGCTTGCTCACCTCGGGAGCCTCGTAGACCGCGCCGGGGACGCCGCCGACGATCACCATCCGGATCCCCTCGGGCCCCGGCCAGACCTTCCGCTTCGTGCCGGCGGCGACCCGCGCCATGTGGTCGGGGTCGAGCGGGAAGCGCTCGCCGTCGATCTCGATCTCGCCGCCGCCCCGGATCGCCATGAAGACCTCCTCCTGGCCATCTTCGGCGTGGTCATGCTCGGGGTAGTTCTCGTAGTCCGGCGGCATGTCGATCACCTGCAGCCCGAACGATTCGACGCCGAGCTCGGCCCGCGCTCGTTTGAAGGCGCCGAGGAACACCGCCTCCATGTCGTCGATCTTCTTCACCGCGTACTCGCCCATATCGCTCTCCCTTTGTGGCCGCCGGCCTGCCCGGCGGTTCTAACGAACGTTCGTGCTTTTTTGTACCCTGCGTCTGTGACTCCCGTCACCCAAAAGGGATCGGCGACGCGGGCCTCGATCCTCGACCGCGCCGTCGACGTCGCCTCGGTCGAGGGGCTCGAGGGCCTGACGATCGGCCGCCTGGCGGCGGAGCTGCAGATGAGCAAGAGCGGCCTCTTCGCCCACTTCGGCTCCAAGCAGGAGCTGCAGCTGGCGACGGTGGATGCCGCGGCGCAGCGCTTTCGCGAGAAGGTGATCGTCCCCGCGCTCGACGCCCCCGAGGGCGCGCCGCGGATCCGGGCGATGGGGGAGCGCTACCTGGCCCAGCTCGACTCCTACTCCGGCGGCTGCTTCTGGGCAGCGACCTCGGCCGAGTACGACGACCGTCCCGGCCCCGTCCGCGACGCGATCGCCGCCGCTCTGGACGCCTGGCTGGGGGAGCTCGAGCGCCAAGCGCGGATCGCCGGCGTCGAGCGGCCCGAGCGCTTCGCCTTCGAGCTCTGGGCGCTGGTGATGGGCGTCAACTCGCGTTACCGGCTCAGCCGCGACGAGCGCGTATTCGGCTACGCCCGCGAAGCGCTCGACCGGCTCCTGGTTGAGCTGCCGTGAGAGCCTGGATGCGACTAAAGGATCGCGTACTCGCGCACCATCTCGTAAAGGTCGCGGGTCTCGAACATCAGTGAGAGCAGACCCTCGCGGATGTCTTCGCCGAGTTGTTTGGCGCTCCGGTAGGTATCCGAGTCGGCGCGCTTCTCGTAATCGAGCGTTTCCAGTTCGGTGCGGGTCGTCTTGTCGTCGAGCATCGCCAGGAAGGAGTCATAGGCGAGCAGCGTCCTGACCCCCGAGTCCGCGCGGCCGTGCCGTAGGAAGCAGGCGGCGACCCTGTCGAGGGGCGGGGCCCGGAACTGCTCGGCCAGGAAGGGCGAGTAGTCCTGGCTGCGCAGGCGCCGGCATTCAAGCGCTGGCAGCAAGCCGCTTGCGAACAGCAGTGGGCGCGAGGTGCGCAGCTTTGCGTTTCGCAAGCCCCACTCCCTGCCGTAGCGATCCCTGTGTTTCCTCTCGAAGTCGACGGCGATCGTCCGCCAGTACCGGAAGATGTCGTTGAGCAGGAACCGGGGCGGGTGATAGTCCAGGCTCACGTCCCGCAGGTAGCTGTCGATCAGTTCCTGCTTGACCTTCTCCGAGACCTCATCCCCGGCTGCGGATTTCGACTCGAGAAGGAGCAGCATCCTGCGCGTGAGGTTCCTGTTTCCATCGTCGTCCAACCCGATCGTGCGTAGGTTGGAGAGAACACGGGTACGCCGAAGATGTCCTCTTTTCCCGGCGCCTTCGCCGAGCTGCCCAGTGCCTTCCAGGCCTCCTTGATCGACGGCCGAACCTCGTCCTCTGATCGCGGCTCCCCGTCGACGAGGCACATGAAGTCGTCGTCGCTGCCGCCCGTTGCCTCCAACCGGCCCCACGACCCCATCAGGACGACGGCTACGTCTGTGTCCCGCTCGAGCGTCCGCATCGAACGGCGCCTCTTCTCGAGCTGGTCGAGCGTTCGCTCACGCGCAGCGAGCAGGGCGGGGAACGTCACCCCGCTGGCCGCTTCCAGGCGGTTCAGGCCGCCTGTTGCAGCCAGTGCGTCGGACTCTCGGCCTCGAGTATCCAAGGGACGTCGCGACAGCGGTCTAGGAGGGGCTGGAAGAGGGCATCGTGCTCGGGGAGAACCGGTACGTGCTTGCCGTCCTGCAGTGAGCTGAGGTGGACGTGTCGCAGGCGGCCGCTGTAGCGATCCAACAGCTCGCCGCCAACTTTCATCGTCGGGTCGATCGACCAGGCGTGGGCGATGTCGAAGCAGAAGCCGGCGTCCGGCAGCTGCTCGAAGACCGGTGCCAGCTCATCGGCGGTGCGCCCGGCCTGCTTGCGGCGATCCATGTTCTCGATCACCAAACGACTCCCAAGCGACCGGTACAGCTGGGGGTCGTCGATGGTGTCGGGGTGGGCGACGATGGCGCTGACCTGCGGCGGCAGCGAAAGCAACCAGTCGACCATTTCTCCCTCGTCGACCTCGAGGTGCTTGACGGGAGCGTGGACGCTGAGATACCGGAACGGAAGCGGGTCGGTATCGACGAGGAAGCTACGAAGTCCCTCCAGCTCTGGCTCCGAGAGGGCCGCGAGCTCGGTGGCGAAGGTAGAGGTGTGCTCGACTGCGTCCACAAGGCCCTGCCAATCGCCCCGCAAATGGGTCAGGTACCCGGTCGAAGCGCCGATCGGGTGATGCCTGGCCAGCGGGCTGTAGACGGTTGGAACCAAGGGTTACTGACAGTAAAGGTGGCAGAGGCGGCATGGCCACGATGGCGGTTGGCTAGGGTGATTCCACGCCCCAAATCAGGAAGTGAGGAACCATGGACGTCGCGATCGGCCTTCCCAACGCAGTGCCGGGAACCACGGGGGAGCAGTTGACGGAGTGGGCACGGCGGGCCGAGGCTCGCGGCTTCTCCAGCCTCGGCACGATCGACCGCATCGCCTATCCGAACCTGGAGCCGCTGGTCGCGCTCGCCGCCGCCGCGGCGGTGACCGAGCGGATCGGCCTCGCGACCACGGTCCTGCTCGGGCCGTTGCGGCGCAACCCAGTGGCGTTGGCCAAGCAGGTCGCCAGCCTGCACGCGCTCTCCGGCCACCGGATGACTTTGGGAATCGGACTCGGCGGCCGCGACGACGACTACGAGATCGCCGAAGTCCAGACGGAGACGCGCGGCAAGGACCTCGACGCGATGCTGGAGCGCATCTGGGAGGTCTGGAAGGGCGACGAGATGGGGCCGGGCACGGCATCGCACCCGCGGGTCCTCGTCGGCGGCTCGGTCGAGGCCTCCTTCAAGCGCGCCGCCAAGTTCGGCGACGGCTGGATCGCCGCCGGAGCGCCGCCGCAGCAGTTCGCCGAGTGGCGGGCGGACTTCGAGCGGGCCTGGTCGGAGTCGGGCCGCAGCGAGCCCCCGCAGAACGCCGCCCTCGCCTACTTCTCGCTCGGCGACCGCGCCGAGGAGGACGCCAAGGCCTACCTGACCGACTACTACGCCTGGCTCGGCGAGGACGTCGCCAACTTCATCGCCGACTCGGCGGCGAAGGACGCCGAGGCCGTCCAGGGGGCGATCTCCGCCTTCGCCGACGCCGGCTGCCAGGAGCTCTTCCTCTTCCCGAGCTCCAGCGACCCGGCCCAGGTCGACCTCCTCGCCGACGCCGCTGGCTTGTAGCGACATAAGCTCGGCCGCAGATGGCCGACGATCTGCCGATCCACCTCTTCGCCGACCCCGGCGAGCTGGAGGCGTGGCTGGAGAAGAACTGCGGTTCCTCCGACGGCGTCTGGCTGAAGATCGCCAAGAAGGGCACTGGAAAGCGCAGCGTCACCTACGCCGAGGCGCTGGAGCTGGCCCTCTGCTTCGGCTGGATCGACAGCCAGAAGCGCGGCCTCGACGAGACCTACTTCCTGCAGCGGTTCACCCCGCGCCGGCCCCGCGGGCGCTGGTCGAAGATCAACCGCGAGAAGGCCGAAGCGCTGATCGCGGCGGAGCAGATGCGCCCGGCGGGGCTGGCCGAGGTCGAGGCGGCGAAGGCCGACGGCCGCTGGGAGGCTGCCTATGAGGGGCAGCGGACCGCCGTGGTCCCAGAGGACCTGCAGCGCGCGCTCGACGCCAACCCGGCCGCCGCCGAGTTCTTCGCCGGTCTCGACAGCGCCAACCGCTACGCGATCGTCTACCGGCTGAACGGTGCGAAAAAGCCCGAGACCCGCGAACGTCGCCTGCACAAATTCGTCGCCATGCTCGAGCGCGGCGAGAAGATCCACGGTCCCTAGACTCGCGGCATGGACCGCGAGCTGCTGACCACGACCCTGGCCGAGACGGGGGAGCCCTCCTACCGCGCCGGGCAGGTGTGGGAGTGGGTCGCGCGCGGCGTCTCCTCTTATGAGGAGATGACGAACCTGCCGGCGGCGCTGCGCGAGCGGCTCGAGGCGGGGGTGCCGCTCTCGACCCTGACCGTCGCCGCCGAGGCGAAGTCCGACGACGGCACCGTGAAGACGCTCTTCCACACCGCCGACGGGCGGCCGATCGAGGCGGTGCTGATGCGCTACCGCGACGGCCGCCGCTCGGTCTGCCTCTCCTCGCAGTCGGGCTGCCCGCTGACCTGCAGCTTCTGCGCCACCGGGCAGATGAAGTTCGGCCGCAACCTCGAGGTCGACGAGATCCTCGACCAGGCGCTCCACTTCCGCCGCGCCGAAGCGATCGACCACGTCGTCTTCATGGGGATGGGGGAGCCGACGATGAACATCGACAACGTCCTCGCCGCCTGCGAAGCGCTGCCCGACCTCGGCGTCACCCACCGCCGCACCGCGATCTCCACCGTCGGCTGGGTGCCCGGCATCGACCGCCTCGCCGAGTGCCAGATGCCAGTCAGCCTCGCCCTCTCCCTGCACGCCCCGAACGACGGCCTGCGCTCGCAGATCATGCCGGTCAACGAGCGCTACCCGATCGCCGAGGTGCTGGCCGCCTGCGAGCGCTACCGCGCCGCCCGCCGCCGCAAGGTCTTCGTCGAGTACGTGATGCTCGACGGCGTCAACGACCACCCCGAGCACGCCCGCGAACTGGCCCGGCTGCTCGACCCCCGCGGCTACAAGGTCAACCTGATCCCCTACAACCCGACCGGCGCCTACGACGGCTCCTCGCCCGAGCGGATCGAGCGCTTCCGCGCGATCCTCGCCGAGCACCGGGTAACCGCCACCGTCCGCCTCACCCGAGGCCGCGACATCGACGCCGCCTGCGGCCAGCTGGCCGCCACGGCTGGCTGATTAGCCATTGGCGACTGCTTTTGGTTAAGAAGAATTCTCAAGGAATTTGCATTCGTCGCGCCATACGTGAGGCCAAATCGAGAAGGCTCGGTTCATGGCGGGAAGTTTCGAAGCGCTGGCGACGTTCGCCCTTGGGGCGATTCCGGGCATCATCGTGCTTGAGTTCCTCGAGTACGGACGTCCGCAGTTGCGAGAGCGAGGAGGTGCGCGAGCCGGCGCCAGCTACCTCCTCTTAGGCCTCCTCGTCTGGGGCTTTGCGGTCTTGTGTTTCGAAGCCGACGACCGGCTCGCGACGGTTCTGGATGCATCGGGGCAAGGAGGGCACGAGCAGGTAGCGGCTTACGTTGCCCTGTCATGGCGCATGCTCGTATCAAGCGTGACGCTGGGAGCGGCCCTTCGCGCGTTCCTTTGGCTGGGGGTTCGCATCGCCCTCCAGGTTGAAATGAGGCGCCGCGCAGATTCTCCCCGGGCTTATGGCAAGCCCGGCGACCTCGTCATCCAGGCCTTTTCCTTTTCCTTCGCCTGGGATCGATTGTTGGAAAGGTTGACCCGAGCTGAAAGTCCTCAGCTTGTACATGTCCGACTTCGCGACGGGGGTGATGTCTTTGGCGTCATGGCAGAGGGCGGCAGCGCCGATTTCCATGCCGACGGACGGGGTCTGGTCCTAGACGCCGAACTGCTGAAGGTAGGTGGTCGGCTGAAACAGATGCCCGGCAGGGGCGGAGTCTTCATTGCTTCTGAGGCAGTCGCGAGCGTTGCTTTTGCCGACTACACGCCAGCTGAGTCAACTACCATCGGCGAAGATGAGTGAACGACGGGTAGAACCACTGCCGAAGGTCCCGGATCCCAGAAGACTCGAAAAGCACGGGGTCTCGATTCCTGCCCCCACCCCCATCGGGATCGACATACCCAATCCCTGGGCGCCAGAGGCTACTCCGCCTGCTCAGCATGGGGATGGCCACAGTGACGGGGGCCCTCCGAGCGGCAGGAACGAGCAGCAGCAGTAGCAACCGAGCCTGTTCCCGTAACTGGCCAGCTAGCCAGTTACGATGCCGCGCATGGCTACGGTCGACACCAGCGTCCCGGTTGCTCGCCCCCCGGAGATGTCCGTCAACCCAATGCGCAGGGTGGTCGGCGACTTTGCCGACGAGTGGCGGGAGAGGGGGAAGTTCCCTCCCGGCCACACTGACTTCAGCTGGGCCCGTACCCACCAGATCGCCCACGACCCGCTGCCGCTGCTGCTCGGCGCCTACGAAGAGTTCGGCCCGATCTTCAGCTTGCGGCTGCTGCACTCGCGGGTCGTCTTCATGCTCGGTCCGGAGGCGAACCACTTCGTCACCGTTGGCCATCCCGAGAACTTCCACTGGCGCGAGTCGAGCTTCGGCGATCTGATTCCGCTGCTCGGCGACGGCCTCCTGACCGTCGACGAGGACTACCACGACAGGGCGCGGGCGATCATGATGCCCGCCTTCCACCGCGAGCAGATCGTCGCCGCGACCGAGGCGATGACGATCGAGGCCGATGAGGCGATCGCCGCGCTGCCGGTCGGCGAGGTCGTCGACGTCTACGAGTGGATGCGCAACCTGGCGATGCGGATCGCGATGCGGGCGCTGCTCGGCCTCGACCCCGACGAGGCCGGCAAGGGCGCCGCCGCGGCCGAGCATTTCGAGCGCGCTCTCGGCTACTACGGGATCGACTTCGGCCTGCGCCTGCTGCGGGGCCCGGGCTCGCCGTGGCGCAAGCTCGTCGCCTCGCGCAAGGTCCTCGACGAGATCGTCTTCGGCGAGATCGCCCGTCGCCGCGCCCATCCCGACCCGGGCCGCAGCGACATCCTCAGCCTCCTGGTCGGCGCCCGCGGCGCCGGTGGCGAGGAATTCACCGACACCGAGATCCGCGACCAGGTGATGACCCTGATGTTCGCCGGCCACGACACCTCGACCTCGACCCTCACTTTCATGTTGCACGAGCTGGCGCGCCACCCCGAGGTGACCAGCCGCCTGCACGCCGAGCAGGACGAGGTGCTCGGCGGCGCCAGCCCGACCGCGCTGCAGCTGGAAAAAGAGATGCCCTACCTGGACATGGTCCTCGACGAGGTCCTGCGCCTCTACCCGCCGGCCTGGATCGGCCCGCGCCGGGCCGTCCGCGAGTTCGAGTTCGGCGGCTACACGGTGCCCAGGGACGCCTACGTCAACTACTGCTCATGGGCCAGCCACCGGCTGCCCGAGGTCTTCCCCCAGCCCGAGGCCTTCATCCCCGAGCGCTTCACCCGCGAGCGCAAGGCGGCGCTCCCGCGCGGCGCCTACGTCCCCTTCGGCGGCGGCTCACGCATCTGCATCGGCAAGCGCTTCGGCCAGACCGAGGTGAAGCTGGTGGCGACCAAGCTCCTGCAGCGCCTCCGCATCGAGTCCCTGCCCGGCCGCATGGTGACGATCCGCCAGATGCCGACGCTCTCACCGCGCGGCGGACTCAAGATGCGAGTCCAGCCGCGCGGTTGAGCGAAGCCCTACTTGATGAACAGCATCTCCTCGTACTTCGGCAGCGGCCAGAGGTCGTCGGCGACGACGCGCTCGAGCTTGTCGGCGGCCTCGCGGACCTTGGCCATCGCCGAGAGCTGGCTGTCGCGAGCGTAGACGGCCCAGTCGAGACCCTCGAGGTCGTCCGGGTAGGCGTTCGCCTCCTTCAGGTCGCCGAGGGCCGAGACCAGCTCGTCAACCAGCTCGCGGACCTCGCCCTCGAGCGCCGAGACGCCCGCCTCGGAGATCAGCGCCAGCTGGCGCAGGCCCGCCGGCAGGATCAGCGTCTGGGCGATCGAGAAGCTCTCCTCCGCCTCGATGTTGGCGCGGATCGCGTACTGCTCGACCCAGACCTCGTAGCGGGACTCGAGCTCGCGCTTGGAGAGCACGCTGTACTTCTCGAACGCCGCGACGGTGTCCTCGGCGAGAACCTCGGGCAGCGCGTCGGGGGTCGTCTTCAGGTTCTTCAGGCCCCGCTGCTCGGCCTCGGCGTGCCACTCCTCGGAGTAGTTGTCGCCGCTGAAGCAGACCCGCTTGTTCGCCAGGTAGGCCTCTTTGACGATCTCGATCACGGCCTGCGGCATCTCGGTGCCGCCGTTCAGCTTCTCCTCCAGCTTGCCGGCCAGCTCATCGATCGCCTCGGCGGCGATCGTGTTGAGGACGGTGTTGGGGAAGGCGAGCGACATGCTCGACCCCAGCGCCCGGAACTCGAATTTGTTGCCGGTGAAGGCGAACGGCGAGGTCCGGTTGCGGTCGCCGCCGTCCATCGGCAGCGGCGGCAGCACCTGGGTGCCGAGGTCGAGGAACGAGGCCGGCGTGTTGGGGTCGCCCTCGCCCGACGCGATCGCCTCGAACACTTTGTCGAGCTCGGCGCCGAGGAAGATCGAGATGATCGCCGGCGGCGCCTCGTTGGCCCCGAGGCGGTGGTCCTGGCCGATGTTGGCGACCGAGGCCCGCAGTAGACCCTGGTGCTTGTTCACCGCCTGGATCACCGCGGTGCAGAAGAACAGGAAGTGGATGTTGTCCGCCGGAGTATCGCCCGGGTTCAGCAGGTTGGCGCCGGTGTCGGTCCCCATCGACCAGTTGTTGTGCTTGCCGGAGCCGTTGACGCCGGCGAAGGGCTTCTCGTGCAGGAGGCAGACGAGGCCGTAGCGGCGGGCGACGTTCTCCAGCGTCTGCATCAGCAGCTGCTGGTGGTCGGAGCCGACGTTCGAGTTCTCGAAGATCGGCGCGATCTCGTACTGCGCCGGCGCGACCTCGTTGTGGCGGGTCTTGACCGGGATGCCGAGCTTCCGCATCTCCAGTTCGGACTCCATCATGAAGGCGAGCACTCGCTCCGGGATCGAGCCGAAGTAGTGGTCGTCTAGCTCGTGGCCTTTCGGCGGCTTGGCGCCGAACAGGGTGCGGCCCGTCGCGATCAGGTCGGGGCGCTCGAAGAAGTACTGCTCGTCGATCAGGAAGTACTCCTGCTCGGGCCCGACGGTGGTGAAGACGCGCTTCGCCTCGTCGTCGCCAAGCAGCCGCAGCGCCTTGATCGCCGAGCGGCTGAGCGCGTCCATCGAGCGCAGCAGCGGGATCTTCGCGTCGAGCGCCTCGCCGGTCCAAGAGGCGAAGGCGGTCGGGATGCAGAGCAGCGCCCCGTTCGGGTTCTCGAGGATGAAGGCGGGGCTGGTCGGATCCCAGGCGGTGTAGCCGCGGGCCTCGAAGGTGGCGCGGACGCCGCCGGTCGGGAACGAGGAGGCGTCGGGCTCGCCCTGGATCAGCTCCTTGCCGGAGAAGTCGGCGATCGTGCTGCCGTCGCCCGAGGGCTCGAAGAAGGAGTCGTGCTTCTCGGCGGTCGAGCCGGTCAGCGGCTGGAACATGTGGGTGTAGTGGGTGGCGCCCTTCTCCAGGGCCCATTCCATCATCGCCTCGGCGACCGCGTCGGCCAGGCTCGGGTCGAGCGCCTCGCCGCCCTCCAGCGTTTTCTGCAGTTTCTCGAAGACGTCCTCGGGCAGCCGTTCTTTCTGCACCGTGACGTCGAAGACGTTGGCGCCGAAGGCGGCGTTCTCGGGCAGGGTCAGATCGAGCGCGCCCAGGGACTCACCGTTGGAGCTCCACTGTGCTGCGGTCACGTTCTGCTGGCGGATACGAGTCATCGCTGTGTCAGTTCCTCACTTGGTTGAAAGAGCCAAAAGAGCCTAATGGGAGGCGCTCGGAAATGCCTTTGTACCGCGGTACAACGATCGCCGGGCGCCCTTGTCCATCGGTTGAGCCGAGGGGGACTCAGCTCAGTGG